>DALZZF010000003.1:0-91011 GCA_031987605.1 Bergeyella sp. | reverse complement strand
CCGCCGAAATTTTTATTATCAAAGTTAAATTTTGTAAAACTTTCTGGTATCAGATGCAAAACTTTAGGATTGACGTTTTTCTTTCCCATAATGAATTTACAATTACAATTCTGAGTGAAGAGTATATGTTGGTATAGAAGTGCATTCCGGAGGAATGCTATCTGTGTAGAATAGGTTTGAAAATAAGATTGGGTGCGCGCCGAAGGTGCGCTATTTTTTATGAGAATAACATCTCACATTTTTTTTTAGTCTTTCTTCACAAGTTTTGTGCTTGATCCATTAATGGCAATGTTCATGCCCGCTATTTCCGGAATGAATGCCCAGCGAAGAAGAGGAAGGGGAAATATAAGGAATTCCCAGTTCCAGACCGCGAAGAATAAACAGACTTCCCAAAATAATCATCATTACCGGTATGACTTTCAAAACTTTACTTCTGAAGTTTTGAGAAATTAAATTTCCTACAAGCACCACGGCAAACATAAAGGGAAGCGTTCCCAACCCGAAAAGTGCCATAAAGAGTGAGCTTTGCCAAATTCCTCCTGCGGCAAGAGAGGCGGTTAATGCCATATACACCATTCCGCAAGGCAAAAATCCGTTGAGAATACCGGTTGCAAAACGACTTTTATAATCGGCTTTTTGTAAAAGTTTTCCAAGATTGAGTTTCACTTTCATCAGCAATTTTGAAAGAAACGGAATTTTTGAGGAAAAATCCTTTCCACCAAAAGAAAATACTGCCATTACGATCAACAGAATTCCTGCAATAATGGTAAGATAACTCTGAAATCCGCTGATTTCAAAACCTTTTCCCACAATTCCGAGAAGGGCTCCTAAAAATGCGTAGGTAAAGATTCTTCCAAATTGATACGTGAGATTCTGGAAGTAAAAATTAAGTGCCTGCTTTTTGGTCAGTCCCAATGAAAGTGCAATAGGACCACACATTCCGATACAGTGAAATCCGGAGGCAAAGCCTAAACCCAATGCAGATATGATGAGTGCTATTTCCATTCGATATCGTAATCAATCTGATATTTATGTTTTTCCTTTGTCCACATGACTTTTAAAATATATCCTCCTTTTACCAAAATTTTTTTAGGAATGCTATAGTTATTGTTTGCATCAAGCGCAAATTCTTTTTTCACATCGAGATTTTGGTCTGAAGAACGGTATAAATAAAAGTCAAATTTTGAGTTTGAATTATTAATATCTTTCGGGAAAGACAAGAATAATCCTTCATTTTTAATTTCCAGTTTTGGTTTTTCTGCTAATTGATCAGCTCTTTTTTTGGCATCAATCACATCCTGATACAGCAGTTCTTCCTCATAATAATTCTCAGTAATCAATTCAGAATTTTGCTGTCCCATAGGAAAGAAAAAAATCATTCCCAGTATAAACACAATAAATGCGCCTAAAGCAATGATGACACCATGTCCCCAAGAAATTTTCATATTAAAACTGCATTTTAAAAGGTCCTTCAAAATAGGTTTCGTAGGAATCCACCATTTTACCGGTTTTGTCAAACACTCCGATTTTGATGTTCTGTTTGGAAAGTTTCACGTCTTTTTGTGGGAACGAAATATTCACGGTTCCTTTGGTTACTTTGTCTCTTTCAACTTTTATGGCTCCTACGTTGCTATAAATTACTTCACCATTTTTGGGTTCCAATACTTTAAAGGTAACAAATATATTTTTGTTGGATTTGTTAAGAAGCGTATAATTATAGGTATTGGAAATTTTACCGTCGCGCACAAAGAAAGTACTTCCTGCCGGTTTAATAAATTTGGCTTCCATATCTCCTCTGTTGACCAGCAAAAATCCGAGAAATCCCATCAACAATACAAGAAAAACAGCATAAGCTTTCATTCTTGCGGTAAATTTGAATGGGGTTTGGGTCTCAATTTCTGATTCGGATGCGTAGCGGATTAATCCTTTTGGAAGTCCCACTTTTTCCATGACTTCATCACAGGCATCAATACAGGCGGTACAGTTTACACATTCCAGCTGCTGTCCGTTTCGGATGTCAATACCAGTCGGGCAAACCACCACACACTGTCCACAATCAATACAATCGCCTTTCCCTGCTGCTTTTCGGTCTTCATTTTTTCTCCATTTTGAGCGGGTTTCACCTCTTTTAAAATCATAGAAAACATTAATGGTCTGCTTGTCTATCAATACGCCCTGCAATCTTCCATAAGGGCAAACCAAAGTACATACCTGTTCTCTGAACCAAGCGAATACAAAATAAAATGCCGCGGTAAAGAAAATCATCACCAGAAAATTGGTGGGATGCGCCAAAGGTCCTTCTTTCATGATTTTAAAAACCTCTTCATAACCTACAACATACATAAACATGAAATGGGTGATAACCAGTGAAATGATGAGATAAATTGACCACTTTAGTGTTCTTTTCCAGATTTTTTCGCTGTTCCATTCCTGACGGTCGAGTTTCATCTGTTTGTTTCGATCTCCTTCTATGGCGTAATCTATTTTGCGAAAAATCATTTCCATGAAAATCGTTTGCGGACAAATCCAACCGCAGAAAATTCTACCGTAAGCTACCGTAAACAGAATAACAAAAATTAAGGTTGCAATTGATCCTAATGCCAAAATAAAGAAATCCTGCGGATAAAAAGGTTGCCCGATGATGAAGAAATTTCGATCAATGATATTGAACATCAAAAAAGGATTTCCGTTGATTTTAATAAAAGGAATGGCAAATAATGCAAACAGCAAAATTACGGCAACGATGGTTCTGTAATTGGTATATTTTCCTTTTGGTTTTTTAGGATATACCCATTTTCTTTTACCGGACTGTTCCATGGTTCCTACAGAATCACGGAATGTTTCTGGATCCAGAACCTGGCCTTGTCCTCCTCTGTGATCTTCTTGTTCAGTCATTTGTTCTAAATGTAATAAGATAAAAAAACATAATTCTCTGCCAAAGTTAGACTTCCACAGGGAATTATGTTTCCATAGATATTTTGTTTGTTTTTATTTTTCCCAATGCGCTTCTGTCCCCTGAGGTGCTGCTCCTCCTTGCGCAGTAGTAATGGGTGATTGTTCCTGATTAATGTGATATACATACGCAGCAACATTCTGAATGTCGTTTCCGGTAAGAACTCCGTTTTTCCCCCAAGCCTGCATGGCTGTTCCGGTAACTCCGTTTTCAACGATGTGAAATACATTTTTAAACAATGTTTTTTCCGGTTGGTTGATCCAGAAATTATCGGTAAGGTTTGGCCCTATTCCTCCGGCTCCTCCGGCGCTATGGCAGGTAACACAGTTAGTCTGGAAAATTTCCTGTCCTGCTGCAATATTGTCTTCTGAAAATACTGCAGTTTCAATGGTTGCCTGAGGTACGGTCTTCATATATTCATCAATAGATGCCAGTTGTTCTTTGTATTCAGCATCGTATTCTTTAATAGGATTTGCAAAATCAGTCAGCCAATATGAAGCCATATAAATAATACAGAATGCTACTCCAAAATAAAATAATCCCAGCCACCATTTTGGCAATTGATTATCCAATTCCATAATTCCATCAAAACCGTGGTCGATAAGGATGTCTTTTTCCTCGGTTGCTGTTTGCTTTTTGAATGCACTTCTGTACAGTCTGGTGAAATAAGGAATATTTTTTTCTTCCAGATATTCTTTTTTCTCTGTTGCTGTAAGTTTTTTGAACTGGTTGTTTTCAATTAGATCTCCCAACGCACTATGGATGAATACCATGATTGTGGCAATCACAACGGTTCCCCAGAAATATGAATTGGAAAGAAAATCCCAACCTTGTACAAACATGTAGAACAAGGTAATCAGCAAACCGAATACGATTACAATATTGATATAAACGGGTGTTCTTTGTCTCATGATTAATGCTTTAAATTAAAATCATCATCTTCTCCATCGTCCAACGGTGCATTTTCTTCGTCCCGGTAGAATTTCTTAGGGCGGCTGAAAACATACAGAACGATTCCTATAAACAGCAGAATAAATAATATCATAGCAATTGTTTGTAGCATACCTACATTTTCGCCATTTGAAATAATATCTTTAAAACTCTGCGGAATCATGATGAATGATTATGTTAGTTATTACTGGCTGTTTGTACTTCTGTTGTTTTAATGTCTGTTCCCAATCTTTGCAGATAAGCAATAAGAGCAGTAATTTCTCTTTTTTCAAGAGGTACGAATGCTGTTCCTTTGGCTGCTTTCTCTTCTTCAAATTGTTTTTTCACGTCGGCTGCTTCTGCAAAAATATCTTTTGCAATTCCTGCTGCCTGATTATTTGCCCATGTTTCTGCAGAATCAATTTCAGCTTTGGAATATGGCACATCATACACATTTTTCATGAATACGATTTTATCTGTGGTTTGTGATCGATCCAATGTATTACGGATCAGCCATGGATAACGTGGCATAATGGAACCTGCAGAAGTATGTCTTGGATTATACATGTGCTTAAAGTGCCATGAACTTGGGTTTTTCCCTCCTTCACGATGTAAATCCGGACCTGTTCTTTTGGATCCCCATAGGAAAGGACGGTCATACACGAATTCTCCTGCTTTGGAATACTGCCCGTTTTTCCCATTGAAACGTACAACCTCATCTCGGAAAGGACGAATAACTTGTGAGTGGCAGGCATTACATCCTTCGCGGATATACAAATCACGACCTTCAAGTTCTAATGGTGAATAAGGTTTTACCGCTGCAATTGTCGGTACATTATCTTTAATGGTTAAGGTAGGAACAATTTCAAGGAAACCTCCGATTGCTACAGCAATAAATGCTAAAACAGACATAATCAAAGGCATTCTTTCCAACCAAAGGTGGAAGCCTTCCCCCTGTTTTCTTGCATTTCCGATATTTGCCAGCGCAGGCGCTTCAGCAGGTACATTTTTCTGGAATGAACCTTGTCTTGCGGTTGCAATTAAATTTACCACCATAAGAAGTGCTCCGGCAAGATATAAAATACCTCCAAAAAATCTCATCCAGAAATATGGAATAATTGCAGTTACAGTATCCAACCAGTTTTTCCAAACTAAGGTTCCGTCCGGATTAAATTGTTTCCACATCAAACCTTGCGTAAATCCGGAGATATACATCGGAACGGCATAGAAAATAATTCCCAATGTTCCTAGCCAGAAATGCCAGTTCGCCATTTTTACTGACCAAAGTTTGGTTCTCCACATAATCGGAACAAGGTAATAGATCATCCCGAAACCGATAAATCCGTTCCAGCCCAGTGCACCTAAATGTACGTGACCAATAACCCAGTCGGTAAAATGTCCTACTTTATTTAAAGTTTTTGTTGCTAATAGTGGTCCCTCAAAAGTTGCCATACCATAACAGGTAACTGCAACCACGAAAAATTTCAAAATTGGATTTTCTCTTACTTTATCCCAAGCTCCTCTTAAGGTAAGGAGTCCGTTCAGCATTCCTCCCCAAGACGGAGCAATCAGCATAATGGAGAAACCAGTTCCCAATGCCTGTGCCCATGCCGGCAATGCCGTATATTGCAAGTGGTGAGGACCAGCCCAGATATATACAAAAATCAGAGACCAGAAGTGAATAATGGAAAGTTTGTATGAAAATACCGGTCTTTCTGCTGCTTTTGGAAGATAGTAGTACATCAGCCCTAAAACAGGTGTCGTAAGTACGAATGCTACGGCATTGTGCCCATACCACCATTGTACCAAAGCGTCTTTTACACCCGCATAAGCAGAGTATGATTTCCAGCCGGTGAATGACAACGGAACTTCTAAATTATTGAAAATATGGAGCATTGCTACTGCAATCCAAGTTCCGATAAAGAACCAGATGGCTACATATAAGTGGCGCACTCTACGTTTAGCGATTGTTCCGAACATATTAATTCCGAACAGCACCCATGAAACGGTAATCAGAATATCAATCGGCCATTCATGTTCTGCATATTCCTTAGAGGTGTTGATTCCCATAAGGAAAGTAATTACTACTGCAACAATCATCAACTGCCAGGTCCAGAAATGCATCCAAGAAAGGGTGTCGCTGAATAATCTCGTTTTCAGCAAACGCTGTAAAGAGTAATATGCCCCAGCAAAAACGTAGTTACAAACGAAGGCAAAGATTACCGCACTGGTATGCAGCATTCTGATTCGGCCAAAACCGAAAGCACCTTGCGTATTGATGAGCCCTTCCATATTTCCGGAAGCCAAACTTTTAATCGTGGTATCATCTGTACCGAATAAAAATTCAGGAAGCTCAGGGTAAAAGAGCATCAATGCTGCCGTAAGTCCCAGAATGAAACCTACAACCCCGAAAACAACTGTTGCAATCAGGAAGGCGCGCACAATGCTGTTGTCATAACTAAACTTTTGTGTCTCCATATAAATTTTTAACTTTTTTCTTCTAAATTGTTTTTGTCATTGGATTGAGATTCTTCTGTATTTTCAGGTTTCACTTCATCATCCAATAAGATTCGCACTGCGGGCGATTCATCATCCTCAAACTGCCCTTTTTTAGCATTTACGATAAAAATAATCAAAAATACTACAGCAAGCGATACACTGCATAAAACCATCAGATATAGAATATCCATTGCTCGGCAAATTTAAAAAACTAAGAGACCCCAAATTTAGTGAAATAAAATGATTTCTGTCATTAAATGTTAAAATACGTTAATTTAAAATCTTTCTAAATAAGGGTATTGAAGAAGGTTTTTACCTGAAATATTTTCGTGATCGCAACCATGTTGTTGCAGAGGTAAATGCCACTACCGTGATCGAGCTGATCGGCATCAGAATTGCGGCAACCAAAGGCGACAAATGTCCGGTTACAGCAAAAGACAGTCCTATTATATTATACATAAAACTGATGAGGAATGTAATTTTTACAATAGTCATCGCATCTTTGCTTACATCCAGATATTTTCGGATTGAAGTCACTTTTTCGCCATTCATAATTACATCAGAGGAAGGGGTAAAAGTATTGGTATCATCCGCAATGGCAATTCCTACATTGCTTTGTTTCAATGCGCCGGCATCATTAAGACCATCTCCGAACATCGCCACTTTTTTATTTTTATCCTGAAGATCTTTTATGAAGTTCAGTTTGTCTTCCGGACTTTGGTTAAAACGGATTTCTTCAATATCGGGAGCTATTTTATGAAGTTCGGATTCTTCGGAAGCGTTGTCGCCGCTTAAAATGTCGGTGTGATACCCTTTTAATGAACGGAACATTTCCTCAATTCCGTCGCGGTATTCATTTTTAAAGGTGAATTTTCCCAGATAATTTCCGTTTTTTGAAAGATGAACCGCGGTTTCAAGATTTTCGGAAGTTCCTCCTGTAAACGAAGCAGAACCGATTTTATAATCATGGCTCCGGACTTTTGCTTCGTATCCTTTGCCGGAAATTTCAGCAAAGTTTTCAATCGGGAAATATTCGTCTTTCTGTTCTAAAAATTCATACAGTGCTTTGGAAAGCGGATGGTTGGAGTTCTTGAGTAAAGTTTTGATATTCAGTAAATCAAATTCAGGAATCGGAGTTCCGGAAAACTCAATCTGCGCTTTTTTATTATGAGTGATGGTTCCGGTTTTATCGAAAACCAAAGTGTCGATTTTGGCAAGTTTTTCAATAGTGAGTGTGTCTTTCACATAAAATTTATTCCGACCTAAAATCCTCATAATATGCCCGAAAGTAAACGGTGCAGAAAGTGCCAGTGCACAAGGACAAGCCACAATCAAAATGGCAGAAACCACCTGAAACATTTTTTCAAAATCGATCTGATACCAATAAATTCCGGCAATCAGTGTAATTCCTAATATAATAAAGGTGAAATATTTGCTGATTTTATTGGTTAGCGTATCCAGTCCGGTTTCAAATTTTTTAAAGGCTTCTTTATTCCAAAGTTGGGTAAGGTAACTTTGGTTGACGTTTTTTATCACTTCCAATTCCAGTACGGAGCCGATTTGTTTTCCTCCTGCAAAAATTTTATCTCCCGGTTGCTTTGCAATCGTGGCACTTTCTCCGGTAATAAAACTGTTGTCGATATTTCCTTCTCCATGAATTAAAACCGAATCCACAGGAATAATCTCCTGATTTCGAACCATAATCCGGTCGCCAATTTTCAGCTCGGAAAGCAAAATATTCTGGTGTATTCCTCCGGTTTCCACCTTTGTAACGGCAATGGGATAAAAAGATTTGTAATCGCGATCATAAGAAAGCGCATGGTAGGTTCTTTTCTGGAAGAGTTTTCCTAAAAGCATGAAAAAAAGCAGTCCGCACAAAGTATCGAAATATCCGGGACCGTAATCCGTCAACACTTCATAAATGCTTCTTCCGTATAGCACGATAATTCCCAGAACAATCGGAATATCAATGTTTACAATTTTATTTTTCAAACCGAACCAGGCCGATTTAAAATAATCCGAAGCCGAATAGAAAACCACCGGCGTTGCCAGAAGAAACATCAGAAACCGGAAAAGATTTTTGTATTGCTGCATCCAGAAATCATCACCGCCAATATATTCCGGAAGGCTGAAAAACATTCCGTTTCCAAATGCAAAACCGGCAATGGCAAGTTTTACCAGCAGACTTTTGTCCCAGTGTTCTTCTTTTTTTTCAGCAGTTTCAAGATTAATGACGGGTTTATATCCCAAATTGGTGAGGAATTTCGCCAGTTCACTCAACTTCATTTCCTGATGATTGAATGAAACCTGAAGGGTTTTTCTGGTAAAATTAACCTGCGAATACTTAATATGAGGGTTTATGGTATGGAGACTTTCCAGAAGCCAGATGCAGGAAGAACAATGGATCACCGGAATTTTGAAGCTAACCAGCGATGTGCTGCCCTCTGAAAAATCAGTTACTTTATCGAAAATTTCCTGCGTGTCCAGATAGTCAAATGCAGAAGTGTTTTCATCAGGGCGAATCCCGGATTGCCGGTTAAGTTCGTAGAAATTACCGAGATTGTTCAGGTTGAGGATTTCGTATACGGATTTGCAGCCATTGCAGCAAAATACTTTCTCATCAAAAAGTATACGCTCTTTGTCGATATCCTGTCCGCAGTGGAAACATTTTTCTGAAGGTTGAAGATTCATTTTTTGGAAACGCAAAATTATGCAAAAATAATTGGTCTTTAGTTTCAAAAAGCCTATTTTTGCTGATAAATGTCATATTAATGTCGTTAGAAAAACAACTCACCATTGAAAAGAATTTAGAGCAGGCCTTTGACGAAACAGAACTGAAAAAAAGGCTCTCTGAAGAAGATTTTAAAGTATTTTCAACATCCAAAAAAGTAATAGATTTTCATAAAGGAGATGTTATTTTTGAAGATGGAGAAAATCCCAAAGGCGTTTATTTTATTAACAAAGGAACCACTAAGTTATCAAAATCAGGCGCTTACGGAAAGGATCAAATTTTGAGATTTATTAAGGAAGGAGATTTTATCGGTTACCGCTCTTTACTTTGCGGAGAAGCCTTTCAGGCAAAAGCGGAAGCCATGACGGATGTTCAGACTACATTTCTTCCTGCGGATGTATTTTTGCATTTGCTAGAAGCGGACTCATCGCTTTCGTATGCGATGCTTCAAAAAATAGCATTTGAATTGGGGGAATCTGCCAATACCGTTACATTCCTTGCTCAAAAAACCGTTCGCGAAAGACTTGCGGAAATCCTTCTGCTTCTGGAACAAAAACTGGGTACAGATCCTGAAGGTTTCATTAAAATTTCATTAACAAGAGAAGAAATTGCCAACCTGATTGGAACGGCTACTGAAAGTGCCATCCGGCTAATTTCCGAATTTAAATCGGATAAACTGATCGAAGTGGATGGGCGTAATTTCAAAATCCTCAACCACGAAAAACTGATTAAACTGGGGCACGTTACTTTTTAGTAAGAGCCAGGTAAAAAGAGAAAAGAGCCAAGGAGAAAGAGCCAAGGAAAAAGAATCAAGGAAAAAGGAAAAAGATACAGGGGAAAAGTGCCAAGTGTGAATTCGTCATTGCGAGGAGAAGCAATGACGACGAAGTAATCTCTGACAATCACAACTTTTTATCAACGGATTGCTTCGTTGCTCCGTTTTACTACGCTCCTCGCAATACCAATCCTCAAACCATCAAACAACATTATTAAATAAAATCCCACACACAAAAAATGTCTGTTCATTCCGAAATAAAGAAAATTACCACCGAAACGCTTCGCAAAATGAAGTTTGACAAGGAGAAAATCAGTATGCTTACGGCATATGATTTTACCACGGCAAAAATGGTGGATGCAGGAGGTATAGATGCAATCCTGATCGGAGATTCCGCTGCCAATGTAATGGCTGGTTTTGAAACGACTTTGCCCATTACGCTGGATCAGATGATTTATCATACACAATGTGTGGTTCGTGGTGTTGATCGTGCTTTAGTCGTTGCAGATTTGCCTTTCGGAACCTATCAGAGTAATTCGGAAAAAGCATTGGAATCCGCTGTCAGAATGATGAAGGAAGGCGGTGCACATGCCATTAAAATCGAAGGCGGAAAGGAAATCGAAGATTCTGTTCGAACGATTGTAAACGCCGGAATTCCGGTAATGGGGCATCTTGGTTTAACGCCGCAATCCATTTATCAGTTCGGAACTTATAAAGTTCGGGCAAAAGAGGAAGAGGAAGCAGAAAAACTCATCAGCGATGCAAAACTTCTGGAAGAATTGGGTTGCTTCGCGGTTGTTCTTGAAAAAATTCCGGCAGATTTAGCAAAAAAAGTATCCGAAAGCATTTCCATCCCGACAATTGGAATTGGAGCAGGGTCGCATTGTGACGGTCAGGTTTTGGTGTACCACGATATGGTAGGAATGAATCAGGGATTTTCTCCGAAATTTTTGAGACGATACCTCGATTTGTATACCGAAATTACCAATGCCGTTTCACAATATGTGAAAGATGTGAAAAGTGTGGATTTTCCTAATGATAAAGAAAGTTATTAATGAGAAATCAGCAGCTAATTCAATCCGTTACCTCCGTTATTGCCCTTTTATGTCTGGCTACAGGCTGGCTGAATATTTTCTCTCCGGAAATCAATAATCTTCTGTATCGCAAGGTTTTTTATGTTGCCATTGGAGTGAGTTTTATTTTTCAGGCTCCGATGCTTTCCAACCCGAACTACAAATATCCCATGTATATTGCAGCAGGACTTTGTATTATTGGTGCATTTTTACCAGTGGAATCTCAATTTGCTTCCATTAAAACCATCGGACTTTTCGCTGGGGTGATTCTTTCGCTTTTTAACCGTCCGAGAGTTCCGCGACAATAAGTAATGAATAAAGATTTTACAGAAAATCAGATTCTCTACGAAGACAATCATCTTCTCGTTATCAACAAAAAAGCCGGGCAGCTTGTGCAGGGCGATAAAACCGGTGACGAATCGCTGCTTGACTTGATTAAAAATTTTATTAAAAAAAGAGACAAAAAACCCGGAAATGTTTTTCTGGGTTTGGTTCATCGTATTGACCGCCCGACTTCCGGACTGGTGATTTACGCCAAAACTTCCAAAGCACTTTCGCGATTAACCCAAATGGTGAAAAACCGTGAGATTAAAAAAACATATTGGGCTTTGGTTCCGAAAGAACTGATTCCGCAATCCCAACGTTTGG
This sequence comes from Bergeyella sp., assembly GCA_031987605.1. Taxonomy (GTDB): domain Bacteria; phylum Bacteroidota; class Bacteroidia; order Flavobacteriales; family Weeksellaceae; genus JAFAGO01. The sequence continues at coordinate 79,402 of DALZZF010000003.1, read as the reverse complement.
TGCATTATTTAAAGAAAAACGAAAAGACCAATAAAGCGATTGTTTTTCCAAAAGCAACCGATGGCGCAAAAGAATCCATCCTTACCTATACTTTATTAAAAGTGTTGGATCATTATCAGTTGTTGGAAATCGATCTGGAAACCGGCCGTCATCATCAGATTCGTGCACAGCTTTCCAAAATCGGAATTCCCATAAAAGGTGACCTTAAATATGGAGCACCACGTTCCAATCCTGATGGTGGAATTTCGCTTCACGCCAGAAAACTGAATTTCACTCATCCTGTAACGAAAGAAGAAATTGAAATCACGGCTCCTGTTCCGGAAAATGATAATATTTGGGCAGTGTGTGAAACACTATAATTACAATTAACCTCAATTTGTTCTAAAGATCAATAGGAACTTTAGCCCGACACCATTTAATGTGCCAAATCCTCAAAATAAAAATATAAAGCGAAAACGCTGTTTATTAATTTTAAGGAACGCTAACACCACCTGTGCTTTCAGTCTGCGTGCCTTGTTTCAGGATATTCGGATCTTCTTTTGCTAATTTATTTTTTGTAGGCAGCTTATAGTTTACGGAAATTCCAAAATTTCTTGTGTCGTATTTATTATACAAATACACACTTTCGCCAATATTTGGAACTGTACGCAGTTGCTGCACCTGTGTATTGAAAATATCATTTGCATATACCGAAAGTGTTAATCGGTCACTCATGAATTTTTTGGCAAATGTGAGGTCAAATCCATGATTAAACGGTTTTTCGGATTGAATGTAATAAAAATCCGCTTTTTTGGAAAGAACATTGTAATTGGCGGTCATTTTTACATCCATTGGGAGAACAATCTGCGCCATAATATTATAAATCCAAAGGCTTTTATTGTCGCGCCCTTTGATGTAATGTTTTACGTTTCCAACATAAAAATAGAGGAAATTCATTTTATCGATATTGAAATTCATTTCCATAATTTCGCTGAACGGCTTGTAAAACACCATAAAAGGTAGTGGCATCCCAAAGTTGAAATTATGAATTTTCATATCCGGAATGTTGACCTGCTGATTTCGGATGAGGTTGTCTTCACGATACACCAGTTGCGCAATCTGATTGTCTACAGTAGAAACATTAAAACTGATAAAAGCATAATCAAAAGCGGAAAGTTTTGCCTCGAAATTATTATAAATGGTGGGCTGTAGAAACGGATTTCCGGTAATCGTTGTATTGGGTCCCTGAAAAGTATTGTTATTGGGATTTAATGCAGAAATTGTTGGCAAACTGATTTTTTTATCATAGTTCAGTGCAAAATAGAGTTGATCCAAAATGTTGTACTGAACACTGGCATTCGGAAATAATTTGAATTTATTAAAAGGAATCAAACTTTTTTCTTGTAAAACATCATCTTCAAAATAGCGTGTTGTGCCCGAAATATCATAATTTTCCGCACGGGTTCCGATTTTGAAATCGAATTTTTTCAGTTTTGCGGAAATTTCCAGATAAGTAGCGATGGTATATCGATTGTATTCCAGATTGGTGGTTCCGAAACTTTGGGTGTCGAAACTTTGTTTTTCAAAAAGTCCTCCCAAGCTGATTTTTCCTTCATCTAAAATTTTGGCAGGCTGGGAATAGTCCACTTTAAAATTGGAAATTTCCATTAAAGAAGTATTGTTCAGAATCGTTCCCAAATTAATTAAACCACCATACAAAGACTGGTTGAAAATATTGTCCTGAAGGAAATCATTATCAGATCGGGTATATCCGGCCTCGAAATCGAGTTTCTTGTTTTTGTCGTTAAATCTTTTTTGATAGGTCATTACAGCTTCCTGCCGCATCATATTGGTTCTTGCTGCATCCAAAGATGTAAAAGGATTATCCAAAAATGCGTTGTTTTCCGGATTGGGAATTACTGTTAAACCGTTGCTATTGGTGGTGTTGTCGTTATTATTATAGTAGATATCATAGTTCAAAAGCAGGCGGTCGTTTCCAAGATCAAAAGTAAGTCCGGCTTTTGCAAAATAACCTCTTCCGATACGATCGGTATTGGAAAGCACCAAATTGTCCTGATTACTATCCATCATACTTTCGCGATAGTTTTGCCCAAATCGCAACTGCCAGCCAAAAAGTGAATTTCTTGCATTTAAACTCACGGAATTATTGGTTCTGCTGCGAAATTTATTCTCATTAGTGAAGGCATAATTCCCGGAATAATTTGCCGTGAGGTATTTATTGGCGTTTTTATTGGTGATGATGTTCATAATCGCACCTCCGGAAGTTGCCGGAAATTCAGCGCCGGGCTGCGTAATAACTTCAATTCTTTCTATTGAATTGGCAGGCATTCCTTCCAAAAAAGAAGTTAAATCGTTGCTCGAAATATTCAGAGGGCGACCGTTAAGATATACATCCAGCATTTTTCCCTGATACATCATTCCTGCAATATCTGTGGCAACCAATCCCGGCAGTTTTTTAATTCCTTCCATTGCGCTTCCGGTGTTAAGGTGCGGCTGCTCAGAAAAGTCGAAGATGGTGCGATCTGCTTTCTGTTCGATTGCTTTTTTGGTTTTGGTAATCGTAACTTCATCAATTTTCTTTTCTTTTGGATCTTCTTTGTTAGAATTTTCCTGTGAAAAAGCGCAATTGAACATCAACAAAAAGCCTGCGGCAACAAGGTATTTATACTTCATAAAATTTATATCTATTCAATTAGACATCATTTTTGTCTTTTTGTTACCATTTTTTTATCCGACTGTTATATTGTGTATTTAAAAAAAAATTATTTTAAATATTTTTGGGTTGATGTTTGTTGATTTTTGGTCATTTTTCAAACTTATTTTTCCTTTTATGGTTTTGATGATTTTCATTAATATTCAAAAAAAGTATTCGGAATCTACTTTAAAACAGCAATTTAAAGGTTGAGCAGGGCATTGCATATGTTTTTCTTGTATCATAGTTGCTGTCAATTTTTATCAGTAATGATTATTTATATTTATAATCGTATTTTTTTGGTGATTTCGTAAAAGTGGTTTTACCTTTGCACCCACAAAATTAACCATGTTGTTTCAACAAAATTTAGGAGTATTAATCAAGAAAACGGCATCAGTTTCGCTGATTTTTCTTTTTCTTTTTATGCTTGTTTTTCATCTTTCTGGCGGAAGCAGTAATGATTACGGTTTTCATTCCGAAATTTCTAAACATCATTCAGGATATTCGGTTGATTTTAAAACCATCAACTACGGATTTACCGGAGAAGAAATTCTTCCAAATGAAGAAATTCTTTCGCAGGTTTATGCAATCGCAGGATTTTTTCTTTCAGAAATTTATTCGGCTTTATCTTTTAAACCCAATAACACCCTAAACAGGTTTTCCTCTAATCCTGTTTTAGCAGAAGTTCAGTTCTATACGCTTTATTGCAACTGGAAGTTTGACTTTCCGGGATAATTCTCTTTATTTTATTCCATATATAATTTCTTCATGACGCTTTAAACCGCTTATGAAGAGCGGTTTCACGATTCTATAGATTAATAATTCTTATTTTATAATGAAAAAAATTAAAATTGTCCTTGCGCTTTGTGCAGGATTAATGGGGATGTCGCAAATGCACGCCCAGCAAAGCAGTTTTCTGAAAGACAGAAAAATACCTTTGAATGAAGACGGAAGCAATTTCGTAAAATTCACTTTTTTAACGCAGGCGTGGTTCCGTACTTCGGAATACAATCCCGGAACAACAATTGACGGTGTTGCGAAAAACAGCGGTACAGACATCGGAATCCGCCGTACTTCTATTCAGGTTTTCGGACAACTTACCGATCGTGTTTTTGCTTTTACACAAATCGGACTGAATAATTACAACAATATTTCTGACCGTAAAGCCGGTTTTTTTGTGCATGATGCGTATGGTGAATATGCCATCGACAAAACGAAACTTTCTTTGGGGATGGGACTTTCCGGATGGAGCGGTTTATCCCGTTTTGCATCGCCTGCGGTGGGTTCTCAATTAGGGATCGATGCGCCGATTTATCAGCAGCAGACGAATGATGTAACCGATCAGTTTCTGAGAAAACTTTCTGTTTTTGCAAAAGGTAAAATCGGAAAACTCGATTACCGTGTACAAATGGCACAACCGATGTCTGTGAAAAAAATGGCCGGCTATAACCCTGCCATTACAGAAAACTCCAGTTTTTCTTCGGATCCCGCAAAAATGCAGTACAACGGGTATTTTCAATATCAGTTCCTCGATCAGGAATCCAACCAGACCCCATATCTTACCGGAACGTATTTAGGAAAGAAAAAAGTGTTCAACATTGGTGCAGGTTTGATTTATCAGAAAGATGCGATGTGGCATAAAAATACGGTAAATGATACCATTAAAAGCGATATGTTCCATTTGGCAGCAGATGTTTTCTATGATGCACCGATTGGCAGCAAAGGTGAAGCAGTAAGTGTTTACGGAAATATTACTCATTCGGATTTTGGTAAAAATTATACGCGTAATGCCGGGATTATGAATCCTGCAAACGGTGATAATAATGCCGATGTGCTTAATGGAGGCGGAGTAGCATTCCCTATGTACGGAACAGGAACAACATATTATGTTCAGGCAGGGTACAAACTGAAAGACAATCTTATCGGAAAAACCACATTGATGCCTTATGCTTCTTTGCAACATTCTGATTATGAACGGCTAAATGATGCTATGAACTTCTGGGATTTGGGTGTAAACTGGTTGCTTGCCAATCATACCTCCAAACTTACTCTTACCTACAGAAACCATCCTGTTTACAATCTGGCAGGTGACAAAATGACGACGAAAAATGCGTTCTTAGCACAATATCAGGTGTCATTTTAATTCAGATGTATTATTAAAATTTAATTATAAACAACAAAATATTTATCAATCATTATGAAAAAATTATTTTTAACAGCAGGTGTTTTGGCATTGGGCTTTGTACAGGCGCAACATTCAGAATGGGGATATCAGGGTGCCGGATCGCCGGAGCACTGGGGTGAAATTGCCGGAGCTGGAAAATGCGGACAGAGCAAAAGCCAGTCTCCTATTAATATCATTACCAAAAAAGTAAAAACAGAAGGAAAGACAAAAGACCTTAGCTTCAACTACAATCTCGGGGATGTAAAAGATATTGTGGATACTGGCCACTCGCTGCAGTTTGACTTCAAAGAAGGAAGCTTCATTACCTACAAAGGACAGAAATATAATCTGTATCAGTTTCATGCACATGAAGAATCTGAACATACTATAGATGGTGTACGTTATCCATTGGAGCTTCACTTTGTGCATATTTCAGAAGACAAATCTTCCGTAATTGTGATTGGCGTAATGGTGAAAGAGGGAGATGAAAACTCTTACTTCGAAAAACTGAACGTCTTCAAAGACCTGGCTAAAAATGGTAAAAAAGACACGGATATCGAATTCAACCCCGAAAATATGTATCCAAAAAATAAAAACTTTTATACCTACCAAGGCTCTCTTACCACGCCTCCTTGTTCGGATAATGTAACCTGGATTGTATTTAAAGAGCCGATCACCATGTCGGAAGAAGAAATTGATGAAATTGAAGACCATCTTCCAAAAGCCAATACTCGTCCGGTACAGCCATTGAATGGAAGAACAGTTTTCGGAACGAAGTAAATATCCCTTTTTTCAGAAATAAAAGTGCTGAACATTCACCTTCAGCACTTTTTTTATTTTCAAAATTCAGTCAGCGCTTATTTTGCCCTGTCTTTTTCATCAAAATTTATAGAACGAGCTTCTTTCACTTTCTTGTTACCAAACGTATAATTCACGCTTAGTCGGAATCCTCTTCCGTCCCAATAATTATTAAAATGCTGGCTGTTATCGGCATAATAAAGATCTCCTCTCCAACGATCAGCAAAAATATTGGAAACCGAAGCATTGATTTGGAGTTGCTTTTCCATCAACGAAATTTTAAATCCGGAATCCAAATTCGTGAAACTATGAAAATAGGAGTTTGCATTTTGATACGGAAGGCTTTGACTAAAGTTTAAAAAGAAACTAATGGTTTTTAATTGGTTTAAAGTGAATGTATTTCGGATGCTGTATTCAAATGTTTTTCCATTTTTTGGAGTTGCTTCAATATTGTAAATTTTAGAACTCGTCAATGATGCATTTGCATATACAGTGGCTTCCCACCAAGGCAAGATTTTATCGGTATACGAAACATTTAATCCAAAGAAATCATTGTCATACGTATTCATATACGTTCCATGATTTTCTAAACCATCCTGAAACGAAATTTGTCCAAATCCATTTTTTAAATGTAAATAATACAAACTCGCATTCAATTTATTATTGTAGGTGTACGATAGTTCATAATTGCTAATATAAGAAGGCTGTAGCAAAGGATTTCCTGAAGAATAAGAATATGTATTGGAATACCAACGAAACGGATTCAAATTGTCCATATCCGGACGGTTTATTCTTCTGGAATATGCAATGCTGTACGAATTTTTGTTGTTTTTATAAGCAACGAATGCGGAAGGAAACCATTGTCCATAATTGTTTTTGTTGCGTTCTCCGGTTGAAGGCGTGAAAGCATCAACCAAAGTCAATTCATAACGAACACCCGTTTTTGTTTGCCATTTTTCGCCAAAGTTTTTTGCAAAACTGAAATATCCTGCAACGTTTTTTTCTTTGTATCGAAATAAATTGGAGCGAGAATCATCCGCAATCCATTCTGAATTTTCTAAATTAAAATAACTCAAATCCGAATCGTTTTTAAATTGAGTGAATTTTGCACCGGTTTCAATGTTTCCAAAAGAAAAAGGAAGTTCTAAATCTGCTTGTCCGGAAAGAATTTCAGGTTTTATTAAAGATATCGTTCTTACAAATTCTGTACTTTGGCTGGAGGATTTCAATGTATTAAAATCAACATTCGTTCTGGAATCGTTACTGTAATAATTTCCTGTGATACTCAGTTTTTTACCGACGGAATCTAATTTCAAATCATAATAAACGCTTAACGTATTGATGGTGTTTTTCTCACGATGTTTTGTGTCGGTGAAAAGATTTTCGATGTTTAAACCGTTTTCTATATATTTTGTGGTGTTTGCAATATTCATATTTGGTTTTTGATCTGTAAATAAATAGTTGAAACCAACTTCAGATTTTTCACTGATTTTATAAGACATTGCCAAACTCGGAGCCAGATTTTTCCACATATCTTTTCGGATGGATTTGCTATAACTTTCCGTAGAACCGAGAATAGAATAGTTTTCGTCTGTACGTTTTGCAGAATTTAGATAATTGTTTTTTAAGCTCAAACTAAGTTTTTCGGTTTGATAATTCAATGTTCCATTCGTACTTCCGCCAAAATAACTTCGTTGATGAAGTCCCATTCCAATATTCCCGCTGAAACCTAAATTCGGATTTTTCTTCAATATAATATTGATGATTCCGCTGTTTCCCTGCGCTTCGTATTTTGCAGGCGGAGTGGTGATGACTTCTATTTTCGCAATATTTTCAGAACGAATGGTTTTTAAATAATTCATCAAAGCATCTCCTGAAAGATTCAGCATTCTTCCGTTTACCATCACCGAAACACTGCTTTTCCCAACAATCGAAATGATATTTCGGTTTTCGTCTATCTTCAACATCGGAACGTTTTCAAGCGTTTCCACAGCATCCATTCCTTGTGATGCTAAAGATGCTTCTACATTGAAAATTAATCGGTCGGCTTTTCTTTCAATCAATTTTTTAGTAGAAGTAATGTTCACTTCCTGAATCGTTTGTACACTGTCTTTTTTGGTTTGCGAGAATACAGTTGCAGATATTAAACTGAATACTATAAAATATTTTGCGTTCATTGTTATCATAAATTTTTCACAAAATTATTTCCAAAAATTAGTTATAGAAACAGCATTTAGACGAAGTCTGAAAAACTCAGACTAAAAACGGTTCATCGGGAAAAAATAAGGTTTTGTCGAATTTGATTTGATAAAGAACATGCTTCAGCCTTACATTTGGGCATGAAAAATAATCAATTTATAGGGCTTCATATTGTTTTCTGGCTGCTTAATATCATCGGAACGGTCATTTTGCCTCATGTTGTTTTCGGGCAGAATCATTTTGTGCTCACTCTCACGTTTTTTGCGACTACTTTTATTTGCTTTTATTTCAATTATTTTATAGTTGTACCCCGATTTTTTGATATTCATAAATTGTACAAAACGCTGATTGGTTTTTTTGTGAGCGTTTTTTGTTTTGTACTGATTCGGTATTTATTGGAAGAGACATTGTTACCTTTTCTTATCGGAAGAGGGAATTATGCACCCGGAACGTCTTTCGGATACTATTTTTTTGATAATATTTATTACAGTTCCACCACTATTTTTATTTCCACTGTTTTTAGTTTAATACAGAAATTTTTAAAAATGGAAAATGAACGCTTACAGTTGATTTCAGAAAAAAAAGCAGCAGAAGTTCAGGCTTTAAAAACCCAGATCAATCCACATTTTATTTTTAATTCTTTGAATAACATTTATTCTTTGGTGTATCAAAAATCCGATAAAGCACTTCCTGCAATTGAAGAATTGAGTCAACTTTTGCGTTACAGTACGAAAGATTTGGAGAAAGATTATATTACAATCGACAAAGAAATTACCTACATCGAAAGTTTAATTGGTCTTGAAAAACTGAGAATTAAAAATCCTGAATTTATTACTTTTGAAAAGAATATTCAAAATCCAAAATCAGAAATTTCGCCGATGGTATTAGTCCCTTTTGTTGAAAATGCGTTTAAACACGGAGATTTTAATAGGAAAGGTTTTGATTTGAAGATAGATGATTCGAAAGGAGATTTACATTTTTATCTTCAAAATTTTAAGACGGATAAGCAAAAAGATGTCACTTCGGGAATCGGAATTGAAAACGTACGAAAGCGATTGGAAATTTTGTACCCGAAAAAACATACTTTGAACATTCAGGAATCTGAAATAGAGTTTATTGTAGATTTGAAAATCAATCTTACAAAATGAAAAAAATAAAATGCATTATCGTAGACGATGAATTTCTGGCGATTTCGCTTTTGTCTCGATATGTTGAGAAAATTCCGTTTTTGGAATTGGTTTTCACCTCTGAAAATCCGATTTCTGCATTGGAATATCTGCAAAATAACGAAGCTGATTTGATCTTTTTGGATATTCAAATGCCGGAACTTTCTGGGATTAATTTTATGAAAATTGTAGGCGATAAATTGAAATATATTTTAACAACTGCTTATTCCGAATACGCTTTGGAAGGCTATGAACACAATGTGATTGATTACCTTTTGAAACCCATTTCTTTTGAACGTTTTGAAAAAAGTGTGTTAAAAGCAAAAGAACGCTTCACTTTGAATGAAGATCAGGAAAAATCCTATTTTTTCGTAAAGTCTTCCGGACAGCAGTATAAGATTTTGTTTCAGGATATTTTGTACATCGAAAGCATAAAAGATTATGTAAACATCAAAACAGAAAATCAGGAATACATCGTTTTGGAAACTTTAAAATCATTGGAAAATCAGCTTCCTGACTCGTTTCTAAGAATCCACAAATCTTTTATTTTAAACACCAATCATATTAAAAGTATTGCAACAAAAAGCGTTGTTTTACAATCCAACCAAGAAATTCCAATTGGAGAAAGCTATAAGATGAATTTGCTGAACGTATTAAAATAATAATCCCCGAAATTCTTCGAGGATTTTTTATCATTTATGAAAAACGAATTTAACTTTCTTTTTCCATTTTTTTAATGAGATTCAGGGCAGAACCGGCTTTAAACCATTCAATCTGCGCATCGTTGTAGGTATGGTTGGTAACGACGGTATCTTTTGTTCCGTCATTGTGTACAAAATCAATGGTTAGAGGTTTGCCCACAGCAAATTGATCCAGATCGAGGAAGTTCACCACATCATCTTCACGGATTTTGTCGTAATCGGATTTATCGTTAAATGTTAAGGCAAGCATTCCCTGTTTTTTCAAATTCGTTTCGTGAATTCTCGCGAAAGATTTTACCAGAACTGCTTTTACACCAAGATGACGAGGTTCCATTGCAGCATGTTCACGGGAAGAACCTTCGCCGTAATTTTCATCTCCCACCACAATAGAGGGAACCTGTGCTGCTTTGTATGCTCTCGCAATCGCAGGAACTTCTCCGTATTCTCCGGTAAGTTCGTTTTTCACTTTGTTGGTTTCCATGTTGTAAGCGTTCACTGCTCCAATCAACATATTGTTGGAAATATTATCCAAATGTCCTCGGTATTTTAACCAAGGACCTGCCATCGAAATGTGATCGGTGGTGCATTTACCAAATGCCTTAATGAGGACGAAAGCTCCGGTAATATTCAAACCGTCCCAAGCCGGAAATTCTTCCAAAATCTGAAGTCGGTCTGAATTCGGATCCACATTCACTACAACAGACGAACCATCCGCTGAAGGTGCCTGATATCCGTTGTCGTCCACGGCAAAACCTTTTGATGGAAGTTCGTATCCTTTTGGTTCGTCCAATTTTACTTGTTCTCCAGCTTCGTTGGTTAAAGTATCGGTAATCGGGTTAAAATCCAATCTCCCTGAAATTGCTACTGCGGCCACCATTTCTGGTGATGCCACGAAAGCGTGTGTGTTGGGATTTCCGTCTGCTCTTTTTGCAAAGTTTCTGTTAAAAGAATGGATAATGGAATTTTTCTCACCTTTTTCTGCGCCTTCTCTGTCCCATTGTCCGATACAAGGGCCACAGGCATTGGTGAATATTCTTGCGTTTTCAAATTTCCTGAATGTGTCCAGAAAACCGTCTCTCTCTGCGGTGAATTTCACCTGTTCTGAACCGGGGTTAATTCCGAGAATCGCTTTTGGTTTTACTCCTTTTTCAAAGGCATCTTCCACAATTGATGCAGCTCTTGATAAATCTTCATAGGAAGAATTGGTGCAGGAACCGATTAAAGCCCATTCCACTTCAATAGGCCAGCCATTTGCTTCTGCTTTTTCGTGAAATTCCGCAACAGGTGTCGCCAAATCCGGAGTGAAAGGTCCATTTAAATGTGGTGTTAATTCAGTTAAATTAATTTCTATTACTTGGTCGAAGTATTGTTCAGGATTTGCATACACTTCCGGATCTCCCGTTAAATGTTCTGCAATTTTATCGGCTGCATCCACCACCTCTTGTCTTCCGGTTGCTGCTAAATATCTTCTCATGGAATCATCGTATCCGAAAGTAGAAGTTGTTGCTCCGATTTCGGCTCCCATATTACAAATGGTTCCTTTTCCTGTACAAGAAAGTGAAGTTGCACCATCTCCGAAATATTCAACAATACAACCTGTTCCTCCTTTTACGGTAAGTATTCCGGCAACTTTTAAGATAACATCTTTTGCAGAAGTCCATCCGCTCATTTTTCCTGTAAGTTTTACACCGATTAATTTTGGCATTTTCAGTTCCCAAGCCATTCCGGACATTACGTCCACCGCATCTGCACCACCAACTCCGATGGCGACCATTCCTAAACCTCCTGCATTTACAGTGTGAGAGTCGGTTCCGATCATCATTCCTCCAGGGAAAGCGTAATTTTCCAAAACAACCTGATGGATAATTCCTGCTCCTGGTTTCCAGAAACCGATTCCGTATTTATCACAAACGGAACTTAAAAAATTGAAAACTTCCGAATTTTTATTAATTCCTTCTTGTAAATCTTGTGCTGCACCAACTCTCGCCTGAATCAGGTGATCTGCGTGAACCGTTGATGGAACAGCAACTTTTGCTTTTCCAGCCTGCATAAATTGAAGCAACGCCATTTGTGCGGTTGCATCTTGCATCGCCACTCTGTCCGGAGCAAAATCTACATAAGAATTTCCTCTTTCATACGTTTCGGTTGCATTTCCCTGCCAAAGATGGGAATAAAGGATCTTTTCTGATAAAGTGAGAGGCTTGCCCACCACTTTTCTGGCTTCAGCAATTCTTTCGGGGTATTTTGCATACACCTCTTTAATCATATCTAAATCGAATACCATATCTTTTGTTTTAATTTATTCATTTTTCTCAGCAGTGGAAACAACAAATACTATGCTAGCAAACCAGTTCTTTGCTTGAAGGTGCGAATTTTGTAAGTTCGATTCCTTCTACTGCCGCAACATATTCTTCTTTGGTTGGAATTCTTCCCAAAATAGCGGATAAAACCACCACTGGTGTTGATGCCAATAGCGATTCACCTTTTTTACGTTCGGAATCTTCCACTACTCTTCCCTGGAAAAGTCGGGTAGAAGTTGCCATTACGGTATCTCCTTTTTCTGCTTTTTCCTGATTTCCCATACAAAGGTTGCAACCCGGGCGTTCCAGATACATCATGTTTTCGTATTCTGTGCGGGCAGCATTTTTCGGAGCATTATCGTTGAATTCAAATCCGGAATATTTTTCCAGTAATTCCCAATCTCCTTCTGCTTTTAATTCATCAATAATATTATAAGTAGGAGCCGCTACCACCAATGGAGCGTTGAATTTTACTTCGCCCTGTTGTGCTTCAAGGTTTTTCAGCATTTGAGATACGATTTTCAAATCTCCTTTATGAACCATGCATGAGCCTACAAATCCGAGATCTACTTTTTTATCACCACCGTAATAAGAAAGTCCTCTGATTGTGTCGTGTGTGTATCTTTTGGAAACATCTTCGTTGTTCACATCCGGATCGGCAATCATGGGTTCTGCAATCTGATTTAGATCAATCACAACTTCAGCATAATATTTTGCGTCTTCGTCCGGTCTTAAAGCAGGTTTTTCTCCGGATTTAATTTCAGAAATTCTCTTGTCTGCTTTATTAATGAGCCCTTGAAGAACACTTCTTTCGTTGTCCATTCCTTTATCAATCATAATCTGGATACGGCTTTTCGCAATTTCGAGAGATTTGATTAAGGTTTCGTCTTCTGAAATATTAATGGAGGCTTTTGCTTTCATTTCGGCAGTCCAGTCGGTAAATGTAAATGCCTGATCTGCAGGAAGAGTTCCGATGTGCACTTCGATAATTCTGCCCTGAAAAACATTTTCTCCATTGAACTGATGAAGCATTTGTGCCTGAGTAGCGTGTACTACATCCCGGAAATCCATATACTCTTTCATTTCGCCTTTGAAGGTTACTTTCACGGATTCGGGAATTGGCATGGACGCTTCTCCGGTTGCCAAAGCCAAAGCTACGGTTCCGGAATCGGCCCCGAAAGCCACTCCTTTCGACATTCTGGTATGTGAATCTCCACCAATGATAATCGCCCATTCATCCACAGTAATATCGTTCAGAACTTTGTGAATAACATCGGTCATGGCGTGATATTCATTTTTTGGATCTCTTGCGGTAATCAAACCGAATTCATTCATAAACTTCATCAGTTTAGGAATGTTGTTCTGAGCCTTTTTGTCCCAAACAGAAGCGGTATGACATCCGGATTGATAGGCGCCGTCAACAATTGGAGAAATTACGGTTGCTGCCATAGATTCCAATTCCTGAGCCGTCATTAAGCCTGTAGTGTCCTGAGATCCCACGATGTTTACTTCTACGCGAACATCGGAACCGGCATGCAAAACTTTTCCCGGAGTTACACCAACAGCGTTTCTGTTGAATATTTTTTCAACTGCCGTTAATCCCTGTCCTTCAACTGAAATTTCTTTGGCAGGAGCAAAAACGGCAGGGATTTCAATTCCTAAAATACTTGCCGCAAAAGTCTGGATTTTTTTACCGAAAACAACTGCATAAGAACCACCTGCTCTGATGAATTCCAGTTTTTGTGGAGTTAAAGATTTTGAAATATCAATCAGCTCCTGATCGCCGTTGTATAATTTTTTCTTTTTTGTATTGATGGTTAAAACTGTTCCTGTTGCTACGGAATAAACTTCTTCCAAAATAGGTTCGCCTTTCTCGTTGAGAACAAGGTTTCCTTCTGCATCATGTTTTTTCACCCAGTTTTTAAGGTCGATCCCAATTCCTCCGGTTACATCAACCGTGGTTAAGAAAATGGGAGAAATTCCGTTGGTTCCGGCAACAATCGGAGCAATATTTACAAACGGAACATAAGGACTTGCCTGTTTTCCTGTCCAAAGTGCCACATTATTTACGCCGGACATTCTGGAAGAACCAACGCCCATGGTTCCTTTTTCTGCAATCAGCATTACGCTGGCATCAGGATGTAAGGTTTGCAAAGCGCGGATTTGTTCCTGAGCTTCAGGAGTAATCATGCATTTCCCGTGAAGTTCGCGGTCGGAACGAGAGTGCGCCTGATTTCCCGGAGAAAGTAAATCGGTAGAAATATCTCCTTCTCCAGCGATGAATGTTACGACTTTTATTTCTTCCGGAACTTGCGGAAGTTCTGTGAAAAACGCAGCTTTTGCGTAGCTTTCAATGATTTCTCTGGCGATTACATTGCCTTCATCGAAGGCCTTTCTCAATCGATCCGTATCGGCATCGTAAAGGAAAACCTGAGTTTTCAAAACGCTGGCTGCTTTTTGAGCAATTTCTTCATTATTCCCTAATGCCAAATCTAAAAGAACTTTAATGGAAGGACCGCCTTTCATATGGGACAGCAGTTCAAAAGCATAATCAGGCGTGATTTCTTCCACTACCGATTCTCCTAAAATGATTTCTTTTAAAAATTCAGCTTTCACGCCTGCAGCGGGAGTAGTTCCCGGCAAAGTGTTGTAAATAAAGAAATGAAGAGAATCCTTTCGGTTGGGATTCGAAGGATCTTTGATTTGTGTAATGATTTCGCTGGTGAGTTCCGCGCCGTCAATCGGTTTTGGGTGAAGACCTTGGGCTTTTCTCTCTTCAATCTCTTGAAGATAATCCTGATAAATGCTCATATTATAGAACTTTTTCCTATGTTAATAAAGATTTGTTTGTTAAATTTATCGCTGTTAAAACGTTTTTTTACCCTTGTTTTTTACTGATTTTACCGTCTGAAAAGGGACAAGGAAAATGTTTACAAATTTAATAAAAAATAACCCCTTTTTAAGGGATATTAATTTAGAATGTATATAAATAGCATGGTAAATATCTATTTTTTATTACATTCGCAATAAAATAAATTTCTATTATGGAAGTGTACTCTCAAACCACACCTCAAAGTTTTCCACCGAAAACATGGCTGGTGGAATCTATTCTGGTGACCATCTTTTGCTGCCAGATTCTTGGTATTATCGGGATTATTAATGCGGCTTCTGTTGAAAGCAGGTTTTATAAAGGAGATGTAGACGGAGCGCAAAGAGCGAGCAATACTGCAAAACAAATGGTTCTCTGGTCGGTCATCAGCGGAGTTGTAATTTTTGGTGGACTTATGCTTTTGTACGGCGGAATTATTTTTGCAGCAATCCTTGGATCAAATTCTCATTAAAATAAAAAAATATAAAAGCATTCTCTTCATTGCAATTATAGCGGTTGCTGCCATTTGGTTTTACCGTTTTAATCCTGCGGAAGACGAACTTTTCCTGAAATGTCCGTTCAAAACCGTTACAGGTTGGGATTGTCCGGGTTGTGGTTCTCAGCGCGCGATTCATGAACTTTTACACCTCAATTTCGGAAAAGCATTTTATTATAACCCGTTGATGGTGAGTTTGATTCCTTATGTTATGCTGGGTTTCGCATTTGAAATCGATTCCGTGAAAAACCGATTCCCGAAAACAAGAAAATTTCTTTTTGGCACCAAAGCCATTTTCATCCTTCTGATTGTAATTATCGTGTTTTTTGTCATGCGTAATATATATTGAGTATTTTTGGCAGCGATTTTGCAAAAAACACACTATGAAATTATTTCTCAGCATCGTCCTCATGTTGATTTTTACATGTACTCCAGCGCAATCCAAAAAAAATATCCGAAAGACTGCAGTTAAAAAAAGCATAATTAAAAAACCGGATTTAGAAAAATTAAATGCGGATATTCCAGAGCTTATTCCCCAACGGAAAGACGGAAAGTTAGGGTATGTAAATCAGAAAGGAGTAATGATTATTCCGTATGAATTTAATTTTGGAACATTCTTCTATGAAGATTGTAATCTGCTGAAATCTCCAAATGAAAAGCTGCAAAAATTCGGAACGGCAGATTACGCATCGGTTACGATTGGTGATAAAGATTACCGAATTGATAAATCAGGGAAAAAAGCATACACCTTTAAAAAAGAAGATTTGGGAACCTGTGATAAAGCCTTTCAGGAGAAAAAATATTTTGCCTATATCAATCAGGGTTTTTATGGTTTGATAGACCAGTCCGTTTTTCAGAATCCTTCCGATTACCGCCAATATCAGATTTATCCGCAGTATCAATATCTTTTCGTGATGGAAGGAGATGATCTGGATCAGCCGATGATTATTGCTTCACAAAACGACCGGTTTGGTATTATTGATAAAAACGGCAAAATTATAATTCCGTTTGAATACAGTGATATTAAAAGAAATTTCAGCTGGAAAATGGCGCATATGTTTGAAGTCACCAAAGACGGCAAAAATTATTTTTACATTGATGAAAATAATAAAGCATATTAGATGAAAATTGTGTAATTTCGCAGTCAGAAATTTAAGGGGTGCTGTAAAAAGCTGAGATTATACCCAATGAACCTGGAACAGATAATGCTGTTTAGGGACAGAGTTAATGTAATAATCCAAAAATGTAGCAATGTAACAATTCTTCATTGGTAGATTATTAAACTGGTAAATTGTTACATTAATCGTAATCGCCCCTTTTATTCCAATAAATTTTAACTTAAAAAATTTAAAAGAATGAAAGGATTTATTTTTTTAGGACTGTGCGCAGGTCCGTTCTATTTTGCGCAGAAATTGCCTCAGGATTCCGTAAAAGTTCAGGAAATTGAAGCCGTAAACTTTACAAAGCGACTTCCCGTTGCCAAAGAAATCATCAATGTTCAGAAAGATCTCGATCAGAAAAACCTCGGTCAGGATTTACCGATTCTTCTGAAAAACCAGACTTCGATTGTCAGTACTTCGGATGCCGGAAATGGTGTTGGATACACCGGATTCAGGATTCGCGGTGTTGCCGGAAATTCCATTAATGTCATGATGAATGGCGTTCCATACAATGATTCCGAAAGTCAGGGAACTTTTTTCGTGGACGTTCCGGATCTTACGAGTTCGGCTTCACAAATTGTCATTCAGCGTGGTGTGGGAACTTCTTCCAACGGTGTTTCTGCATTTGGAGCGAGTGTAAATGTAATTTCCAAAGATCCTGAAAATGCATTTTATGTAAAAACCGACGACAGTTACGGTTCCTTCAACACCTATAAATATTCTGCTGAAATCGGTTCGGGGAAATTCTGGAAAGACCGTCTTTCTTTAATGGGACGCTATACGAAAATTCATTCCGACGGCTATATTGACCGTGCAAAATCCAATCTGAATTCCTATAATTTTTCTGCTCTTTTTGAAGAAGGAAAAACAAAATTGCGGGTTATTGCATTTGGTGGAAAAGAAACCACCTATCAGGCTTGGAACGGAATCGATAAAGCCACTTGGGAAACCAATCCTAAATTCAATATTTCGGGAGCAATTTACGACGAAAACTGGGAAAACATTATTGGATATTACAAAAATGAAAACGATGATTATCGTCAAAACCATTATCAACTACTTTGGAATCAAAATTTCAATGAAAAATGGAATCTTGAAACCACACTTCATTACACCAAAGGAAAAGGCTTCTACGAAAATTACAAGCAAGGCGATCCATTTTCCCGTTATAATTTGGAAAATATTAATGGTGATGAATATTCGGACTTTATCCGGAAAAAATGGCTGGACAATGATTTCTATGGAATCGTTTCCAATTTGTATGGAAATCTTGGAAGTATAGATTTGAATTTCGGGGCGGTTGCCAATCAGTATTTCGGCCGACATTTCGGAAATGTTTCCGGCGTTTATATTCCGCAGATTTTTGAACATGAATATTACAGAAACCGTTCGGTAAAAACAGAATATTCCGGTTTTGCAAAAGCCATCTGGAAAGTCGGAGAATGGGAATTCTTCGGAGATCTTCAGTTGAGAAACATCGATTACAATACCAAAATCATTCAGCAGGGCGATGATGAAGGTGCAGATCTGGATAAAAACTGGACATTCTTCAACCCGAAAGCCGGAATCAGTTACCGCATTTCTTCCGGAAAAATTTTCCTTTCCTATGCCAATGCGAAACGGGAACCAAACCGCGACGATTTATTCGCCAACCCCGAAACCAAAGAAGAACAACTCCATGATTTTGAAGCCGGAATTGAAAAATCTTTCGGAAATGTGCAGCTTTCTGCCAATGCATATTATATGAATTTCGTGAATCAACTGGTTCTTACCGGAGAAATCAATAATGTGGGAGCATTTGTTCGTGCAAATTCAGGTAAATCGTATCGTCTTGGTTTGGAATTGGGAGCAGTTGCAGCGATTTCTAAACAATGGCAGGTTTCCGGAAATGCAACATTTAGTCAAAATAAAAATTTGGATTTCAAGCATGAAACCGAAAACGGAGTTGAAAATCTGGGAGACACACCAACATCATTTTCCCCAGATTTCATCGGGAATCTATTGCTGAATTTCCAGCCAACCAAAAACTTTTCTTTAGGATTTCAGAACAAATATGTAGGATCTCAGTTTCTGGACAATACCCAGAATACAGAACTTAAAATTCCGGGATATTATCTTGCGGATTTCAACGCGCAATATTCGTTAATATTCAATAAAACAGCGGTTGATTTTAAATTTCTACTCAATAATATTTTTGATAAAAAATATGTAAACAACGGTTTTGTGTATGATGGTTCTCCGTATTATTATGCACAGGCAGGAATTAATTTTATGTTCGGAATCAGTTTGAAGTTTCAGTAAAAGGCATTTCTAAAGTCGGTGTAATTTTACCATCAAAAAGAAAAAAACTAAATTTGCCGGCAGTATGAATATTCCTGTACATATTCTTGAATTTTTGAAGGTACACCACAAAGCCGAAATTTCGGGTTTTGGTACATTCTCTTTGAAGAATACCACCGCTGCCATTAGCGAAGACGGTAAAATTCTGCCGCCGGCAAAACAAATTGCGTTCAGTCCCGATTTTGAAATCCGAAATTCCGCATTTATACACTACATTTCCCAAACGGAAAAAGTATCTGAATTTGAGGTCGAACTGGAACTGAAAAAAACGACCAATCACTGGAAAAATAAGCTGGAAGCAGACCAGAAAGTGGAAATTCCGGAAATCGGAACCATTTGGAATAATGAAAATGGTCTTCAGTTTAAGGGCGAACGAATGGAAGATTCCTCTCCGGATTTTTACGGGTTGGAAGAAATCTCGCTCGCCGAAATAAAGCGCAGTAAAAATTCGGATATTGCTCCCGTTGAAAGCATTCATGAAAAGGATGATTATACATTCAACAAGTCCATTCTTTGGATTTTTCTGATTGCAATTCCGGTTTTAGGACTGCTGTTTTTTGGGATTACCAGAAGAGAATTGCTGTTTGGAAAAAAATCTTTCGATGAGGTTTCCATTAAAACCTCTACCAAAAGAATTCCGAAGAATTCCGTACAAGTGGATTCAGCAAAAATCAAACTTCAGGATTCTTTAAAAAATGATTCTCTGAAAAACGCGACTGTTCCTGCTAAAAATTCCCCAACAAAGAAAAAATGGAATTCTAAAAATTATTCTAAAAGTAAAAAATGGAAATAAAAAAAGCGTCCGAATCATTAACGATCATGACGAATATCGTTCTGCCGAACGAAACCAATTCACTCCGCAATTTATTCGGAGGCGAACTCTTGGCAAAAATGGATCGTTGCGCTTCAATTTCTGCATCACGACATTCTGCAAGAAGAGTGGTAACCGCTTCTGTAAATCACGTTTCCTTTAAAGTTCCCATTCCCGAAGGTGGCGTTGTGGTGCTGGAATCCAAAGTTTCCCGAGCATTTTCCACTTCGATGGAAATTTATGTGGATGTTTGGCTGGATGATCCGATTACCGGAAAAAAAATCCACACCAATGAAGGGATTTACACTTTTGTTGCCGTGGATGCCAATAACAAACCGGTTCCTGTTCCACAAATGGAACCCGAAACAGAAACCGAAAAACAAAGGTTTGACGCAGCGCAGCGCAGAAAAGAACTCTCATTAATCCTTTCCGGAAGAATGAAACCTCAGGAATCTGTAGAACTACGGAAACTCTTTTGTTCACATCCGGATTAACCCACTTTCAAAATATTGAAATTAATTTTTCATCATGAAAATCCTTCAGTTAGACCAAAACCATCCATTGATTTCCGAACAGCTTACTGCAAAGGGTTTTACGGTGGACGAGGATCATCAGTCTTCCTATAATGAAGTTCTGAATAAAATTCAAAATTACGAAGGCATTATTATCCGCAGCCGAATTCCTTTGGATAAAAATTTTCTGGAACATGCGCCGCATCTTAAGTTTATTGCAAGAGTAGGAGCCGGAATGGAAAATATTGATTCGCAAACTGCTGAACGTTTAGGAATTACGCTGATTAATTCTCCGGAAGGAAACCGAGATTCCGTGGCGGAACATGTGGTGGGAATGCTGTTGGTTTTAATGAATCGTCTGTTTATCGCTTCAAATGAAGTGAAAAACGGAATCTGGAAACGTGAAGAAAACAGAGGCGATGAACTTTTGGGCAAAACCTTCGGAATTATCGGGTACGGAAATATGGGAAAAGCGGTGGCTAAAAGACTTTCAGGATTCGGTTGTGAAGTGATTTTCCATGATATTCTTCCCAATCTTTCGGATGAATTCGGAACTCAGGTTTCGCTTGAAGAACTGAAAAAACGGGCAGATATTATCAGTCTTCATCTTCCGATTACACCAGAAACGCATAATTTAATAAATGCTGAATTTATTTCCGGAATGGAAAAATCTTTCTATTTTGTAAATACCGCACGAGGAAAAAATGTAAAAACTAAAGATTTAGTTGAAGCCATAAAATCCGGAAAAGTAAAAGCCGCCGCTTTGGATGTTCTGGAATATGAAAAATCCAGTTTTGAAAATCTCGATGCTGCCAATCCCGATCTTGAGTTTCTTTTGCACTCTGATCGCGTAATCGTTACGCCGCATATTGCAGGCTGGACACTACAAAGCAAAGAAAAACTGGCACAGTTTATTGTGGATAAAATTTTGTTAAAATATTCTTAATATCGCTTTTACCGAAAGCATTTTGCTTACATTTTCCTAAATTGCCGCTCGTTATTTGAAAAAATGAAGAGACTATTTTCCGTGATGCTTTTCAGCGTTCTGCTGTTGTTTTTTTCCTGCAAAAAAGAAGCGTCTCAATCCCAAAATGATGACAAAACCACACTTCCCAATTATGGAAATGTAAATTTGAAGAATGTATTTTCCAAATCGGACAATACGCTTTCCGATGAAGATTCGGTGAAGGATTACCTTCAGAATTATTACAAAACTGTTTGGGAACGCGGAGATTTAAGCGGTGGAATTATTGTGGCTAAAGGAAACAATATTCTGCTGGAAGAATACCGTGGCTTTGCACAGGAAAACAATCAGGATCCGATAGATAAAAATACTCCACTTCATGTAGCATCCGTTTCCAAAACATTAACGGCAATGGCGGTGATGAAATTGGTGGAAGCAGGAAAACTGAAACTTACCGATCCGTTAACGAATTTTTTTCCAAATTTTCCATATCCGCAAGTTCAGGTGCAATATCTTCTGAACCAAAGAAGCGGACTTCCGAAATACGAACATTTTATTGATAAAATCCCACCGCAGTCTCCGGAATTGAGCAAAAAATTCCTCACAAATCGGGATGTTCTCAATATTCTCATCAAATACAAACCCGAACTTGCACGCGACACCAACACCGGTTTTATGTACTGCAACACCAATTATGCACTTCTTGCGCTGATTGTGGAACAGGTAACCAAAATGCCATTTCCGAAAGCAATGCAGCAGATTGTTTTCAAACCTTTGAAGATGAAAAACACCTACATCTTTCAGGAAAATGATACTTTGAAAGCCGCAAAATCTTTTTATAACAGGGGCAACCGTTTGTATCCTTATGATCGTCTGGATTTAATTTATGGGGATAAAAACGTTTATACCACGCCAAGAGATCTCTTGAATTTTTCCACGGCAATGTTTTCTAAAGATTTTTTAAGGCCGGATTTAATGCAGATGGTTTTTGCCCCATACAGCAACGAAAAAGCTGGAATCAATAATTACGGTTTCGGTTTCAGGATGAAAATTTTTGATAATGGCGAAAAACTCACCTATCATAACGGTTGGTGGCACGGAACAAATTCCGTTTTTGCCCATCTTCTGAAATCAAAAGTGACGATTATTGCCATCGGAAACAAATATTCAAACCGAGTGTATTCTGCACTTGCCCTTTCTTCTCTTTTTGAAAATTTCCCTTATGAAACTCAAAAATTGCAGAAAGAAATGAACGAAGCCGATAGTTCCAAAGTTGATTCATCTGATAGTTTGGGAGAATAATTTTGCTACATTTGCAGAGGTTTTCATACGATTTTTCATCGTGAAAAATTCTGTAGAAAAACCATTTTCAAACGATCAGAATCTTTTCTTCATGAAGAATTTTTTTGTACTTCTTCTGTTTTCATTGCTGATGCTTTCCTGTGCGAGAGTCGGATCTCCGGTTGGCGGAACCAAAGATACGCTTGCTCCGGTAATGATCGGTTCCAATCTGGATTCGCCGAATATTAACATTTCCCGAAATCTGAAAGAACTCCGCATTGATTTTAATGAATACATTATGCTGGACAATGTTTCCAAAAACCTTATTATTTCGCCGCCGATCAAAAAAATAAAAAGAATTCTTCCTTCACAACTGGCAAATAAATATATTCTGATTCAGTGGGAAGATACACTTCAGGCCAATACCACCTATAGTTTTAATTTCGGAAATGCCATAAAAGACAATAATGAAGGAAATGTGCTTCCGTATTATAATTTTGCCTTTTCTACCGGGGATAAAATTGATGATCTTTATGTAAGCGGAATTGCCAGAAATGCACTGAGCTTTGTTTCCTCAGATGCTGCGCAACAGCCAAAACCTTCCGGAAACGACGAGAAAAAATTGGTGGTGGGGCTTTATAAAGAATCCGATTCCATCAATTACCACGAAAAGCCGTATTATATTACGATGGCCGATTCCGACGGATATTACGAAATCAATTATATTTCTCCGGGATCATACCGAATGCTGGCGTTTAATGATGCCAACGGAAATTCTGTTTTCGATACCGGAAAAGAGGAAGTGGGCTTTTTTAAAGATCCTTTGGTATTGGACAGCACCAGTATTTCCGGAAAAAATATTTCGGTGTATCCTTCTCAAACCAAATTCAAATATCTGGAAACAAAGGAAAATCCGGGCGGTGTACTGGTGCTTTTTGAAGGTAATCCGGAGCAACTGAACATTCGTTCCATTAACGAAAATCTTCAGGATTATAAAGTGACCCACAAACCGAAATCGGATTCTGCTTATGTTTGGTTTGATGCTAAAGCCAAAAATATCGGAACGGAAAAAAGTGAAAACCTGAAATTCAGTTATGATACCGGAACTAAACAGGACACGGTGTCTGTTTTCTATCGCCTGAACGAGAAAAATGCAATGGAACTGAGCAACAGCAAAGGAAATATGCTGCCTCCGAAAAGCAATTTTGAACTGACTTCCAATTATGCACTGGATCGTATTCAGCCTGAAAAATGGACGCTCCAGAGCGACAGTATTGAGCAACCATTTACGGCAAAGATTTCTGAAGGAAATCCTTTTAAAATCATTATAAATTCTGAATTTAAAGAAGGGAAAAAATACTCACTTACAATTCCAAAGGAAACGGCACTTTCGTTTTACGATAAAAATGCAGTTTCCAAACGTTTTGATTTTGAAGCGGATAAATCTGAAAATTATGGAAGCCTGATTTTTAAACTTTCCAATGTTCCGCCGCATAAATTCTGGTTTCAACTCTTGGATTCTCGTGGAGAACCGGTGTACTCGCAATATACTTCCGCCACGGAAATCAAATTTCCGGTAACGAAGCCGGATACTTATATGGTAAGAATTCTGATGGATGATAATGAAAACGGATTCTGGGATCCGGCTGATTTTTCCAATGGAATTTTTGCAGAAGAAGTCTACTATTTCAATAAAAAAGTTACAGCAAGACCACTTTGGGAAGTCGTGGAAAACTGGAGTGTTGCAAACAATCCTGTAACAGAAAAAACGCCTGAAACAGTAGTTCCGCCACTACCCGTAAATCCGCCGCCGGCAGAAGAGAAAAAAGACTAAGAGCCTGTTTAAATTTTATTGCTAAAAATTTTTATAGATATTTTGAGATGGATTTTTTGCTTCATGTTTGCAGATTTAGCGGGCTAAATCAAAAATAGAAAGTAGAAAATACGCTCAAAATAGGATCAAAATTTAGCAAAGATGATTTTCTAAGGCTATATTAAAAAATTCGGTAAAATTTTAAACAGGCTCTAAAATGCTGAAAAATATTTTGTATTGGTTTCTGGTGATTTTTGCTTTGATTCAGTTTATTCCGGTGGATCGGGTGAATGTACCGGTGAATCAAAAAGAGAATTTTGTTGAGGTTTTTCAGGCTCCGGAAGAAGTTCGGGTGCTCCTGAAAAATGCCTGCTATGATTGTCATTCCAACGAAACCGTTTATCCCGATTATTCTTATGTTGCCCCGATTTCCTGGTCGATAAAAAACCACATCAACGAAGGTCGAGAACACCTGAATTTTTCTATTTGGACTACTTATAATCAGGAACTGAAAAAAGGAATGCTGGAAAACACCATTGCCGATCTGGAACAGAACAGAATGCCGCTTTCAGGATATATTGCACAGCATCCGGAAGCGCGATTACAGGCTTCGCAAAAACAGACGTTGATCGATTATTTCAGAGCGATTTTAAAATCAGGGAAATATTAATTAAGAGGATGTGATAAAATCTGCTAAATTTTACAATATTCCGTGAGGAATTTTCTTTGCGAATCGAAAGCGATTTCGTCCGGATTGAGTGCGTTTTTCTTAATCCATAAAATTTCAGAAACTTCTGATTTTTCAAGGGAAACCTCAAATTTTTCGTTCACTTCATATTTAAAGAAAAGATCCAGCGTGTTGTATGGAATATTTTTGTACAGATATACGTTTGGCAAACTGCCCAAATATTGCAGTCGGGATTCATCAATTTTAATGCCCAATTCTTCAAAAAGTTCTCTTGCACAGGTGTGTTCTGCAGATTCTTCCGGATCTGTAAAACCGCCGGACAAATCCAGCTTTCCTTTTGCCGGTTCCTGATTTCTTCGGGTGAACATGATTTCGTCCTCAAAAGTAAGTACAACAGCAACGGCTCCTGCAACATTGTGGAAGAGCACGTAATCGCAGTGTGAACAGCTCCATTTTTTACTTCCGTCCCAAAGCAAAGTTTTGTTACCGCATTTCGGGCAGAATTTCAGTTCGTTCATCAGTTCTTCGTTCATACAATAGAATTTCTTGGGTGATAACTGAGAATAACTTCCCTCAGTTCTTCATTTTTAAGGTGAGTATAAATTTCCGTCGTTGTTATACTGGAGTGCCCCAGCATTTCCTGAATAAACCGAAGATCTGCACCATTCTGAAGAAGATGCGTGGCAAATGAGTGCCGAAAGGTGTGCGGAGAAATATTCTTGGTAATTCCTGCTTTCTGCGCAAGTTCTTTAATAATAAGAAATACAATGACTCTCGACATTCCTGCTCCCCGGCTGTTGAGGAAAACAAAATCTTCAAATTTTTTCTTGATTTTTACGGTTGAACGTGTATTCCGGATGTATTGTTCCAATATATTTTGGGTATATTCGGTCATCGGAACAAAGCGGACTTTGCTTCCTTTTCCTTCAATTTTCAGGTAATTTTCCTTGAAATTGATATTGGAGATTTTCAGATCAATCAACTCGGAAACACGCAATCCGCAACCGTACAAAATTTCAAGAATACAGTGGTTTCTCTGCCCCAAACTATGATCTGTATTAATGGAATTGGAGATACGTTCTACTTCATCAACACTCAATGTATCCGGAAGATAAAGACCCAGTTTTGGTCCTTCCAGAAGTGTGGAAGGATTGTCCTCACGAAGTTCTTCTTCCATAAGATATTTGAAAAATGCTTTAATTGAAGAAATCCATCTTGCCTGTGATCGTTCGCTCAGTTTTTTCTTGGAAAGGCTGTATAGGTATTCCTGTAAATGCTCATAAGTAATGGTTTCCGGCGTTGTACCTTCAAGGTTTTTTTCTGCATATTCTTTCAATTTGTTAAGATCACGCAGATAGGCATCCATCGTATTATCAGCAAAATTGCGTTCGAACTTTAAATAATGTCCGAATTCTTGTATACGTTCATCCCATTTCATCTTTTTTATGTGTTTTTTGTTTTTTAGTTTACATTTTCATTTGATTTCTTCAATGGGTATTTTAAGTATTTCAATGTTATGGTTTTTTAAAAATTCAATTCCTTCATTATCGGAATAATCATCGGCATATACTACTTTCCGAATTCCCGACTGCAATACCAGTTTGCTGCATTCTTTGCAGGGCGACAAGGTAACATATAAGGTGGCATCTTTTCCGGATTGGGTGGAACTGGCGAGTTTCAAAATTGCGTTGGCTTCTGCATGAAGCACAAACCACAGGGTTTTTCCTTCGTGATCTTCGCAGCAGTTTTCAAAACCGGAAGGGGTTCCGTTGTAACCGTCGGATATAATCATCCGGTCTTTTACAATGAGTGCACCCACCTGTCTTCTTTTGCAGTAGGACAGTTTTGCCCATTCCAGAGCCATTTTCAAGTAGGCAATGTCGAATTTATTGTATTTCATGGAAGGAAATCTAAAACTGAGGTTTTCTTTTTTCAAGAAACGCATTTACTCCTTCTTTCTTATCCGCCAGATCAAAAAGTTCCCCGAAGAAGCCTATTTCCGCATCAAATCCCTTTTCCGAATAGGCCAGATTAACCGCTTGAATGGCTTTGGAAATTCCCATTGGCGAATTCTTGGAAATAATGGTGGCCAGCTCTTTAGTTTTCGGCAAAAGTTCTTCCTGAGAAAAAACTTCATTTACCAAGCCAATTTCTTTAGCACGGGCAGCGGGAATCATTTTGGCAGAGAAAATAATTTCGTTGGCAAGTCCTTTTCCCACAAGTTTGGGTAAGCGTTGAGTTCCGCCATAGCCGGGAATTAAACCTAAGGTAACTTCCGGAAGTCCAAGTCTGGCATTTTCTGAAGCATAACGAATATGGCACGCCATCGCCAGTTCCAGACCTCCGCCCAACGCGAAACCGTTCACCGCAGCAATAACCGGCTTATGAAGATTTTCAATTTTATTAAATAAATGGTGTTGTCCGTTTCTTGCGAGTTCTTCTGCTTTTTTCTGTCCGAAATCACTGAATTCCTTGATGTCCGCTCCGGCAACAAAAGATTTTTCTCCGCTTCCGGTTATTATAATTACCCGAACTTCGTCGTCATTTTCAAGTATTCCAACAGCGTTACCGAGTTCGGTTATGGTTTTGGCGTTTAATGCATTAAGGCTTTGCGGACGGTTTATGGTAATAAGAGCAATTCTGTCTGTCTTTTCAATAAGAAGGTTTTCGTAATTCATAAAGGATGTATGAGTATTCTTATTGCAAATTAAGAATTTTTTTCAATTCCGAATCACGGATCAGTTTTTTTGTCGGATATTTTTATTTTTATTAATGTCTGACGAATGTTTTAAGGAAATTAGGACTGTTTTCAAAGCGATAAAAGGGCATTGATAAGCTGGGAATTTGTAAATTTCTTGTAGTGATTGTTTTTTCTTTTTTTTTTAATCAAAATGTAAATCACGGATTTAAGTTTAATATGGGAATCATGTAAACAAATTTTGCGTTTTGTCATTGATTTTGCCTAAAACATCTTATCTTTGATATAGACAAAATTAATAAAGTGAATATTCAACAGTTGGAGTACTTAATCGCCGTTGATAAGTACAAACATTTCGGGAAAGCTGCACAAGCCTGCTTTATTACCCAACCTACATTAAGTGCCATGATTCAGAAATTCGAGGATGAACTGGATGTGAAAATTTTTGACAGAACCACACATCCCATCAGAACAACGGATGTCGGCATTGAAATCATTAAAGAAGCAAAACATGTCATCGATTCGGTAAACGAGTTGAAAAATAAAGCAAATCTTCTGAACAACGTGCTTGCCGGATCTTTAAATCTCGGAATTATTCCCACTGTTTCTACTTTTATTTTACCTGCGGAAATTTTTGATTTTCTGAAAAGCAATCCGAAAATTCAGCTCAATGTAAAGGAAATGACGACCGAAAGCATTATCCGTTCCCTGAAAGCCGGTGAACTGGATGCCGGAATTATTGCTACACCATACGATGCTGCCGATGAATTTTATCAGGACTTTCTTTTTAATGAAGAACTAATGCTGTATTCTTCACAGGTTGAAAATGAAGATAAACAGGAAAGTTATATCATGCCCGAAGAAATAGATCCCAATAAAGTATGGCTTCTGGAAGAAGGAAACTGCCTGAGAAAACAGTTTGAAAACATCTGTCACCTCAAGGAAAACAACCTGAAACCCCAGAATCTTGAATTTCAGGCCTCCAATGTAAATACGTTGGTACAAATGGTAGATAAGATTGGCGGAGCCACGATTGTTCCGGAATTGGCATTAAACCAGTTTTCCAAAACGCAACGCAGCAAAGTCCTTCGTTTTCGGAAACCTTTTCCGTACCGGGAAATTAGCCTGATTTATTATAAGCCGACCTACAAACAAAAGATTCTGGATGAAATGTCGACCTTTATTCGTAAGTCTTTAGAGCATAAACTGAACTTCTATAAAAATCCGGAAGAATATATTAACATTTCTCCGCAGTAGTTTTCAGAAAATAGTTTAAATTTGCACCTGAAATTATCAGGAGGAAAAATTTGGCTGATTGCAACCTCGCTAAAAAATGCTAAAACAGAGACTTTCTGCTGTTCTGGCATTTTTCCTCAGTTTTTAACTATTTAAAGATTTAAGCATGTCTTATTTATTTACCTCAGAGTCCGTATCTGAAGGACATCCTGACAAAGTTGCGGATCAAATTTCCGATGCATTGATCGATCATTTTCTGGCATTTGACCCGAGTTCGAAAGTTGCCTGTGAAACTCTTGTAACAACAGGACAGGTGGTGCTTGCCGGAGAAGTGAAATCCAAAGCATATCTCGATGTACAAACCATTGCAAGAGAAGTCATCAACAATATAGGATACACCAAAAGCGAATATATGTTCAATGGTGATTCCTGTGGCGTTATATCTGCAATCCACGAACAGTCTCCGGATATTAATCAAGGAGTGGACCGAATAAAAGAAGAAGAGGATTTTGAAACCAAAGCCAATTCGCAGGGCGCAGGAGATCAGGGAATGATGTTTGGTTATGCCACAAATGAAACCGAAAATTATATGCCGCTTGCATTGGATTTGGCACATACCATTTTAAAAGAACTTTCGGAACTGAGAAGAGAAAATTCAACCCTTGATTATCTTCGTCCGGATGCAAAAGCACAGGTGACCATAGAATATTCCGACAATCATAAACCAATCCGGATCGATACCATTGTGGTTTCTACCCAACATGATGATTTTGACAGTGAAGATGCCATGCTTGCCAAAATTCACAAAGACATCGTTGAGGTTCTTATTCCAAGGGTAATTGCCAAACAAAAACCGGAGATTCAGCAACTTTTTAACGACCAGATCACGTATCACATCAATCCAACCGGAAAATTTGTAATCGGAGGTCCACATGGTGATACAGGACTTACCGGAAGAAAAATTATCGTAGATACTTACGGTGGAAAAGGTGCTCACGGTGGAGGTGCATTTTCCGGAAAAGATCCTTCAAAAGTGGACAGAAGTGCGGCTTATGCTGTTCGGCACATTGCTAAAAATCTTGTTGCAGCAGGTATTGCCGATGAAATTTTGGTTCAGGTTTCGTATGCCATTGGTGTTGCAAAACCTTGCGGTCTTTATATCAATACTTATGGAACTTCAAAAGTGGATTTAAGTGATGGAGAAATTGCCGAAAAAGTAACCGAAATTTTTGATTTAAGACCTTATGCCATCGAGCAGAACCTTAAACTGAGAAATCCGATTTACTTAGAAACGGCATCTTACGGACACATGGGAAGAGATTACTATGTCGGAAGCAAATCTTTCAAAGAATCCAATGGTAATGTAAAAACCATTGATAATCTTGAATTCTTTACCTGGGAGAAACTGGATAAAGTGGACGAAATTAAAAAAGTATTCGGATTGTAAACCCATTCAGAAATTGCAATACAACGCTTTCGGGATTCCGGAAGCGTTTTATTTTTTACCTTTGCTGCAATATGAAAACTATGAAGCGTATTTCACTCTTATTTTTATTTTTTCTGGGTTTATTTTCTTTTTCGGTAAAAGGACAGATGACGGTGCACAAACTTGTTCATGCAGGTTATGTATATCAAAATCAAAGTTTTGGAGAAATTGGAGGGCGACTTCTTTTCTTGAATAATGATGATGTTATTTACCGTTTGGGAGCCTCTGCATTAATGGGATCCGTGCACTCGGATTTTGCAATTCTCCCAAAAGTTCAGGGCGATATTCTGCTGAATTTTGAGAGAAATGTAGATTTGTATCATTCCTACTATTTTCTGGCAGGAGCGGAAGTAACCACAAAATATGTTGCACCAAAAATCGGAGTTACCCTTTTCGGACTGCTGGATTTAACTGCAGGTTATGGATTTTCTCTGGATAAAAACGGAATCAACGGGAAAGAACTGAAAGGGCTCAATCTTAATTTTACGTTGAACATCCCTATTGTCGCCATTCATGACCTTTCAAAATAATAAAATTAGCATTTCATTAAAAAAAATTAACTAAGTATTAACTTTTTTATTACATTTACCACTTCAAAATAACAGCACTATCGAGTAAACTTTACTTTTTTATTATATGAAAACTAAAAATCGGAGAATAAACTCCGGCTTTTAACCGTGTAAAAAAGAATAAGTTTATGAAAATTCACACCGATAGTCAACTGATTACCCAATACAAAGCAGGAAGTGAAAAAGCACTTTCCGCTCTTATCAAAAGACATCAAAAAGACCTTTTCACCTTTATTTATTACAAAATAATGGATGAGGATCTTGCGAATGATATCTTTCAGGAAACTTTTATGAAGATCATCATTACGTTTAAAGAAAACCGATACAACGAAGAAGGAAAATTTATTATCTGGGCAAAACGGATTGCGCATAATTTGATTATTGACTATTTCCGGCTGAAAAATAAATACAATAAAATTTCCGAAACCACTTTTGAGAATGAGGAATTTTCCATTTTTGATATGATTTCCGAAAAGGAAGAAAATATCGAAGAACGCCTGATTTCCCTTCAGATTAATGAAGATCTGATGAAAATGCTGGAACTTCTTCCCGACAATCAGAAAGAAGTGGTGAAACTGAGATTTTTCGACGGACTGAGTTTCAAAGAAATTGCTGAGCAAACCGAAACCAGTATCAATACTACGTTAGGAAGAGTGCGTTATGCCCTGATTAACCTCAGAAAAATTATGGAGGAAAACCAGATTGTTTTAACAAGATAATCTACACAATATTTTTTCAAGGCTTTCGTTTTTTGATTAAATAACAGCCTATGAAAAAAAACAACATCCTTCCCCTGAAAACATTTTCTCCCCACAAAAAGACGATTGATTTCCTTCTGAAATTTTCCAAAAGCATTGCCGTAATTGGAAACGGAGAAAAAAAATTTTTGGTTTCCAAGAACTGAGAAACCGAATTATTAATTAAATTTGTGCCTTATGAAAAACATAAGGCATATTTTTTTCGATCTGGACAATACACTTTGGGATCACCGCAAGAACGCCTATCTTACCCTGAAAGAAATTTTCAAAAGAGAAAAAGTAAATGAAGTTCACAATATAGAATTTGAAGATTTTCACCGGGAATATTTTACCATTAATGAAAATCTATGGGCGCAGATCCGAGATGGAGAAATCGATAAAGAATACCTTAGGAAGCATCGTTTTTATGATTCTTTTCTTTTTTTCGGAATTGATGATGAAGAACTGGCGCAGAAATTTGAGAGTAATTTTCTCGATGAAATTCTGAATTACAACGAATTGGTTCCCGGCGCATTTGAGCTTTTGGAATATCTTTCCGCAAAAGATTATCAGCTCCATATTTTGTCCAATGGATTTCATGAGGTAACCTTTAAAAAGACCGAACTTTCAGGAATTAAAAATTATTTCCGCACAATTACCAGTGCCGATGAAATCAATATTCGTAAGCCCAAACCGGAAATTTATGCCTACAGTCTGGAAAAAGCTAATGCCAAAACAGATGAATCCGTGATGATTGGCGACGACTGGATTGCCGATGTGCAGGGCGCAAGAGCATTTGGGATGAAGGCTGTTTTTTTCGATGTTTTTGATGATGATTTCCAGCACGACGGTTTGATTTCGGTGAAGAAACTTCAGGATCTGAAAGCCGTTTTTTGATTTTTATTCCAGTTTCTTAATGGCTCCACCTATTTTGGTGACTTTTTTCGGATTGTTTTCGTAGACTTCGATTACATAATTCCCTTTTTTGAAATCTTCATTTTTCCATTCAAAACTGATGGTTTTGCTTTCCCCTTTTGTATAATCGAAAGAAATACGGTCGGAATAAGGAATTTTACTTCCGTTCAGGGCAAAAGAACCGGAAGTTCCGTTTTCAAAAGTAGCGAGATTTCCGTCCGGTGTAAATACCACAAGAAAAAATTCTTTCATCCCGGAATCAGCAATTTTATTTTCATTAATGTCGAAACTTACATGGATTTTATTGATTCGGGAAGCTTTATCCGTCTCGATTTCCCTGCCGCTGTTTTTTACTTTTATTCCCTGTAATGTGAAATTGGAAAGCGACAGGTTCGAAGCATAACTCAGCAAGTTCGTTTTTTTGTCGGATTCCGCTTTTTCGTAGATGTATTTTGTATTGATTTCGTTTTTCAGCAGTTCAATATTTTTTATTTTGGTGGTCAGATTGGCCAGTTGGATTTCAGTAGCATTGCTTTCTGCGGTTAACTTTTGCTTTTCTTCTTCCAGATATTTTACATTGGTTTTGTACTGCTCCAGAACACTTTGCGAGATACTGCGCATCAGCCTTTTGGCTTCTTCCAGTTCGGTTTCGGTGATGCTGCTTTTCTTCAGGATATTCTCAATTTTTTTCCTCTGCGTGAAAATCATATTATTGCTGATGTTCAGTGAGTTGAGGTTCATTTCGAGATCTTTCTGGATGTACTGATAATCGGCTTTTAAATCGCTCAATTCACTCTGAACTTCGGCTTTTGACATTCCTTCATTCAGGTTGTCGTATACCAGAAATCCGGCGAGTCCCACTAATAAAACGGACAAGATGACAATGATTGTATTTTTCATGAGTGATGGATTTAGGGATTATACTTTATCAAACCGAATGTAAAATGTAGTTCCGGTTTCGGGAATGCTTTCAAACCAGATTTCGCCTTTGTAATCTTCAACAATTTTTTTCACCATCGAAAGTCCAACTCCCATTCCTGTGGATTTTGTGGTAAAATTGGCATCGAAGATTTTGTCCTGAATTTCCTCCGGAATTCCGTTTCCGTTATCCGAAATGGTAATCATAAAATTCCCTGCGGAATCGGTGAGATTTACATTAATATGCTTGTTCCGGTTATTAGGGATGGCCTGAATTCCGTTTTTTACGATGTTGGTAATGATTCTTGTAAGGTACAGCGCATCCATTTTATAATGAAGAAATTCCGTGTTTGTAGAGAGAAATACAACGGTAGGAGGGAAAATATCCACACTTCTTCTGATGGTTTCTACCACGTCAATTTCGGTATCGATATGAACCGGCATTTTGGCAAAATCGGAAAAAGATTTGGTGATGGAAGAAATAATATCAATCTGATGAACCACGGTTTCCGTGAGGTCTTTCACTTTTTTCACGTTTTCCGGGTCTTCGGTACGAAACCGCCGGTGAAAGTTCTGAATGGTTAAACGCAACGGCGTTAAAGGATTGTTGATTTCGTGCGCAACCTGTTTCGCCATTTCTTTCCAGGCTTCTTCGCGTTCATTTTTCTGAAGTTCAAAAGTTTGGGTTTTCAGTTTGCCGAGCATGGAGTTGTAGGCATCAACCAAAGGTTTTACTTCATCTTTTTGGGTGTATTCCAAAGGTTGATCCAAGGAAGAAACATGGGTTTTTTCTAAAGTCTGGGAAATATCCTCAATTTTCTTCGTTAAGTTTTTTGAAATGAACCAGGCTACAAATCCGCTGAGAATCAGTAAAATAACCACAATCAGAAAATAATGTTTCAGCATTGCCATACTTTGAATCAATACCGATTCTTTGTTGATGGTGCTTTGCGTATTGAGAATGGCAACAGGCGTTTTGTTTTCTTTGATGTACTGAAACGAATTGTAAAGCGTACGATCCTGATTTTTCAGCACACTGTCCCGGATTATTTTTCCTTCGGTTTTTAGCTGATTCAGAATGCTTTGGTTTAGCAAACCGGTGGAATTTCGGTTGCTGGCGATTATATTTCCTTTCAGATCGTAAATATTAATGTTCGTGTTGTATACATTGGCCAGTTCAAAAACCCTGCTGTCGTACAAATCCGGAATGGTGGAAATTGGGTTTCCTTCCAGAAAATTCTGCTCCGAAACATAATTGAATGTCTGCTCAATGCGCGTGTTAATACGTTCAATATCTTTCATTTTACTGTTCCGGAACGCCTGAGAATTCTGATAAAAATTCAGGTAAGCCATTACCGAAACAAATAGAATATTGACCAGCAAAAGTGCTAGGAAAATTCGGTTTCTGAAAGTGTAATTATTTTTCAATCAGTTCGTTTTCAGTACATTAAAACAGAAAAAGCAATTTTAAACACCAAGATTTTCGCGGACTCTTTTTATGGTTTCCTGTGCGATTGTTCTTGTTTTTTGGGCTCCTTCCTGTAGTTTTTGTTCCAGTTCCGGAAGATTGTTCATATAGTAATTAAACAATTCTCTTTCTTTCTCAAATCTTATCAGGATCAGTTCCAACAATTCTTTTTTGGCATGTCCATACCCGAAATTTCCCGCAAGATATTTTGCACGAAGTTCTTCGGTTTGTTCCGGCGTGGCAATCAGCTCATATATGGCAAAAACCTTATCTGTTGCCGGATCTTTCGGTTCTTCCAGTGTTTTGGAATCGGTTTCAATCGACATTACTTGTTTTTTCAGTTCCTTTTCCGGCAGGAAGATATTGATGATATTTCCGATGGATTTGGACATTTTTCTGCCATCAGTTCCCGGAACATATTTGGTGTTTTCCTGAAGTTCCGCCTGTGGAAGCACAAAAACGTCTCCCATTTGTCGGTTGAATTTTTCGGCAACGTCTCTTGTAATTTCCAAATGCTGAAGCTGATCTTTCCCAACGGGAACAATTTCCGCATCATACAGCAGAATATCGGCAGCCATCAAAATCGGATAATTGAATAATCCGGCATTCACATCCTGAAGACGATCGGCTTTGTCTTTAAAAGAATGCGCCAGAGTTAATCTTTGAAAAGGGAAAAAACAATCCAGATACCATGCCAGTTCGCAGGTTTCCGGAATGTCACTTTGTCTGTAGAAATAGGTTTTCTCTGTATCCAAACCGCAGGCCAGCCAAGCTGCAGCAATTTCGTAGGTGTTGTTTTTCAGCAGTTCTGCATTTTTTATTAATGTTAATGAATGCAGATTGGCGATAAAAAGAAAAGATTCGTTTTCGGCTTTTTTGGAAAGTTCAATGGCAGGAATAATGGCTCCCAAAAGGTTTCCCAGATGTGGTGTTCCTGTTGCCTGAATTCCGGTTAAGATACGTGACATTTAAAATTTTAGATTTTAGATTTTTAAAATTTTAGATTTTCTAAAACTATGGAGGACAAAAATACGGAAAAGAAAAAAACTTCGGGAAATTTTCCGAAGTTAAGATTGAAGTATTAATTCCTGAATTTCAGATTTCAATTTCCGAAATGGCATAATTGATGTCATACAAATATTTCAGTATTTTTTCTTCCATAAATCTGCTGACGGTTTTTATTGATATTTCTAATCAGAATCGGATTTTTAAGTGACTGTTCTTCTACCAAATCTATATTTCTGCCAAATATTTCTTCTAAATTTTCTTTTAATGAAATATAGTTTTCAAAATACCGAAATAAATCAAAAGGCATGAATCTAACCAGAACATCAATATCACTTTCATCAGTAAAGTTTTCGGTAAGGATAGAGCCAAATAGATAAAGATTTTCCACATGATGCATTCTGCACAATGTTTCTATCTTTTTTTTGTCTATGGATATACCTTTCATATTACAAAAGTAAGGAAAAGAAAAAACTTCGGAAAATGTATTTCAGAGGAGAGGTTTTTATGATTTTCGGATAAAAAGAAATCCACGCAGTTTTTTCAAACAGGTGGATTTTATAACGTTTACAGTGAAATTAATAACGATCCATAAGGGCTTCTCTGGGAATCCAGTCCGAACTCGTATTTTGAATAAATGAATATTGGTCGTTATTGTGAGATAAAACACCTCGGGCTATGACATTCCCATTTTGGTCATAAAAAGCCAGATTGGCTACATTCCCGTTTACGTTTCCTGTTACGGAAAGTACTCCGCTGGATTCTCCGTTACCTTTTTCATAAGTTGCAGTTCCGCTTAGTTCACCGTTGGATTGGGAAATATTTATTGAGTAAATCCCTGCTCTATTGGGATCTCCCTGATTGGAATAGTTTCCCCCGAATCCGGTTTGAACATTTCCGGGTGGATTACTGATTGCAGAAGAAATTGCATCACAAGACTGAAAGGTTAAGATCAGGACAAAAAAAGCCACGCATGATAAAGTTTTTTTCATAGTAATAATTTTTTATTGATGTTTTTATTTTAACGGTACAATACTGCATAATGCGGAACAATGTCGGACAGCGTGGTTTGGCGAAATACTACATTATTCCCTTCATAATGCATGGCTCCGTCTGCAACCGCTGCACCTTTTTGATCGCGGAACCGTATATAAGCAATACCTTCTTTAACATACCCGTTTACAGAAAGCACACCACTATCCAAATTACCGTTGAAATCTCTGTAATTCGCTGTTCCTTCAAGTTTTGATCCGGATTGTGTTAAAGAAAAAGATAGAATTCCTTTTGCGGTAGTATCGCCTTCATTGGAATAGTTTCCGGCATAAGATCTGGAATGATTTTGTACGGGTTTGGGCTGTATGGCAGCTGTATTTCCATTGCTGACGTACAAAAATGCTTCTTTTGGCAATAAAGAATTGCTTCCGGTTTGTTTGAAATTCAGTGTAGAGCCGTCCTGCAGCCGGATACTGCCATCTGCAATTGTAACGCCACGCTGATCCCGA
This sequence comes from Bergeyella sp., assembly GCA_031987605.1. Lineage (GTDB taxonomy): Bacteria > Bacteroidota > Bacteroidia > Flavobacteriales > Weeksellaceae > JAFAGO01. Next base: position 41,914 of record DALZZF010000003.1, on the reverse strand, counting down.
AACCGCACGAAACCAATATTCCCTTTTACATATCCGTTTACCGATAGTAATCCTGAGTCCGATTGTCCGCTGTAATCTTTATAATTTGCGGTACCTTCGATTTTTGCTTTTTCCTGTGAAATTTCTATCGTCATAATTCCTTTGGCTGAGATGTCGCCTTCACTGGAATAATTTCCGGAAAAATTAGTTTGTGCATTTAATGCTGAAACAGAAATAGCAAAAATGACTGTTCCAATTATTGAAATAGATTTCGTAATCATGAAAATGGAATTGTACAGCATGGTGTTGGTTTTTTAATTTTGTATTATAGTTTTAATGATTATATACTTTTATTCATAACGCTTTTTTTATGCGAAGTCCGCAAATATTTTTGTTTGCTTTTAGACCTGCAAAGGCGTTTGACTACTTCGAATCTTCGATTTCACTTAGCAGAGGAAAACAGATATAATTTCAATTGTTATCAATTGCGGATAATCAAAATAGTTTTAGCAAAAAGATTGGGTATATTGATATATTATGCAAATACTCCATTAATTTAATAATGAAGATTGTATAACTTTAGACAAATTTACAGGTAATTAGCACTTTATTAAGAATATAAAACATGTTAAGAAAAAAGAGTTGTACTGCAGATTCTAAAACGCGAATAATAATCTGATTATGAATGATTTAAATTCGAATTTTTTCGTGCAAATACATGAGATGAATTCGGTAATTTATTTCATAATTTTTTTGAAAACGGATTCTCTGTATTTTAATTCTTCATAGTAAAAGATAGAAATTTTCCAGAAAAGAAATTTGAGAAAGAGTGAATTTCGTGAAGTGATTTTCGGCTTAATATAGTTTAAGAACAAAGTCAGGCAAGATGACTCAACTTCAATTTTAATAATAATGCTGTAATTAAACAGCTTGAAATAGAATGAATTTTAACAAAAATTCTGTCAACGTTCTAAAAATCCAACCCGTTCGGAAACGCTTTTTTTCTGAAAATAAACAAAAGAATGGCACCAACCGTAATGGCAGAATCGGCGACATTAAAAATATATTTGAAAAACTCAATATGCTTTCCGCCAATCACAGGCCAGTTTTCCGGAACCCACCAATCTACGAGCGGAAAGTGAAGCATATCGACCACGCAACCTTTCATAAAGTGGGAATAACCCTGACCAAAAGGAACTAATTTTGAAACACCATCATAATCAATCCAACGTCCTACAGATTCATCGAAAACAGTTCCAGAATCGAAAATTAATCCGTAAAACATTCCGTCAATAAGGTTTCCGATTGCTCCCGCAAAAATCATGGCCATCGGAATCAGTAAATAATTTGATGCTCTGGTTTTTAACCATTTACGAAATAAATAAACCATAAAACCAATCAGAACAATCCGCACCAGAACCAGCGCATATTTTCCTAAAAGTCCGCCAAACTGGAATCCGTAAGCCATTCCCGGATTTTCAACAAAAGTGAGTTTAAATCCTGGAAAAACATCAACGCTTTCGCCCAAAGAAAAGTGGGTTTTGATGTAAAATTTAGAAACCTGATCGATGATTAAAATGAGAAGAGTAACAAATGCAATTTTTTTCAAAATGTTGATATTTGGTTTGCAAAAATAGACTATTTCTGAGAAAGTTCTTCCAGTCTTTTTCTTTCTTTTGGGTTCAGGTCATCAATTCCGTTTTCGCCCATTTTGGACAACAGCCGGTCGATTTCTTTTTCGCGTTCAATTTTGGAATCGTTGAACCGGTCGTCAATCGTATAATTTTTTTTACGGTCGGGTGCTATTTTTTCTTGGATATCTTTCCTGAAGAAATATCCCAGAACCGCTACGATTAATAAAATGAGAATAAGGATTTGCATGGTATAAAAAAGGTTTATAATGCATCCACTATAAACCTTTTTCTGAATTGTATAGGTTAATTATTAACGTTGCATATTTTTGGCCTCTATGCTTAATGTTGCATGAGGAACCGCTTTCAGGCGTTCTTTCGGGATTAATTTTCCGGTAACCCGGCACACGCCGTAGGTTTTATTTTCGATGCGGATGAGCGCATGTTTCAAATCGCGGATGAATTTTTCCTGTCTTCCTGCAAGAATGGCATTTTGCTCTTTGCTGAGCGTTTCTGCGCCTTCTTCAAATGCTTTGAAGGTTGGGGAAGTGTCATCTGTACCATTATTCTGGTTGTTGATGAAACTTTCGTTAATCAAGGCCAAATCCTTTTCGGCTTTATCTATTTTTTCCTGAATAATTTTTTTAAATTCCTGCAATTCAGCATCGCTGTAGCGTACTCTTTCTTCTGCCATAGTTACTTTTGGTTTAAAATAGTTTAAATGTTTGATGTGGTTTGAACGGTTGAAAAATCAAACAGTATCAAACATTTTCAAATCCTCAAACTTTATTAATATTTACTTTAAATATAACATCATCGATGTCGATTTCGTTAAAAATTGGAAGTGAATTTACAAATTCTATTTTATCCGACAACACTTCCGCTGCAATATACTGCTCATTGTTGATAAGTTCTTTTCTAAACGGAGTTTCGTGTTCCAACTGAATTGAAATTCTGTCCGTTAGCTCAAAATCTTTGTCTTTTCTTAAATTCTGAATCCGGTTGATGAATTCCCGTGCAATTCCTTCAGATTTCAGTTCATCGGTAATCGTGAGATCTAGTGCAACGGTTAGTTTTCCTTCGCTGGCAACCGTCCATCCCGGAATATCTTTGGTGAAGATTTCCACATCATCGGTGGTGATTTCATAACCGGAAACTTCGATTTTTCCGTCTTTTTCCAGTTGTGCAATCTGCTCATTGCTGAAAGCGGAAATTTCTCCGGCAACAGTTTTCATGTCTTTTCCGAGTTTCGGACCTAATGTTTTGAAATTCGGCTTGATTTGTTTTACAATTAAATCCGCAGCTTCATCGGCATTAATCAGTTGAAGTTCTTTTACGTTTACTTCTTGTTTGATAAGTTCTGAAACGGCTTTTATCTGATATTCCGTTTTTGCATCCAACACCGGAATCATCACTTTTTGCAACGGCTGACGAACTTTGATGTTCTCTTTTTTTCTTAATGAAAAGACCATCGAAGTAATCTGCTGTGCAAGATGTGTTTTCTCTACCAGATCGTTGTCGATCAGGCTTTCATCAGCAACAGGAAAATCCGAAAGGTGAACACTTTCTGCGGAATCTTTTCCGGTAACGGAATTCAAATCCTGATAAAGTTTGTCCATAAAAAACGGCGCAATCGGTGCTGAAAGTTTGGCAACAGTTTCCAGACAGGTGTAAAGAGTCTGATACGCTGAGATTTTATCTTCACTGTAATCGCCTTTCCAGAAACGTCTTCTGCACAAACGCACATACCAGTTGGAAAGATTGTCGTTCACAAAAGTATTGATGGCTCTTGCCACTTTGGTAGGTTCGTAATCCTCGTAATTGGCTTTTACTTCTTTAATCAGAAGGTTCAGTTCAGAGAGAATCCAGCGGTCGATTTCCGGTCTGTTTTCCACTTCTGCTTCGGAATAGGTGAATCCGTCCACATTGGCATACAGCGAGAAAAACGAATAAGTGTTGTATAAAGTTCCGAAAAATTTGCGCCGAACTTCATCAATTCCGTCCAGATCAAATTTCAGGTTTTCCCACGGATTCGCATTGGAAATCATGTACCAGCGCGTTGCATCCGGACCGTATTTTGCCAGCGTAGTGAAAGGATCTACGGCATTGCCCAAACGTTTGGACATTTTTTGTCCGTTTTTATCCAAAACCAAACCGTTGGAAACTACATTTTTATACGCCACAGAATCAAAAACCGTTGTAGCAATTGCATGGAGCGTGTAGAACCAACCGCGCGTCTGATCCACACCTTCTGCGATAAAATCTGCCGGAAAAGCCTTTCTGCTGTCAATCATTTCTTTGTTTTCAAACGGATAATGCAGCTGCGCATACGGCATGGAGCCGGAATCAAACCAAACGTCGATAAGATCGCTTTCCCGTTTCATCGGTTTTCCGCTGTCGGAAACCAGAATCACGGCATCCACAATGTTTTTATGAAGGTCAATCTGTGCGTAATTTTCTTCGGACATATTTCCGGTTTCAAATCCTTTAAACGGATTTTCTTTCATGAAACCTGTGGCAACAGATTTTTCGATTTCGTTGTAAATTTCCTCTACAGAACCGATGATTTTTTCTTCCTTCAAATCCTCTGTTCTCCATATCGGAAGCGGAATTCCCCAATATCTGGAACGGGAAAGATTCCAGTCGTTTACATTTTCCAGCCAGTTGGCAAAGCGGCCTTCTCCGGTGGCTTTTGGCTTCCAGTTGATGCCTTTGTTCAGTTCTACCAAACGGTCTTTCACGGCGGTCATTTTCACAAACCACGAATCCAGCGGATAATAGAGTACCGGTTTGTCGGTTCTCCAGCAGTGCGGATAACTGTGAACATATTTTTCAACCTTGAAGGCCTTGTTTTCAGTTTTTAAAAGAATGGCGAGCTCCACATCCCATGATTTTTCGGGTGCGGTTCCGTCGTCGTAATATTCGTTTTTGATGTATTTTCCGGCAAAAACTTCGGGAACATTTTTTCCTTTGATGAATTTTCCCTGAAGATCTACCAATGGCACCAAATTATCGTTTTCATCTTTTACAAGCATTGGCGGAATTCCGGCTTCTTTTGCCACGCGTGCATCATCTGCACCGAAAGTAGGCGCAATATGAACGATTCCGGTACCGTCCTCCGTTGTTACAAAATCTCCCGGAATTACACGGAATGCATTTTCGGGATTTTCGTTCGGTAAAAACCACGGAACAAGTTGCTTGTATTGAATTCCTATAAGTTCTTCGCCTTTAAATTCTTTGATGATCTGGTAAGGAATGGTTTTGCTTTCGGAAGTATAATTTTTAAAATCTTCCTCGGTTCCTTCGGCGTATTTTTTACCGAAGTTTTTCTGCAAAAGCACTTTTGCCAGAATCACATTGATCGGTTCAAAGGTGTACTGGTTGAAGGTTTTCACCAAAACATAATCGATATTCTTTCCGACTGCCAAAGCGGTATTGGAAGGTAAAGTCCAGGGTGTGGTCGTCCATGCAAGGAAATAAATGTCCTCACCCCAACCCTCTCCAAAGGAGAGGGAGCTGATTTGCTCTTTAATTTTTTCTGGCCAGTTGTCAACTTTGAACTGCGCTACAATCGTGGTATCGGAAACATCGCGATAGGTTCCCGGTTGGTTGAGTTCATGAGTCGAAAGTCCGGTTCCTGCTTTCGGGGAATATGGCTGAATGGTGTAACCTTTATAAAGAAGATTTTTGTCGTAAAGCTGTTTCAGCAGCCACCAAACCGTTTCCATATATTTCGGTTTGTAGGTGATGTAAGGATGTTCCAGATCGACCCAATATCCGATTTTTTCGGTGAGATCGTTCCAAACATCAGTGTATTTCATTACGGCATTTCTGCAGGCCTGATTGTATTCTTCAACGGAAATTTTCTTGCCGATATCTTCTTTGGTAATGCCGAGTTCCTTTTCCACACCGAGTTCCACGGGAAGTCCGTGTGTATCCCAGCCGGCTTTACGAAAAACCTGTTTCCCGTTCTGCGTTTGAAAACGGCAGAAAATATCCTTAATCGCTCTTGCCATCACATGGTGAATTCCCGGAAGTCCGTTGGCGGAAGGCGGTCCTTCGTAAAACACGAATTCCGGTTGTCCTTCGCGGATTTCCACAGATTTCCTGAAAGTATCATTGTTGTTCCAAAATGCAGTAACCTCTTCGGATACAGCGACTAAGTCAAGGTTTTTATACTCGGTAAACTTCTTCATTTTCTCGTAAATACGCTGATTTTAAATAGTTTGCGAATATAAGGATTTTTGGGCAATAAAGCATCTGCCGGAATCCTAAATAATTGTGAACAAAGTCATTCGAATTCTTCAGAAGCATTGGAACATTTATAATTCGTTCTATATTCTATTTGAAATATTATTTGGCAGTATCAAACAATATTATTTGATAGTATCAAATATAATCATTTGTTTATATCGAATAATATTATATATTTGTAATGGATAACTTTTGTATTATGTTGACAGAAAGTCAGTTAAATGAGATAATAACCTATCAGGATGCGTTTTTCTTGAGCAAAAATCTTGGCCTTGAGCGGGAGAAACTATTGGAAATAACGCTGTATAATAATTTTGTAATTCTGATTACAGGTATACGCAGATCCGGAAAAAGTACTTTGATGTTGCAGCTGATGAAAGAAAACCGGGAGAATTCTTTGTTTCTGAATTTTGAAGATCCAAGACTGGCCGGGTTTGAAATGCGGGATTTTACAAGGCTTGATACAATTCTTAAAGATCGGGAAATAAAAAATCTTTTTTTTGATGAAATTCAGGTATTGGAAGGTTGGGAATTGTATGTGCGACAGAAACTTGACGAGGGATATAAGGTGGTGGTTACCGGTTCCAATGCTTCACTGATGAGTCGTGAACTGGGAACAAAACTCACCGGGAGAAACCTTCCTTACGAACTTTTTCCCTTTTCGTATTCGGAATTTCTTAAATTTAAAAATCTGGAAAGTGGTTCTTCATCCACAAATCAATATCTGAAAGATGGTGGTTTCCCAGAGTATCTGATTACGGAAAACGGATTGGTGCTGCAGCGTCTTTTGGCGGATATTCTGAACCGCGATATTGCGGTACGGTACGGAGTTCGCGATGTAAATTCTCTGTTTCAGTTGACGGTTTATCTGATTTCCAATATCGGAAAACCTGTTTCTGCAACGAAATTGAAAGATTTATTCGGGCTGAAGTCGGTAAGTGCAATCACGGATTATTTTTCGCATCTGGAAAACACCTATCTCGTTCACTTTTTACCAAAGTTCAGTTATTCCCTGAAAACGCAGATCCGGAATCCGAAAAAAGTATATGCGGTAGATTTGGGTCTGTTCACACATAATTCTATTGTTTTTTCTGATGAAAAAGGGAGAAGGCTGGAGAATGCGGTGTATCTTCATCTGCGCAGGAGTTTTCAGGAAATCTATTATTTTAGAGAAAAGAAAGAGTGTGATTTTGTGGTCCTTGAGCGAGGTCAGGTGAAAGAACTGATACAGGTTTGCTATGAGCTCACACCGGATAATTTAGATCGGGAAACTGAAGGGTTGGACGAAGCTATGGTATTTTTTGATGCCAGTGAAAGCAAAATCATCACATTCAATCAAAGAGATCGTTTTGAGAAGGACGGGAGAACAATCACCATTCTGCCTTTCCATGAATTTGCCATGGAAGAAAAGGAGGATTAAAACTATTTTCTGCATAAAAAAGGTGGCAATTTTCATTTGCCACCTTCATTTTTTGTTTCTGTAATTCTTATGCATGTGTAATTCTCGGGTACTAAACCATGCACATAATTTCTGGGGTGGGCGCAGTTTTCTGTTTGAATTTTTTAGATTTTAGGTAGTCATCAGCAAATCATCATCCTTCTGCAATTCACGAATAATTATTGAGAATAAAAAAGCCCCTTCGGAAAAATTCCGAAGAGGCTCCCTTTAAAAAAACAAATCCCCTATTTTTTATTTTTTCTTAAAACGAAAAATTTAGTCGAGCAAAAACATATCTTCCGTTCAGCCCGAATTGTGCGGTTGATCTTGAATATATAAACTGATCGTTATTGGTAGATGCCGTAAGATTTTTAGTGGGGTAGAGATCAAAAAGGTTGTTCACGCCCAAAGTCAAACCTACTTCTTTTGTAAACTGATACGCCAGAGATAAATCAGTAATGATTCTGCTTTCAATGGTTTGGTGTTCCTGAGGATCTTTTATTCCGTCTCCATTTACATCGATATTATCCGGCGAAGTTGCTTTTCCGTAATAGGTATTTCTCAGGTAGAAAGTGAGGTCTTTCCATGAAAGATTGTGGGAAAGCGTTGCTTTGGTATGTGGTACTGCTTCTTCTAAATAAATTCTGGCACTTTCGGAAAAATAGGTGCTTTCAAGATTTTCACTTTGAAGCAAACCGCTGGAATGAATAGCCCCCACTTTTTTGGTTCTGTTGATGTTGAACGCAAAATTATTGTCGAGTTTGAAATCTGAAAAACGTGCGGTATGCGTGGCGACAAAATCCAGTCCTTTCGTTTCGGTATCAATAGCATTGGTGAAAAACTGAGCGGCGTTAATGCCTAATTCTGTATAAACCTCTTGTGCTTCAGCAGGAACTGATGATTTCGCAAACTGTCCGGTCAACAGAATACGGTCGTCGATCCGGATGAAATAACCGTCCACGGTAAAGGTAAGGTTAGCATCCGGAATTTTATAGGTAAAACCTGCGCTTACCGATTTCGAAGTTTCCTGTTTCAAACTTGGGATTCCGAGAAATTTTGCAATCTGGGAATCATTACTGAAAGTTCCGACCTGTAGTAATTCTCCGTTGGTGAAAAGGGAAGAAGACTGGTTAAAGTAAATTTGCTGAATGGATGGCGCACGGAATCCTGTGGATCCAGCAAATCGGAAATTCAGATTGTCCGCAAGTTTGATTCTGGAAGCCAGCTTATAATTAAAAGTGGAACCAAAATCCGAATAGTTTTCATAGCGTAAAGCAGCATCTACCAGAAGCCAGTTTGTGAAATTAAATTCTACATCGGCATAGGCTGCAACAGACTGACGGCTTTTGTTGATGGCGTTATCCGGTAGAAATCCTCCAAAAACCTGTGAACCTCCGGCAAGTGCGTTTCCAAAGAAATCAGTTGGGCGAGCGGTGGTTCCATCCCACACATTTCCGTTTACATCGTATGTGGCATAGGAGGCTTCTTCACCTGCGGAAATTTTGTAATTTTCATAGCGGTGTTCTGCTCCGAAAGCCACATTCAAACCTTGCCAGACATCAAAATTTTTGGAAAAATCCAGATTTAATGTGTTTTGAGAAAACTGAAGTCCACCCGCTTTAAAAGAATCCGGAGAAGCAAATCTCAGAGAGGTGTTTCCTGTATTTTTTATGGTGTAATCAAAAGTGTTTTGTCCAAAAGTATTGCTGAAATCAACATCCCAACCTTTCCAGTCGCCTTTAATTCCGGCTGCAATGGAAAGATCCTGAATATCGGTGCCAATTTCCGGAAGATAACCGTTGATGTGCAATCCTGTGAAAGTTCTGCTTTGGTTTGGTCTTCTGTAGAAACCTCCGGAAGTTCCGCTTCTGTAGCTGTATCCTCCAAAAGTATATACTTTCCAAGTATCGCTTACCGGAACTTCGATATTGGCAAAAAGCTGATGGTTGCTCAGTTTGGATTGTCCTACTTTCATGTTGAAATCCTTTCTGCTCAATCCGCGATACGCCAACTCCTGTTCTGTATAATCGGTGCCCAGGATTGTCTGTAAATCAGTAATGGTTCCCGCTCCCTGAATCTGGTTTTGAAAATCTGAGGAAAAATAATTTACATCCTGAGCGTACTGATGAATGTAATTAATAAGTTCGCTGGCATTTGGCGTACTGCCGATATTGGTAAAGAGTGAAGAAAGATTTACCCCGTTTTCCAGCGCGCGCTGTTCGATAGCGTTGTAGGCATTGAAAAGATTTCCGCTTTCGGTTCCGGCTCTGTAGGTTGGATTTCTGAACTGGGAACTCCATGTTAAATTATAAAAACCACCTCGTTTCCCGATTTTATTTCCATAGTTGAGGTCGATCTGAACATTCTGTCCGTCGAAATCTCCGGTATGGTCGTTTGCGGTTGGGGTTAAATTTCCACCATAGGTAAACTGACCGCTTAATTTTCCGGTATCTCTTTTTAATCCAACGTTAATTACTCCGGCAATGGCGTCCGAACCATATTGTGCGGCAGCGCCGTCTCTTAAAACTTCAATATTATTTACGGCAAAAGAAGGAATGGCATTCAAGTCGGTTCCTACCGTTCCTCTTCCCGGTGTTCCGTTTACATTTACCAAGGCGGAAGTATGTCTTCTTTTTCCGTTTACAAGTACCAAAACCTGATCAGGACCTAATCCGCGAAGTTGCGCGGGATCGGAATGGTCGCTTCCGTCTGCACTGGTTTGTACTACTGAAGTAAATGAAGGTGCAATGCTATTCAGAATCTGGTTGATATTGGTTTGCGGAAGTACAACCGATTCCTGTTTCAGGTTGAAAACATCTACCGGAACCGGGCTGTCTGTTTTGGTTCGCGCCCCGCTTCTGGAACCGAGAATTACGGTTTCTTCTATGGTTGTGGTTTTTGTAGAATCGGTGGTTTGCTGCGCATAAAGATTGGAAATCCCCAATCCTGTAAAGAATAAAGCAGCAATCAGTTGTTTTTGTTTTTTCATATTTTTTAAATTTTAAGTCATAAAAAAGCCTTGTTGTTGAACAAGGCTCTCTGCTATTTAGTTTAGTTAGTTATTAAATAATACAAGAGTTCCCCGCAATGTTGCTCATACAGATCATCATTGGACACATTTTACAAGGGAAAACTTGAGATAAAAGATTCATTATTTTCAATTAGTCTACCGCAAAAGTAGACTAAAGAAATTTTCTGACAAAGAAAAATCTAAAGAAATTGATTTTTTTATATGTAATTTATTGATATTTAGTTTAATAAATTTTCGTTTGAGTTTTCAATTCCACCTTTTTGATTAATGGGAATGCGGATGGTTACTTTTGTTCCGCTGGATTTTGATGAACTTTCGCCGAGGTCTTCCGTCAGAATTTCCACGTTTGAATTGAAAAACTGATTCAGGGAATCGGCAGCAATTTTGGTTCCGTATGATTTTCTTTTTGTGGAGGAATTCTGGTGTTTTGAATTTTTGATCCCGACACCGGAATCTTCAATCGTAATTTCAATATAATCTGATCGTTCGGAAACGGTGATGCTGATTTCCTTTTTTTCGGTTGAGGTAATGCCGTGCCAGATTGCATTTTCAAGGTAAGGCTGTAAAAATAAAGGAGGAACCGGAACCAAATGCAAATCCATTTTTGAATCCTGATGAATAGTAAAAACGATTTCATTATTGAATCGCAGATTTTCAATGGCAACATAGAGTTTGATAATTTCCAATTCGGTTTCCAGTGAAGAATTTCTCTGAAAAGACGCGTTGAGAATCAACCGGATCAGCCTTGAAAATTTTTGAAGATAATTGGCGGCATTTTCAGGATCATTGCTTAGAATATACAGTTTGATGGAATTCAGCGTATTGAAAATAAAATGCGGATTAATCTGGCTTCGAAGTGCGGCAAGAGCCAGTTCGGTATTTTCTCTTTCAATTTTAATTTTTTCGTTTTCTGCAATGAGTTTTTCTTCGTTTTTCCAGGCGATTTCTTTTCGGAGGGTTTCGTTGTTTTTCAGTTCGCGAACTAAATTTTCCTGAAAGCCCACACGTTCTCTGTACTCCGTCCGTTGTTGATGTCCCAGTGCAAGACCAAATAAGGTGTTTTCCACAAGCAACCCGACAAAGAACACAAAATCACCGGTTTTATAGTCAATATTTAAAAATTCACGAACCACTTTTTCACCAATCATCGAAGTGATAAACAGCATGATTCCTCCAACAATGATGTACCACTTCAAAGGATTGCGAATCCGCATGAGAATAATAAACGAAAATACCGTAAGCCCACAAATATATAGAGTGAAATACCCGATAAAATTTTTGTAAATCACCGGGTGATCTGTAAAATGAGCAACAGCGAAAAAAACAGAAGAAAGCACCAGAATGGCTAAAACCGGATAAATAATCCAATGATAAAATCTGGAATTAATCTTTTTTAAATCAAGAAAAGCTGTAAAAAACAGAAAATAAATACAATTATAAACGGTGGTGAGATAATCTTTCGTCATCACATCCCAATGGTAATGATTCGCAAAATCCTCTAAGAATCCGTTTTCAACAAGCGGAATATACGCGGCAAATGAACACAAGCAGTAGAAACTGTATAATAAATAAGAGAGCTTTTTGGTATTATAATACCGGAAGAGATGATAGGTGAAAAGTGAGAAAAGTCCTCCCAGAACAAAATACAAAATACTTTTGTACGTTTCCGTTTCGATAATATTTTGAAGGATATTCATGGTAAAACAATCTCATTATCAATATTTAAAAGTAAACATTTCCAACATTAAACATTCAAAATTTTGCTTAAAAAGCGTGAATAATAAAAAAGTTTCTACTTTTGCAAGAAATTTTTTCCCGTATGTCCAAAAATCTTGTCATCGTAGAGTCACCAGCAAAAGCAAAAACCATTCAGAAATATCTGGGAAAGGATTTCGAAGTGAAATCCAGTTTCGGGCACATTCGGGATTTACCGAAAAAGGGAATGGGCATTGATCTGGAAACCTTTACGCCCGATTATGAAGTGTCTCCCGACAAGAAAAAAATCGTAACCGAACTGAAAGCCGCAGTAAAAAAAGCTGACACGGTTTGGCTGGCTTCCGATGAAGACCGCGAAGGAGAAGCCATTGCCTGGCATCTTGCGCAGGAACTGAAACTGAAAGACGAGAATACCAAAAGAATTGTCTTCCACGAAATTACCAAAAACGCAATCCTGAAAGCCGTTGAAAATCCAAGAAAAATCGATCAGAATCTCGTAAATGCACAACAGGCAAGAAGAGTTTTGGATCGGATCGTAGGTTTTGAAATGTCGCCGGTACTCTGGAAAAAAATTAAAACCGGACTTTCCGCCGGAAGAGTGCAGTCTGTTGCGGTGCGATTGATTGTGGAGCGCGAGCAGGAAATTCGTGCTTTTAAACCAAAAGCATCTTATAAAGTAGAAGGAATTTTTCAAAATGCTGCCAATCAGGATATCGCTGCCAAACTGAAAAAAGATTTTGAAAGAGAATCCGATGCAGAAAAATTTCTTGAACAATCCCAAAATACGGATTTCAAAGTCCTGAATGTAGAAAAAAAACCGGGAACCAGAAGCGCTTCCGCACCATTTACCACTTCTACATTGCAGCAGGAAGCCTCCAACAAATTAGGCTACGGCGTTACCACAACTATGCGTGTTGCCCAGCGTTTGTACGAAGAAGGTTTCATTACTTATATGAGAACCGATTCCGTGAATCTTTCTCAGGAAGCGATTAACGGAGCCAAAGCGCAGATTCTTTCTGAATACGGCGATAAATATTCAAAACCGAGAAATTACACCACGAAATCCGCATCTGCACAAGAAGCGCATGAGGCGATTCGTCCCACCGATTTTTCAGTAAAATCCATCAGCGATGTACAATTGAATAAATTGTATCAGTTGATTTATAAAAGAACACTGGCATCCCAAATGGAAAATGCGAAGATCGAAAAAACGGTTATTGAAATCGGAAATTCTGCATTGCCACAGTCTTTTGAAGCACAGGGCGAAGTCATTGTTTTTGATGGTTTCCTGAAAGTATATGAAGTTACCCGGGAAGATGACGACGAAGAAAACAACGAAAAGCTGCTTCCGAAAGTGAAAATCGGGGAGCCGTTATCCTATAAAAAAATCACCGCCACAGAAAAATTTACCAAACCGGCAGCACGATATACAGAAGCTGGACTGGTAAGAAAACTCGAAGAATTGGGGATTGGTCGCCCTTCCACATATGCGCCGACCATTCAGACCATTCAGAACCGAGAATATGTAGATAAACGGGAAATTCTTCCTCACGAACGCGAAATCGTAAAAATGACTTTGGGGAAATCAGGAGTGAAAAAAGAAGTATTGACCGAAAAATTCGGAGGTGATAAAAATAAATTTGTTCCGACCGACATCGGCGAAGTCGTGAATGAATTTCTGGTGAATAATTTCAATGAAATTTTAGATTACGGATTCACGGCAAAAGTAGAAGAAGGTTTCGATGAAATTGCCGACGGAAAAGAACAATGGAAAGAAATGATGACCAATTTCTACTCCAAATTCCGCCCGAGAATTGAAGATGTGGAAGAACATGCAGATCGTGCTACAGGAGAAAGAATTTTAGGGAAGGATCCGAAATCCGGCAAAAACATTCACGTTCGCATCGGAAGATTTGGACCAATGGTGCAAATCGGAGAATCGGATGATGAAGAAAAACCAAAGTTTGCCAGTCTGCTTCCGTCACAAAATATTGCCACTATTTCTCTGGAAGAAGCACTGGATTTGTTTAAAATTCCTTTTGATTTAAAAGAATATGAAGGCAAAACGGTTTCGATTGGTGTCGGAAGATTCGGTCCTTATGTGAAATTTGGTGAAGCTTTTATTTCACTTCCGAAAGGAACCGATCCTTTTTCCGTGGATCAGGATTTGGCGGAGGAAATGATCCGTGAAAAACAAAAAGCCGACGCTCCGATTGCCACATATAAAGGAGAACCGGTTACAAAAGGCGTGGGAAGATTCGGCCCATTCATTAAATATCAGAGTTTGTTTATCAATGTTCCGAAAAAATACGATTTCGACCATCTTTCTCAGAACGACATCAATGAACTGATTGAAGCCAAACTGGAAAAAGAAGCCAACCGCTACATTCAGCAATGGGAAAAAGAAAAGATTTCCATCGAAAACGGAAGATGGGGACCTTTTATCCGTTTCAAAAAAGCGATGATTAAACTTCCGAAAAACAAAGACGGCGAAAAATACACGGCAGAAGAATTGAAAGAAATTTCTTTGGATGAAGTGAAAAAATGGATCACGGCAGAAGATAAAAACGCTTTTAAAGAAACCAAAAAACCAGCCGCCAAAAAACCAACTGCGAAAAAATCGGCTCCTAAAAAGAAGTAGGAATTATCTTGAAATAAATAAGAAACCATCGGCATTTGTCGGTGGTTTTTTTTATATTTGAGAAAATAGCAAACCTCTGAAATATGAACGAAATTCAAATTCTTGACCTTAAATTTTTAGACACCGAAAAAGCCATCGGCTCTTTTTTAATTCCTTCCGAAGACGGACTTATTTTAATTGAAAGCGGACCGGAAACCACCTCCGAACATTTGAAATCCGCCATCGAAAATCACGGTTACAAAGTGGAAGATGTAAAGCATTTGCTGCTCACGCATATTCATTTCGATCATGCCGGAGCCGCATGGAAATTTGCAGATCTCGGAGCAAAAATTTACGTTCATCCTATTGGTTTGCCCCATTTGCAAAATCCTGAAAAACTTTGGAATTCCGCCAAAATGATTTATCAGGACGATATGGAAAGACTTTGGGGAAATATGGAACCGATTTCCGAAGAACAGCTGATTGCCGTAGACGATCAGGATATTTTAAAAATTGGCGGGCACGAAATAAAAGCAATTTATACGCCGGGACACGCCATTCATCACAATGCTTATAAAATCGGAAATGTGATTTTCACCGGCGATGTTGGCGGAGTGAAAATCGGGAACGGACCGGTTGTTCCGCCTTGTCCGCCTCCTGATATTAATCTTGAATTGTGGAAAAATTCCATTGCAAAATTAAAGAATGAAAATCCCGAAGCATTATATTTAACTCATTTCGGGAGAATTGAAAATCCCCATCAACATTTGGAAGAATTGGAAGTGATTCTTGATAATTGGGCAAACTGGATGAAACCGTATTTTGAATCCGGTGATCTTCCCGAAATCATCACTCCGAAATTTATGGATTATACCAAAAACCAACTTTCCGCATACGGTTTGAATGAGCACGAAATTCAAGTGTACGAATACGCCAATCCAAGCTGGATGTCGGTTGCCGGACTTTTACGCTACTGGAAACTGAAATCGCAGGGACGAATTTGATTTACGATTTTGGAATCATTTTCAAAGAGGTGTTTCTCTCTTAAAAAATCTTTATCACCGTTGTACCTGAAAGTTTTTGTAAGTTTGCGAAACGGAATTATTCGCTCAATATAGCTTATTATCACATGGATTTTGAAGATTAAATTAAAAAGCTCCGCAGAAAATTCGCGAAGCTTTAAAATAATGTTTAATTGATAAGAGTAAGAAGTTCTATTAATAACCCTCGTTTTGTGTAAGATTTGGATTTGCAGTGATATCCGCAGACGGAAGAGGGAAGATATTGAATTTCGGGTCTATGCCTTTTCCGTTTTTGTCATTTCCTTTCCAGCTCCATACATAATCGGCAGGCGTATATTTTCCGAAACGGATAAGGTCTGTTCTCCTCATCAGCTCCCATGAAAGTTCTCTTGACCTTTCATCTAAGAGAAAATTCAGGTTTAGTTCTGAAACAGAAATTGCTCCGTTTCCGTTGTTGTACGCACGGTTTCTTACCGTATTCACATAAGAGAGTGCATCATTTGTT
The DNA here is from genome assembly GCA_031987605.1 of Bergeyella sp. Taxonomy (GTDB): domain Bacteria; phylum Bacteroidota; class Bacteroidia; order Flavobacteriales; family Weeksellaceae; genus JAFAGO01. The sequence goes on along the minus strand of DALZZF010000003.1, from coordinate 25,718 downwards.
CTTATTCCAATACGCAGATAGGCTTCGGCAGCGGTAAGGTAGGCTTCGGAAAGACGGAACATTGGGAAATCCGTGTCTACAAACGCTGCATCTGAACCGGCATTTCCGTTTTTATCTACATTTCTCCATTTGGTAAAGGCGTATCCGTCCTGAAAATTTCCCGGGAGTACTTCAATTGCTTTTTTGTGTCCGATGTTGAAGAACAGAGCTCGGCTGTCTCCTTTTGTAAAAGCATTGGGATCGGCAGCATCAAAATTCTGGTCTTCGGGTTGAAATTTATCCACAAATTCGGGACGTACGCGGATATTTCCCCATCCGCCGGCAATTCCCATGTTCAGGTAAGTGAGCATACTTCCTCCGGTTTGTGCCAATACGAAAAAGGTAGTTCCTCCATAGGTTTTGGATTGCGTACCGTCCATATTCAGAGACCAGATGATTTCCGGTGAGGTGTGATTGTCCGCAAGAAAATTGTACAGGTATTTCGGGGAAAGGCTGTAGTGGCTGTTGATTACTTTTTCCGCATATTCCGCCGCTTTTTCCCATTGTGGAGAATTAACGTAGATCTGAGCATTCAGATAAAGTCTTGACAGCAGAAAGTTGGCCGCAGTTTTGTCTACTCTTCCGTATTCGTTGGAAGCAGGGAGCTGTGTTTCAATGTCTTTCAGTTCATTTTCCACGTAAGAGTATAAATCAGTTCGGGAAATCTGGTTAGGCAGAAATTGCGGATCTAATTTATCCGCATCGGTTACAAAAGGAACTTTCCCATAAGTGTCCAATAAAACCCAATAGGAATACGCTCTGAGGAATCGGGCTTCTGCACGGAAATACCCAACTTCTTTTATGAAATCAGGATTGGTATGTCCTCTTTGCTGAAGTTTTTCGTCAGTCGTTTGCCTTAAAAATTCATTGGTATATCCGATGATTTGGTATAATCTTGCATAATATCCGTTCAGGATTGCCGTGTTGGAATCCCATGTATTGGTAGCGAGTTGGCGCAGTCCGTTGGTTTGAGAACCCATAATAGCTTCATCAGTAGTGAGAATCTGAATATAAAAAGCCAGACGGATAAAGGAGCTGTATCCCTCATCAAAATTGCTCATGTCGGGATCTCCCGTTGGTCCCTGCTGCCCGCTGAGGCATAATGCCGCATAACATTTTGCAAGAATTCCTTTATAATTATCAGGATTGGAATATACCTGATCTGTAGTAATGATATTCGGATCGATAGGTGTAGTGTCCAAATCGCTGATACACGAACTCGCTGCGAAAAGCGAAAACAGTAAGGTAATAATATATAAGCGTTTCATATTGAGATTATTTAAAGTTAACATTAAGACCGAACAGGAACGAACGCGGTCTGGAATAAATATTATTATCAATTCCAAGGAATACTTCAGGATCAATACCGCTGTAATTGGTAATTACAAAAGCATTCTGCACAGAGAGGTTCATTCCCAAATCGAATTTATCACTGATATTTTTGAAATTGTATCCCAAAGTCACATTATCCATACGGAAGAACGAAGCATCTTCAAGGAAGAAATCGGAATACAGCTGTAAATTCTCGAATCCGTGATCTGCGGTGTAACTTAGTATATTGCTGTATGTTCCGTTTCCTGAATATACTTTGGATTTGTAATCTTTGGATTTAAGATTATTGTAAACATAGTTTCCAAAATTTGCATGTCCGTTAAATCCGAAATACCAGTCTTTATAACTTAGTTTTGAAGAAATTCCGAAGAACGAATCCGGCATTGGATTCTTGGATTTTACGAGTCCCCCATCTTTATATTTTCCTTCAATTGGTTTTCCGTCGGCATCATATTCCTGCTGGTAAAGTACAAAAGTATAGGGAGCATATCCCACGGAATGAATCTGAATTGTTCCCGCAGTTGATCCTGAAACATTTCCGATATTTACACCATAGTTAGGACTGTCCACAAGGGTAAGTTTGGTGATTTTGGATTTACTCCATGTCATGTTTACATCCAAATTCCATTGCCAGTTTTCATTTTTTACAGGAATGGTGTTCAGGCTAAGTTCCAAACCTTTATTCTCCATTGAACCGATATTGGTGAAAATCATATTAGTGAGATTGGAGCCTGCAGCTACGGAGATTTTGTTCAGCAAATCATCGGTTGTTCTCTTGTAGACTTCCACCGTACCGGAAATTCTGTTTCTCAGGATTCCGAAATCCAGACCGATGTTGTAGGTGGAAGTGGTTTCCCATTTCAGATTCGGGTCGTAACCGTTCGGACGAATGGTCTGATAAAACTGATTTCCCAGCTGATACAATGCATTGGGCTGGCTTGAAGTATAGGTCTGCATCCATTCGTAATCGCCTCCGATGTCCTGCTGTCCGGTTTTACCGTAGCTCAGCCTTAATTTTAAATCAGAAAAAAGTCCGCTGTCTTTCAGGAAGTTTTCTTCATTGATTTTCCATGCAAAAGCCGCAGAAGGAAAAAGCCCCCAGTGATTGTCTTTGGAAAAACGGGAAGAACCGTCATTTCTTAGAGTTGCGGTGAAAAGATATTTGTCTTTGAATGTGTAATTCAGACGTCCGTAGAATGATAGAAGCAAATATTCCGTAGGAACTGAAAGATAAGGTTTGTATATTTTAGTTCCGGTAAGATTGGTTTGATGGTCCCATGAGTTTTTCCAGAATTTTTGCCACGAATATCCTCCCATTACATCAATTTTATGTTTGTCTGCAATAGTTTTGGTATAGTTGGCGTAAATTTCAAGTTGTAAATTTTCTTTTTTCTGTCCATAATTTTGAAGCAGACCTTGTCCGTCGCTTCCAATAGAAGTCCATGCAAGAGGCGCATTGTCCGGAACAAAAACATCTCCGTCGCTTTTCAGAAGGTCGAATCCGGCATTGACATTCAGTTTTAAATCCTCAAATCCGTGAATCTTATAATCCATCTGAATATTTCCAATATGGCGAATCACTTGTGCTTTGTCTTTTCTGAGGTTCAGAATGGAAACAGGATTGGCTCCTGCAAGTGTAATCGGTCTTCCGGCCGCATCAGTCCAGATGAAATATCCAAGTCCGTATTGCGTAGAGTTGTCGTAAACAGGACGTGTAGGATCAAATGAAATGGCTCCGCCTGCAGGATTTGAAATAAAGTCATTATTTTCAATGCTCGGCTTATAATTGAGGTTGATATTGAGGTGTTTGTCGAAAAAAGAAGGATTCAGGGCAAGGCTGAGGTTCATCCTTTCGTAAGCGTTTTTCCGGATAATCCCTTCCTGATTGGTATATCCTAAAGATAGGCGGTAAGGAATTTCTTTAACTGCTCCCGTCATGCTGAAATTCTGATCGTTGCTTACCGATGTGCGGTAGATTTGTTTCTGCCAGTCGGTATTATAAGTTCCTAAACCATTGATTACGGTATTGTTTCCTGAAAACCTTTCTTGTATAAAAGCTCTGTACTCATCTCCGTTCAATACTTCCGGCATTTTGGGATTGTAGCTGATTTTCGTTGTGGAGGAATATTGATGCCGGGTCTTTTTGCTTCCTTTTTTGGTGGTGATGATAATGACTCCGTTGGATGCTCTAGAACCATAAATGGCAGTTGAGGAAGCATCTTTCAGAACGGTGTAACTCTCAATGTCGTTGGGATTAATCATTCCGAGAATATTACTCGAACCAGAAATGGAAGAGTTGTCAATGGCTATTCCGTCAATGACGATAAGTGGGTCATTGCTCGCTGATAAGGAAGAGCCACCTCTGATTCGAATGGCAGCTCCTGCGCCCGGAGCTCCGCCAGGAGAAATAATGTTTACTCCGGCTGCTTTTCCTGTCAACGCATCCTGTGCGGAAACAGGATTTCCATCGTTTTCTTCATCAATTTTTACCGTGGTAAGAGAACCTGTAGCATCGGATTTTTTCACTTTTCCATATCCGATAATGATGACTTCATCAATTTTTTTCTCTTTTGGTAAAATGGTGTCCATTTCACCGGGAAAATTAGAAATTTCTCGGAATGAAACGGTCTTTGTATTGGTTTTCCGGAGAACAACGGTGTTATTTTTTATTTCGTATTCTACAGGATACCTACTTTTCAGGTAGTTTAATGTCTGTTCAAGTGAGGAATAACTGATGGCGCTCTCATCGACAAGAATTCCCTTGAAATCCGAACTTGAATAAAGAAACGGAATTTTTGCCGTCTTGCTGAGTTTGTCGAAAACTCTGGTAATGGATACCATATTTTCTTTTTTCTGAGTTGTAACCGTCTCGATGGAATTAGCGTGATACATCACCGGAAACCCTGTTACAGTCAATAATAAAATAGATATTATTGTTTTTTTCATAAATTTGGGGGATTAACTTATTAAAACTTTAGCGAGTGGGATAGTTAATTTTGTGCATCGATAACTGCTATTATCGGTGCTTTTTACTTTAGTTGTATTTCATTTTCGGAGATTTTTTTAGGGTTAAGGTTAAAGGGATAGCATATTGCGGATAAAACTTCGTTTAGGTTTCCTGAGAACGAACCTTTTATCCTTTTATCTTTGTATTGTTCGGGATACTGGATTTTCATATTATACATTTTTTCCAGTCTGGAAATGATCGTTTCAAATTTTTCATCCCCGAAAATGAAATTTTTTCTGACATCGGCAGCGTAATACTGCGTTTCCGGAGTTCCCGTGATTTCAGGATTTTGCTCCCATTTTTCATTCGGAAGCAGATAGGTGATTTTTCCATGATGATTGATTTTCACTTTACCTTCATATAATTCCACTTTCTGCTTTCCGTTTGTCTGGTCTAAAAAGAATTTCGTTCCCAGAATCTGAACAGTAAAGTCTTTCGCATTAATCAGAAAAGGTCTGCTTTTGTCTTTTGCAATGTCAAAGGTTGCTTTTCCGGTAAAAGATATTTTTCTGTCGGTTTTCCCGAAATCGTCAGAAACGGTAAGTGTACTCTGTGGTTCCATGATGATATGAGTTCCGTCTTCAAGGTGAATTTGCTTCCTGCTGTCTGCACTCGCATAAAACATTGTTTTTGAGGTTTCTCCGATGTTTTCAGTTGAAGAAGGAACATATATAAACAGTCCGAAACCGATAATCAAGGCTGCGGCAGCTGCCCAGTATAATTTTTTAAAACCTCTTCCTGATTTTATTTTCTTTTCAATTCCTGTTTTGATACGGGCATCCGTCAGCGAATCCATTTGTTGATTTTCTCTGCGGGTTTCTTCCCAGTCCTTTCTGTAATTTTCTTCGTTCATGTTCATATATAGTATTACGCAAGAATATGAAATCGTCAACCTTTTTTACTGATATTTTTTCTGATTATTTTAAATCAGTAATTGTTTCCCAGTAATTCTTCACATCTTTCCATTGGTAATACGGAAAACGGTCGGTTTTTACCGGAATTTTCACTTCATTTTCGTTGTGGAGGAATTTTACCAGCACATCGTTTTTCTTGTTTTTATAAAAGATAATTTGAAGATTCGCAGCCATAGGAGCGGCTTTGAAGGTATTCCAGACTTTGTAGACTTCTTTAGGATTTGTTTCTTCGCCGTTCATTCCCTCAATGTTCAGTAAAGCGAGAAGCGGAATGATATTCCCGTCGTGTCCGAAACGCAGGGAAGCTCCTTTTTTATTGTTATTAATATAATCTTCGGCTTCCTGAAGCATATTTTTCACGAGCGGAACAGCATTGTTTTTCACCAATCCTTTGCTGAGCGGAGAAGGACCGTCATTCACATAAGTCTGATAATTAACCGTCTGATAAATATTGAAAAGCTCCTCTTTCGTAAACAAATCGTAGAAAGAAATATCCGTTTCGAGGTTCTGCATATCGCTTGCAATCCAGTAAAAGGCTTCCATTACCTGTTCGGGATTTACATTTTTGTACACATATTCTTCGTTGCTGAATAAATTTTTGATAAACCGTTCCGGCTGAATATTTTCGTTTCTGAATTTTCTTTTTTCTTCCTGCCAGAAGCTGTCTTTTCCACGAAACTCAATGGATTCTTTTGTATGATGGTTAAGGTATTTCATGTACTTATCCGAAGATTCCATTGTTAAATTCATTTTGGGGTTGAAAGCGACAAGCTCATTGCTGAAATACGCCATGCTCAGAATACAGCGCGGAACGACAGTGGATTTTCCCATAACGATAGAATTCCCCTCAAAAACATTTGCATTGTTTTTAATCATTCTTTGGGAAATCTGCCTGTGCTGTAATGCGCCGAGTTCGGTAAGGTCGCCGTTGTGCCCTTCCGCCTGTTCCCAAATTTTTTCGAGTCTGCTGAGTGCGGATTTTCCGTTTTCCGTTAAAGCATTATCGGCTTTGGCTTTTTTTAAAATTTCCATTACACCGGAAAAATCTTTGTCATTAATAAGCCATCGCGAACCGTGTCTACTGTAATGGCTGATGTAAAAAGGCTGATAACCGGAAGGGGCAACGGTAAGCGGTTTTAAGGGTTCAGTATAGGCGTAATATACTCCGCCTGTTGTGCGTATATCGGAAAAAATTTCTTCTTTCGTAGTCTGCGCATGGCAGATGATAAATGTGGAAAGTAAAAACAGAAGGGAAATTGTTTTTTTCATGGATTGAGATTTAATCGGATTAAAATAGATATTGCTTCTGTATAGTATTACGCAGAAGTACCGGAATCGTCAACCTTTTTATTTATTTTTTGGAAAAATTAAAAAAATGAAAACAGATTAATATGCGTTTTGAGAAGATGAAGTACCTTGTTCACATGCTTGGCAACGGCATTTTTGGAGATGTGATTTTCCTGAGCAATTTGGGAATAGCTCAACCCGTCGATTTTATTTTTAAGAAAAAATGTTCTGCTTTTTTCAGAAATCAGGCATAAAATTTTTTCAATCTTTTCAGAATACTGTAGGAATTCTTCTTCAATATCATTTTCCTCTTCAGCACAGAAATTTTCCTTTAAATCAGAAAATGAAAGTTTGTTCCTTCTGTAAAAATTAGCAATTTCCTGCTTCGAAGTTTTAAAAACAACCGCATCCATATTATGGTTTAATGAATTCCTGTTTTTCCAAAGGTGAACAAAAACATCCTGTACAACATCCTCAATATCCTCTTGTCCGTGGATATATTTTTTCACGAAAAAAAAGACCTGATGCCTGTATGAAGCATATATTTTTTCAAATGAAGAATCCACGTTTGATTTTTCTAAAGATTGTTGAGGTTTGTGATTATTCCAAATATATTAAAAATAAACGTTTTGAAAAATTAAATGTATTTAATTGAAAATCATATTTTTAAAGTAGAATGTAGATTGTAAGTCTTGGCTTTTTCAGATATGCAGGCTGGTGTCTTTGTCATTCCCGGTCTGCACTTTCGTTGCAAAGAGTATTAAAATTTGGCAATGGTGTTTGCTGCAGATGCGGTTTATTTGATAATGAAGTTAAGACATTTGCTGCACATTACAACAATATTAAAGTCAATAAAGAAGATGAGAATATCCGAACGCTTTTTTTGTTTTCAAAATTTTATATTGTAAAGGTTTTTGTAAGTTTGCGAAACGGAATTATTCGCTCAATATAGCTTATTATCACATGGATTTTGAAGATTTTATTATTGCACCACAACCGGTAAAAACAGAAAAGTGGCAGTTGGGAAACCTGATTTTCCACGAGATAAAAGAAAACAGCATCGTCCTGCTTTTTACTTCCGATTATCGCGGTGCAGGAAGAGGAGCAGTAATGCCGGATTTGTCGTATTTCCGGAAATATTTTTACCGGCTTTCAAAACTGGATTTTGAGATTCCGATTGTTGATCTTGGTGATCTGGTTGCCGGAAAAACAACGGATGATTCCCATTATATTTTGCAGGAAGTGCTTTCCGCATGTCATTATAAAAATGCAATCCCCGTGATTATTGGCGGAAGCAATGATTTTGCCTATTCGCTGTTTTCGGCTCTGAATTTTCATTTTAAAAATATCGACTATACCCAGATTTCCAATGTGGTTTCGCTTTCGGGTGAAGGGGAAAAAATTTCAGAAAAAAATTATCTGAACCGTATTTTCAGCACCAAAAATTTTTCAATAAAAAACTTTCATCTTCTTGGTTATCAGAAGCATTTGAATGAATTGGATTCCGTGAAACTCATTAAAGAAGTGGAGTTTGATATTGTGCGTCTTGCTGAAATGATGAATTCTACCGAAAGAACCGAACCTTTTTTCCGGCGGGCAGATTTGGTCACGCTGAATTGCGATGCTGTGGAAAGTTTCAGTGATGCATTCTCCGTTCATCCGCAGGTAAACGGTTTGAACAGACGCGAAATTTGTGCCTATATGAAGGAAATCGGATTGAGTGAAAACCTGAAATCTGTGGGTATTTTCAACTATAATCTGGAAACCGAAAGCCCTTTAAATCATCAGCTTTTGGCGCAAATGCTCTGGTATCTGATTGAAGGTATTAATATCCAGCAATCTCATCCAAAAGAGCGGGATTATGAAACATTTCTGGTGCTGATTGATGAAAAAAGTTATACGTTCAAACGCGATACCTTCAGTGATTTATGGTATTTTGGAGAGGATGAAAATATTAAAAATTGTATTGCTTGCTCTCGCGAAGATTTTGAAAATGCCAAAAAAGGGAATTTGAATTACAGGCTGTTGAAATAGTGAAGTTGGCTGTTGACTTGGAGAATGTGAGAATTGGAGCAACGCATTTAGGAAACTGCGAAGCAGCGATACATTAATCAATGAGATATATTTGAGAATCTGAAAATTTGAACCCTAAGATTAAATATTGATAAAGAGAAATCTGCTTTACTTTTACCCCTCAGAAAAACCCAAAAATGCTGAATAATTTAACTGGATTAAGATTTTATGCCGCTTTCTGGGTATTTTTATTTCATCTGTACAATGACAAATACATTTCGGAATTGGAATTCCTTCCTATTACTAAAGGATATCTGGGAGTTGATATTTTTTTTGTTCTTAGTGGTTTTATTCTTACGTATGTTTATCACAAAGATTTTTTTGATCGTTCAGTAACTTGGTCAAAGTATTATCATTTCATTGTAAAGAGGTTTGCAAAAATTTATCCTTTGCATTTACTTACTTTCTTCGGGGTTGTAGTGATTAAGATTTTGAGCAAATACGCTTTGCATCAGAATCATTTGAAAATTTCGGGCTATGGAATTTTGGAAAATCTGCTTATGGTTCATGCCTGGGGATTTTTGGATACGCTCACCTGGAATATGCCTTCTTGGAGCGTTTCTTCGGAATGGTTTGCTTATTTGTTTGTGTTTGTTTTTTTAGCATTTTTATTCAGATTTCTGAAAATAAAATGGTTTGTTTTGGGTGTTTCGGTAATTATCTTTTGCTGTATTTTATGGTGGAGTTGGATGCCAGGTTTTAAAACAGATGATTTCACTTATAATTCTTTTGGAAGGATTATTCCTGAATTTATGTTGGGAAGTTTAATTGCATTTTTTAAAATTTCCATAGATTTGAAAAAGCAGAAATCGACCATTTTTCTTCTCATATCTCTGGTATTCATTAGTGTTTTGTTCATGAATGGAAATATGATAGATTTGCTTGGAATATTTGGTTTTTCAGGGATTATACTTGCTCTATCTTATCCGACCCATCTTGACAAACTTTTTTCTTCAAAGGTACTTATATTTCTGGGAAATGTTTCCTATGCGTTTTATATGACCGGATATATCAGTCTGGAAATGTGTAAACACTTTTTTGAAAGATTTGAGTTTAGCCATTATCACATTACTTTTATGATTGTTAAATTTACTTCTGCTTTTTTGCTTAATCTTTTGTTGGCATCTGCTGCTTATACTTACTTTGAAGAACCGGTTAGGAAGATGATGGTGAGGAAACTAACGGGCAGATAATAAAGTTTTTATACAATTTTTGCGAAGATGCTGTACAAAACAGATGGCTTCTTTTTATTTTGATATTTTTGCCTTTTAGAAAAACATGAAAAAAATTTCTATTATTGTTCCCGTTTACAATGTGCAGGATTATCTTGAAAAATGCCTGAATTCTTTGGTGAACCAGACTTTAAACGATATCGAAATTATTGTGGTAAATGACGGAAGCAAAGACGATTCCCAATCCATTATTGAAAAATTTCAACAAAAATTTCCGGAGAAAATAAAGGCTTTTCATAAAGAAAATGGCGGGTTGAGCGATGCCCGGAATTTCGGACTTGAACATTGTACCGGAGAATTCATTGGTTTTGTGGACAGCGATGATTATGTTTCCGAAAATATGTTTGAAGAAATGTATCATCTTGCGCAAAAATACCATGCACAAATGGTAATCTGCAATCTGCAAAAGGTAGATGAACACGGAAATATCACCCAAAAACTCACCCAGATTCCGAATATGCCCGAAAAAATAGAACTAAAAAATCATTTTTCTGTATTTTCGGATCTCAGTTACTTCGCATGCAATAAAATTTTCAGAAATAGTCTTTTTGAAAAGTACCGTTTTAAAAAAGGAATTCATTTTGAAGATATTCAGCTTATTCCTCAGCTTTTACTGGAATGTGAAATCATTGCCCAAACCCAAAGTTTTCATTATCAATATCTGGAACGTTCCGATTCGATTACCAAAACGCACACCGAAAAAGGGGTGGATATTTTGAAAGCAGTTGAAGATGTGGAAGTTGCATTTGGAAAATCCATTTATTCTGATAAAAAAACGGAATTGAAAAATTTCCAGATTTTGGAAGGGGTGTATACCTTTCTGGCCTATCTTGCTTTTGTGAAAGATGACCGCATATTCCGTAAAATGGCTGGTGAACTGCAAAAATTTATTGTTGATAGACATATTTCTTTATCCGAAATCCTGAATTACAAAAGGTTTGGTAAAAATTATATATTATCTTTGCCATTGAAAAAGAAGGTTTTTTATTTGCTTTATTTCTTTAAAATGCACACAATAATTCGGATATTGATAAGGAAATAAAGAACCAAATTCTTCATAAAAAACACAATGAAAAAAGAAAAAATATTACTGTACGTCGTTCTTTTCCCCGTTTTTTTTCAAATTATTACCTATTACGGATTTCAGTCTTCGTATTATAATTATCGCGATGAGGTGCGCCCTACGGAATGGTATTATAAAGGAATTTACGGATATCGCCTCTTGTCCCGGGAAATTGTGGACATGATGACGCTGTTTCTGGAACGGATTTTTACCCATGATTTTCCTTTGCGTGAATATGCGATGAAAAAAGGAACGCCATATTATCATTCCTTGTTTTTGTTCAATACTTTTTTTGCCGTTCTGACTTCACTGATGGTCAATTCAATTTTAAAAAGAAAAGAATATTTCCCGGAAATCAACGAAAAAATGCGGTTGGGAATTGTGTTTTTTCTTGCAGCCATTTCCGGGTTCAGCCAGTATGTGATTGTGCATTACGACAATTCGGCGATTTTCCTGCTTTTGCTGGGATTCTATTTTACACTGAATTATTACAGAAACCGTCAATTCAGGGATTTGATTATTTTATCGTTCGTTATTTTAATTTCCACCCTCAACAGGGAAACTTCGTGCCTGAATATTTCTTTTCTGGCGGCACTTTTCTTTGCCGAAATTCCAAAATCTAAAGAGGGATTTTTGAATGCGGTTAAAGTTTTGTTTTTGCCGGTTTTGGCTTTTTTGCTTCCCTATTTCGTTCTGCGGTTGATAATCCCACAGAATGCAGGAGATGAATATTATTTTTTTGAATCCATTACCCTGAAGTATAATTTAACCGGAATCAATCAGATTGCAGGCTGGCTTTTTGGTCTTTTACTGCTGAAATTTGTGTATTTTTATGCGTTACCGGAAAACAGAAAATCAATAACGAGGTTTCTGGTGATTTCCCTGCCGTATATTCTGATGATTTTTCTTGTTGGGATTTTATGGGAAATCAGGTTGTTTGTTCCACTGATTTACAGTGCAGTTATGCTTGCTTTTTTAAAGATGGAAAAACCGTATTTCGCAACCATCAGTCAGAAACCGTATTTCCAGAAGTATAAATAAAATTGAGATAAAAGAATCTGATGCATTTTTTACATCCCGTATTTTTAGTCGTTTTTGCCATTCTGCTCATTGTATTTATGATTAGCGACCGGCTCAATGAAAAAGATACGAAGCGTATTCTTTGGTTTGTTGCAATTGTACTGGTTATCTTGGCAGGAGGAAGAAACTGGGTGGGGGCAGATTATCCGGTATATTACCGAATGTACAATTTTGGATTTCCGCAGTATACAACGTATGCCGATATTTTCAAAAAAGCAACTTTCCAGCCCAACAGCATGGAAATCGAATGGCTTTTTGTGCTGCTTTATAAGTTGTGCTTCGATGTGGGATTTCCTTTTTTTGTGGTTACTTTTATTACGGCAGCAGTGGCGATTTCATTATTGGTAAGTTCTTTTATTAAATATTCTCCGTTGGCTGCTTTCAGTTTGCTGAGTTATTTTATGGCCACCTACTTTTTTACGGAAAACGGACAGATGCGGCAGGGGCTCGGAACAGCATTTTGTGTCTATTCAATTAAATATATTATTGACCGGAAAATGTGGAAATTCCTCTTGATTATGTTTTTTGCTTTGGGAGTACATAAATCCACTGTTGTATTTATTCCGGCATACTGGCTTGCTACGCTGAACATCAGCGGAATAAAATGGTTTTGGATTATTATCGCTTCAATAATCGCAGCACCTTTTGAAGTATATACACTGTTCGGTGGTTTGATTACTTCCATTACACCACAAGATGTTTCGGCCGCATACGAAGGTTATTCCACCGATACCTATTACGGAGATGAAATGAAGTCCGGATTGTCGGATTTGATTAATATATTTTTTGCTTTAGTCATTATTATCTACGACCGGCCTGCGGAAAAAAAGATTCCTTATTTTGAATATTTCAGGAATCTTGCTCTTTTTGGGATTTGCCTGTATTATATTTTTCGGGGGAATACCATTTTTGCCACCCGATTGCCTGGATCTTACCTTGCTTTTGGAGGATATTTTGCCATTCCGGCTGTGATAATGGCAGTGCAGAATTACATAAAACAAATCCTGAAAATAGGTTTTGTAACGTATTTTTTACTATTTTACTATGCGTTTTCAAGGGTAAATGCGCAGAAAGGTGGTTTTACAACAGATCGTTACGATAATATACTTTGGTAATATGAATAATGTAAGCATAATAGATTCAATAGATTTCGGAATACCGATTTTTTATGTAAAGCTGATACTGGGTTTTGCACTTTCTTTTATGATTTCCTTTTTTTCTATTCCTACGATTATAAAAATTTCCCATCGAAAAAACCTGATGGATGAACCCGGGATTCGCAGTTCACATCTTCGGAAAATTCCGAATTTGGGAGGTATTGCTTTATTTTACTCTATCGGGATTTGTGCCTCTATTTTTGCATATGAACTTTTTGATCTCTATAAATTTCTTTTTGCATCGCTTATTATCCTGCTCTATATTGGGGTAATGGACGATATTGTAGTCATGAGGGCATATAAGAAACTTCTTGCCCAGATTTTGGTTTCCGCTTTGATTGTTTTAGGTTCCGATGTACGGATTCGAAATCTTTTCGGGGTTTTCGGAGTTTATGAACTCAATTATTTTCTCAGTGTGGCGTTCAGTATTTTTACTTTTATTATTTTGATTAATGCTTTTAATCTTATAGATGGAATTGACGGGCTTGCCGGAAGTTATTCCATTGCATGCAGTGCGCTTTTTGGCATCAGCTATTTCCGTTTGGGGGAGTACAATTATCCTCTTGTTATTCTGTGTGCGGTGATTATCGGGGCAGTATTGGCATTTTTATATTTTAATCTGTCAAATTATCGCAGTGTGAAGATATTTATGGGGGATACGGGATCTATGGTTTTGGGATTTTTACTGGCATTTACCGCGATGAATTTCATCGATATCTTTATCGATAAAAAAATGCCTGGCATCCCACGATATCATCTTCAGTCGGCACCCGTAATTGCCGTGGCTATTCTGATTTTACCGATTGTGGATACTCTGAATGTGATTATGATAAGACTTTCTCAGAAAAAGTCTCCATTTGAAGCCGATAAAAATCATATTCATCACAAACTGCTGGCTTTAGGATTTACACACAGAAGATCGTCCTTTTATATCATTTTGTATTATTTGTTTGTAGTTGCAGTAGCATATCTTCTGCGGCATCTGGATAATAATCTGCTATTGCTGATTATCACAGGGCTTGGATTTTTCGGGGCCTATATTCCGAATATTATTTTAAAACTTAAAAAATCGTAAAAATAATTTTATTTTTGCAGTCAATTTACCAATGATGAAAAACCTAAAAGTTTTGATACTAGTATTAATCTCCATGATTTTTACATCCTGTATTACCACTAGGGAAGTACAGTATCTTCAGCCAAGCGAAACGCTCTCTATCAATGAAGAAGGACTGGTTCCATACAGTATACAGGAGTATAGAGTAACTAAGAATGATATTTTTAACCTCAATATTGTAACCACCCCAAAAGGTGATGCCGCACAGTTTTATTCAAATCTGAATACTACAGGAGGAGAAGGAACATCAGGATCTGCCTCGGTTGCTAATAATAGTATAGCAGGCGGAAATAGCAACACCTCAAACTCAGGGGCGGCAGGAAATAGACAATTTTATTTTAATGGGATTAAAGTAAATTCGCAGGGCGAAATCCTTATTATGGGAATTGGCCTTATAAAAGCAGAAGGTCGCAGAATTGAAGATATAACCAAGGAAATTCAGGAAAAAGTAAACGAAAACTTTCTTGAAGGAAAAACTGAAGTGCGCCTGAATTTGGACGGGATTACTTATTACTTCGTTGGGGATATCGAAACCACAGGAATGACGGGTGAAAAAACATCCTATACCCAAAACTTGAACATTATGGAAGCGATTGCGCAGAATGGAGGTCTCAACCGCACCATAGACCGTAAAAATATTGTCATTCAAAGAAAATATCCTGAAGGAATAAAAACTGCCCGCCTTGATCTTACTCGGGAAGATGCCATGAATTCTCCCTATTATTGGATTCAGAACGGTGATATGATTTATCTGAATACCCGACAGAAAAGTTTCTATGGTTTTGGCAAAGATCCGTTACAGACACTCACAACAGGAGTTTCTCTGTTAACGACCGCAATGTCAATCTATTTGTTAATCTCAAGATTGTAAAAATATAATGATTCCAGATAAACAAAATAAAGGCGAGGAAAACCAAGCCCAAAAAGAAAAAGCAGGATCATTTTCAATTTTTGATCCCGAACATTTCCTGAGAAAACTGATCCGTAATTGGTATTGGTTTGCGCTGATGTTTGCAATAGGATATGCACTTTCTCATTTTTACAGTAAATATTATGCACAAAGGATTTACCAATCCAGCTTATCACTAAGTATTTCAAACAATACTTCAAGTTATTTTACGCCCAATCAGTCCATTAATTTTATTTGGGGGCAATCCGGTAATCAGGACGGTATATTTCTCAAAAAGATGCTGCTTTCTCGCTCACATAATGAATATTTGGTAGGGCAGTTGAATTTGTATGTGGATTATACCACGAAAGGAGTGATTAAAGCGACCTATCTGGACAAATATGATTCGCCGGTGATACTCGAAATCGATAAAGAGCATCTACAGCAAACCAATTATCCCATCACTTTGATTCCGAAAGGAGCAGACCGTTATGAGGTTGTGTTGCCCGAAGGTGAAGGATCAACCTTTTTGTACAATTATAAAACAGAATCCAGCGAAAGAATTTCTGCATATCCCAAACCCCGCAATAAAGTCATTGGTCTTAACGAATGGTTTACGAGCCCGAACTTAAGATTCAAACTGGTGAAAAATCCTGAACCCAGCAGTATAAAATTTGAAAATATTATTGTTCGGTTGGTGACCATAAATCAAAAAGTGAATGAAATTACCAGTGAGATGGACATCGCTTTTGATAAAGAAATTAATTCCATTATGATTATTTCCAAAAGAGGATATAATCTCAACGGAACAGTAAATTTCCTTAATGCCTCTGTTGAAGAACTGAAAATAAAAAGACTTCGAGATCAGAATCAGGTCGATCAGAACACCGTAAAATACATCAATGAGAATCTTTTCAACATCAAGAAAAAACTTGATTCAGCTGGAGAAAAACTGAACAACTTAAAAATTTCAGAAAAACTCTATAACGTAACGGGTAAAGATCAGGAACTTCTTGATGAACTCACGACTTTGGGGAAAAAGAGAGAAGAGTTGGTCTCCAACATCAATTCCCTCAATTCCATCCGAAATTCGGTTTCCGGCAATCGTCTGGATGAAATTATCAGCCTGAATATCGCCGGTGTTGATGACGGAATGTTTACAGCAACCGTTTCGGAACTGAAAGCACTCTATGCAAAACGCAGGGAACTTTCCACCATTTATACCCCAAATTCGCCACCGATGAGGGAAATCAACAGGTTGATAGACGAAGCAAAAGGCTCCTCCACAAGCAGTCTGAAAAAATATTATACAGTATATTACGATCAGCTCCAAAAACTGGACAATCAGATTAATGCGGCAAACGCTTCCTTAATCGGACTTCCGGAGCAACAACGAAAATACCTTGATGTAGAAAGAGGATACAATATTATTGAAGGAGCTTATAACAGTCTTCTGAGCAAACAGGCCGAAACTCAGATGCGAGTGGAAACCAACCGCTCCGATATTAATGTTATTGACCCTGCAAAAAATTTGGGACAAGGTCCAATCGCTCCGAATATCCAGAGAATAGGATATACCATTATTGGAGGTTTAATGGCTATTCCACTTTTATTTCTTCTTATTGGCGAAGTTTTGGATAATCGTGTGCGCAACATCAAAGAAATCCTTTCGGCAACAAGAATTCCTTTACTCGGAGTGATCGGGAAAAACAACCACGAAAACAACCTTACCGTAATCGAACAGCCGAAATCATCAATTTCAGAAGCTTTCCGGGGTATCCGTGCAAACCTGAGATTTCTATATAATGAAGATGGAAACAGCAAAGTAATTCTGGTTACTTCTTCCGTGGGTGGAGAAGGGAAAACCTATACTTCCATCAATATTGCTTCAGTTTTAGGACTCAGTGGTAAAAAAACCATTCTTCTGGGAATGGATCTTCGTAAACCTAAAATTTTCGGTGATTTTAAGATTGACAATAAATACGGAATCTCCAATTATCTTACCGGCGAAGTTTCGCTGGATCAGATTATCAATAAAACCAATGTTCCGGATTTAAGCGTGGCGACTTCCGGACCAATACCTCCGAATCCATCTGAATTATTAATGAGCGACCGCAATATTAATTTTATCAAAGATCTTAGAAAGCAATATGACTTTATAATTATTGATTCACCTCCGGTTGGTTTGGTTGCCGATTCATTCGAGTTGATGAAACATACAGATGCTAATGTATACGTTATTCGTCATGAATACACCGAAAAATACATGTTGAAAATGATTACCGAGAAATACCATAATCATGAAGTAGAACACCTTGGGCTTGTGTACAATGATTATCAGGTAAAACAAGGTTACGGCTATGGTTATGGCTACGGATACGGTTACGGCTATGGTTACGGCTATTTTGATGAAGATAAAAATTACCGGGAGCCTTTCCTTATCAGGGTAAGAAATAAAATTCGCAGCTTATTCTCAAAGAACTAAGAAAAAAATCCTCAGCATGAGGATTTTTTTTCCATCTATAACTATTGAAATAAAGAATGTATTTTTATAATAATTTATGCTTTTTTGAAGTTATTTAACTAAATATTAATAATTTCACTAATATAAAAATGTTTTATATTTGCACCATTATTCAAAAATCGACTGAATCAGTATTCATGATAAAAAACCTATTATTTGCTTTTATTACCCTAATGATGTTGAGTGCCTCCGTACACGCACAAAGGCATGAGTTAGGAGTTCAGTTGGGAGTCAGCAATCTCGTGGGAGATATTGGTCGAACCAGTTATATATTTCAGCCTGCCATCAAAAATGGTTTTTCACAGTTTGGAGTACCATTTTACGGAGGACTTCTTTATCGGATGAATTTCAATCCCTATCAAACCCTTCGGTTTAATCTGGGGTATAGCCATATTCAGTTTTCCGATAAAATTGCGAAAGAATATTACCGTAGAAACAG
Source organism: Bergeyella sp. (assembly GCA_031987605.1). Classification (GTDB taxonomy): domain Bacteria; phylum Bacteroidota; class Bacteroidia; order Flavobacteriales; family Weeksellaceae; genus JAFAGO01. The sequence goes on along the minus strand of DALZZF010000003.1, from coordinate 7,568 downwards.
AGGCTTATTCGGAACCAATTCCATCTATGAAGCAGATGTACTTTTTGAGTATAATTTCTTTCCCGTTAATGATGAGCAGAAAAGTCTGCTAAGTCCCTATATTTTTGGAGGTCTTGGAGCATTAATTGCCGAAACACCACAATTGATTATTGAAAATGATTTTAAAAGAGATGCTTCCGGAGCAATATTAAACGGCGGACCACAAGATTCACAAGATTTTGATACACGGGCAACTTATGAAACCGCCAGAAAAATGACTTTGGCGATTCCTTTCGGAATAGGATTAAAATATAAATTCAATTATAACTGGGCAATTTTCGCAGAATTTATGTTCAGGCCTACCTTTTCTGATTCTATTGATTACAGTGTGATTGATGATAAAAATGTGAAAATCACCTACAATAAGGAAATTCTTGATCCGAATTCAAATAATAAGTCCCTACTGCAAACTGATCCATATAAAACCGTTGCTGATATAAGAGCGGCACAACTTGTTGAGAACAGAAAAGTAGGAAATATTAATTCAAAAGATTGGGTAAATACGGTGAGTATCGGGTTAACCTATTCCTTCGGAAGACCACCATGCTATTGTGATTATTAAGCAAATGTCAGCATTAAAAGATAAAATAGATCCGGATAGAATTCCGCAGCATGTTGCCATAATCATGGATGGAAACGGAAGGTGGGCAAAATCCAGAGGTGAAGAAAGAACTTTCGGTCATCGCAATGCCATTGATGCAGTACGCAATGCCATTAATGCCTGCAACGAAATTCATATTCCTTATCTCACGCTTTATACCTTTTCTTCAGAAAACTGGAACCGCCCGGAAAAAGAAGTGGACAGTTTAATGAGCCTGCTTTCGGAAACCCTTATTCTCGAAGGAGAAGAAATTTTTTCAAAAGGACTTCGGATGCATGTCATCGGAGACACTTCAAAACTGCCGAATCTGGTTCGGGAACAGTTGGAGAATTTAATAGAAATTACGAAAAACAATACCAAAGGAAATTTGATTCTCGCATTGAGTTACAGTTCTCAAAAAGAAATTTTGAAAGCAGTAAAAGAAATTGCAGAAGAAGTCCGGATCGGCAAATTAAATCCGGATGATATTGACGAGAAAATATTTGAAAATCATTTATACACCAAAGATTTTCCTCCGGTTGATTTACTCATCAGAACCAGTGGCGAGATACGGATAAGCAACTTTTTGCTTTGGCAGATTGCGTATGCAGAGTTACAGTTTTTGGATGTATTGTGGCCGGATTTTAGTAAAGACCAGTTCTTCCAGTGCATTCTGGACTATCAGAATACAGAAAGAAGATATGGCAAAACCAGCGAACAGTTGGTAAGCAAAGAAAAAAGAACAGAATAGAACGATAAAAATGAAGTTTAAAATTTTACCAATCCTGATGCTTGCATACTCTGCAGGTCTTTTTGGACAGGTTACACCAGGAAGTAAGAAGGACAGTATTTCGGTTCAAACGCAGACGCCAGAGCAGATGCAAACCGGAACCTATGTTCTTAGGGATATAGTAGTGGACGGTGTTAAAAAATATACTCCCGCACAAATTCTCCGTTTTACGGGGCTTAATAAAGGAGAGCAGGTTGACATTCCGGGACAGAAAGTCAGCAATGCCATTAAAAAACTTTGGGAAACACAGTCTTTCTCCAAAGTGGAAGTATATGTAGAAAGCCTTGATGGCAGCAATATTGTTCTTCGGTTCTCATTGCAGGATCTGAAAGAACTGGGAGAAGTAAAATTTACAGGGAAATCAATCGGGAAATCCAAAAGCGAAAAACTCGCAAAAGACAACAACCTGAAACCCGGAACCAAAATTACCCAGAATCTGATCTCAACCTTAAAAACAAATATTCCGAAAGAATATGTGAAAAAAGGATTTGCAGATGCTAAAATTGCCATTAATGAAAAACCCAATACCACAGATCCCAACATGGTAGACTGGACGATTAATGTAGACAAAGGCAAAAGAGTTAAGATCGACCATATTGAATTTGAAGGAAACGAAAGCATCAAAGATTCCAAACTTCGTAAAAAAGGGTTTAAAGATACCAAACAAAAAAGATTGAGTATCGGTGGAATTTTGAAACCATCCAAATTTATTGATGAAAAATATCAGGAAGACAAACGCAACCTTGTTAATTACTACAACTCTCTTGGATTTCGTGATGCAAGAATAGTTTCAGATTCCGTTTGGAGAAACGATAAAAGAAATTACGAAATTAAGGTCGGACTGAGTGAAGGGAAAAAATATTACATCGGAAAAATCGATTTCTTAGGAAATACAGCGTTTTCCACCGAATTTCTCCAGAGAATTCTGGGATATAAAACCGGAGATATTTATGATGTAGTCGGATTCAACAAAAAAGTAGGTGAAGACGGCGGTAAAGACGACGACAGCGACCTGAAATCTCTCTATATGAACAGCGGGTATCTCTTTTCACAGGTAACTCCCGTGGAAAAATCAGTAGTTGGCGATTCCGTAAACCTTGAAATCCGAATTTCAGAAGGCGAAAAAGCAACATGGAACCGCGTAACCTGGAGTGGGAACACCACCACACACGACCACGTAATTCTTCGTGCACTGAGAACGAGACCGGGAGGATTATTCAGAAAAACAGATGTGAAAAGAACCGTCTTCGATCTTGCAGGAATGTCCTTCTTTGATCCGCAGCAGATTGCGCCAAATATTCAGCCGCAGGTACAGGACAATACTGTGGATGTTCATTGGACGGTGGTAGAAAAAGGATCGTCTCAGGTGCAGTTGCAGGCCGGTTATGGTGGAGGTTCATTTATCGGAACTTTAGGATTAACGTTCAATAACTTCTCACTTCGTAACTTTTTGAAACTGAAAGATTTCAAACCGGTTCCTCAAGGAGATGGGCAAACCTTTTCCATTCAGGCGCAGGCAGGACAGTATTTCCAGACCTACGGAATTTCTTTCGTGGAGCCTTGGTTATTCGGCACGCGTCCTACCGCATTATCAGTAAGCTTAAACCAATCTTTGGTACGTTATAATGATAGTTACGGTAACAAACAAAAACTCGATATTTTCTCGGCAAGTGTTGGTTTAAACCGACTTTTAAGATGGCCGGATGATTATTTTTCCTTGTATACCGGAATTCAATACCAGAGTTATAAATTCGACAACTATCCGTTCCAGTTTGGGAATTCAACAGAATATAATGGATCTGCAAACAACTTTAGTTTCAATATCGGGCTAAGCAGAAATTCAGCAGGAACAGATCCTATTTTCCCAACTGAAGGATCCAATATTGAAGCCTCTCTTAAATTTACACCTCCGTATTCTCTTTTCGGCAATAAGGATTACGACAACATGACGGCGATTGAAAAATACAAATGGCTGGAATTTTACAAAGTAAAATTAAAAGCAGATATATATAACACCGTAGTAGGGAAATTGGTTTTGAGAACCGCCGCAGAAATGGGATTCATGAATGGGTACAACAGCAAACTTGGGGCACCACCTTTTGAGAGATTCTATTTGGGAGGAACAGGACTTTTTGGAACCCGATTTGATGGTAGAGAGCTTGTTCCGTTGCGAGGATATGAAGATTCTTCTTCTACAGGTGGAGGTACGGATGATATTACACCATATGGTGGAGCTTCGATTTATAACCGATTTGTTGCTGAGTTGAGGTATCCGATTTCACTGAACCAAACTGCAAAAATTTATGCACTTACTTTTGCTGAAGGTGGAAATGCGTGGACCAGTTTTGGCTCCTATAATCCTTTCCAGTTGAAGAGATCTGTAGGTGTCGGCGTAAGAGTTTATATGGGTGCATTCGGACTTATCGGTTTCGATTTCGCGTATGGATTTGATAAAACTCTTGGCGGAACAGAACCTGCAGGATGGAAAACCCACTTCCTGATGAACCAGAATTTATAACCATTCAAAAAAAACTTAGAAAAGATGAAATGTATAAAACTTATATCCGTACTGTTTGTTTTGGTTTGCAGCATGTCTCAGGCACAGAAGATTGGGGTAGTCGATACAAATTATATCTTGAGCAAGCTTCCGCAATATAAAGAAGCAGAAGATCGGCTGAACTCACAGATTCAGGGATGGCAAAACGAAATCCAGCGCATGCAAACTGAATATGAAAAGAAAAAGCTGGCGTTGGAGAATGAAAAAGTACTCTTGGTTGGAGACCAGCTAAAGCAACGTGAGAAAGAAGTTGATGATCTGGATAAAAAAATCAAAAGCACGCTCAACAGCAGATTTGGTACGAAAGGAGAGATTAATAATGCACGCGCAAACCTTGCAAAACCTTTTCAGGATCAGATTTGGAATGCCATTAAGACCGTATCAGAGAAGAATAGTTTAGGCATAGTTCTTGATAAAAGCAATAACATTAGTGTGATTTTTCTTGAAAAAAGATACGATTATACAGAGAAAGTATTAAATTTGCTGGTCAAAAATCAACCTGATGCTACGCCATCAAAAGGTAAAGGAAATAAAGCCGGAAGCCCTGTTGATTCTAGAAGCAAAACGAACACATCAAGCAAAGCAAAAGCAGCAACCAAAGATGCTGTAATGATGAAAACAAAATAAACAATTAAAAATTATAAATAAATTAACCTCATTATGAAAAAACTAAGTGCAATACTTGCAATAATTACTCTTTTCGCTACAGGTCTGGTACAGGCACAAAAAATTGCTTCAATTGATTATGAAAGCATTCTTTCTGCAATGCCGGAAGCAAAAAAAATGACCACAGATCTTGAAGCATTCAGCAAAGCCAAAGGAGATGAACTGAACAAACAAGCAGTAGCTTTTGAAGCAGAAGTAAAACAATATCAAACAGTGGACGGTCCAAAAATGACCGAAGCTCAAAGAACAGCAAAAGAAGAAGAACTGCAGAAAAAACAGCAAAATCTTCAGCAGCTTCAGTACACTGCGCAAAATGATCTTTCACAGAAAAGAGAAGCCGCTTTGAAACCGCTTATCGAAAAAGTGAATAACGCAGTATCAAAGGTTGCGAAAGCCAACAATTTTGAATTCATCATTGATTCAAGTGCTTTGATTTATAAAGGTGGAGCAGATGCAACACCACTTGTTAAAAAAGAATTAGGAATTTAATTAATAATAATATTCCAATGAAACCATCTCCTTTCGAGATGGTTTTTTTATTTTTGTACTATGGGAAAAGAAACTTCGTCCATTGAAAAAATTCGTTTCAGCGATTGCGATCCGATTGGGCATCTGAACAATGTGAAATATTTGGAGTATATGCTCAATGCAAGGGAAGACCATGTGGAAGAATACTATGGCTTCACTTACGAAGAGTACATCAGACAAACCGGTTGTACCTGGATTGCCGTTCAAAACGAAATTGCGTATCTGAAGGAAGTTCGCGCCAATACAAGAGTGGAAGTTTCCAGTAAAATCATTCAGAATGAGGATCGGATTTCAAAAGTGGAGCTTCAGATGAAAAGTTTAGATGGAAAAACTGTGCATGCGGTTATGTGGATGACGGTCATCTATTTTAATATGAAAACCAGAAAATCCGAAGTGCAGCCAAAAGAAACCATGGAACTCTTCCAAAAATTTCTGGTGGAAGTGGAGCAGAACAAGTTTCAGGAGCGTGCAGACTTTTTGCGTTTTCAAAACAAACAAGCTTAATTTTATATGGAAAAAATAATAGTGATAGGCGGAAATGGGCAATTGGGAAACTGTCTGCGAAAAATTGCACCCGATTACGAAAACCAGTATGAATTTCTTTTTACAGACTCTGAAAGTCTTGATATCACCGATGAAGATTCCATTGAAGATACTTTTGAAGAGTTTCGTCCCCAATATTGCATTAACGCTTCGGCGTATACTGCAGTAGATTTGGCGGAAAAAGAAGAAGAAAAAGCATTTGCAGTAAACGCGTATGGTGTAGAAAAACTGGCGATGGCTTGTAAAAAGTTCAATGCGACCCTTATTCATGTTTCCACTGATTACGTTTTTGATGGCGAAACCGAAATTTCTTATGATGAAGATAACTTTACCAATCCAATTGGCGTGTACGGAACTTCAAAAAGAGAAGGAGAAGAACTCGCTTTGGAAGCCAATCCCAAAACCATTATCCTGAGAACCTCTTGGCTGTATTCGGAATTCAATAAAAATTTCGTGAAAACCATGCTGAATTTGTTCTCCCAAAAAGACCAGTTGGGAATTGTTGCCGATCAGTTTGGTCAGCCTACCAATGCCAATGATCTTGCAGAAGCCATCATGAAAATTATTCAGTCATCCAATAAAAAATATGGAATTTTCCATTTTTCAAATTATCCGGAAACCACCTGGTTTGATTTTGCCTCCAAAATTGCAGAACTTTCCGGTTCTAATGTCAAATTAAATCCTATAACCACAGCAGAATTTCCAACACCGGCAAAAAGACCAAGAAGAAGTACCATGGCTTTGGATAAAATTGAGAAATTTTACGGCATCCAGCCAAAACATTGGGAAAATAGTCTGGAAGATTGTATCGAAATCCTTTCCGAAACCACATAATATATAGAGTATGCAGTCCCGAAAAAAATCATTAACGATTTTATCCGCTTTTATACTTCACTTTGCAACTGCGCAGAATGTCGTTTTAACAGAGGTAAAAGAAATGTCGGATAATACGGACAAATTTCTGTACAACATTCAGGATTCATATACCAGCGGAAAATATCTGGGCACATTGGAAGTGCAAGGGTATTCTCCAAACGATGTTGAAGTTTTTGGTAAAGTATATGCCAAAGCCAAAGAAATCGGAGCCAATGCCTATACATTTGCTCCATTCGTAGCGGTGGATGAAAAACCGGTTGATTTTGATCCTTCGCATTACCGGTTACACTTGTTTTATTTGGACAAAGATCAATTTCCAAAAGAAGATAACGTCGTTTATATATTCAACATCAATGCAAAATCCCAGAAAATAGCATTCAATCTTCAGAATATCGACTTGCCGGAACGTACATATATCAAAAGAAGTTTGAGCCCAAATCAATTATATACCATTTCAACCCGGAAATTATTAGGCTCCAGCATAAAACTTCAGGCCAAAGAAAACCAACCCGTACAATATTTTCAAATAGAATCTGCACGCATCAAAGCCAACCCTTATGGCACTTCAGGAATCAATTTGAAATCAGGAGACCTCTCAGGATTGGAGAAATCCTATGCACAATTCCTGAAAACCATCTATAAGGAAACAAAATAATACAGTTTTTTAGGAGCTTTTTCCCGCTTTCACTACTCGCTACCCAAAGCCCAAACCATGTCCAGCCCTATTTGGGTGAGCTCAAACAGGCCGTTCAATCGGGGCTATTAAAAATAAAGTTCAAATTTTTCAAACTACTAATCAGTCACTTACCTATTTTGGCAAAATAAAGTTCACAAATAATTTGCATTTTATTAAAGTCTCCTTATCTTTGCAGTCCTCAATTGAGAGGGGAACAGCGAGGAATTGAAATAAAAAAAAACTTTTGAAAATAATTTAAATTTCATTTGGATTATTGGGAATAAAGTTTTTATCTTTGCAATCCCAAAAGGGG
>DALZZF010000002.1:0-367761 GCA_031987605.1 Bergeyella sp. | reverse complement strand
GGCTTTTTTAATCCTTATCCTATTTCTTTTCATCGGGCTATACCCGATGCTATTGATTCCGCCACTTCGTGGCTCTGCATTTCACGTTAATATTAATCCCAATAAAAACGAAATTAATTTATTAAAATCCATTTCCCACACAACATTTTAGCGTTGCAAGTCCCTCTCCTTAGGAGAGACTAATTGCGAAGGCAATTTGCGGGAGAGGATTCTATTTTATCAGTTTTTTCACGGCTTTTGCTTCTTCAACCACATCCGGGAAATCGCCATAATTGGCAATAATCTGGTCGCAGGTATAGCTTGCCTGATAATTATCTTTCAGAGCCAGATAATTTTTCGCCATAATCACCAGTGCTTTTGCGCCCCAATATTCTTCCGAAGCGTAATTATTCGCCAGTTTGAATATGGTTTCATTGGACGATTTGAACGCTTTTCCTTTATTTTGATACAATGCTTTTGCATATAATGCTTCCGCTGCAACCGAAGTATTTGATGATTTTTCAAGCGCTGCATAAGCAGTTTGGGCATCTTTATCTTTCCCTTTATTCATCAGGCTCCGCGCTTTAATTACTTTTGCACTTTCCAGAACCGTAGCGGAGTTTTTGGAATTTCCGATTACGGCATCTGCATATTTTTCGGCTTTGGTGAAATCCTTTTCGTCGGCGTAAATTTTCATCAGTTCCACATTTGCAAAATTTCTGATGTTTACATTTCCAGAATTGGAGAGGCTTTCAAGATGAGTTTTGGCTTCAGAAGCTTTTCCCTGAGCCAGATAAATCTGTGCAATCCGGGTTTGTGCATCTTCCTGATAATCATTTTGTACACGGGCAACATCCTGCAAAACCAAAAGTGCTTTTGCGGTATTATTGGTTTGATACAAACTCTCTCCCATTTCGTATTGTGCCTGATAAAGCCCTTCTCCGGTTGGATTTTGCGACAAATATTTTTCGTAATACGGAATGGCGGTTTTGTACTCTTTTTTGGCGAATGCATTTTTCGCGGAAGTCAGATTGATTTCATCCATTTCCGAAGCATCTACTTTTACACCTAAACTTTGGGCAAAGGTTTGATAACCGGAAACATCGCCTTTTTTCACATAAATTGGTCGTGCTGCCTGCACAATTTTCGATGCGTAAGCTGAATTTTTATACTGTTTTCCTAAGGATTTCAACTCGGAAAGTGCTTTGTCTTCCTGATTAAGATCGATGAAATTCTGTGCACGATAAATCTGCGCATTTGCCACCAGATCTTTATCCGAAGACGATTTTATCACTTTATCAAAATAGGTATTTGAATTTGAAAAATCGTCCTGTGCAGCATAAGCCGTTGCGATTTCATAATTCGCATCATCGGCATAGTCGGAATTTGGAAACTTGGAAAGCAGATTTTTCAGATTGGTGATTTTCGCTTCGGTATCGCCTTTAAAGCCGAGTGCCATTGCTTTCTGGAAAATGGTATAATCATCGGAATTGTCGGTTTTATCATAAATTGCGATGGCTTCATTCAGATCATTATTGGCGTAATAGGTATCTGCCAATCGTAATTCTGCATCATTTTTAAATTCAGGTTTCGGATTTTCCAGATATTTTTTAAAATATTCTCCGGCTTTGTCGAATTTTTTCGATTTAAAATAAGCGTATCCCAAATCGTAATTCAATTGTTGTTTTTCCGGGAAAGTTTCATTAAACAACTTTTCGTAACGAACGATTGCGGAAGGATAATTCCCTTTCTGATAATAGGTTTGCGCCAACCAATACAACGCCCGCGGTGTAAATTCTTTGTTCTCGTTCAGTTCCAGACTTCTTAACAAATATTTTTCGGCTTGGTCGTAATTTCCTTTATTAAATTCCTCGGTTCCCAAAAGAAAAGAAACTTCCTGATCGATTTTATCGGTTTCAGAATTGGAATTCGGAAGTTTGTCGATGGCTTCAAGCGTTTCCTTGTAATTTCCGGAATAGAGATAGGATTTCACAAGCAAAGATTTCAGTTCCGAGGTTTTGGCTCCTGAAGGATATTTGCTGATGTAACTTTGAATGACTTTCGGAGCGGCTTCAAACGGATTTCCGATATCATAACTCAATTTCGCATATTGTTCGTGCGCCAATTGTTGCACTTTCTTGTCGTAATTCATCTGATAAGCGGAACGAAACGCAGAAAGCGCTTCCTGTTTTTTTCCGGTTTGCAGATAGGCATTTCCCAACTGATAATAAGCGTTTTGCGCCAAAGGCGAATCGGAATTCAGCAATTGGTTGTAGTAGGTTACCGCTTCATCATAACGGCCCATTTTGGAAGCCACAAACCCCATTTCGTAAAGGTCGCTTTCCGAAGGACTGTTTTGGGAATTGAGATAATCTTTCAGATGCGGATAAGCCATTTCATAATCTCCGAGCATAAAATAACTTTCGCCAATAATCTTGTGAACTTCGGCTTTGTAATCAGAAGAAATATTGTAGTTTAAAAGTTCATTCCCTTCAGAAATAGCTTTTTCATAGTCTTTATCATTAAAGTAAAGCTGCACATAATACGGACGAACCATCTGCGCAAACTTTTCATCATTTTTTATGGAATCAAAATACTGAAACGCCTTTTCACTTTGCCCACTTTGGTAATACAAATGTCCGAGCATATACGCCACATTTCCTTTCTCGCTTTCATCGAGATTTTGGTAGGATTCTTCCAATGCTTCAATTGCACCTGCGGAATCGCCGGTCATAAATTTGGCATATCCAAGTTTCAGGATATACTGGGTATTTTCTTCTTTTGAAAGTTGGTATTGATTTACTTTTTCTAAAGTTTCCAATGCTTTTTCAAAATCTTTTTGTGCAAGATAATAATCCGCCAAAGGCAGATTTGCCTGAGCAAAATAGGCAGAGTTCGGGTATTCTTTCATAAAAGCGGCCAAGCCTTCCTCCGCATGATTTTTCTGAAGGATTACCCCGATTACATTATCAAAAAACTGCGCTGCTTCTTTGCGCGAGCGCGAAAGAGAACTGTTGTAAAAATACTGCTGGGCATACTCATACTGAGCAGCATTGTATATTTTGGTTTGATAAAGATTTTCGGCAAGATTGAATGTATATTCGTTTTTATCCCGGTAATATTGGGAAAGTTGCGCATCGGCAAAACCGAAATAGGCAAACGCAACAGCAATAAAAATTTTCTTCGAATTCATGAATTACGATTTAAAATACCAACGTTAAGGTGATTTTATTATTGAATAAGTACCCTTGGAAATTACCAAAAAGTTATCCACAATTAAGGAACGAAAATATCAAAAACTTATTGCATTCACAATAGTTTTTAGCATATTGTTAATTTGTGGATAAATTAAGAAAGATTAACGCATTCTTTCCTCAGGTTCCTCAATTTTTTAACAATTATTTTACATAAATCATTACATTTGTTCACAAAACTATTCTAAAATTCAATTTTACAATTCAATGAATCAACTATTCAGAAGGAAAAAATATGGAGCTGGTGATCAGACTTCGGGACTATTGCGTGTGCTTGGCGTTTGGGATATTGTGTTTTTCGGGATTGCCGCCATTATCGGAGCCGGAAGTTTCAGCAGTTTGGGCGAAGCGGTTTTCAAAGGCGGTCCCGGTGTAATTCTTCTGTATCTGATTTGTGGTTTTGCCTGTGCGTTTACCGCTTTGTGCTATGCTGAATTTGCCAGCAGAATTCCGATGGCAGGTTCAGCTTATACATACGCTTATGCCAGTTTTGGGGAATTAATTGCGTGGATTATCGGTTGGGCACTTATTATGGAATATTCTTTTGGAAATATTTATGTGGCCTTTTCGTGGTCGGATTATTTCACGAGTTTTCTGGAACGTTTGGGCTATCATATTCCGGATTATTTAACCTGCAGTTACAGCGAAGCGAAAAAAGCGTTCTTCGGAGTTTCTGAAAATGCAGCACTCCTTAACGCATGGAAAACAGCTCCTATAATTGGCGGTTTAAAAATAATTGTGGATGTCCCGGCTTTGGTGATTAACGGTTTGATTACGTGGTTATGTTATGTTGGCGTGAAAGAAAGCAAAAATTTCAATAATGTATTGGTCATTCTGAAACTGGCCGTTATTATCCTCGTTATTCTGGTAGGAATAAAATATGTTTCCTCAGAAAACTGGACTCCCTTAAATCCTGAAACGGGTGTTCGTTCCTTTATGCCCAATGGTTTTGCAGGTGTAATGAGTGCCGTTTCCGGAGTGTTTTTCGCCTATATCGGATTCGATGCATTAAGTGTATTGTCCGAAGAAACCAAGAATCCGCAGAAAACGCTTCCGCGTGGAATGATTATCTCTCTGGTTTTGTGTACGGTTATTTATATTGCCTTAACCCTCGTTTTAACCGGAATGGTGGATTACCGAAAATTTGACGGTGTTGGCGATCCGTTGTCCTTTATTTTTGCTGCCGGAAATGCAAATGTAGCATGGATGGAATTAGTGGTTTCATTTATTGCGATTATTGCGATTACCACGGTGCTTCTGGTTTTCCAAATGGGACAGCCAAGAATCTGGTATGCCATGAGCCGGGATGGACTGATGCCAAAAAAATTCCAAGAAATTGATCCCAAACATAAAACCCCATCTTACGCCACCATTATGACGGGTTTGGTAGTGGGAATTCCCATTCTTTTTACCGATAAAAGTTTTATTCTGGATTTCACCAGTATCGGAACCATATTCGCATTTGTATTGGTTTGTGGTGGCGTTCTTCTACTTCCTGCAAAGGAAAAACTGAAAGGCAGGTTTCATCTTCCTTATATTAATGCACAGTATATTTTTCCGGTTTTATTTTTGGGTGGATTGGTATTTTTTTACTTCTGGCAAAATGATTTCTTTAAAAACCTAATGAACTGGAGTGATCCGAATGAAGGCGAATTCCGCATTTCCATTTTCTTTTACATCCTGATAAACCTTGGACTTTGTGTTCTTGCATTTATCAAAAAACTTTCACTGATTCCGTTGATTGGCTTAAGCTCCTGTTTGTATTTATTAACCGGAATGAGCCATAACAACTGGTTTTGGTTCGGGCTTTGGTTTGCGATCGGGCTTGTTTTCTATTTCTTATATGGATACAGGCACAGCAAACTGAGAAATAATCATTTGTAATAAAACTGACTGAATTCATCTTATTTAAAATTATTAAAATTAAAGTATCCGTATTTTTGCAATATGAATTCTTTGGTTGATAAATACAATATTCCCGGGCCGCGCTACACCTCCTATCCTACCGTTCCATATTGGGATGAACCCCTTTTTTCACCGGAAGAATGGAAAGAAAGTGTTCGCATTTCATTTGGCGAAAGCAATAGGAATGAAGGCATCAGCATTTATATTCACTTGCCGTTTTGCGAATCCTTATGCACTTTTTGTGCCTGCCACAAAAGAATCACCAAACAGCATTCGGTAGAAATCACCTACATCGAAACGGTTCTAAAAGAATGGAATCTCTATCTGAAACTTTTTGAGCAAAAACCCATCATCAAAGAACTGCATTTGGGAGGCGGAACCCCCACATTTTTTTCTGCCGAAAATTTAGAAATTCTTCTGAATGGCATTTTTAAAACCGCCGAAATTGCTCCAAACCCGGAATTCAGTTTTGAAGGACATCCCAATAATACAACAAAAGAACATTTGCAAAAACTTTATAATCTGGGATTTCGAAGGGTAAGTTTCGGGGTTCAGGATTATGATCTGAAAGTGCAGAAAGCCATCCATAGAATTCAGCCTTTTGAAAAAGTAAAAGAAGTAACGGAATGGGCTCGTGAAATCGGTTATAAAAGCATCAGCCACGATTTGGTTTTCGGATTGCCCCATCAAAACTGGGAAACAATGGAATCCACCATTCACAAAACTTTGGAACTGAAACCGGATCGGCTCGCCTTCTATTCTTACGCCCATGTTCCCTGGATAAAAGGCGTTGGGCAAAGAGGTTTTAACGAAAATGACCTTCCAAACGGTGAAGAAAAAAGGAAATTATACGAAAATGGAAAACAACTTTTTGAAAAACTCGGTTATGAAGAAATCGGGATGGATCATTTTTCTTTAAAAAGCGATGATCTTTATCTTTCCATGAAGGAGCATCAACTCCACCGCAATTTTATGGGCTATACTTCCAGCAAAACTCAACTGATGATTGGCTTGGGAATGTCGGCCATTTCGGATTCATGGTATGCTTTTGCACAGAATGTAAAAACGGTGGAAGACTATCAGAAAATCGTAAATGAAGGAGTAATTCCAGTATTTCGCGGACATCTTTTAACGAAAGAAGATTTGCTCATCCGCAAACATATCCTGAATCTGATGTGCCAGTTGGAAACCAGTTGGGATATTGAAACAGCCTTTCCCGAACTGGAAAATTCATTGAAAATCCTGAAAGAAATGGAAACCGACGGTTTGGTAAAAATGGATGAAAACAAAATCACCATCACCGAAAAAGGCAGAACGTTTACCCGAAATGTTGCCATGGCATTTGATCTCAGAATGCTTCGAAAACAGCCGGATACCAGAATATTTTCAATGACGGTTTAAAATAAAACAGGCCGCCTTTTGAAGACCACCCGTTTTGTTTTTATAAGTATAATCGTCAAAAAATACTAATATACTCTCCAGAAAGATTGCGCACCTTCGGCGCGCTTCTCCCTATTCTTTCAAACATTTTCTACACAGATAGCATTCCTCCGGAATGCCGTTTTCTCCAGTGAAAATCCGGAAAGAACCATTGAGCTTTTAAAAATTTGATCTAAATTGACACCTGATACAAAAAACCCTGACAGAAAATGTCAGGATTTTTTGTATGATTGAGTACATGAATTATGATTTCTGCCCCACATCCAGATTTTGGGTAGCGGCCATGGAAACCACCAAGTCATTTAGCATTGTGCTGGCTGCCGTTGGCGAATTTGGAAGAAGAACCAAATTGCTTCTGTTGTTTCCTCCAATTGAATTCAGCGTATCATAATGTTGCGTAACCACGATTAAAGCAGAGGCTTCCTGCGCATTAATATTGGCTGCATTCAGCATTTTTACGGATTCTTCCAGACCTTTTGCAATTTCTCTTCTTTGGTCTGCAATTCCCTGTCCCTGAAGTTTTTTAGATTCTGCTTCGGCTTTTGCCACTGCTACAATCCGGATTCTTTGTGCTTCGGATTCATATTCTGCAGCCGTTTTTTCACGTTCAGCAGCGTTAATTCTGTTCATGGCATGTTTCACCTGTTCATCCGGATCAATATCGGTCACCAATGCTTTAATGATGTCGTAACCATAGCTGTTCATGGCTTCCTGAAGTTCACCTTTCACGGCAACGGCAATATCATCTTTTCGTACGAAAACATCATCCAGTTTCATTTTCGGAACTTCCGCACGTACCACATCAAAAACGAATGATGTAATCTGATTTTCAGGATTTTCCAAGCGATAATAGGCATCTGCAACCTGATTTCGGATCACCTGATATTGTACGGAAACTTTCATCCGGATAAACACGTTGTCCAAAGTTTTGGTATCAATAATCACATCCAACTGCTGAATTCTCAGATTCAATCGTTTTGAAATCTGATCGATAATCGGAATTTTAAGATGAAGTCCGGAATGTCTTACCGTAAGAAATTTCCCGAAACGTTCCACAATAGCCGCTGTTTCCTGCTTTACCACGAAGAAAGAAGCAAACAAAATAATAAGGCCGAAAAAAATAACTGGTCCTAATAAAAATGTCATAAATATAATTTTAACGGTTTAAATTTTTACTTTCAGAAGATACGAAAATTTTCTGAAACAAAGAAATTTTACATCGTCATTCCAATATCAATTCCTTTAATTTTACGGTAAAGATCGGTCGCATAATTATCGGTCATTCCGGAAACATAGTCTATAATTCCCAAAACTTTCTGATAATCAGAAAAACCTTCTTCATATTTAAACTGTTCTGGCAGCAGTTTCAATGCCATTTTGTCGTAGGATTTCCGGGAATTTTTCGGTTTTAATATGGAAGGGATAAAATGATCCAAAAGTTCATACATTACGTTATATCCGGCATTTTCAATTTCCACAACGGCTCTGTGCTGATAAATTTTTTCAATGGAAAAATCTTCGATATGCTGCAATGTCGGGTTTTCCGATTTATACAAATCCAGAAGCGCTTTATCAAGATTGCCTTCCAGAATTTCAGAAAAATTCTGTTCGTAAAGTTCCAGCGTTTTATTAATAAGCGCATTAATCACCTTTGCACGCAAATAAGAAATTCTTTCATTTTCATTGGTGATGGATTTCAGTTTCTTTTCCACACGTTCGGTATCGGGATTTTCTGAACGGATGAGTTCAAAAAAAAGATGCTCGCAGTCTTTTGTAGAAACAATTCCCAAGCGGTGTGCATCTTCCATATCAATGATGTTATAGCAAATATCGTCCGCTGCTTCCACCAACCAGACAAACGGATGCCTTTTGAAAATTACAGTATCTTCACTTTCCTGAATCATTTGGGTTTCGCGGGCAATTTCTAAGAACGTTGACTTTTCATTCTGAAAGAATCCGAATTTCTTCCGGTTAATCACTCCTTTCTTTTTGGCCACCGATTCACACGGATATTTCGCAATACTGGACAATGTGGAATATGTGAGTTGAAGTCCACCTTCATCTTTCCCCAATTGCTGATGGGTTAAAACACGGATCGCATTGGCATTTCCTTCAAAATTCACCAGATCTGCCCATTCTTTTTCCCGGAATTTTTCTTTTAAACCAGATTCATTTCTTTCGAAAAAACTGGCAATCGCATCTTCACCAGAATGCCCAAAAGCCGGATTTCCAATATCATGGCACAAACAGGCAGATGCAATCACATTATTCAGATTATGAAGATAAAATACTTTGGAATCTTCGGACAGTTGATGTCCAAATTTTTCCACAATAAATTCTCCGGCCAATGTTCCCAAACTTCTTCCCACCGAAGAAACTTCAAGCGAATGCGTTAAACGGTTATGCACAAAAACACTTCCCGGCAAAGGAAAAACCTGTGTTTTGTTTTGCAGTCTTCGAAATGCCGATGAGAAAATAATCCGGTCGTAATCTCTTTGAAAATCGGTACGTGAACTGAGCGTTTGAGCATGCTGCCCGGTTCTGGTACTGGAGTATATTTTGTTTAAATCCATAACTGCATCAAAAGTAAACTTTTTGTTTCAAAAATATTAAATCAAATGTTTAATTTTGAACAAAAGCTTTTTACATGGACACCTTCATCAGTGATTTCTCCGGAAATTCGTTTCCCGAATCCGAAAAAATAATCGGAAAAGACATTCGGTTTTCTTTGTTTGATTTCATTAAAAAAGAGAAACCGGATTTTAATGAAAATTCAATAATATCGAAGGAAGAACTGAATTCCATTCGTGAAGCCTTTATTTCCGGTTATCTGACTTCCCAAATCGGTGAACTGACCGATATGGAAAAAGTGGTGGTAAAATCCATTTCCAGAAGAACTGCACTTGCCGCAAAACTGGACGATGACGACGATCATCAAAAAGAATCTTTGGGAAATCGTCTGGCAGATAAAGTAGCCGGATTTGGAGGAAGCTGGACTTTTATCCTGATTTTCTCGGGGTTTTTACTCATTTGGATTTTAGCCAACGCCCTACTTTTGCACAATAAGGGATTCGATCCGTATCCGTTTATCCTGCTAAATCTGTTTTTATCATGCATTGCTGCTTTGCAGGCACCCATCATTATGATGAGCCAAAACCGGCAGGAAGATAAAGACCGCGACCGCGCAAAAAAAGATTATATGATTAATCTGAAAAGCGAACTGGAAATAAAAGCCCTCCACGAAAAGCTCGATCATTTGATTATGCATCAACAGCAGGAACTCTTGGAAATCCAGAAAATCCAGATTGAAATGCTGAATGATATTATGAAAACGGTAAACCAAAAATAAAAAAATCCCTGATGAATTCAGGGATTTTCTTCTAATATTATATTTTGCGCAAACCTTGTCTTAATTTGCAGAATGATATTGAAGAAGAATATTATAGATGGAAAAATCCAAATATATAAATCTTAAATTCCAAACGCTCTATTACATATAACTTTCAATCGGTTCGCAGGTGCATACCAGATTTCTGTCGCCATACGCTTCATCAATTCTGGAAACTGTGGCAAAGAATTTATGTTCGCGTACCCAATCCAGAGGATACGCTGCTTTTTCCCGACCATAAGGTTTGTCCCAGGAATCGGAAATTACAAGTTGTTCCGTATGTGGAGCGTTTTTCAAAACATTATTCTGTGCATCTGCATTTCCGGAAACAATTTCTTCGATTTCTTTTTTAATGGAAATCAGTGCTTCCGCAAAACGATCGATTTCAGCTTTGCTTTCCGATTCTGTAGGCTCAATCATCAAAGTTCCGGCAACAGGAAATGAAACAGTCGGTGCATGGAAACCATAATCCATCAACCTTTTTGCAACATCTGCCACCTCAATTCCCAAAGATTTACACTGGCGGAAATCCACAATACATTCATGTGCAACACGACCATTTTCGTTGGAATACAAAATCGGAAAATGTTCTGCTAAAACTTCTTTCAGATAATTAGCATTTAAAATGGCGTATTCCGTTGCTGTTTTCAAACCGGAAGTTCCCAGCATTTTGATATAAGCATATGAAATATTCAAAACCAAACTTGAACCGTATGGTGCAGAGGAAATTGCGGCAATGGACTCTTTCGTTCCGATTTTGATATTCGGATTGCTGGGTAAAAAAGGAACCAAATGTTCGGCAACACAGATCGGACCAACACCCGGACCTCCGCCTCCATGCGGAATTGCAAAAGTTTTGTGCAAATTGAGATGACAAACATCGGCACCGATTTCTCCCGGACTTGTAAATCCAACCTGCGCATTCATATTGGCACCATCCATATATACCTGTCCACCGCAATCGTGGATTAATTTTGTAATTTCCTTCACATTCGAATCAAAAAATCCGTAAGTGGAAGGATAAGTAATCATCACCGCCGAAAGATTTTCCTTGTGCTGTTCGGCTTTGGTTTTTAAATCTTCAAAATCAATTTCGCCGTTTTCAAGATTTTTTACCACCACCACTTTCATTCCTGCCATAACTGCGGAAGCAGGATTTGTTCCATGTGCAGATTGTGGAATCAGAACAATATTCCGGTGTTTTTCATTTCTTGATTGATGGTATTCACGAATCACCATTAAACCTGAATATTCTCCCTGCGCTCCGGAGTTTGGTTGTAATGAAGTACCCGCAAATCCTGTAATTTCTGCAAGGTCGCGTTCCAAAGATTTTATAATTTCCTGATAACCGCCAGCTTGTTCGGTAGGTACAAATGGATGAACACTTCCCCATTCTGACCAGGAAAGTGGCAGCATTTCGGTTGCTGCATTCAGTTTCATGGTGCAGGAACCCAAAGAAATCATGGAATGGGTAAGTGAAAGGTCTTTTCTTTCCAAACGTTTGATGTAGCGCATCAATTCGGTTTCGGTGTGGTATTTATTAAATACTTCTTCGGAAAGAATTTCATCTTTACGCAACAGTTCATCCGGGATTGAATAATTTTCTTTCAATGACAGTTTGAACGCCTGTTTGTTCAGGAAATGAGCAAAAGTGTTCAGCAATCTCTGAATTCTCTCCATTGTGGAAGTTTCATCAATAGAAATGCTCACGATTCCTTCGGAAAAATAATTAAGATTGATTTTATGATCCCGCATCAAACGCATGAGTGCAGGTTTATCATTTTCGTGAATTCTGATTTTCACGGTATCAAAAACCGGTTCTTCCACCACATCAAAACCAAGAAGTTTAAGGGCATCGTTCAATGCATTGGTTTTGTAATGAATTTGATCTGCGATAAACCGAAGTCCGTTCGGTCCGTGATAAACCGCATACATTCCTGCCATTACCGCCAGTAAAACCTGCGCAGTACAAATATTGGAAGTTGCCCTTTCTCTTTTAATATGCTGCTCTCTGGTTTGAAGCGCCATTCTGAGTGCACGTTTCCCGTACACATCCTGAGAAACCCCGATTATTCTGCCCGGAATATCTCTTTTATATTCTTCCTTACATGCAAAATATGCTGCATGGGGACCTCCATATCCCATCGGAATACCGAATCTTTGAGTGGTTCCAACTGCACAGTCCGCTCCCATTTCGGCAGGAGATTTCAATTTCACCAAAGCCAGAATATCGCAGGCAACGGCAACCTGTAAATTGAATTCTTTATAATAACGGATATTTTCGGTATAGTCCAGAACAATTCCGTTTTTTCCCGGATATTGCAGCAACGCGCCGAAATAGGTTTCATTGAACTGATGGTTTCTATGATTCCCGACAATAATGTCGATTCCCAAACCTTCGGATTTTGTTTTTAAAACCGCAACCGTTTGCGGAAGTACAAGGTCGGAAACAAAGAATTTACGCGCATCGTTTTTCTTTTGCTCCTTGGTTCTGCTTTCAAAAAACATGTGCATGGCTTCCGCCGCAGCAGTTCCTTCATCCAGAAGCGAAGCATTTGCCAGCGGAAAACCGGTAAGGCTTGACACTACCGTTTGAAAATTAAGCAACGCTTCTAATCTTCCCTGAGCAATTTCTGCCTGATATGGTGTGTAAGCGGTATACCAACCCGGATTTTCAAATATATTTCTTTGAATGGGTGACGGAAGAATCGTTCCGAAATATCCGAAACCAATATAATTATCGAACATCGCATTCTTTTTGGAAAGCGTTTTGGAATGCTCAAGCATTTCGAATTCGGAAAGCGGTTCTGAAAGCTGAAGATCTTCTTTCAGCCTGATGGAATCCGGAATGGTTTGCGCAATAAGTTCATTAATATCGGAAACACCGACTTTCGCCAGCATTTCCTCTTTATCTTTTTCGTTCAGGGAAATGTGACGGTTCACAAACTGTGTAGTATTCATAAATTTTATTAGATTTTTCGGTAAGAAATGATGCTCGTAAAGATACAAATTTTAAAAATACATCCCAAAAGCAAAAGTTTTGCTTACGCGCACGCGATTCGTGAATCTGAAACGCAGCCAGGAGATGAATGATGAAGAATTGATAATCTCTGCGATTATTTAAAGCGTCTCTGCAAAGAAAGTTTAGATTTCTTCGAAATGAACAAACATCTTATTTAAAGTGTTTTTCATATTCTTTAAAATGCGAAATTATCATGTAAATCTTTTTCTAAATTTTCTCCTTTTCCTGTATGGCGGTAATAATTTGGTCGATTCCTTTTTCAATAACCGATCTTGGAGCAGCAATATTGATTCTTAAATGAAAATCACCATTATCCACAAATGATTCTCCGCCTTCTGCGATAACTCCGGCATTTTTGGCGAAAAAATAGGTTAAGGTTTCATCTTTGGAAAAAAGATTTTGATATTCAGAAAAATCAATCCAGCCAAGATAAGTCGCCTCAGGAATTTTGAAAACAGCTTTTGGCAAATTGGTTTTCAGTTTTTTATCAACCATTTTAAAAGTTTCATCCAGATAGATTTTCAGTTGTTCTAACCAGTTTTCACTTTGTTGGTAAGCTGCTTTAACCGCGGATAAACTGAGCGGATTGTAAACCTCAAAATAAAGTTTCTGATAACGATTACGCACATTTTCGTCTCGGATAAAAATATGGGAAACCAGATTTCCGGCAAGATTAAATGTTTTGCTCGGTGCCGTGCATACAATCAGTTTTTTATAGTCGGGAATAACCCGCGACATTGGCGTAAATTCAATTCCGTTGCGCAGCAAATCGCAGTGAATTTCATCGGAAATCAACCAGATATTTTGGGAAATGCAGAGTTGTGCAATTTTCGCAAGTTCATCTTCTTTCCAAACTCTTCCGGTTGGATTGTGTGGATTACAGAAAATAAGCAACTGAATATTTTTCGTTTTGTCTGAAAGTTGATATGCTACATCCTCAAAATCAATGATATAATTTCCTTTTTCATTTATCAATCGGGAATAAAAAACACTTCTGTCGGATAAATCCCCGGCATTTTTAAACGGCGCATAAGATGGTGTCAGAATTAAAATATTCTCAGAAACGTCCGTCAATAAAGGAACCAATCGGTTCAACGCAGGAACAACGCCCGGCGAAAGCACAATTTCTTCTTTTGAAATTTTCCATTGGTATCTTTTCTGAAACCAAGTGGAAAGCACCGTAAAATATTCCGGGTCGAAAACAGTGCTGTATCCTAAAATCTTCTGATCTACTCTATTTTTAATAGCATCCAGAATTTCAGGCGGCGTTGCAAAATCCATATCAGCCACCCACATTCGGATAAACTCGGAATCGGGTGTTGAAAATTTTTCGTCTTTGTGTTTGCCTAAAGTGTTTCGCCAGCTTTCAAAACTGATGGAATTGGTATGGCTGCGGTCGATGATTTCATCAAAATTATACTCCATGAACAATTGTGAAAATTCTTCACAAAAATAAAAAAAAGGAAGCAAAACTGCTTCCCATTCTTCATCTTACTTTTTTGATTATTATTTTTCGGTAAGTTCAAAATCGCCCTTGATTCTCACTTCATCGCTGATTACAGCTTCAGGAAATTTTCCTCCGACTCCGAAATCTGATCTTTTCAGTGTTCCGGACACCTGATATGCATAGGTTTTCGCCTGACTCATCGGATTTACGGTAGAACCTTTGTATACCAATGCCAAAGTCACCGGTTTTGTTACGCCATGCAAGGTTAAATTTCCGGTTAAAATATAGTGGTTTTTTAGTGTTGCTTTTTTTACGGAAGTGGAGACAAAATTCATGGATGGAAATTTTTCCACCTCGAAAAAATCGGCACTTTTCAGGTGATTGTCTCTTGCTTCCACATGAGTATCAATGCTTGAAACATCGGCTGAAAAAGTGAATTTTGAATTCACAAAATTTTTATCATCAGTATTGATGGTAAGTTTTGCAGTATTGAAATTTCCCGTAATATCGTTAATTCCAAGATGGGTAACTTCAAACTGAATTCTGGAATGTGCAGGATCATTTTCGAGTGTTTTTTGTCCGAAAACGGCAACGGCAAATAGTACGCTCGCCAAAAGTGAAAATACTTTTTTCATAACTTATTTTATTTATTGTTAAAAAAATCTATTGTTTTTTTGTACTGCAAATGTATGCCACTCTACCCCTTTCAAACATTGATGTAGGATAAGAATATCACCTGATTTTTATTTTATCGGTTGCGTGTCGCCCAATGTCATTTTATCAATTAACTCGGGAAACCAGGTAACCAGAATAAAATAAATAATAATCATCAATGCAATCAACAATACCGCAATGATTACTCCTTTCGGAGGTGTATTTTTTTTAGATTCCATAACTAAATGTTTTAATAGAAGATAAAATTAGTTCAATTTCCGGGGTTTGCTTTACAGAATCGCATTTTAAAATTTCATATTATTAATGTAAATTTGTGTGGACAAAAAATCTGAAAATCTTAAAAAAATTCTTTATGTCAAAAGCAATTTCTCAGGTTCCATTTGCTGCAAATGAACCCGTAAAAACATACGCACCAGGCTCCGTAGAAGTAAAAAACCTGATTTCCACTTACAAAAAAATGTGGAAAGAAAAACTGGAGATCCCAATGATTATCGGAGGAAAAGAGGTAAAAACCAAAGAGAAGGTGAAACTTTCCTCACCTCAGGATCACCAGCACAATTTGGGATTTTATTATAAAGGAGATCTGTCGAATGTGGATGATGCCATTCATACTGCACTGGCAGCCAAAGACAAATGGAATGCTTTGGGATGGGAACAGCGTGCTGCGATTTTCCTGAAAGCCGCTGATTTATTGGCTGGACCGTACAGAGACCGCATCAATGCGGCAACCATGATCGGCCAGTCGAAAAACGTACATCAGGCAGAAATTGATGCTGCTTGTGAATTCATCGACTTTTTGCGATATAATGTAGAATTTATGACGGAACTCTATTCCGAACAACCCATTTCCAGTGAAGGCATCTGGAATCGTTCAGAATATCGTCCTTTAGAAGGTTTTTGCTTTGCGGTTACGCCTTTTAACTTTACGGCAATTTCCGGAAATCTTCCTTCTTGTATGGCATTGATGGGAAATGTTGTGGTTTGGAAACCTTCCGACAAACAAATTTATTCCGCCCACGTAATTATGGAAGTTTTCAAAGAAGCCGGACTTCCGGATGGTGTCATTAATATGATATTTACCGATGGTAAAGAGACCGCAGAAAAAGTTTTGGCACATCCTGATTTTGCAGGCCTTCATTTTACAGGTTCTACAAAAGTTTTTCAGGGAATGTGGAAAATGATCGGCGACAATATTCACCAGTACAAAACTTACCCAAGAATCGTTGGTGAAACAGGAGGAAAGGATTTTGTAATGGTTCATCCAAGTGCCAATGCAGATGTGGTGGCAACCGCTTTGGTTCGTGGTGCTTTCGAGTATCAGGGACAGAAATGTTCCGCAGCTTCCAGAGCTTATATTCCGGCATCCCTTTGGAAAGACGTAAAAGAAACGATGGAAACCCAATTGAAATCCATTAAAATGGGTTCTCCTGAAGATCCTTCCAATTTTGTGAATGCGGTGATTGATGAAAATTCTTTCAACAAATGCAAAGGATACATTGAAAGAGCTGAAAAATCGAAAGATGCAAAAGTTGTTTTTGGTGGAAAATGTGATGGGAAAAAAGGATGGTTTGTAGAACCAACGGTAATTGAAACCACTAAACCTAAATACGAAAGTATGGTGGAAGAAATCTTCGGACCAATCCTTACCGTATATGTATATGAAGATAAAGACTGGAACAAAACGCTGAAACTAGTGGATGAAACTTCGCCTTATTCATTAACCGGTTCTATTTTTGCAACCGACCGATATGCCATTGATGAAGCCTACAAAGCATTGGAAAATGCATCCGGAAACTTTTATATCAACGATAAACCAACCGGAGCTGTGGTTGGCCAACAACCTTTTGGCGGAGCCAGAGCATCCGGAACAAATGATAAGGCAGGTTCCAAAATGAATCTTCTGCGTTGGGTTTCCGTACGCAGCATTAAAGAAACCTTTGTGCCGCCAACCGATTATAAATATCCGTATTTAGGATAAAGATTAATTTGATTATCTGCAATTCATACCAATTGAAATTAGACTTGTTTTCCTTTGCTAAGTGAAACACCTTTGCGAGCCTAAAAGCATACAGAAAAACAAAAATCTTTGCGCACTTTGCGTTTAAAAAGCGTTATGATTAAAAGCAGATAATTATTAATACCAAAGAAAATAACAATCAATTAAATCCGCAGAATTTTTTGCGGATTTTTTTATTCTGTAAAACTTATTGAAAATCATATAATTAAAAATAAAAGTTTAGGAATCAATTTTGTAACATCATCCCCGTAATCTAAAAAAATAATATTATGAAAAAGTGGATGTATTTGTCCTTATTATTGGGCACAGGAATAATCGCAGCAAGTTGCGGAACCAAAGAAAAACCTTCAATCGAAGAAAATACGACAGTGGTTGAAACCGACAGCCTCATTCCGGGAACGGATACCGTAGCCGTTACAGTTGACAGCACTGTTGTGGTTGACACTGTAAAATAAATTTGAAAAGTAAACCTGAGCCAACTTTAACAAAATTTATGAATAAACTTAAATTTTTGGCACAGAGTTTACATAGAATAAAACAACATCAAATGAATATAAACTCATTAAAAAAAAGAAATCATGGGAAATAAGAGAAACGGACTTTTAGCATTGTTAGGACTTGGTGCATTGGCTTGGTGGAAATATAAAAACTCCACCCCTGAAGAAAAACAAGCCGTGAAAGACAAAATCAACACTGCAAAAGACAATCTGAACAAATTCGGTAACGATCTGAAAGCAAAAGCCAACGACGTGGCATCACAGGTTCAGAATAAAGCAAAAAATGTTGAGGAAGACGTGAAAGAAAACCTTTCTCAGAACTAATTACACAGACTTTAGTTTTTTACATTCATATAGTTTTTTACAGAAAACCGGTTTCTTACGAAATCGGTTTTTTGTTGGCCTGAATCAAAAAGACCGTAGGAATTTTTCCTTCGAACTGTGGAATAATAAATTTTCCTTTTTCAATTTCTTTTATATGCCGAAAACATGGCCACGGCGAATAATGATATTCATTAAACACCTTGATTTCCATTCCATTCCGGATTAATGCATTCTGCACTTCCGAAAGAGAATGATTCCACATTACATAATCCTGCACAATCGGCGCACTTTGATCTGCATAGGTTCCTTCATATTGCTCCTCAATAGCTCCGGTGTTGAAATAGCTGTATTTCACAGATTCAAAATCGTCATCATACATCCAAACAACCGGATGGAATTCCGCAAAAACCAAGTTTCCATCAGGTTTCAAAAAATGAGAAATTACTTTTGCCCAACGATCCAGATCGGGCAACCAGCCGATTACACCGTAACTTGTAAACACCATATCAAACTTTTCATCGAGAATTTCAGGCAGAGAATACACATCGCAACAAATAAAATTGGTATCGGTTCCGCATTTTTTTGCCAGCTCTTTTGCTGCTTCAATGGCTTTATCGGAAAGATCAATTCCGGTAACTTTGGCACCTAAACGTGACAGTGAGATCGAATCCTGGCCAAAATGACACTGCAGATGCAAAATCTTTTTTCCTTCAATATTTTTTAAAAATTCAGATTCAATTTCGCTTAACGAAGATTTTCCCTGTAAGAATTCTTCCACAAAATAAAAATCAGATTTCAAATGCGGTTCTACTTTCGCATTCCAGGAGTTTCGGTTGATGTCGAGATAGTTTTTCATTTTCGGATATTCAGCATTCTTTTTACCTGCAAATCTCCCAAACCATATTGCGGAAATTCTCGGAAAAATGCAGCAAGAAAGATATTAAAATCTTGATTAAATTCCTGATAAAGATTTTGCAAAATTTCCAAAACCTTTCCGGATTTGATGTCCTGAACCGCTTTTATATTTTCAGAAAGATGAGGAAAAAAATTGGTTTTTGTAACTTCAGGAATTGCAGAAGAATTTTTATTTTGAAACCATTTCCAAAGATTATCTGCCGTTTTGAAATCTGAAATATTGGCTTCCACTTTAGCAAATTCCGGAGAATATCCGTTTCTGAATCCTTCAAAAATTCCATTCTCAAAATCCGGCAAAACCCGAAAAACCTGAATGTTTTTTGAAGCCAATTCCACCATCAAAAACCACAAATTTACTTGACAAAATGCATCTTCTTCAAACCACAAAAACACTTTGCTCCCCGATTCTATCTTTTGAATATGATTCCATTCGAACAACACTTTCCCTTCATAATCTGCGTCGGGACCATAGTTTTCTTCAATAAAGGATTTTCTGTTTTCAAAAAAAAGATCGTTCTGAACAGGCCCGTCAATCAGGCATTCCCGCCATACAATAAGGTTTTCATTTTCTTTTTCAGGAAAATTTTTAGCAAGGCAATCGCCGTTCAGAATGTGATATATTTTCATCCTAAAAAATCATCTAAAGAAACCGTTCTCTGGATTCCATCTTCCTGATTTTTGATGGTTACGGTATTGTTTTTCAATTCCTCTTCACCAATGAAAACCAGATTTTTCACACCGCGTTTTTCGCTGTAACTAAAGAACTTTTTCATCTTTCCGACTTCCGGATACAGTTCTGCCGAAACGCCCGATTCGCGAAGTTTTGCAATAATTCTGGATGATGTCAGGGCTTCCTTTTCACCATAATTGGCAAACAAATATTCGATGTTTTCTTCGGTGTTTTCAGGGAAAAGTTTCAGTTCATCCATCACGAGATAAATTCTGTCCAAACCAAAAGAAATTCCGATTCCCGGAATATTTTTCACTCCGAAAACTTCCGTCAGGTTATTGTATCTTCCGCCACCGCCAATGCTTCCCATTTCCACATTTTGGGATTTCACCTCGAAAATGGCTCCGGTATAATAATCCAGACCTCTGGCAAGTGTAATATCGAAAACCAACTGATCCAGATCGATTCCCAGATCAAATGATTTTGTAATCACAAATTCCAGTTCTTCAACGCCTTGGGTTCCGATTTCGTTGCCCACAAATTTTTCTTTTAAAGACAAAATATTCAGAAGCGCATCATCGGATTGGGAAAACAGAAAATCGAGTTTATCCACCGAATCCTGAGAAATTCCTTTTTCCAGCATTTCCTTTACTACGCCATCTTTCCCGATTTTATCGAGTTTATCCAAAGCCACCGTAAAATCAATCAATTTATCGGAAATCCCGGCATATTCAGCAAGACCGGACAAAACTTTGCGGTTGTTCAGATGAATTTTCACCGAAATCCCGAGTTCTTTAAAGGATTTCAAATACAGTTGCACCAAATCCACTTCCTGCCAAAGACTTTCGCTTCCCACCACATCAGCATCGCATTGATAAAATTCCCGGAAACGCCCTTTTTGCGGACGATCGGCTCTCCAAACCGGCTGAATCTGATAACGTTTGAAAGGAAAAGTCAGTGTTCCCTGATTCATGGCAACATAGCGTGCAAAAGGAACGGTAAGATCGTAACGAAGGGCTTTTTCTGATATTTTTGGGGTTAAATTTTTCGCATTTTTTAATCCCAGTTCTTCATCCGAAATTTTATCCAGAAAATCTCCGGAATTCAGGATTTTAAAAATCAGGCGATCGCCTTCTTCGCCGTATTTTCCGGTAAGGGTTGATAGGTTTTCAAAACTTGGAGTTTCCAAAGGCTGAAATCCGAAAAGTTCAAAATTCTTTTGTAAAATCTGAATAATATAACGTCTTTTCACCACTTCGGATGCTGTAAAATCTCGGGTTCCTTTTGCTAAAGATGGTTTCATTCTTTTGAATGTATTTTAAAATAATTATTGCTTGGCTGCGTAAATGCAAGGATTTAAAAACAGAGCAAAAATAGGGATTTTATGCTTAGTAATGAATTCTTCTGAATGAATCCGTTCATCAAAAAAAATAAAATGCAATATAAAAAACAAGCATTTTTTCGTTATCATTGATGTATTTTTGAAAAACATCCACAAAAAACAATATAAACGATCATGAATATTTTGAAATTCAACAGAAAGAATATCTGCACCTTTGCATTTTTTGCATGTTCCATTCTTTTTCATGCACAAAGCCAAAGATTTTATTATGGCGTAAATTTCAAACTGGATTCGGCGGGAAGCGTTGAGAGAAAAGATGTTACGGTTCTGGAAATCAATAAAAATTCAAATATTTTTATGAGTAACGAATATATTGTAACCGATTCCCTGAACAGCATTAATCGGGACAATATGGATTTTGCCTATCCGAAATTCAAGGAAATCGTGGAATATGAAAAGAAGGAGGATCAGTTTACCTTTATCGAGAATCTCTCCATGAATTATTACCAGTTCAGCGCAAAAAAGAAAATCAACTGGACCATCCTGAACGAAAAGAAAAAAATTGGAAATTTTGAGGTAATTAAAGCGAAGGCGAAATATGGCGGAAGAAACTGGGAAGCCTGGTTCTGCCCGGAAATTGCACTTCCGTACGGTCCTTATGTTTTTTACGGTCTTCCCGGATTAATTCTGGAAGTGTATGATGATAAGGCGAATTACCATTTTACTTTTATTCAAAACAAAAATTATAATTCCAATCTCGATTCTTCAGAAATCATCAAAAAACTTTTTTCCGACCGGAAAACCAATATTCAGGAAAAAGATTGGCCGAAAATACAACTGAATTATTACAACAACCCTATTGCCGAATATAAAAGCGGTAACGCATACATGACCAAAGATGATGGCACGAAATACACCGCAAACGATTACCGAAATCTGGAAATTGCCATCCAGAAAAATATCCGGACTTTCAATAATCCGATAGAACTGGAAAATATTGTACAGTATCCTTTAAAATAAATAAAAACAAAAAAAATGCCGGCTCAAACTGAACCGGCATTCCCACTTTTCATATTTACTTATTCCTCCGATGATGTATTCAAAAGAGAAAGATCGTCCTCATCCAAAATCAGTTCAGGCGCTTCTACAAGCGTTTTCAACTGACTGTCTTTTGTAGCGCTCACAATTGGCGCAGTTACCAAAGGATTCGCAAGCAACCAAGCCAAAGCCACCGTTGCCGGAACCGAATTGTATTTTTCGGAAACTTTATCCAAAGCCTCCAGAATGGCAAATCCTCTGTCGTTGAAAAACTTGTTCATATCGCCACCACGCGGACTTTTTTTCAGGTCTTCCAAATCTCTGTATTTCCCTGTAAGAAAGCCTGCTTCCAAAGACCAATACGTGAAAACACTCAAATCATATTCTTTCACCAACGGTGCATAATTTTTTTCAAAACCTTCGCGAACAATTAAATTGTAATGTGGTTGTAAAGCAACATATTTTGGCAAACCATATTTTTCAGACGCATCAAAAGAGGCTTTCAAACGTTCAGGCGAAAGATTGGAAGCTGCGATATAACGCACTTTTCCGGCTTTTATAATTTCGTCATAAGCGGAAAGCGTTTCTTCCACCGGAGTAATTTCATCATCAAAATGCGTGTAGTACAAATCGATATAATCCGTCTGAAGACGGGAAAGTGATTCATCCACCGATTTCAGAATATGCTTTTTGGAAGTATCTTTGGGATGATGATTATCGGCGCCACCTACTTTTGTTGCCATCACAATCTGATCGCGGTTGGCACGGGATTTCATCCATTTTCCGAGAATGATTTCGGATTCGCCACCCTGATTTCCGGGAACCCAGTGCGAATAAATATCAGCGGTATCAATAAAATTAATTCCCGTATCTGAAATTTTGTCCAGAATATCAAAAGACTGTTTTTCGTCCAAAGTCCAACCGAAAACATTTCCTCCAAAATTGATTTCGGAAACTTCGAGATCGGTATTTTTTATGAATCTTTTTTT
Source organism: Bergeyella sp. (assembly GCA_031987605.1). GTDB lineage: Bacteria > Bacteroidota > Bacteroidia > Flavobacteriales > Weeksellaceae > JAFAGO01. Next base: position 344,859 of record DALZZF010000002.1, on the reverse strand, counting down.
CATTTTTCTAAATTATTTTTAGTTGATTTGCAACGGTAAAATTGCGAAAAAAGATCAGATAAAGCATTGTATAAATCTTTTAAATTATTGTGAAATTTTTATATTTAAATTCAAACGCAATGGTTGCAAAGATTTTTTTCACATCATTGAAGATATTTTTTGTTCACAAAGCGTTTCACTCAACAAAGAAAAAACAAGAAACAGCTCCAAAATAAATATGTAAATATGAGTAACGAAATTGAAAGAAAGTTTTTGGTTAAAGGTGAATTTAAACAATATGCCACATCGCATTCGGAAATTATTCAGGGATATTTATCCTCGGTTCCTGAACGTTCGGTGCGGGTTCGGATAAAAAAAAACAAAGGATTTCTCACGGTAAAAGGAATCGGCAACGAAAGCGGCACTACACGATTTGAATGGGAAAAAGAAATCCCTTTGGAAGAAGCCAAAGATCTGCTGAAAATATGCGAACCAGGCGTAATTGATAAAATCCGCTACAATATTCCCGCAGGAAAACATATTTTTGAAGTGGATGAGTTTCGCGGAGAAAATGAAGGTTTGATTTTGGCAGAACTGGAACTCAGCTCTGAAAATGAAACCTACGAAAAACCCGACTGGCTGGGCGAAGAAGTAACAGGAGATGAAAAGTATTACAATGTAACGCTGATGAAAAAACCTTTTCAATCGTGGTAAATATTTACGTTTTCAGAAGATTGATCTTTGGATGTTCGGCAAAAATTTCCAAAATTATTTCAAAATAGGTTTGTCCTTTTCCTGACTTTAATTCCTCAATTTTTTTCTGAACAAATTCTTTGTTGAAATGAGGGTTTTTCAGTTTTCCTTGATACCACTTTATCGTAAAATCCTTCCCGAAAAGATCTTTGGATTCGGAAAAATTTTTCCAGATAATGCTTGGATTCTTAACCTCTTTTAAAGCCCCGAAATCACCATACAACAAATCATTGAAGGCATCAAGACTTTCCGCAAGCTGCCAGTTTTCATTGTACATAAAAACCCTGTTGATTTCGCTGTACAAACTCGCAAGATCATGAATTCTGCTGCCTTCAATGATGAATGTTTGGCTCATTAATTGGCTTTTAAACTCGCCATATCGATTACGAAACGGTATTTTACGTCAGCTTTTACCACGCGATCCCAGGCTTTGTTGATATTTTGAATGTTTACCATTTCCACTTCGGGAAGAATATGGTGTTCACCACAGAAATCGAGCATTTCCTGAGTCTCTTTAATTCCACCAATCATGGAACCCGCCATATTTTTTCTTCTTCGAACCAATAACCCGGTATTTACGGCTTTCATCGGTTCAATTGCCCCAACCAAAACCATGGTTGCATCTCTTTTTAAAAGATTGATATAAGGATTGGCATCATGCCCGACCGGAATGGTATTCAACAAAAAATCGAAAGTATCGGCATGTTTTTTCATGGCTTCGGCATCGGTAGAAATCAGAACTTCATCTGCGCCTAAAAGTTTGGCATCCTCTCCCTTTTCGGGCGATGTAGTAATCATTACAACGTAGGCACCAAGAGCGTGGGCAAATTTAATTCCCATGTGTCCAAGTCCGCCCAAACCGATAACTCCGACTTTGTCTCCTGCTTTCACTTTCCAATGGCTTAATGGCGACCATGTGGTAATTCCGGCGCAAAGAAGCGGTGCTGCTTTTGAAATATCCAGACTTTCCGGAATGCTCAAAACAAATTTTTCATCCACCACAATGTTCTCGGAATATCCGCCGAAAGTATGACCTCCGAGAAATTTATCTTTTCCGCCGTAAGTCATGGTGCTTCCATTTTCGCAATACTGCTCAAGACCCTCTTCACAAGTGGCGCAATGCTGGCAGGAATCCACCATACAACCTACTCCAACGGTATCGCCAATTTTATATTTTGAAACTTCGTTTCCTACGCCAATTACTTTTCCTATGATTTCATGGCCGGGAACAACCGGATATTTTGCCGGTCCCCATTCACTTCTTGCCGTATGAATATCGCTGTGGCAAACACCGCAATACAATATATCGATGTGTACATCGGTAGGTTGAAGATTTCTTCTTTCTATGGTTAATGGAACCAGATTTTCTGTTGCGGAATAATTTCCGAATGCTTTTACTGTTGACATTGTTTTGTTGAGTATTACATGTTGAATTTTGGATGATGAATGTTTTTTCATTACATCTCCCAAATTTTTTAATTTTTATTTATCTCTTTTTACTTTTTACCTTTTACTTTTACCTTGGCTCTTTTCACTTTTGCCTTTGCTCTTTCTATTCTTTTTTACTTTAAAATTTCCTCCAGAAAAAGCAACGTATGTTTCCATGCGCGATCTGCCATTACTTTGTTGTATTCTTTAGAAGTAGGATTAGTAAAAGTATGTCCGGAATTGGCGTAAGTAATGATTTGCCAGTCTTTGGTTCCGGCATTGAGTTCTTTTACAAGATTGTCGTAATCTTCTTTAGAAACACTTTTATCTTCGGCAGGATTTTCAATCAGGACTTTTGTTTTAATCATTCCATTAGGGCGATCTGCCGCTTTTGCCAAACCTCCGTGAATGGAAACAATTCCCGCCACAGGAAAACCTGCTCTTGCAGTTTCTAAAGCCCCTGCTCCGCCAAAGCAATAGCCAATAACCGCAATTTTTGAAGGATCGGCACCTTGTTTTTTCAGTTCATCTAAAGCCACTTCAATTCTGTGTTGATAGGCTTTGTAATCGGTTTTGTAGGAAGTAGCGATTTTGGAAGCAGAAGAAAAATCAGTGGGAATATTTCCTTCACCATAAATATCGGCAACAAAAACAATATAACCTTGTTTTTCAAGATCCAGTGCCGCAGTTTTTGCCTCATCATCAATTCCCATCCAAGCCGGAAGAATTAATATTCCCGGAAGTTTTTTCCCTGTATTGGAAGTAACGAGTCCGTTCAACTTCTGGTTTCCGTCTTTGTAGGCAACCGTTTTTAAATTTTGTGCATTCATCCATACAAAACTAAATAACAAAATAAATACGCCAAGTAATTTTTTCATATGAGTTGTTTTTAATATTGTTTTCCCAAAGTTACAAATGATATTATGAATGAATATTTAATTTATAAACAGTTTGGATATTTTTTTTAAAAACAGAAAATCTCAAAACTCTTCCGGAATTTTTTTCTAATTTTAACTCTTTAAAACCTGAAGCCGGAGCATGAAATTTACGCTTTTTACTGAAGATATGGATTCCCGTAAAGTTTACATCACGGGAAATTTTAATTCCTGGAATCCGAAAGACTCCCATTTTGAACTCACTCAGGAAGATTTCGAACATTATTCTATTGATATTGATGATGCTTTGCTTCCTGAAAAAATTGAATATAAATTTACCAAAGGTGGCTGGGAAAATGTAGAACTCGACCGCCACGGAAACATTACACCCAACCATAAAATTTCAAAATCCGAAAAAGAAGTTCAGGATACGGTGGAAAAATGGCGTTTGAACTGGGGGCCTTTCAAAGAGGAATATTTCCCGATTGTAGAGTTGATTTCCGAAGAATTTTATATCCCGCAACTCGACCGATACCGCAGAGTTTGGGCGCTGCTTCCCTACAATTATTATGAAACCGATGAAACGTATCCGGTTCTTTATCTTCAGGATGCACAAAATCTTTTCAACGAAGGCAGCGAATACGGAAACTGGGAAATCGACAAAAAACTCTCGCTTCTTTCGGAATATGGACGTGGTGATATCATTGTAATCGCCATCGATCATGGAAAAGAATCCCGAATTAACGAATTTATTTTCGATAATGATGAAGTGGCAAAAGGTTCAGAAGGAAAAAAATACATCCGTTTTATTACCGATACATTGAAACCCTTTATTGATATGAATTTCCGCACCAAGAAAGAACGCGAATTTACCGGAATCGGCGGAAGTTCTTTAGGCGGACTCATCAGTATTTACAGTGGATTTCTGTATCCGGAAGTCTATTCCAAACTCCTGATTTTTTCGCCATCACTTTGGGTGGAACCGCACAATAATTTCCCAATGCTGAGTTTCAGAAAACCTTTTAAAACCAAGGTTTATTTGTACGGCGGCGAATTAGAAGGTTCCAAAATGGTAAAAAGAATCCGTCAGTTTGAAAAAAGTTTGCAATATTGGGAAGAAAAACAACTTTTCGATTTTGAAATCAAAACCAATATCAATCCGGACGGAACACACAACGAATTTTACTGGTCGCAGGAATTTCCACGAGCGATAGAATGGCTGTATTACGACAATATTGAAAATCCGGTGGAAGTTGCACCAAAACAAAACCTGAAAATAAATCACGAAGATAACCGATAAAAAATTAAAAATGAACCTCACGATTTCCGATAAAATCAAGAAAAAACACACACAGATTTTCACTTTCATCAGTGAAGAAAACTGGAAAAAATCACAAAAAAATTATCCGAAAAATACCACCCATTTTTTCAGTGGCAAAAAGAATGAAGTTTTTGTAGTTACCGAAAACAACAACACCGAATACCTGATTGGCACAGGAAGTAATGGCAAAGACTTTGAATTTCAGAAAATCGCTAATGATTTTTCACAGAAAAACAAAAAAAACCTGCAACCTGTTGCCACAAAAATTCATGCTGACGATGTACAGGAAAATCAAATAAAAGAGCTGATAAAAGGACTTTTTCTGGGAACTTATCACTATCCTTTCAAAGAAGAACATCCTTTCTGGATGCCCGGTTTTGAACTCAATATTGAAAATGTTTCCAACGAAAAACTCAGTGAAATCTCAGCCGAAGTTCTTGCTCTTTGCAACGGACAATTTACCTGCATGGATTGGCTGAATAAGCCAGCAAATTTTAAGAAAACCAATGAGGTTTCCACGTTTTTAAAAGATATTTCAAAAAAATACAAATTCAAATATACCGCTTACAACCGCAAGGAATGCGAAAAGCTGGGATTGGGTGCTTTTGTGTCGGTAAATCAGGGAAGTTCAATGGATTGTGCGTTCACCATCATTGAATATAAATCTCCACAAAAAAATGCAAAAACAGTTGGATTAATCGGCAAATGTGTCCTTTTCGATACAGGCGGAATTTCATTGAAAAACCCCGACAATATGCATTATATGAAATCCGATATGGGCGGCGCAAGTGCCGTAATCGGAACTTTAATGACTGCGGCAGAACTTCAGATTCCTGTAAATATTATTGCGATTCTTCCCGTGACGGACAATGCGATTTCCGAAAAAGCCTATCTTCCAAGCGATGTAATTACAGCCTACAACGGCAAAACCATCGAAGTGCTAAATACCGATGCAGAAGGCAGAATGACGCTCGCAGATGCGCTTGCTTACCTTACAAAAAACTACAAAACCGACCATCTCATCGATCTTGCTACTTTAACGGGAAGTGCGGTACGGATGTTTGGTGATACCTGTGGTGCATTTTTCTCCAATAATGACGATCTGAAAAATGCTCTGATCCAATCAGGAGACCAGACCAGCCAAAGATTATGGAATCTTCCGCTGTGGGATATTTGGCTTGAAGATTTCAAATCCGATGTTGCGGATTTTAAAAATATTTCAATGAAACCGATTGGCGACTGCATCATCGCGGGAAAATTTCTGGAGCAGTTTATCCATCACCATCCAAGTTGGGCACACCTTGATATTGCAGGCGTAGCCTTCGGAAATGTGAATTATGCTAAAGAAAAAGCAGCAACAGGATATGGCGTTCAACTTTTGTTAAATTTTCTTAAAAATTCAATATAAAAATTAGTTTTTTAAAAAAAATCTCTGTATCATTGAAGATAGATTTTCAAATCTTAAACATTATTGAAAAATCAGTATTGATTATTTAATAAAAATATTATTTCTTTTTTGAAAATCTATCAATTTTTAAAATTCATTATATGGAGGAGAAAACGATAATCTGTATTTCCTGCTATTACAAGGGATACGATTTTATGGATGAAATGAAGAAGTTGGGGAACAAAGTACTCCTCATCACTTCGGAAAATCTTAAAGACAAAAACTGGCCGTGGCACGCCATCGATGAAGTTTTCTATATGCCGGAAACCGCTCCCTCTGTTTGGAATCTCGATCATCTTGTACAGGGATTTTCACATTTAATGACCACCCGAAAAGTGGATGCCGTGGTCGCTCTGGATGATTACGATGTGGAAAAAGCAGCTTTAATCCGCGAAACTTTCCGGATTCCGGGAATGGGACAAACTACGCACCGCTATTTTCGCGATAAATTAGCCATGCGGCAACAGGCAAAAGATACCGGAATCAGCGTTCCGGAATTCACTTCGATTTTCAATAATGAAACCGTTCATGAATTTACACAGAAAGTTCCTGCACCTTGGGTATTAAAACCAAGGTCAGAAGCTTCTGCAAGCGGCATAAAAAAAATTCATTCCACAGAAGAACTCTGGCCGGCCATTGAAAATCTGAAAGACGAACGCCACCTTTTTCTTCTCGAAAGTTTCAAACCGGGTGATGTTTTCCATGTGGACAGTTTGGTGTATAATAAAGAAATTGTATTTACCTGCTGCTCCAAATATCTTGCACCACCGATGAAAGTTTCACATGAAGGCGGAGTTTTCAGAACCCGGACTTTAAACCGATATTCGGAAGAATTTAAAGCATTAAACGAAATCAATACGCAGGTGCTTTCCAATTTCGGATTGGTAAACGGTGCCACACACAGCGAATATATTAAAGGAGACGACGGAAAATATTACTTTCTGGAAACTTCCTCCAGAGTTGGCGGTGCACATATTCCCGATTTGGTAGAAGCCGCAACCGGAATCAACATCTGGCGCGAATGGGCAAAACTGGAAACTGCACTTCTGAGAAATCAGGCGTATGAAGTGGAAAAACCTACCGGATTTTTTGCCGGACTCATTATCGCTTTAGCCAAAGAACTCCATCCCGATACTTCCGATTTTGAATGTGAAGAAGTGGTAAAATTTCTTCCGATTGATTATCACATCGGAATTGTATACAAATCTGCTGATGAACGAAAAGTAGAACAGCGTTTGGATGAAGCCGCCCAAATCATTACCGAAAAAATACTCAATATTCTTCCGCCAAAAGACAAACCAACATCGTAAACAGAGAGCTGCCGGATATTGAAAATTTAATTGGGAACAAAATGATAAATTTTAAAATGGATGATTAACTCGCCAAACGAAATGAACCATTCACAGTCTTAAACTTTAAACAAAAATAAATGCCAAGAATAGAACATACCGATTACTACTCTCACATTCTCGGAATGAGCCTGAAAGTCGAAATTACGGGACATTACGGATATCCGATTGTGATGTTTCCGACTTCACAGGGTTCCTATACTCAAAATCATGATTTTCACCTGAACGACAGCATCAACTGGTTTGTCGATCAGGGAATTGTGAAATTGTATAATATTCAGACCATCGATGCCCTGAGTTTTTATGACAAAGGAATTCATCCTGCAGACCGAATCCGGAATTATGAATTATGGGTTCAGTTTATGAAAAATGAATATATACCTTATCTTCAAAAACTGCATCGAACACACAGAGTTGCCGTTGCAGGAGCAAGTTTCGGCGGTTATCACGCTGCTAATTTTGCGTTCCGCTTTCCGGATTTGGTTTCGCATCTGTTCTGTCTTTCCGGAGCATTCAGTATCCGAAATTTTATGGAGGGTTACGATGGTGATCTGGTATATTTCAACTGTCCGCGCGAATTTGTGAAAAATGATGAAGCATGGAAATACAAACACATGCATATCGTTCTCAGCACTTCCGATGGAGACATTTGCCTGGAACCCACCCGTGAAATGGCAGGAATATTAAATTCAAAAGGCATTAACCATTGGTACGACGAACGGAAATGGATTACACACGACTGGCCACTCTGGCGAATGGTGTTCCCGATGTTTGTGGGAAGATTTTTCGGATAAAGAATTTGATGTTGTTTGAATTATTTTGAATTTGTTTGAAATCATTAACATAAAACTATGTCAACAATAAACCGATTTGAAGACCTTGAAATATGGAAACTTGCCAGACAAATGAGTAAGGAAATATGTGCTGTAGCCGAAAGAGAGATTTTTAAAACCGATTACAAACTCAAAATGCAGATAAAAGGAAGCGTAGGTTCAGTGATGGATAATATTGCCGAAGGCTTTGAACGAGAAGGAAATGGAGAATTTAAACAGTTTTTATATATAAGCAAAGGTTCAGCAGGTGAAACACGATCTCAGTTATACAGGGCATTTGATAATAACTTTATTACTGAAGATGAATTTAATACTCTGAAATCAAAAATGGAACAACTAAGCATTAAATTGAAAAATTTCATTTCCTATCTTAATACGACTGAAATAAAAGGATATAAATACAAAAAAAGATAATACGAACAAATCAAACCAAGTCAAACAAATTCAAATTACTCAAACCCTTTCAAACTAATTCAAAAAACAAAAATACTATGGCAAAAAAAGTTGGAATTTTATTCGGAATGGAAGATACATTTCCATGGGCTTTCATCGATAAAGTAAATGAACTCGGAAAAGGCGAAATCGTTGCAGAACCGGTTTCCATCGACAAACTGGAACAAGGTGTGGATTATGGATATGCCGTGATTATCGACCGTATATCTCAGGACGTACCTTTTTACAGAGCATATTTGAAAAATGCTGCCCTGAACGGAACATACGTTATCAACAATCCTTTCTGGTGGAGTGCCGATGAAAAATTCTTCAATAATGCTTTAATGACAAAAATCGGTGTTCCGCTTCCTAAAACCGTACTTCTTCCATCACACGACAGACCGGAAAACACCACAGAAACCTCATTCCGAAATCTGAAATTTCCGCACGACTGGGATTATATTTTTGAATACATCGGATTTCCAGCATATATGAAACCACATGACGGTGGTGGCTGGAGAAATGTTTACCGCGTGACAAGTCCGGAAGACCTGTGGAATAAACTTTCCGAAACCGGAGAACTGGTGATGATGGTTCAGGAGGAAATTGTGTTTGAAGATTATTATCGCGTATACTGTCTTGGAAAAAAACATGTGCATATTATGCCGTATGAACCGAGAAATCCACATCATTTACGCTATGCAACCACCCATAAAACAGAGGGAGAAGAACTGAAAAAACTTCTTAAACAGATTGAAGAACTTACCATTAAAATGAATGAAGAATTGGGCTACGATTTCAACACGGTGGAGTTTGCTGTAAAAGACGGAATCCCTTATGCCATTGATTTCTGTAATCCTGCACCGGATGCCGACATCAATTCCGTGGGAGAAGAAAACTTTGCCTGGATTGTGGAACATGCCGCAAAATTAGCCGTAGAAAAAGCCAAAGAATATAAAGCCGGCAAACCTAATATTTCATGGGGAAAATTCGTGAAAGATTCCATCAGAAAATAAAATCGGGAAAAGATGAAAAATTAAAAAAACACAGAACTATGCATACATTCACGCTGGGAGTTGAAGAAGAATACCAAATCATTGATGCTACATCGCGGGATTTGATTTCTCATGTTTCCAAAATAATCGAGGGCGGAAAAGCCACATTGGAAGAGCATTTAAAACACGAAATGCACGAATCGGTGGTGGAGATGGAAACCGGAATCTGTGAAAATATTCAGCAGGTTCGTGATGAACTCTACTCTCTTCGCAACCGCCTGATTAAAACCGCACACGAGCAGAATCTGCGTGTTTCCGGTGGTGGCACCCATCCGTTTTCAAAATGGCAGGACAACAGCATTACCAAAGACGATCGTTACGATAAAATTGTGGGCGATCTTGGTGACGTGGCGCGTGAAAATCTCATTTTCGGGCTTCATGTTCACGTTGGAATTCCCGATCGAGAGGAAGGCGTGCGAATCCAGAATGTGATGCGTTATTTTCTGCCACATATTTACGCTCTTTCCACAAATTCACCATTTTGGCTGGGCAGACAAACCGGATTTAAATCATACCGGCAGGAAGTTTTCGTGAAATTCCCGAGAACCGGAATTCCAAGTTATTTTTCCAGTGCCGCAGAATTTGATGCCTATGTGAATCTCATGATTAAAACCGGAACCATCGACAATGCCAAAAAAATCTGGTGGGATTTGCGTGTGCACCCATTCTACCCGACCATTGAATTCCGCATTTGCGACATGCCGCTCCGTGTGGATGAAACCGTGTGTCTTGCCGCAATTATGCAGGCTTTAACTGCAAAAGTGTATAAACTGCACCAGCAGAATTTAAGTTTCAGAAATTACCGTAGACTTCTTTTAAACGAAAACAAATGGCGCGCTTCCAAAGACGGAATTCATGCCCATTTGATTGATTTCGGGAAAGAAACCAGTGTTCCTTACGAAGAACTTTTGAAAGAACTTCTGGAATTCATTGATGATGTGGTAGACGATCTTGGTAGCAGAAAAGAAGTGGAATACGCTTGGGAAATTATGCGCCGTGGAACCGGAGCCGACCGCCAACTGAAAGTGTTTGAAGAAACCGGAAATCTGAAAAGTGTGGTAGATTACATGATTGCCGAAACCGAATACGGAATTACACATCATATTACCGATTAAATGTATTTTTCGTAATTTTGCAAGATATTTTGGAATTAAAATTTTAAGAAAAATGGAGAAGATTAAACTGGCTTTACTGGATATGAATAACAATCATGTTAATCAGGGAATGCGCAATATCAAGGAGATTTCTGAAACTTTTAAAGAACATTCCGAAGATGAAGTGGAAATACAGGTTTTTGATGTTCGATTCAAAAATGAACTTCCAAAAATAGAGGATTTCGACATTTTCATTTCTTCCGGAGGCCCCGGAAATCCTCATCCTGAAGGCTATGAATGGGAAAAACCGTATGGTGAGTTTTTGGATTCTGTTTATGAATACAACCTTCATCATGAAAGAAAAAAATTCCTATTCCTGATTTGCCATTCCTTTCAATTGGCAAGTATCCATTGGAAATTAGGAAATATTTGCAAAAGAAAATCCTACTCTTTTGGCGTAATGCCCATCCATAAAACAAAAGAAGGAAAAGAAGAATTTTTGTTTGAAAACCTTCCCGATCCTTTCTATGCCGTGGATTCCCGCGCATATCAGTTCATTGAGCCGAATGAACAAAAATTTGAAGAAATGGGAATGAAAATCGTGGCATTAGAAAAAGTCCGCCCCCATATTCATTTGGAACGAGCCATTATGGCAATCCGTTTTTCTGATGAAATATTCGGGACACAGTTTCACCCGGAAGCCAATCCTGAAGGCTTTTTGAAAAATCTGGAAGAAGAAGAAAATAAAAACGCCATGATTCATAATTTCGGAATGGAAAAATATCTGGAAACCATCGACAGAATGGATGATCCTGATAAAATCCTTCTTACGCAATCACAAATTCTTCCCCGTTTTCTAGAGCATGCCAAACAAAGAATTCTGGAAAAAGAATGCAGCGTTTGCTAACGCTCCGGTTTTTTAGAAAAGAAGCATACAACAATCCGCTTTATTGCGGAATTTTTTTAGAACTTGTTTAAATTTTATTGCTAAAATTTTAAACAGGCTTCAAATCAAACACCAAATCACACCCTATGATTCCAAAATACAGAGAACAGTTTAATACCGATTTCACTCCGGAAAAATATGCGCAAATGCTTGATATCGTAAAGGAAAAATCCGGCGGACATGATACACTTTTCCGTGTTTCGGAAAGCCCGATTTTTCTACCGAAAAGTTTTCGCGACAAACTTGAAAACGCCTGTGAAAGCATTATCACGCAAATTAAAAATATGCCGGATAAGGAACTTCGCAAAGCCATTCCTGCCAATCATAATGTTCCGAATGATACCAAACAGCCCCATTTTTTCACCATCGATTTTGGAATCTGCGAGAATGAAAACGGCGAAATCATTCCACAATTAATTGAGTTACAAGCTTTTCCTACTTTATATGCTTTTCAGAAAGAACTGCAAAATGCACTGGTGGAAACCTATCCTTTTCTTAATGAAATAAAACCCGAAATTTCTGATGAAGAATATTACGGAGAATTGCGAAAACTTCTGATTGGTGATGAAAATCCGGAAAATGTAATCCTTCTGGAAATTCATCCGGAAAAGCAAAAAACCAATATTGATTTTTATCTTACTGAAAAAAAATTAGGCATAAAACCAGTGGATCTGGTCGATATAAAAAAAGAAGGGAACAAACTTTATTACGATAACAATGGAACTTTAACCCAAATCAAAAGAATATACAACCGTGTAATTTTTGATGAACTGGATAAAATTCCGGACTTAAAACCCGGTTTTGATTTTCGCGATGATCTTGATGTAAAATGGATCACGCATCCGAATTGGTTTTTTAAAATTTCAAAATATCTGCTTCCGAAACTTGAGCATCAATTTGTTCCAAAAAGTTACTTTCTGAACGAATTTCCGGATCATGAGAATCTTGAAGATTTTGTCCTTAAACCTTTATTTTCTTTTGCCGGAAGCGGAATTAATCTTCACCCGACCAAGGAAATTACCGATGACATTGAGGATAAGGAAAATTACATTCTTCAGCGGAAAGTGCATTATGCACCGCTTTTCAAAGACATCAATGATGAATTTTCCAAGGCAGAGGTTCGTTTACTGTACATCTGGCAGGAAGATGAAGAACGTCCGAAACTGATGGAGCATCTGGTACGGATGACGAAAGCAGCAATGGTAAACGTGGATTTCAATAAAAAAGATGCCATCTGGATTGGCGGTACTACTGCTTTTTTTGGAGAATGATGGGCCTTATTTTCTGAGTATTTTTTTTTGGGAGCCTTGTCAAGGTTAATTTGCGATGCATATTACCTTGACAAGGCTTTCTTTATCTTTGTGGATTTCGCCCTTTCAGGGCTACACTGCGTATTGAATTATTATTCATAGTGCTTTGCACTATGCTGTTGATTTCGCCACTTCGTGGCTTTTTTCCCGAAAATTTACCAATAAAAATAACTTATCAGAAATCTTTATTTCTTTAACCCGACAATTACCACATAATTATTTCATAGATAGGATTAAATCCTATTCTTTATTTAATCGAACCCAAGACTTTATTTTTAGCCCTAACTTCCTGTTCTTCTGAGTTGTTCCTGCACTTCCGCGTCTCTCACGCTGTCGTCCACTTCCCTGCCGGATTTGAAATAATAGGAAAAAGAAAGGGAAAAAGAACGCGTTTTGAATTTCAGATAATTGTATTGGTAGATTCCATTGATGTCCAGTTTGTCTTTGGAACGTTCAGTATTAAAAATATCATCCACTCCGGCACTGATTTTGGCCTTTCCTTTCCAAATCGGAACAGAAATATAGGCACTGCTGGTGAAATTTCCGTAATCGTAAATGTACCTGTACTGAGATGGGGAAGTATAGGAAAAATTAAGATCCAATGCAATGTTCGAAGGAAGTGTAAAACTTTGCGTACTCTCTCCTCTGAAATAAAAGGTTTTGTAAAAATCCGAAGTTTCCGGCAGGCGAAAATCCTGATAAATGAAATTAAATTTGTTGTACGATTTCCAGAAACTGGTAAATTTTATCGGAATACTGAGATTTACAAGTGCATAATTCTGGAATCCCGCGTTTTCAGGTTTTCTGAAAATATTTCCATTTTCAATGACCCTCGGAATGCTTACAATATTATCCACAGAATACATATATTGCAGGATCAGTGAATATTTTTGCTTAAAAGTATAACCGGTTTGTGCAACATAAGAAGTTACGGGTTTCAGCTTTTCATTTCCCGATGAATATTCATTCGGTGGCTGAAGAAACAAGGTAGGATCATAACTGTAAAAACTTGGTCGGCGTATTCTTTTTCCCAAATGGAAGTAAACCGAATTATTTTTATTAACAGCCCATGAAACCATTGCAGTAGGCAAAAAACTATTATAATTCTGGCTTCCTGAAAAACCTTTCTGGTTGCTGAATTTATCATCGGTATATTCATTACGAACGCCAAAAGTATAGGTGAATTTTCCAGCTTGTAGTTTGTATTTCAGATAGGCAGCATAAATGTTCTCATAAAGATTGAACCGTTGCGAATTGGCTTCTTCAAATATTTCATCCTTAAAATAATCCAGAACATTCAGATTGGAACTGTATGAATATTTTAGCCCTAAATCCAGTTGATTGTTTTCATCGAACACTTTTTTGTAATCGGCAGAAGAAGTAAAAATTCCGTAATACAAACGTGTATTTTGCTGCAAATCCAGTGAAGAATGCAAATCGGAATGATAATAATCACTTATGCTGTGAAAAGGAATCCGGAAATAATCGGTAGCATAATCGGTATTGAGTGTAAGCGAACTCCCTTTATCATCGGGCTTATATGAATAATTTAGGGAAAAAGTATGGGTGTCGTCCAGATTTTGATAGCGGTTGCGGATCAATGCCATACTGTCGGAAACCGTTGTGGTTTGGAAATGGTAATCCAAATCGCGTTTCTTATTCAAATCTTTATCTACGGTATAGTCGTACAGAAAACTCAGAACATTGCGGTCATTGAATTCATAATCCACATTCAGGATAGCGGAATATCCCTGCCTTTTTAAAGAAAAAACTTCAGTTCCGGTACGAAGGATTTCATCCTGAATATTCATCATGCTGTTTCCCCGGGCAATTGAAAAAGCGTCCCAATAATTTCCGGAAGCATACATCCTGATTTTCTTAATGGTGGCAACAAAAGTTCCATCAAAGTTTTTGCCGAATTTGTCGGCACGATATTCAGATCCTGCTTTTGCAGAAGCCTGCAATCCCTCTACTTTTCGGGTATTGATAATAATTTGAGCATCGTATTTACTTTCCATTGAGGCATCAGGACGGTCGTTGATTTCAATATTTTTAATACTTTTAGCATCAATGGATTTCAGGAATGCTTCCCATTGAACTTTATTGATTTTTACTTCTTTCCCGTTCAGAATCAGCTGAATGCGGTCGCTTCCCAAAACAGTTAATCCGTCCATATTGGGTGCAAAAGATAAAATCCGGAAAGCATTGTCTTTTTCCTCCAGATCACTTCCGGCAACATTCAGCATAATGCCTTGATCGGTTTGTTCGATTGGTTTCTTTTTGCCCTGCAAGGTCACTTCCTGAATTTCATTGGTTTTTACCGTATCATTTTCCTGAGCAAAAAAGAAAAAAAAAGGAAAACACATCCATAAACACAGTAAATACTTCTTCATCTGCTTCTTTTAAACCCAAAATTAGGAAGAATAAAGGCGTAAAAGTGACAAATATTCAAAACAATGACAAAAATCAAGTAAAAATAATAATTTTCAATATTTCCCTTTCCATTTTTTAGAAAGTTGTTCGCGGATTTTCTTTTCGGTGGTATTATCGCCCGGATCATAAAATTTTGTCCCGGAAATTTCATTCGGCAGAAATTCCAGATCTACAAAATTTCCTTCGTACGAATGGGCGTATTGGTATTCTTTTCCGTAATTTAAATCTTTCATTAATTTGGTTGGTGCGTTGCGCAAATGCAGTGGAACAGGAAGATTTCCCGTTTTTTTCACAAATGCCATCGCTTCATTTATGGCAGAATAGGTGGAGTTGGATTTTGGTGAAACCGCCAGATATACTGCTGTTTCACTGAGAATAATTCGCGCTTCCGGATTTCCGATAACATTGATTGCCTGAAAACAGTTATTCGCCATTACCAAAGCATTCGGATTCGCCAGACCGATGTCTTCAGAAGCCAGAATCAGCATTCTGCGTGCGATAAATTTAATATCCTCTCCTCCATCCAGCATTCTTGCAAGCCAATATACCGCTGCATTCGGATCGCTTCCGCGCATGGATTTTATAAAAGCGGAAATAATATCGTAATGCTGCTCTCCGTTTTTGTCGTAAAGTGCCATGGTTTCCTGCAAAACAGAAAGTACATCTTCGTTGGTAATTTCTTTTTTTTTGGAATTTTTGAACTGATTTAACACCAGTTCTACCGAATTAATCAGTTTTCGTGCATCACCTCCGGAATATTGTATAAATGCCTGTTTGTCTTTTATTTTAAAGGAAGTTCCCTCCTCTTCATTGTATTTTTTCAAAGCAATTTCTGCCAGCTCTTCTAATTTCTCATAGGTTAAAGATTTCAAAACATACACCTGAGAACGCGATAGCAAGGCGGAAACCACCTCAAAACTCGGATTTTCCGTGGTGGCACCAATCAAAACAATCCAGCCTTTTTCAACGGCGTGTAATAAAGAATCTTGCTGCGATTTATTAAACCGGTGGATTTCATCGATGAACAAAATCGGCGATTTTCCGGAAAAAAGATTCTGCTTTTTGGCATCTTCAATCACTTCACGAACATCTTTTACACCAGATGAAACCGCAGAAAGTTTGAAAAATTTTCTGCCAGATTTTTCCGAAATAATTTCGGCAAGCGTGGTTTTTCCCGTTCCCGGAGGTCCCCAGAAAATCAGGGAATTCAGGGTATCATTTTCCAGCATTTTGCGGATGGTTCCGTTTTTTCCAGTCAGATGTTCCTGTCCCAAAACCTCATCAAGCGTTTTCGGTCGGAGTTTTTCGGCAAGTGGAATATTTTGGTTCAAGATTCAGGATTTAAAATTCAAGGGTTAAAGTTTAGGAATTTGAGCGTTTTAAAGAAAGTTGTAACAAATTCCGAAAACGAATACTTACTGTCTGTAACAATTTTTGTTTGAACAAATTTACGGTTATTTTTAATTTTTTTTAAAGTATTTTTGCATTGTTTTGAAACTCACATTCAACAAGATTATTACATTTCCTCTGGTAATTTTGATTAAATTTTATCAGTGGTTTATTTCGCCTTTACTTCCGAAAAACTGCCGTTATGAACCAACTTGTTCGCATTATATGATTGAAGCGCTTCAGGTTCATGGGATTTTCAAGGGTTTTTGGTTGGGAATCAAGCGCATTGCGAGTTGTCATCCTTGGGGCGGAAGTGGTTACGATCCTGTTCCACCTAAAAAATGTGAGCATTAATTTTTAAATCTGATTCTATGAATTCTTTTTTTGTCCGAATTTGGATGTTCTCTTTGTTATTTTCAATGCAATTGTTTTTTGCACAAAATTATCCTGATGGTGTTTCTGAAGGAAATTTATCGGTAAATTCCAAAAATATTCCGATTAAAATTTTCGCTTCTACTGATCTTATGACGTTTCAAGATTATCCCGAAAAAGGAATCAATAATTCATTGGTCATTTTGAATGAAATGAATTTTGAACCAGGAAACGCACAAAAAAATTTGTATAATCAAGCAACTTTAGCAAAATATCAAAGTGCTGGATTTCAGTTTTTAGATAAGCATTTTAAACCTTCTGATGTTCCAGTAAATATTGAAAATGTGACAAGTTTCAAATACCTTTTGAAAAGTAATCAAAAAATTACTGCCAACGAAAATGTGGATTTGAAAACAAAATTCAAAATCTGGGATCCTTCCACAGGAATTCATTTGGGTCCCATTACGCTGCATTATTACAGTTTGATGTTTATTCTGGCGTTCGGACTGGGCTATCTGATTATGGCAAAAATATTTAAAATCGACCATGTAAATGCAAAATATCTGGATCCTCTTTTTACCTGGACTTTGGTGGGAACTATTATTGGTGCGCGTTTGGGGCATGTGATTTTCTACCAGCCAGAATTGTTCAGGCAGGATTTCTGGAGTGTTTTTCTTCCGATCCAAACCAAGCCGGAATTCAAATTTACAGGGTTTTCCGGATTGGCAAGCCACGGTGCAACACTCATGTTGATTTTTACCACGCTGTATTATTCCTTTAAAATTATTAAAAAAAATCCTTTCTGGGTGTACGACCGTTTGGGAATTGTAGTGGCTTTGGGCGGTGCTTTTGTGCGAATGGGAAATTTTTTCAACTCCGAAATCATCGGGAAACCGGTGGATCAGAATTCTCCTTTTGCCCTTCTTTTCCCGCAAATGAGTGATGAATATGGCTTAACCGTTCCGCGCTATCCTACCCAACTTTTTGAAGCGGCTGGTTATGTTTTACTGTTTATTTTGCTATGGTTGATTTACCGCTATACCCGAAAAAAATATCAACAGGGATGGCTTTTCGGGCTGTTTTTCATTATTCTCTGGCTGATCCGTTTCTTTGTAGAATTTTTGAAAGAACCACAAGGCGATGAAAAAATTACTTTAGGAATTCTCAATACCGGACAAGTGCTGTCGATTCCTTTTATTATCGCAGGAATTGTGATTATGATCGCTTCCTCAAAATTCAGAATTACCGAAGCTGAAAACGAAAAACCGGAATAATATTTATAGACTCGTTCAGATTTAAAGAGTCTCTAAAAATATCTATAAAATAAAAACCGGAATTGAGTTTCCGGTTTTTTGTCATTGTGTTTGAGGATAATGACTATTTTTTGGCAGCTTCCCTTTCGATTTGTTTGATTTCTTTCAGTTTATCAACAATTTTCGCTACAGTTTCCGGTTTTCCTTCGCTTAACGCTACTTCAGCTTTTACATCATCCCAACTGAAAATTAATGATGCTGAATGCTCATCTTTGGGTTCAAAAGCAATCGTAAACCACTCGGATTTTTGCGAAAGTTTTTGGATGGGAACTGTAATATCAATAACATCCAGTTTAGCATCATATTCATACGCACCCCATTGTTGAGAATCTTTGTTGAGAATGATTTTCCACTCTTTTTCTGTAGGATTGATAAAAAGTCCGTAAGTTCCTGCTGGAACCACTTTTCCACCAAAATTAACCGATTGCTCGAAAGTGATTTTTGTGGATGAATTTGCCCCTGCTCTCCACACCTTTCCATATGGCACCAAATCGCCGAATATTTTGCGTCCTTTTACGCCTGGTCTTCCGTAATCCAATGTAATCTTCGAAATTGAGAATTGCTGTTCCACCTTCTGACGCGGACTTGCTGACGGAAGAGTAAACTGTGCATACGCCGAAACAGAAAGCCCGAAAACAATCGCAAATACAAGTTTTTTCATAAAAATTTATTTTTTTGAAAGGTACAAATAATAACGAATATGAATTAAAACTATTAAAGGTGGTTAATGATCTGGGAATAGCTGCTCCTTTAATTTTACAACGCTTCACAAAATAAACCTTTTATGAAAAATTTAACATTTTTTTAAGTAATCCTTATTTAGAATAAAAATAAATAATACATTTGCAAAAAATTTTATCTATGAAGAAAATTATCCTCCCGATTTCTGTGCTTGCATTTGTAGTTGGATACGCCCAAAAAAGCGATTCTTTGAAATACAATCAAATAGAAGAAGTAAAAATAGAAACCAAATCCATTCTGGATAAAAACAGTACCGATGCCAATAAAATGCCGTTGGATTATCTGGAAAGTCCTCAGGTTTACAACAGTGTTTCTTCGGTTGTATTGGATAAACAGATTGCCGTAACAATAGAAGATGCAATGAAAAACATTGCCGGTGTTACCAAACTTTGGGATGCAACCGGAAGAATTGATGGTGGATCTTATTTTACCAGCCGTGGTTTTTACACCTCTACCAAAGCCAGAAACGGACTTGCCAATATTGCAGCAACTAACATTGATATGTCCAATATTGAACGAATAGAAGTCATTAAAGGACCGAGCGCAACTTTATTCGGAAGCATTATCCCTTCTTACGGTGGTGTTATCAACAGAATCACAAAAAAACCGTTCTTCCATAATGATTTCCGGGCAGATTTTGCTTACGGTGGTTTTAACTTCTACCGCGGAGATGTGGATGCCAACATTGTATTGGACAAAAAAAATACACTTGCTTTCCGATTGAATGCTGCGGCACAAAATCAGGATAGCTTTCAGGATCAGGGATTTATGAAGTCCTATATCATCGCACCTTCCCTTTTATACAAGCCAAATGACAGGCTTTCGGTCTCTCTGGAAGCAGAAATCCTTGGATCAGAAGGAAATTCCAACGGAGGAAGCCACGTATTTGTTCTCACTCCAAGTTTTATCAACGAAAATCTTGCAGGCGCTCTCAGCGGTTATGGTTTTACTCCAGAAATGATTGCCGGAATTATGGCCGGAGCTCCTAAAACCTTTGAAGAAGCCTACGGAACCAACAAAGTGGATCAACTAAAACTGGATTATAAACGTTCTTATCTTAATGACGATATTACCTTCAAAACCAAAAATACTTCGCTTTTCGGAACGGTAGATTATAAAATTTCCGAACACTGGAAATCTCAGACTTCTCTTACCTACAGCCGTTCTACCAACAGCGGATATATGGGATACCAATATCTAATTCCTAATTATTTAGTGAATTTCGTTTCCAGCTTACCCAACGGAAATCCTTCTTTTGGTACAGCCGGACACGATTATCTCGCAAGAATGGTCTGGAAACCGGGCGGAAGTGTTTCCAATTACGAAATTCAGCAGAACTTCATTTCAGATTATGAATTCGGGAACAATATGAGAAACCGCGCCGTGATTGGTCTGGATTATTCCAACTTTAATTCGGATATCGTGTATGAACGTTTTTACGGAAGCCTTTTAGGATTACCTTTCCCGGATGTTTTTGATTTGGTTCCTTCACACGGAGAAGTTCCCACATATAACGATTTTAATTTAGCCAATGTAGAAGCAGCCTTCGCCAATAATACATCAGCAACGCTGAATTACCAATACAACAACAATATTTACAGTGCTTACATCAACGATGTTTTTAACATCAATGACTTTATTATTCTGAACGCCGGTTTACGTTTAGACCATTTCCAGAGAACAGACAAATACGGTCAGGAAGCATATAACCAAACCAAACTGGCACCCAAATTCGGTGTGGTGGTTTCCCCAATAAAAGACCAGTTATCCATTTTTGCAAACTATCAAAACGGGTTTCAAAATAAAAACGGAATCGGAAGCGACGGAAAAGCATTTATTCCTGAAGAATCCAATCAGTGGGAAGCCGGTGTAAAGTACGATCTCTTTAACAAAAAACTTACCGGAAGCATCAGTTATTACGATGTTACCGTGAAGAATATTGTAAGAGGAGATGTTAATGATCCACTCATCAACATTCAGAATGGAGAACAGCGAAGTAAAGGAATCGAACTGGAAGTTCTCGCGAATCCGGCACAGGGTTTAACAATGATGTTCGGGTATGGCTACAATGACAGCAAATTCCAGAAGGCAGCACAGGATGTGGAAGGCAGAAGACCTCAGGGTTCGGGACCGAAAAATACCTTTAACTTCTGGACCAATTACACCTTCACTTCAACTGCGCTGAAAGGATTCGGACTTGGTTTCAGTGCCAATTATGCGGGAGAATCTTATTCGATCAGCCTAACTCCGGATGGAGATTTTATTGTTCCCTCTTATCTGCTT
This sequence comes from Bergeyella sp., assembly GCA_031987605.1. Lineage (GTDB taxonomy): Bacteria > Bacteroidota > Bacteroidia > Flavobacteriales > Weeksellaceae > JAFAGO01. Next base: position 323,506 of record DALZZF010000002.1, on the reverse strand, counting down.
TTGGGTTCGCACTTTACGTATGACACCAAAAGATACCGATTAGGAATTAAGATTAATAACCTGACCAATGAGAAATATTGGATGGGATGGACAAACCTGATTCCGCAAATGCCAAGACAGCTTGTGGCAACTGTAGGAATTAAATTTTAAGTAATTCATATTCAAATGGCAAAATGGGACGAGCTTCGTCTCATTTGCTGTTTAAAACTTATATTTTTATGAATTTTAAATTAAAAAAACCAATTTGGGCAAAACATCAGCAAAGGTGGTACGGAAAATGGCATCTTTATCTTGGCATCATTGCCGGTGCAATCCTTTGTATAACTGGACTTACGGGAAGTATTCTGGTGTTTGAACACGAAATAGATTACTCTCTGAACCGTGATTTCTACGAGGTAAAAAGTAATCAACCCAGAATACCCATTCAGGAAATTATTCCCATTGTACAAAAAAATCACCCCGAATTAGATTTCGATTATGTGTATTATATGGACGAAACCAATCCGTATATTGCTTACCGTTTTATGGACTGGCACCACAATACCGAATTTTTTGTAAATCCTTTTACTGCAGAAGTTTTGGGCGACCGTTCCACCGAAAATTCGTTCATTGGAGTTGTTACCAAAATCCACCGAAACCTTTATCTCGGCGAGTTCGGAAGGTATATTGTAGCATTCTCCACACTGGCACTTTTAATCCTCACCATTTCCGGAATTCGGCTATGGGTACCGCAACACTGGAAAAAATGGAAAGAATGGAGAAAAGCATTGGTCGTAAATTTTAAATCCAACTGGAAAAAGCAAAACCTGGACTGGCACAATGTTCTCGGGCTATACACCTCTCCTATTGTTATTTTACTTTCAGTTTCCGGATTTGCCATTACCTTCAGTACGTTTTATATTGCTTTTTTGTTTATGTTTACAGGAAATTCTCCGCAATCCGTTGCCGAAATTTTTGATCAGCACGTAGAAGCCAAAAAAGGAGAAAAACCACTGTCTGTACAGGAAATTTCAAAAATCGGGCGCGATCTTTTTCCGGGAAGTGTGCTGATGGGAATCAATGTTCCGGAAGATGAACATCATCCTTACCGTTTGGATTTAAAAACAGAAAAAACCGTCGATACCGGAAACCGGATTCTGCTTTTCCTGAATCCTTACAACGGAAAAGTAATGCTGAACAGCGAAACTGATTTTCCGAATATTGGCAACTCCTATTTGTCCTGGCTTACACCCATTCATTATGGTTCATTTGGTGGTTTACCTACAAAAATACTTGCATTTATCGGGGGACTGATGCCTTTGGCTTTGTTCATTACCGGCTTCATTGTTTGGTGGCCAAGATATAAGCATAACAATAAAACGAGGAACAAAATCATCCGGCAAAAACTGACGAAAAAGCAGATTCAATTACAAAAAATAAAAGAATTAAGTTTTGCACCCTACACAAAATTTTATCTGAAAAAAGGATTAAAATATGCGTTTATGACTTTGGCTGCCGCATTTGTAAGCGGAATCTTGTACGGACTGATCAGCGGAGTGGTTTGGCAACCTGCCCTTTTCGGAGTTGTATATATAGGAATTACCGTTTTACTGAATTTTTTCGTAGCTGTAATTGCACTGATTTTCAATATGCTGTTTATTTTCCCGTTCAGAAAAACATACAAAACGGTATACAAATTTTTTCTGCTGTCGGTGGTATTTGCCGTTGTATTTTTGCCGTTTTGCTTGGCAATTTCACTACTCTCAAAAAATATATTTTAAAATTTATCATTAATTTCGGCAGCAAAATAATAAAATGCATCCTTATTTATTCACTTTGCTTTTTCAGTTAAATGGTTTCGGCGCGGCTTCAGGAATTACAGAACATCAAAATCAGGTTTATATAGTATCTGATGATAGTGATTATCTGTTTCTGTATGATACAAAAAAACAGAATACACTACGATTTCCGATTCGTGAAAACGCCCAGCTGCAAAGGACAAAAAAGGAAAAAATGGATTTGGAAGCCATTGCCAGAAAAGGGAACTCGTTATATATTTTCGGTTCCGGATCGAAAGAAAACCGCAGGATCATAATTCAGTTTGATTTAAAAAATAAGAAATACACCTCGTTTGATTATTCAAAAGAAATCGAATTGATGACAAAATCGAGCGGAATTCCGGAAAAAGAAATCAATATCGAAGGAGCAATTCTGAAAGGTTTAACCTTGCTTCTCTTCAACCGCGGAAACGGAAAAAATGCACACAACGGAATTTTTAAAGTGAAATTCCGCAACGGAAAATTCGGAGACAATTTTGAATATCAAGCGGTTCCTCTGCCTAAAATTAATGGTGAAATTGCAGGTTTTTCGGATGCCATCTATAAAAACGGAAAAATCTATTTTCTCGCAACCGGAGAACGTTCGGAAAATGTAATAGCCGATGGAGAAATTGCCGGAACTTACTTCGGAATCCTGAATCCGAAAGATTTCAGTGTTCTGGAAATCCAGAAAATCAGCGACCATAATAAGTTTGAAGGTCTTACTTTTCACCAAAGAATAAAAGGCGAAAAAACATTTCTGATTTGTGAAGATTCGGATAATGCCGCGCTTTCCTCCACGATTTATGAATTGAAAAAAGAAACTTTTTAAGAAAAAAACCTAACAGCTTTTTAAAATCTGTTAGGTTTATGTATATTTTCGATAAAATTTCAGAAATTACATCGCCTCCATTTTAAACGTCATACTTTCAATCACTTTCAGGATGGCTTCTACCGTATCCATTGAAGTTAAACACGGAACACCGTTTTCCACGGACATTCTTCGGATCTGGAAACCGTCTCTTTCGGATTGTTTTCCTTTTGTTGTCGTATTCACCACATATTGCACTTTTCCTTTTTGAATAAGGTCAATCAAATTCACATCTTCTTCGCCGATTTTGTAACCGATTTTGGTCGGGATTCCTTGCTCTTCAAAATATTTTGCTGTTCCCTCTGTTCCCCAAATTCGGAAACCGATATTCGAAAATCTTTTTGCCAAAGCTGCCGCTTCTTCTTTATGTTTATCCGAAACCGTGAAGAGAATTGCGCCGTGTGTCGGCACTTTTCTTCCTGCTCCGATTAATCCTTTGTACAAAGCCTTTTCCAGCGTATTATCTTTTCCCATTACTTCTCCGGTTGATTTCATTTCCGGTCCGAGAGAAATATCTACTTTCGATAATTTACTGAATGAAAAAACCGGAACTTTTACATAAACACCTTCCTTGTTAGGAACAAGTCCGTTTTCGTAACCTAAATCTTTCAGCTTTGCTCCAAGAATGGCTTTCGTCGCTAAATTTGCCATCGGAACATTCGTAATTTTGGACAAAAAAGGAACCGTTCTTGAGGAGCGAGGATTGACTTCAATCACATACACCGTTCCATCGAAAAGCACAAACTGGATATTCATTAAACCAATAACTTTCAAACCTTTAGCTAAACGAATCGTGTAATCTTCGATGGTTTTAATTTCGTTTTCCGTTAAATTTTGTGGAGGATACACCGCAATTGAATCTCCGGAATGCACACCAGCTCTTTCGATATGCTCCATAATTCCCGGAATAATCGTGGTTTCGCCATCGCAAATCGCATCCACTTCCACTTCCCTTCCGATCATATATTTGTCGATCAGAACGGGTTGATCCGGACTTGCTTCCACCGCATTTTCCATATAATGGGCGAGTTCTGATTCGGAATATACAATCTCCATCGCTCTTCCGCCCAAAACATAACTCGGACGCACCAAAACCGGATAACCGATCTCATCGGCAATCACAATCGCTTCTTCTTTAGAAACCGAAGTTTTTCCTTTTGGTTGGGGAATTCCCATCTCCTGAAGTGCTTTTTCAAACTTATCCCGATTTTCCGCCCGATCCAAATCTTCCAATGAAGTTCCCAAAATTTGAACGCCGTGAGAAGCCAGTTTATCTGCCAAATTGATAGCTGTTTGTCCGCCAAATTGTACGACAACGCCTTTTGGTTTTTCCAGTTCGATGATGTTCATTACATCTTCTTCCGTTAAAGGTTCGAAGTATAATTTATCTGAAATCGAAAAGTCGGTAGAAACGGTTTCAGGATTGGAATTGATGATAATCGCCTCATATCCCATTTGTTGAATCGCCCAAACCGAATGCACCGTTGCATAATCAAATTCCACACCTTGCCCAATTCTGATTGGACCGGAACCCAAAACAATGATTTTTTCTTTATTGGTGACAATACTTTCGTTTTCGTCTTCGTAAGTTCCATAGAAATAAGGGGTTTCCGACTCGAATTCCGCAGCGCAGGTATCCACCATTTTATAGACCGGCATTATTCCGTTTTCTTTTCTGAATGCAAACACTTCTTTTTGAGTAACATTCCAAAGAACCGCAATATTCATATCCGAAAAACCAAGTTTTTTGGCTTCTAAAAGGATTTCTTTATTGAATTTATTTTCAGCAATTACTTTTTCAAAATCAATCAGTTTTTTGATTTTCCAAATGAAGAATTTATCAATTTTACTCCATTCTACAATCTGTTCCCAATCGTATCCTTTGCGCAGCGCATCACCAATGATAAATAACCTTTCGTCATCACAAACCCGGATTCTTCTTTCGATTTCCTCAGGTGTTAAAGCATCGGCCTGTTTTTTCTTTAACCCCAAATGACGAAGTCCCGTTTCCAGAGAGCGGATGGCTTTTTGCAAAGATTCTTCGAAATTTCGTCCGATGGCCATCACCTCGCCGGTCGCTTTCATTTGGGTTGAAAGTCTGCGGTCTGCAGTTTCAAATTTATCAAAAGGGAATCTTGGAAATTTAGTAACAACATAATCCAGAGCCGGTTCAAAACACGCATAAGTTTTTCCGGTAACCGGATTCATAATTTCGTCCAAAGTCAAACCAACAGCGATTTTGGCAGCAATTTTGGCAATTGGATAACCCGTCGCTTTCGATGCCAAAGCCGAAGAACGCGAGACCCTTGGATTAACTTCAATAATATAATAATTGAAAGAATGTGGATCTAAAGCCAACTGAACGTTACAACCACCTTCAATTCCTAAAGCTCTGATGATTTTTAATGATGCATTCCGCAGCATCTGATATTCGCGGTCGGAAAGCGTTTGCGAAGGTGCAACTACAATCGAATCTCCTGTGTGAACTCCCACTGGATCAATGTTTTCCATATTACAAACCACAATGGCATTGTCGTTGGAATCCCGCATTACTTCATATTCAATCTCTTTAAAACCAGCAATGGATTTCTCGATCAGACACTGCGTTACCGGAGAATATTTTAGTCCTAATTCGGAAATCTCTTTCAGTTCTGTTTCATTGGCAGCAATTCCGCCACCTGTTCCGCCCATTGTAAAAGCAGGACGCACAATCACAGGATAACCGATTCTTTCTGCAAAAGCCAAAGATTCTTCTACCGTATGTACAATGTCAGAATCCGGTACCGGTTCGCCCAGTTCGCGCATCAATTCGCGAAACAGATCCCGATCTTCCGCCTGATTGATGGCTGACAATTTTGTTCCCAAAACTTCCACTTTGCATTCTTCCAGGATTCCAGATTTTTCCAGTTGCACGGCCATATTAAGCCCTGTTTGTCCGCCCAAAGTTGGCAGCAAAGCATCGGGTCTTTCTTTGCGAATGATTCGGGAAACAAATTCCAAGGAAATCGGTTCAATATAAACTTTATCGGCAATCTCCACATCCGTCATAATGGTAGCCGGATTGGAATTGATGAGAATCACTTTGTAACCTTCTTCTTTCAGCGACAAACAAGCCTGTGTCCCCGAATAATCAAATTCTGCCGCCTGACCAATAATGATTGGCCCCGAGCCGATTACTAAAATTGTTTTTATGTCTGTTCTTTTCATTTTTTTTCACAGGTTTTACCTGTGTCTATTTTTATTGAACCACGTTGTGGTTCGGATTTATTTATTTTTTTTCATAATTCCACGCATTTCATACGTGGCTATTTTGGTTGAACCGCTTCGCGGTTCTGCAATGATTGCGCTTTATTTTTTTTCATTTTCCCATAGGTTATACCTATGGTTATTTTTGGTTGAACCGCTTCGCGGTTCTGCAATGATTGCGTTTTATTTTTTATTTTATTCTTCGGGACAACCACGAAGTGGCTGAATTTCAATAGCCACAGGTAAAACCTGTGGAAAAACGTACGAATATCAATTTCACAACCAACCCATAAAATGGGTTGAACATTTTACCACAAATATTTTTCATCAAATTCAATTCCGTGTGTTTTGAGCAAATTTTTATATTCATCTTCAAAATTTTCCTTTTTATGGTGTTCTTTCTGATTTTTGATGTAATTGATTATCTTCTCTTTTTCTCTTTCCGAATAGGTAAACGCTCCGTAACCGCTCTGCCATTCTTCAAAATCTGGAAATAATCCGCTCTCCTTTATCCAAAGATTGCTCGAAACTTTGATGTCTTTCACAAAATCGCTCAAAGAAATAGATGGATGCAAATCCGTAAATAAATGAATATGGTGGGGCATTCCGTTGATTCGATAGAGTTTACAGTTTTTGTTTTTTACAATTCCCCAAATGTATTTATATAATTGATCTTCGTGGTCAGAATTCAGCACAGGTTTTCTGTGTTTTGTACTGAATACGATTTGATAATATATTTGGCGGAATGTGGACATTTTTTAATATTGAATTATTGTCGTTAAAACCGAATTTACATTTTTCTATCGCTGTTGAACCACTTCGTGGTTCTCTTTCTTTTTTTACATTTTTCCACAGATTTCATCTGTGGCTATTGTTGTTGAGCCACTTCGTGGCTCATTTCAATGAAAAACATTGCATTAATTCTTACTTCTTAAACTCCTCCATTAACTCAATAAACTCATCAAACAGATAATTTGCATCTTCCGGACCCGGGCTGGCTTCGGGGTGATATTGCACCGAGAAACAAGGATGAATTTTGTGCTTGATGCCTTCATTGGTTCGGTCGTTTAAAGCAATGTGCGTTTCTACCAAATCGGTGTTTTTCAAAGATTCCTGATCAATCGCATAACCGTGATTCTGGGAAGTGATGGCAACTTTGTTTTTTGCCAAATCCAAAACCGGATGATTGCCTCCTCTATGCCCGAATTTCAGTTTATAGGTTTTTGCACCACAAGCCAAACCAATCAACTGATGGCCGAGGCAAATCCCAAAAATCGGAACTTTACCCAGTAATTTTCGGATAGTTTCGTGAACGTGAGGCACATCTTGTGGATCGCCTGGACCGTTGGAAAGCATAATACCATCCGGATCCATCAAAAGGATTTCTTCAGCAGTGGTATCTTGGGAAACCACGATGATGTCACAATTTCTGGCAGAAAGTTCGCGGATGATTCCCAACTTAGAACCAAAATCCATCAGCACCACTTTAAAACCTCTTCCCGGTGCTGCATAAGGCGTTTTTGTAGACACAAACTCCACTTGATTCGTAGGAAAATTGGTGGTTTGCAAATCCTGAACTTCCGTCATTTCATCAGCAACTGCATTCACGATTTTGCCTTTTACAACGCCTTTATTCCTAATCAGTCTGGTTAATTTTCGGGTATCAATTCCTGAAATTCCGGAAAGGTTTTTCTTTTTGAATAATTCGTCCAATGTCAATTGTGTCCTGAAATTGGATGGAAAATCGCACAATTCTTTTACAATCAAACCTTTAATGGCCGGTTCTATGCTTTCGTAATCATCGCGGTTGATGCCGTAATTCCCAATCAGCGGATACGTCATACAAACAATTTGCCCGCAATAACTGGGATCGGAAATCAGTTCCTGATAGCCTGTCATTCCTGTATTGAACACCACTTCGCCATCAGTGTCCTGATCCGCACCAAATCCTGTCCCGTGAAAAACTTCGCCGGATTCTAATATTAATTTCTTTTTCATTACTTTTTATCAGATTCGAAATCAGAATATTTTCCTGATTTCTGATTTATTTTATTTTTCCCCGGAAATAAATGTGAAGCCTTCTCTTTCCAACACATATTTCAGGATAGCCATTCTTGCAAATACACCGTTTTCCATCTGTTTAAAAATTCTGGAACGTTTGCATTCTACGAGTTCATCATCAATTTCCACACCTCTGTTAATCGGAGCTGGATGCATGATAATGGCGTTTGGTTTCATCTTTTTTTCGCGCTCAACGGTAAGACCATAACGACGGTTATACGATTCCAAAGACATATCCATTCTTTCTCTCTCAGAATGTCTTTCGTGCTGGATTCTCAAAAGCATCACGACATCCACTTCCTGTATCAGCTCATCAAACTGGAGGAATGTTCCGTTAATCAGTTCCGCTTCGTCAAACCATTTTGAAGGTCCGGAAAAATACACTTTTGCGCCTAATTTTCGAAGTGCCTGCGCATCGGAATTGGCCACCCTGCTGTGTTTCACATCACCAACAATTCCTATTTTCAATCCTTCAAAAGAGCCAAATTCCTGCTGAATAGTCATTAAATCCAGAATCGATTGTGAAGGGTGATTGCCTTTTCCGTCGCCGGCGTTTACGATCGGGATTTTAATATTGCTTAATTCATTGTAATAGGCATCATCTTTATGTCGGATTACAATCAGGTTGATTCCCAAAGATTCGAGGGTGCGCACGGTATCGTACAGACTTTCCCCTTTGTTTACCGAACTTGTAAACACATCGAAAGGTACGACCTGAAATCCGAGTTTGCGTTCTGCAACATCGAAACTGGTTTTGGTACGGGTGCTGTTTTCGTAGAAAAGATTGGTTACAAAAATATCTTTTTCACTTTTAAGATTTTTACCGTTGCGAAAATCATCAGCATCGGTGAGGATTTTCATAATGATTTCTGTGCTTAATTCTGCAGTTGTAAACATAATTGTAAGGTTTTTCCAAAAAAAAACGAAGCCAAAAAGACTTCGTTATATATTAAAAATATTGTAGTTGTCGGCGTTTCCGCTTCCTGATAATTCGTAAAAAAAAGGATTCCTTTTCATTAGTTGCAAAGATACGAATTAATTCATATTGTTCAGCATTGATGGTAAATTTTTAAACTAAAAAATATTACAATGCTAAATTATTATATATTTGCTAAAAAGATATAGTTTTTATGAAAAATACCTGTCCGAAATGTGAAAGCGATGAAGTAATAAAAGCCGGAATTATAAACCAAAGGCAGCGCTACCACTGCAAAAACTGCAAATATTATTTCACGGTTAAAAAACTCGGAAAACAGATTGATGATTACTTTGTAACCAAAGCTTTACAGCTCTATCTTGAAGGTTTAAGTTACCGGGAAATTGAAAGAATCCTTGGAATTTCACACGTTACCATCAGTTCATGGATTAAAAAATATAATATTAAAAGGCCTCCTTTTTCTGAATTCCATACCTCTTATAAAGTTTTCAAACAAAGTGAATTAATCAATTTTATGCAGGATGAGGAAAACCTGAAAGGATCAGGATTCATCATTACGGAATTCGGGGATAAATACATGATGATAAAGTGGGAACGCTTCAAAAAATAAATAAAAATCACAACAGATATACCATTACCAATAATATATATTAAATTTTTCTGATTAGATTAATAATTTCAATTTAGGAACATCAAACAAATCCCTAAAAAATTATTAATCAATGAAAAAACTACTCCTTTTATTTGGATTTTCCATTTTAGGAAATTTCATTTATGCTCAGGGTTCTCCGGATTACGGAGGAGGCTTAAAACTCAATCTTGATCAGGAAGGCAACAAGTATGTGCGGTTTATCCTCTGGAATCAGATCTGGATGAGAAATTCACAGATGAATCCCGGAACTCTGGTCGGCGATGAAGCAGCCGACAACGCATGGACCATCGGAAACCGAAGACTTCGTGTATTGGCGTATGCGCAAATTACAAAACGGTACATGATTGTCACCCATTTCGGAATCAATAACCAAACCTTTATTAACGGTGGAGCTTTAGGCACTACCGGAACCGGCGGTAATGGTGCCGGAAAAAAACCGGGACTTTTCTTCCATGATGCATGGAATGAATATGCCGTAATTCTTCCGGAAGAAAGTAAAAATTTCTCGCTTTCATTGGGAGCTGGTCTTCATTACTATATGGGACTTTCGAGATCTACCATGACTTCTACCCTGAATTTTTTGCTTCTGGATGCACCTGTTTTTAACTGGCCGCTTCTGGAAAATTCTGATCAGTTTGCCAGACAGCTTGGATTTTTTGCTAAAGGAAAAGCCGGAAAATTAGAATACCGTTTAAGTGCCAATAAACCATTTGCAACGAATGTTGCGCCCACCGATTTCTCATCCAAAGATATTGCCGTAGCGGTAGACAATAACGGAAATCCAAAACTTTCAACAGCAGGATATTTTGAATATCAGTTTCTGGATCAGGAATCAAATCTGTTGCCGTTTAAAGTTGGATCTTATCTGGGAACGAAAAAAGTTTTTAATATAGGTGCCGGTTGGTATCACAATGCAGATGCCACAAGAACTTCTATAAACGGAAATATTGAAAAACACGATATTAGTTTATTTTCGATAGATGCATTTGCGGATATTCCCGTTGGTGAAGCCAAAAATAAAATGGCGATTACTGCATACGGCGTGTACTACAATTATAATTTCGGGCCGAACTACCTCCGAAATATCGGAATTATGAATATCGGAACAAACGATCCTGATTTCACCGGAGCACGAGCATTGGCTGGTCCCGGAAATGCACAACCTACGATTGGAACGGGAAGCATTGTACATCTTCAGACCGGAGTTCTTTTACCCAATCAGGCAGAAAAACCAAAACTTCGCATTCAGCCGTATGTAGGTTATACGTACAAAAATTTTGAAGCACTGGATAAAGCTTCCAATCAATTCGACATCGGAGCCAACTGGTTTATCGACGGTCATAATGCCAAAATTTCTACTCAGTATTCTACAAGACCAACTTATGAATCGGCCACTGCTTCACCAAAAAGCAAAGGCGAATTCATTATGCAATTCCAAATTTATCTGTAATCCCTAAACATTAATACATCATGAGCCAAGAAAATCTATCTCACGATACAGAACTTCCTGTAAGCGAAAAGCAACAGAACAGAACGATCTGGAGCGTTATTATGGCGTCTTCACTCGGAACTTTAATTGAATGGTACGACTTCTATATTTTCGGAAGTTTAGCCGTGGTACTTTCCACAAAATTTTTCCCGGCGGATAACCCAACCGCAGCCTTTCTTTCCACGCTGGCCACTTTCGCAGCCGGATTTGTGGTGCGCCCTTTCGGAGCTTTATTCTTCGGAAGATTAGGCGATATGATCGGAAGAAAATATACTTTCCTTGTCACCCTTCTGATTATGGGATTTTCCACATTCCTGATCGGTTGTATTCCGGCATATGAAACCATTGGTTTTGCCGCTCCCATCCTCGTTCTTATTTTGAGATTATTGCAGGGACTTGCATTAGGAGGAGAATATGGAGGAGCCGCAACCTATGTGGCAGAATACGCACAACCGGGAAGACGCGGATATTGGACATCATGGATTCAAACTACTGCAACAGCAGGACTTTTCATTTCACTGATCGTAATTTTAGTGACCAAAACTTCCCTTTCCGCAGAAGAATTTGACAGTTGGGGATGGAGAATTCCGTTCTGGATTTCAATTTTGATGGTGGGAGTTTCCTATATCATCAGAAGAAACATGAAGGAATCGCCGCTCTTTGCTAAAGCGAAAAAAGAAGGAAAAACCTCCGCAAATCCTTTAAAAGAATCCTTCGGAAACAAATACAATTTCAAATTTGTGTTACTGGCGCTCTTTGGTGCTGTAATGGGACAAGGTGTGGTGTGGTATACCGGACAGTTCTACGCACTTAGTTTCATGCAGAAAACCATGAATATCGACAGCGCACAGGTAGATTCCATGATTGCACTGGCATTATTCTTGGGAACGCCGTTCTTTGTACTTTTCGGTTGGCTTTCCGACAAAGTAGGCAGAAAACCCATTATACTTTTAGGAATGCTTGTCGCCATTTTCTCGTACCGCCCGATTTACAAAGCCATGTACAACTCGGTTAATATGAGCGAAAAAACGCTTGCCCAAAACGGAGTCGTTCAAAAACGTACCTCAGCCGTTCACGAAAAAATCGCAGGAGACAGCTTGATTACTTTCCATACAGAAAAAACGTTTAGTGACGGATTTAAAGTAAAAAGTGACAGCATTGTACACTGGTCTGCCAACGGTCCGGTTTTGAAAGAAGGAAAAGTGGAAGAACCGGTGAAAAAAACCGCCATTACTGTAGATCCTGATACCCGATGGAAACTCGTATTTCTGGTATTTATTCAGGTATTGTTCGTAACCATGGTATATGGCCCGATTGCCGCATTCCTTGTGGAAATGTTCCCGATCAGAATCCGTTATACTTCCATGTCGCTTCCGTATCATATTGGTAACGGTGTATTTGGCGGGCTTCTTCCGGCAGTTTCAACTTATCTTGCCACAACCGCAAAAGAAGGCGGAAATGCAGAATGGTATCTCGAAGGTTTATGGTATCCGATTATTGTGGCTGCCGTCTGTTTCGTAATCGGATTGTTCTATCTGAATGGGAAAGACAAAAATGTTCACGACTAAAATAAAATAAGTTCAAAGCTCAATATTGTGTGAAAATACACTGCGTAATATTGAGTTTTGAACATCAAAAATATTTTTTAACTTTAAAAACAAGAAAAAATGGATACTATAAAAAAAATATTGGGAGTGGTTTGGATTGCAGTAGCAGCCGTAATTCTATACTTCGGACTTACCGTAATGGGAATTCCAAAACTCAATTCGGGAAAACAGGAAGATCTTGTTTTCGGGATTATTATCGTATTTATTCTGCTTCCTATTGTGGTTGGCGGAATGGCGGTTTTCGGCTGGTACGCCCTGAAAGGAGAATATTCGCAAAAAAATATGTAATGCATTTATAACACAGAATCCAAGATGTGAGACCAGGACCGAACAATTTCCCCATATTAAACGATCCCTTTAAAGTCCGAAATCTCACATCTTCTTTCTGAGATTTATTGAAAAAAATGAAAAAAAGACACAAGCAGAAACTGGTGATTTTGAGCATCGTACTTTTCGTACTGTTTAATGCGCCGGTTTTGCTTTTGTTTAATTCTTCAGAAGAATTCATAGGTTTACCGCTTATTTGCGGTTATATATTCATCGTATGGCTCTTTTCTTCGGTGGCCTCCTATTTTGTTTTCAGAAAATTTGATGAGTAGTGCGGTTTTATTCATATTGGTAATCGTTTATCTGGGATTTCTGTTCTTCATTGCGCATTCTGCGGAGCGAAGAAAAGGACAGTTCTGGATGAACAATCCGTATGTGTATTCCCTTTCACTTGCGGTATATTGCACGGCATGGACGTACTACGGAAGCATCGGTGTTGCGGCAAATTCCGGACTGGAATATCTTGCCATCTATATCGGTCCGGTCATTATTATTCCGTCCTGGATTTACATTAACAAAAAAATTATCCGTATCTCCCGCGTCAACAAAATCAGTTCCATAGCCGATTTTATTTCTTTGCGATACGGGAACAGCCGTTCTTTAGGCGCTTTGGTTGCGCTTTTGTGTATGGTTGCCATTATTCCGTATATCGGTTTGCAGATTAAAGCGATTTCGGAAACATTTCATTTAATGACGAACACCGTAGAAAGTTCAAGTATTTTTTTGGATACCGCCACTTATGCTGTTTTGATTATCGCTTTGTTTTCTTCCTATTACGGAACACGTTATGTGGATGCTTCGGAAAAAAGACTGGGCATCATTTCCGCAGTTGCAGTGGAAAGTTTTTTGAAACTGGTGTTCTTCATCGTTCTCGGAATTTTTGTGGTATACGGCGTTTTCAATGGTTTTGATGATATTTACAAACAAGCCGCACTTCTTCCCGATTTCAAAGAAAAAAATACATTTAAAGGTTTAGAAGGAAGTGTAAACTGGTTTCTGCTTTCCATGCTTTCCATGACGGCAATTTTTCTTTTGCCGAGACAATTTCATTCCGCAATTATCGAAAACAGAAAAGAAAAACACATCAATACTGCAATTTGGGTGTTCCCGTTGTACATGCTTTTGATGAATATTTTCGTATTTCCGATTGCGTGGGGCGGCAAAATTTTATTTTTCGGGCAAAATGTGAATCCCGAATTTTATTCAATCCTAATTCCTCAAAAATTTGGAAATATTGTCATTTCTGCAATGGTCTTTTTTGGCGGATTAAGCGCTTGTATATCCATGATTATTGTATCGAGCATTTCACTTTCGGTAATGTTGTCCAACAATCTGATGATTCCGTATGGTTGGCTCGATCGCTTTAAAAGCAAAAACGAAAACGACAATACGAAAACTATTGTCAACATCCGAAAATTCGGGATTTTCCTTTTGATTATCGGAGGTTTTATTTTCTATAAATACATTATCACTTCATCTTCGCTTTTCCATATCGGGATGATTTCTTTTGTCCTGATTGCGCAACTGGCACCCTCTTTTTTCGGTGCAATTTTCTGGAGAAGAGGAACCTATTCCGGTGCGATTTCAGGGATTGTTGCCGGCGTTTTTATTTGTTACCTCAATCTTGTTTTGCCCAATTATTTTCCGCAGATTAACGACAGTTTTTTCTTTAAATTCTTCAAAATCCCGTATCTCGGCCTGATCCCCAATATTTTCTTTTGGAGCATTCTGGTGAATTCTGCTTTATTTTGCATTGTTTCCGTGAGTGTGGTCGGAAATTATCGCGAAAGAAACTTTGCGGAAATTTATGTGGATATTAATGATTACATTCAAAATCACGAAAACGCCTACATCTGGAAAGGAACCGCCAATATTTCAGATATTCAGAAAATACTGGTTCGTTTTCTGGGTGAAAACAAAACCAAACAAGCCCTGAAAATTTTCAATCTCAAATATAATATTTCGGATGAAAACAATACGGCTGATGCGCGTTTCATCAAATTTTCCGAAAATCTTTTAAGCGGAAGAATCGGAACCGCATCTGCAAAAATTCTGATCGAAGGCGTAACGAAAGAAGATAAAATTTCCCTCCCCGAAGTTTTGAAAATTCTGGAAGAATCCAAAGAAAATATTGCCCTCAACAAGCAACTTCAGGAGCAGTCGCACCAATTGCTGCAACTTTCGGATAAACTTCGGAATGCCAATGAAAACCTCATGTTTAAAGACAAGCAGAAAGACGATTTTCTGGATTCTGTTGCGCATGAACTCCGAACACCCATTACCGCCATTCGTGCCACTTCGGAAATCCTTCTGGATGATGAAGAAATGCCTTCAGAAATTAAAAATGAATTCCTTCAAAACATCATATCCGAATCCGACCGTTTAGCGGAAATCATCAACGATATTCTGTATCTCGACAAATTAGAAGCGGGTACTTTGCCTTTGCAAATAAAGAAATACAATCTTCTGGAAACCTACCGCAAAGCATCAAAACCGCTTTATCACCTCTTTGAGCAGCGCAATCTGCACCATTCGGAAGTAAATCTCCTGCAACATGAAGAACTGGAATATGATGAATCCAAGATGATTCAGGTTTTTCAGAATATTCTCGGAAACGCACTGAAATTCACGACTGAGCAGGGAATGATTCAAACCAAATTCAGAGAAACCGAGGATGATGTTGTTATTTCGGTGTTCAACACCGGGAAAACCATTCCCGAGGAAGATCTGGAATTTATTTTTGATAAATTCTACCAAAGCCACAACCAGAATATCAGAAAACCTCTGGGAAGCGGACTCGGATTGGCGATTTGCAAAAAAATTGTTGAAGCACATGAAGGAAGCATTAAAGCAAAAAATAAAGAAATCGGTGTTGCTTTTGAAATTGTTTTAAGAAGACATGAGATGTGAGATTTCAGATATGAGATGTGAGATGTGAGACGTGAGATTTCAGATACAAGAAACAAAAAGTCTCAAATCTCGTGTCTGAAATCTCAAATCTAAAAAAGAAAAATTATGAAAAAGATATTAATTGCGGACGATGAACACAAAATTGTGATGACTTTGGAATACGCCTTCCGAAAAGCCGGCTACGAAGTTTTCATCGCAAGAGATGGTTCCGAAGTGCTGGAACTGCTGAAGGAAGAAATCCCCGATATTATTCTTCTCGATATTATGATGCCGAATATTGACGGATATACAACCCTTTCGGAAATCAAAAAAGAAGAAAAATATAAGGATATAAAAGTGATTTTTCTTTCAGCAAAAGCTGGAGAAAACGACATTGAAAAAGGTTTGAAATTAGGAGCCGATGCGTACATTACAAAACCCTACTCCATTAAAAAACTCAGCGAAAAAATAGAAGAACTGATCGCTGATAAAAACTAAAATCCATCAGGCAAAATAAATAGAAAACAAATCCATAATTTTTGTAAATTTAAAGAATAACATAAACCCTGAAACACCCTTACAAACAATTAAATCCCCACTATTATGAATGCTGAAGAAATGTTTTTAAACAGTATTGAAAACAAAGAAGAATTTTGGAAAAAACAAGCTGAAGATATTTCCTGGTACAAATTTCCGGAAACCATACTTTCCAAAGACGAAAACGATTATCCACAATGGTTTGCAGACGGCGAACTGAATATGTGCTATCTCTGTGTCGACAAACATATTGAAGACGGTTTTGGCAATCAGGTTGCCGTAATTTATGATTCTCCGGTAACCGAAAAAGTTCAGAAATTCACCTATCATGACGTTCAGAAAGAAGTTTCAAAACTGGCGGGCGGACTGGTTTCTCTCGGTTTGAAAAAAGGAGATACGGCTGTAATTTATATGCCGATGATTCCGCAAACACTCTTCACTATGCTGGCCTGCGCAAGAATTGGGGTCATTCATAATGTTGTTTTTGGCGGATTTGCACCCAACGAACTCGTGGTACGAATTGATGACTGTAAACCAAAAGTGCTTATTACCGCAACCGCAGGAGTAGAAATCGCCAAAAGAATTCCTTATCTGCCATTGGTGGAAAAAGCCATTGAACTTTCGCAGGATAAAGTGGAACATACCATTGTATTCAATCGTCAGTTAATCGACAACGAACATGAATATTTCCCGGGAACGATTGATTACACCGATTTGGTAGAAAAATCCGAACCTGTGGATTGCATTCCTGTAGAATCTACACATCCGCTTTACCTGCTCTACACTTCCGGAACGACCGGAAAACCAAAAGGAGTAGCAAGAGATACCGGTGGTTACGCCACTTCCATGAAATTTTCTATGAAATATCATTATGCCATAGAACCGGGAGAAAAATTTTGGGCAGCCTCCGATTTTGGCTGGGCAGTAGGCCACAGTTATATTGTATACGGACCAATGATTAACAGAAATACCACGATTGTTTTTGAAGGAAAGCCCATTATGACACCGGATGCAGGAACATTCTGGAGAGTGATCGCCGATCATAAAGTCAACACCATGTTTACCGCTCCAACTGCCATGCGCGCCATAAAAAAAGAAGATCCCAACGGCGAATTGATAAAAAAATACGATTTAAGCCATTATAAAAAACAGTTTCTGGCTGGCGAACGCTGTGATGTTGCGACTTTGGACTGGTTTACGGAACATGTTGGCATTCCTGCAATCGATCATTGGTGGCAAACCGAATCCGGCGCTCCGATGCTTGGATTACTTACTGCTTTTGATTATAAAATAAAACGTGCATCCGCAGGAAAGCCAATTCCCGGATATGATATAAAAGTTTTTGATGAAAACGGATACGAACTGGATGAACACCATGAAGGATTTCTTGTGATAAAACTTCCGCTTGCACCCGGCGCAATGCTGGGAATATGGAATGATTACGAGCGTTTCCATAAGTCGTATTTGTCCCAGTTTGAAGGCTATTATTTCTCCGGAGATGGCGCAATTAAAGACGAAGACGGCTATATTTTCGTAACCGGACGCGTGGATGATGTCATTAATGTTGCCGGACACCGCTTGTCCACATCCGAAATGGAAGAAGTAGTTTCCTCACATCCTGCCGTTGCCGAATGCGCTGTTGTAGGAATGGAAGACAATCTGAAAGGACAAATCCCTTTTGCCAGCGTTGTTCTAAAAAGCGGAGTCGATATTTCTGAAAAGCAAGTGGAAAAAGAAATCATTGCAAAAGTACGCGAAAAAATTGGTGCTGTTGCCTCACTGAAAAATGTAATGGTGGTAAAACGCCTTCCGAAAACCAGAAGCGGAAAAATCCTGCGTAAACTCATCCGTACCATGCTGGACGGAAAAGATTTCCAGATTCCTTCAACTATTGATGATGAGCAAATCATCAGCGAAATTGAAGAAAAAATTAAATCCTATAAAACTCCAACCGCCTCTTAATCAATCATGAAAAGATAAAAAATATGAATATCCGCTTTTAATCATAATACTTTTTAAACGCGAAGTTCGCAAAGATTTTTGTTTATCTGTATGCTTTTTGGCTCGCAAAGGCGTTTCACTTGGCAAAGGAAAACAAGTCTAATTTCAATTATTATGAATAACGAATAATAAAAATCAAAAATTAATTGTAAAAAAAAAATCAAAATTAATATGAAAAATTACGCCATAACAGATCTTCCGGATTACTTCAAACAATACAAAAAATCTATAAAAAACCCAAAGAAATTCTGGGATAAAATTGCCGATGAAAATTTTGTCTGGTACCAAAGATGGACAAAAGTAGTGGATTTTGATATGGAAGAAGCCAAAATAAAATGGTTTAAAAATGCAAAACTGAACATCACCAAAAACTGTCTCGATCGTCATCTTTCCGAACGCGGAGAAAAAACGGCAATCATTTGGGAACCCAACGATCCGAAAGAAGATGCATTATACATTTCCTATCGTGAACTTCACGAAAGAGTCTGCAAAATGGCCAATGTACTTACCGATTTGGGTATAAAAAAGGGAGATCGTGTATGCATCTATCTTCCCATGATTCCTGAACTTGCTGTTGCTATGCTGGCATGCGCGAAAATGGGTGCCGTGCATTCGGTGATTTTTGCAGGATTTTCTGCCACAGCAGTGGAATCCAGAGTAAATGACTGCGAAGCAAAAATCATCATCACTTCTGATGGAAGTTATCGTGGAAGCAAAGCCATCGATTTAAAAGTAATTATTGATGAAGCGGTTGAAAAATGCCCGACCGTTGAAAAAGTACTGGTGGTAAAAAGAACCAACACCGAAGTAAAAATGAAAGAAGGCCGCGATGTTTTTCTTGATGATCTGTACGAAAAAGCATCTTCAGATTTCGTTACAAAAATTATGGATGCCGAAGATCCGCTTTTTATTCTGTACACTTCAGGTTCCACAGGAAAACCCAAAGGTATGCTGCATACCACTGCAGGATATATGGTGTACACAGCATATACTTTCAAAAATGTATTTAACTATAAGGAAAACGATGTGTATTGGTGTACTGCCGATATTGGCTGGATTACCGGACATTCCTATATCGTTTACGGTCCGCTTTTAAACGGGGCAACAACCGTTATTTTCGAGGGAGTTCCCACTTATCCGGAACCAGACCGTTTCTGGGAAGTTATTGAAAAACACAAGGTAAATCAGTTCTATACCGCTCCTACTGCCATCCGTTCTTTGGCGAAAGAAAGTTATGAATGGGTAGAAAAGCACGATTTATCCTCATTAAAAGTCATTGGTTCCGTTGGTGAACCGATTAATGACGAAGCATGGCACTGGTACAACGATCATGTAGGACAAAAAAAATGTCCAGTTGTTGATACTTGGTGGCAAACAGAAACTGGAGGAATTATGATTTCACCAGTTCCTTTTGTTACACCTACAAAACCAACGTATGCGACACTTCCGCTTCCGGGAATCCAGCCGGTTTTAATGGATGAAAAACGCAATGAAATCACAGGAAATCAGGTGGATGGAAATCTTTGTATCCGTTTTCCGTGGCCGGGAATTGCAAGAACAATTTGGGGCGATCATCAGCGGTATAAAGAAACTTATTTTACTGCATTTCCGGGGAAATATTTTACAGGGGACGGCGCGCTTCGGGACGAAGTAGGCTACTACAGAATTACCGGCCGTGTAGATGATGTAATTATTGTTTCCGGACACAATCTGGGAACTGCTCCGATTGAAGACAGCATTAACCTTCATCCTGCCGTTGCCGAATCTGCGATTGTAGGATATCCGCACGACATCAAAGGAAACGGATTATACGGTTATGTAATTCTGAAAGAAACCGGAGAAGACCGTAATAAAGAAAATCTGCGTAAGGAAATCAATCAGGTGATTACAGAAACCATTGGACCGATTGCTAAACTGGATAAAATTCAGTTTGTTTCCGGGCTTCCAAAAACGCGTTCCGGAAAAATTATGCGTAGAATCCTGAGAAAAATTGCGGAAGGAGATTTCAGCAATTTCGGAGACACTTCCACCCTTTTGAATCCGGAAATTGTAGATGAAATTAAAAACGAAAAAATTTAAATTCTCAATGAAATCCAACTGACAAAACAGCCTTCAACTGCAATTTTGGGAAAATAAATATCAGGCAATTTTGC
The DNA here is from genome assembly GCA_031987605.1 of Bergeyella sp. GTDB lineage: Bacteria > Bacteroidota > Bacteroidia > Flavobacteriales > Weeksellaceae > JAFAGO01. Next base: position 302,940 of record DALZZF010000002.1, on the reverse strand, counting down.
GCAAATGCAATGTGAAGTTTACAAAATTTCCATATCGAAAGGTAAAATTGACAGATTTTAGAAAATTTGTATTATTATTGATAGTAATAAAGTAATAAAAGTTAAATACTAAAAAAATTAAATTATGTCCAATATAGTAGCGGGTTATTTCAATAAAGAAAATGACTATAAAAAAGTAGAAAGTGATTTGCAAGGAGCAGGTTTTTCAAGTAGTGATTATACTGTTTTTTTAAATAATGATGCCGACCGTTATTTGGTAAGCGTTGAAACCCATGATGATGTGGCCATTGAAAATACAGAGGCCATCTTCCAGAATAATGGTGCTACCAATTATTATCTTTTTGAAGGACTTTCCAAACCTTCCTTTGAAGATTTGAAAACCCAGATCGAAGAAAGAGCAAAAACAGAAATTTTTGAAGCACCTGATGTTGATGTGAATTCATCATCGGACGGAATCGATTCAGAAGTTAATTTCGGAAAATAGAATTCTTCATATCAATCTTTTAAACCAGTGGATTTTTTCACTGGTTTTTTTTATGATTGAAAGTTAAAAGTTTTCAAGGTCCTAGGATAATTTCTTATCTTAAAAATTCCAAAAAATTCCTTCAACACAGCGTTTCTCATTTCCAAGAAATCTAAATTCTATTAGTCTATATTTTTATCGCATACCATAAATAAAGTTCTGCTTTCTATGGAATTGACCTTCTCTTCCTTTTTCAAAAAACAACAAACACATGTAAAAACACAAAAAAATTAAACAATTATTTAAATATAATTAAATAAATATCAAACAATTTGCATATTCAAAATATTTTTATTAATATTATTGAATAATTTATAAACCTATGCTATGAAAACGACTCAGGTTATCGGTTTATTTGTAAATGCAGACAGGACCGGTAAAGTTTTAAACAGTCTCGTGATTGCAGGTTTCGATCCTCAATCCTTGTTTTCGCATGTTATTGATGAAAACGTGTACGCAGTATCCGCTTTCGTTAAAGATCCGTATGATTACAAAATGGTGAAGAATATTTTTAGTTTTTATAAAGTCACCAAATATTTCGTAACGGATTATGTTGAACCTAAGCACCTGAAGAATTTTATTACCTCACGTTCACGGATCGAAATTCATTCTCCGTTGGAAATCCGAAAAAGAAATTCCAACAAAGGCATAAATTCCGAAGTACAATTTGGATAAATTTTTCACATGAAAGCCGGAGAAATTCTCCGGTTTTTTTTATGTTTTTATTTCCAATTTTTAAGCCGTATCTTTACTTGCAAAATCCCCATCATGAATTTTTGCAGAATTTTTCTTCTTGCATTCGTCCTTCACTCTTTTATGCTGTTCAGCCAGCAAAAAACGTATTGCAATCCCATCAATATCGATTACGGGTATACTCCTTTTGAAGTTTTTTCAAAGCAAGGAAAACACCGGGCAACAGCCGATCCGGTTATTGTGAATTTCCAAAAAAAACTCTTCCTATTTTCCACCAATCAGGAAGGATATTGGTACAGCGATGATATGCTGAACTGGAATTTTGTATACCAAAAATTTTTACGGGACAACAAATACATTCACGATCTCAACGCTCCTGCAGTCTGGGCAATGAAAGACACCCTTTACGTTTACGGCTCCACTTGGGAACAGGATTTCCCAATCTGGAAATCAACAAACCCTACAAAAGACAACTGGAAAATTGCCGTGGATACCCTAAAAGTTGGCGCTTGGGATCCCGCATTTCATTATGATGAAGATGTAAACAAACTCTATCTTTATTGGGGTTCCAGCAACGAATGGCCGCTCCTGGGAACCGAAGTGAAAGTGAAAAATCTGCAATCCGAAGGTTTTGTAAAACCTGTGATTAAACTAAAACCCGAAGATCACGGCTGGGAACGCTTTGGAGAATACAACGATAATGTTTTTCTGCAACCCTTTACAGAAGGAGCATGGATGACAAAACATAATAATAAATACTACCTCCAATACGGAGCACCGGCAACAGAATTTAGCGGTTATGCCGACGGAGTTTATGTAAGCAAAAATCCATTGGAAGGTTTTGAATACCAGCAGCACAATCCATTTTCCTATAAACCGGGCGGATTTGCTCGTGGAGCCGGACATGGTGCAACGTTTCAGGATAATTACGGAAACTGGTGGCATATTTCCACGATTTTTATTTCCGTTAAAAATAATTTTGAAAGACGACTCGGAATTTGGCCTTCAGGATTCGATAAAGATGATGTGATGTACTGCAATACCGCGTATGGAGATTACCCTACTTTTATTCCACAATATGCGCAGGGCAAAGATTTTTCACAAGGCCTGTTCACCGGTTGGATGTTGCTGAATTACAATAAACCAATACAGGTTTCCTCCACTTTAGGTTCCTATCAGCCGAATTTTGCGGTGGATGAAGACATTAAAACCTATTGGTCTGCAAAAACCGGAAATTCAGGAGAATGGTTTCAAACCGACTTAGGAGAAATTTCTACCATTAATGCCATTCAAATCAATTATGCCGATCAGGATGCAGAATTTATGGGAAAAACTTTGGATAAATATCATCAATACAAAATTTATGCTTCCGATGATGGCAAAAAATGGAATGTTTTGGTAGACAAATCCAAAAATAAAAAAGATGTTCCCCATGATTACATTGAACTGGAAAAACCCGCAAAAGCCCGTTACCTGAAAATGGAAAATCTGAAAATGCCAACAGGAAAATTTGCATTAAGCGGTTTCAGAGTATTCGGAAAAGGATCAGGAAAAGTTCCGGATGAAGTGCAGGATTTTGTTCCACTTCGTGCTGATCCTAAAAAATATGGTGAACGGAGAAGCGTTTGGTTTAAATGGAGACAAAACCCTGAAGCAGACGGTTATGTAATCTATTGGGGGAAATCTCCGGATAAATTATACGGCAGCATTATGGTGTACGGAAAAAATGAATATTTCTTTACCGGAGCCGACAGAACCGATGCCTATTATTTTCAGATTGAAGCATTTAACAACAACGGAAGATCCAAAAAAAGTGAAATTAAAAAATCAGAATAAAGCTATTATTTAAACTTTCTATTGTGTCTTTGAACGGATTAAACTTTAAATTTAAACCCCGAACTTTGAACCAAAATCTGTAATTTTGCAGAATGGATTGGTTCGAAAGCTGGTTTGATACACCCTACTATCATATACTTTACAAAAATCACGATTACAGGGAAGCCGAAGATTTTATCACAAAATTAATGTCGGCACTTGCACTTCCTGAAAATGCACATATTATTGATCTGGCTTGTGGAAAAGGCAGGCATTCTGTTTTTCTGCATCAATTGGGATACAATGTTTTGGGACTGGATCTTTCTCAGCAGAGCATTGCATACGACCAGCAATTTGCAACTCCTGAAAACATGGTGCCGAAGCTGGAATTCCGGGTTCAGGATATGAGAAAACCGATGCCTGAAAAAGATATAGATGCGGTACTCAATCTTTTCACGAGTTTTGGCTATTTCGATGATGAAAAAGATGACCGAAGTGTTTTCAAATCCGTAAGCGAAACTTTGAAAAAGAATGGCTATTTTGTTCTGGATTATTTGAATTCTCAACGGGTTCGCGCTGATGTAAAAGAAAATGATGAAGTAGAAAAAGAAGGAATTCTTTTTAAAATCAATAAAAAAATCGAGCACGATTTCATTATTAAAGACATTCGCTTTCAGGATGATGGAAAAGATTTTCATTTTTTTGAAAAAGTGAAACTTCATACCCCTGAAAATATCCTAAAATATGCTTTGGATGCCGGTTTTGAAAGGGTAAAAATCTGGGGCGATTATCAGCTGCATGATTTCAATCCAGCAGAATCGCCACGATGCATCAATCTTTTCAGAAAAATATCTTAATACAAACAGAGAAGAAATGATTGAATTTCTAATGATTTTACTACTTATTTCAAGTGTCGGAATCGGCATTTTACTGGCTCGTTTTTTCGGGAATCAGGAGAAATTTGCAAAGAATCTTTTGGTGTTAAGTGCGGGGTTTCTGATTACTATTTGCCTTGATGAAGTTTTTCCGGAAATTTATCATACGTCAAATCCCAATATCGGACTTTTTGTAATCGCAGGACTTTTGTTGCAGCTGTTTCTGGAAAATCTTACCAAAGGTTTTGAGCACGGCCATTTTCATCATGAAAACGATCACGATGAACATACCATTTTGCCGTTTGCACTGATGATTGGACTTTTCATTCATGCTTTTATCGAAGGAATTCCTTTGGCAAACGAAAAGCAGGTTTTTTCTCCTTATTTGTTGGGAATTTTGGTGCACAATATTCCTATTTCTTTTGTATTGGGCATATTCCTTTTTCAGAATAAACGTTCGGTTTACGGTATTTTTATCGCGGTTCTTTTCGCACTTTCTTCACCTTTGGGAATGCTTTTAGGGAAATATTTCAATCCGGAACTTCAACCGTATTTTCTGGCAATCGTTGGCGGAATTTTCCTTCATATTTCATCAGTCATTATTTTTGAAAGCAATAAAAACCACAAAATGGACTGGAACAAAATTCTGTTTGTAATTCTGGGAGTTGGACTGGGAATGCTTGTTCATGTATTTCATCATCATTAAAAAAAAACTCCGGAAATCCGGAGTTCTCATCATATTTCTTTAAAGTCTGTTTTTAGAATTTCCAGCCTAAGGTAATAAAGAAATTATTTCTTTTTTCCTTCACATCCGAAACAATCGCATCAGGTGATTCTACAATATAAGCGCTGGAGAAATACCCTGTGTTATAATCGGCAAACCCCTGAATAAAAGGATTACTATATTCTGAAGTGATATTTTGGTATGCCGCATCAATATAAAAAGATTTGAAATCGTATCCAATACCAAATGCAAGGGTATTTCTTTTACCCAGATAAAGATTGTCGTAAGATTTCGCGGAAGCGTTTGCATTTAAGTCAAACGTACTTAAAGATATTGAACTGAACGGATTGGCAACGAAAGAATATCCACCTCTCACTCGAAAATCCGCAAGTCTGTATTCTGCTCCTACCCGTACTTCTGATAGATTTTTGGATTGCTTATCAAAGAAATCATTAAGTTCGGTTTCCGCAGATCCATACACTTTATAGGAAGGCTTTGTGAGTCCTAAAACATAATCCACATTCATTGAAAAATCTTTGTTGGCCACAAATGCTGCACTTAAAGTGGCTTTCAATGGTGTGCTGAGTTTTCGATCTTCAACTCCGGATCCGTCTCCGTATACAGGATCTTCATAAAAATTATACGCCCGGCTGATTCTCCACCAAGTCGGTGTTTCCAAAGCTGCTCCCAGTCGAAAATTCTGATTAATTTTTCCGATTACCCCAACAGTTGCAGAAAAACCATTGGCATCTTCAGAAAAAGGAGTGCTTTGTTTACTGTAATTATCGGTTACTCCGGTTTGCGAAGTAAATGCAGCGACATCATACTGATCCAGATTAGAGGTATGTAAATTAATCCCGGCTCCCAGATAGAGTTTATTGTCATAATTGGTTCCTAAACCAATGCTCATTTTGGAAACATTTCCGTAACGGTTGTAGGCGTGACCTTTATAAGTCAAATTGGCAATATTATTACCATCCGAATCATAAATATCATACACGAGATTATTATTTCCAGCAGTCTCTACATAATTTTCTGTAGATTGGGACGAATAGTTAATCCCAATATTTATAAATTTCCATTTGCTTGATTCCTGCGTTCTGAATGCTAAAATTCCGCCTACATTTCCCAGATTGGTATCATTGATTTTATAGGAGTTGGAAATACCATTATAATTTGAAGTATTTTCCAGATTATTGATATTCAATGTTGCAGATATATCATTGGCGATATTCACACCAATTCCCGCAGGGTTTGAATTCAGGGTTGAATAATCTCCTCCTAAAGCACCCATGGAACCAGCCATAGATTGGTATTTTGATGAACCGCCGATGGAAGAATTAGAGTACACATCCACCGTATTCCGAATTGTAGAAACATCCTGTGCCTGTGCAAAATATACTGCAGAAATCCCTGCCAGTAATAAAGTCCGTTTTATCATTTTTAATATAAGTATTATTATAATCGATTATCTTCTGAATCCACCTCCGCCTCCGGAACGTGAACTTCCTGAACTCATACCGCTACCTCCGGATCTGAAACCTCCGGAATTACTTCCTGAAGATCTGAAGCCTCCATTATCGTTGGAACGTGGCGTGTTATAAGAAGGCTGTGTTCTTTGTGGATAATCCTGATTTCTGGTATTGGTTCTCGGAGTTGAATTATTTCGGAATCTTCCGGAATCATTTTGATTTCTGAATCCTGAATTGCCTTGATTTCTAAAACCTGAATTATTGGAATTTGCTCCGTTTGAACTCCGGAAACCAGCATTGTTGTATGCATTTCTTCCACCAGTATTTCCTCCAAATCTTCCGTTTGCTCCACTTCTTCTGTTTACAAAACCAGGTGCATTATAGGAATTATATCCATATTGAGAGCCCCAATAATTTCCATAATATCCGCCACCCCAATAAGGATTATAACCATACCAGTTATTATAAGGATTCCCCCAGCCCCAGCCGTAATTCCAGTAAGGATTGTAACCGCCGTACCATCCGTAAGGAGAACCCCAGCCAAATCCAAATCCAACATTCCAACTGTTCCATCCCCAACCAAATCCGGGACCAAATCCGGGACCAAAACCGCCATAATATCCCCAAGGAGAACCCCAATAACCAAAACCTCCGTACCATCCGGAATCATAATAATTCGCTACTGTTCCGGTATAATCTCCCCAGTCTGACGAAGGATATTGTGTGGTATTATTTGTAGAATTCCCGTTCCAGTCTTTGTAGCGATCGTATACAATATCATTCTGATCCAAAGGATAATTATTATTCTGATAATCGTAGTACTGCCCTACCTGATTTCCGCCGGTCATTACTGCTCCTTCCGGAAGAGTATCTTTATTGGGATCATAATATACGCCATCCGTTTCGCCGTAGCCTCCCGGATAAACCACACAGGAAACCAGAAGAAAAGCAGAAGAAACTGCTAAAACCCCTTTTGATTTCAGCAATTCAAAGACTTTTTTATGTATATTTTTTTTCATAATGAAGAATTAAATTTTATTTAAATTATATTTGCAAATGCTACCAAAACTGTACCAATCAGGTACTAAAAAAACGTAGTAAAGATAGCCTTTTTGGTTTAGATAAAAGAATTAAAAAAAAGTTAAAATTTAAATTAAAAATTTATAATAAATAATGGCAAAACTGACTTCAAGAGCAGAAGATTACAGCAAATGGTACAACGAACTTGTTGTGAAGGCCGATTTGGCAGAAAATTCCGGAGTTCGCGGATGCATGGTAATTAAACCATACGGATATGCAATCTGGGAAAAAATGCGGGATCAGCTGGATAAAAGGTTTAAAGAAACCGGACACGAAAATGCGTATTTCCCGATTTTTGTTCCCAAAAGCCTTTTCGAAGCCGAAGAAAAAAATGCCGAAGGCTTTGCCAAAGAATGTGCAGTTGTCACCCATTACCGGTTAAAAACAGATCCGGAAAATCCAAAAAAACTCATCGTAGATCCTGAAGCCAAACTGGAAGAAGAACTGATTGTTCGCCCGACTTCCGAAGCCATCATCTGGAACACCTACAAAAACTGGATTCAATCTTACAGAGATCTACCAATCCTCATTAACCAGTGGGCAAATGTGGTGCGTTGGGAAATGCGTACCAGACTCTTTTTGAGAACCGCAGAATTCCTTTGGCAGGAAGGTCATACCGCACACGCTACCAAAGCAGAAGCAATAGAAGAAACCGAAAAAATGCTGGAAGTATACGCAGAATTTGCAGAAAACTTCATGGCAGTTCCGGTAATCCGCGGAATAAAAACCGAAAGCGAGCGTTTTGCCGGTGCCGAAGAAACGTATTGTATTGAAGCCATGATGCAGGACGGAAAAGCACTTCAGGCAGGAACATCCCATTTTCTCGGTCAAAATTTTGCAGAAGCTTTTGATGTGAAATTCACCAACAGAGAAGGTAAAATTGAATATGCATGGGCAACATCATGGGGTGTTTCCACAAGATTAATGGGTGCTTTAATCATGGCACATTCCGATGATTTCGGATTGGTTTTACCTCCGAATCTTGCACCGATTCAGGTGGTGATTGTTCCTATATTTAAAGGAGAAGAGCAACTTCAGGAAATCGACAAAGTAGCATTTGATATTCAGGAAAAACTTCGTGCAAGAGGAATTTCCGTAAAATATGACAACCGTACGGAAAACAAACCGGGCTGGAAATTTGCCGAATACGAATTAAAAGGAGTTCCTGTAAGAATGGCGATTGGACCAAAAGATCTTGAAAACAAATCGGTAGAAGTGGCAAGAAGAGACACCTTAACCAAGGAAGTTCACGCATTGGAAGATATTGATGCCTATATTGAAGATCTTCTTAAAACAATCCAACAGGATATTTACAACAAAGCACTTCAATTCCGCAACGAAAATATAACCGAAGTGAATTCGTATGAAGAATTTAAAAAAGTTTTGGAAGAAAAAGGCGGATTTATTGCCGCACATTGGGACGGAACGCCTGAAGAAGAAGAGCAGATTAAAGACGAAACCAAAGCAACTATCCGTTGTATTCCTCTGAACAATCCTTTGGAAGAAGGCGTATCATTAATTTCCGGAAAACCTTCAAAACAAAGGGTAATTTTCGCAAAAGCATATTAATCAGAAAATATCATTAAAAAAAATTCCTGCTTCGGCGGGAATTTTTCATTTCAAAACAAAATTTATTCCTAAATTCACGTAAAAAAAATACCTTTTGGTGCAAAATTTGGTATATTTGTTTAACTAACTTTTTAAAATAAACTATTATGTCTTTAAACATTATTGATCTGATCAAGGGACAATTAGGTCCAGCACTTGTTTCACAGGCAGCTTCTCAACTTGGAGAAAGCGAATCCGGAATTTCAAAAGCAATCAGCGGACTTTTGCCTGCAGTTGTTGGAGGCTTGGCAAACAATGCAAGCAACCCTACTATTTTAGATGCCATTACCGGTGCTTCAAGCAGTGGAATCTTATCTAACCTTTTGGGTGGATCTTCAAACAATTCTTTAATTACCACCGTAATTAATGTGCTTTTTGGTGATAAACTGAATGGATTATTAAATGGCGTATCAAAATTTGCCGGCGTAAATGAATCCACTTCCAGTTCTTTGCTGAATTTGGTAACCGGAGCAACTTTGGGAACCGTAGGAAAATATGCTGCTGACAATAATCTTGGAGCTTCCGGAATTACGTCTTTATTGAGCGATCAGAAAGGAATTCTTTCTACTCTGCTTCCTGCAGGTCTTTCATTGGCTTCTTTCGGATTGGATTTCGACAACTGGTTCGGAAAAACCAAAGAAACAGTATCCTCTGTTGCTTCTACCGCAAAAGACAACTTGGCTGAAGATGTAGCGGTAGCAAAAGAAAAAATCAGTGTAACAAAATCTGAAATCAAAGAAGATTTTAATAACAACAATGGCGGAGGTTCAATCTGGAAATGGTTACTTCCACTTCTTCTTCTTTTATTGGCAGGTTGGTTCCTTTGGAAACAATGTAACAAAAAAGATGTAGAAGGTGCTGCTGCTGATGCAAGTGCAGTTATTGATTCTGCTGCTGAAAAAGTAGATTCTGCTGCAACTGCTGTGGTAAAAAAAGTGGATGAAGCCATCGATCTTAACGGAGTATCTTTGAAAGGATATAAAGGCGGTTTAGAAGATAAAATGATTACCTTCCTGAAAACTGACGGTTACAAAAATGCAGCTGATGATGCAGCATTGAAAGACGTATGGTACGATTTCGACCATGTAAACTTCAAATTCGCATCTTCCACTGAATTAGAATCCGGACAGGAACAGTTGGATAACTTAGTTGCCATCCTTAAAGCATATCCTGATGCTAAAATCAAAATCGGTGGATATACTGATAAAGTAGGTGATGAAGCTGCAAACGTAAAACTTTCTCAGGCAAGAGCTGATTACATCAAAAAATACCTTACTGATAAAGGTGTTGGTGCTCAGGTAATTGGTGCAGAAGGATACGGAAGCAAATTTGCAACTCAACCTTCAACTGCAACAGACGAACAAAGAGCAATTGACAGAAAAATGGCAGTGAGATTTGCTAAATAATAAACTGCTCAATATAAAAATAAGCCACTTCCTTGGAAGTGGTTTTTTTATGTCTGTAGATCAATGCAATAACTATTATAAAAAAACTTTGTTAGATTGCTCTAACATGAGTACCTTTGCCCCATGAAAAAACCATGGCAAAGAGACAAAACTGAACATTCATTATCAGAATCTTACGCATCCATCCATATCCCGAAAAACGGCGGGTTCTGGAGAAAACTTCTGGCTTTTACAGGTCCCGGATTAATGATTGCAGTAGGATACATGGATCCCGGAAATTGGGCGACAGATATTGCCGGAGGCGCACAATTCGGGTACGCCTTACTTTCTGTAATCCTGATTTCCAATTTATTTGCAATGATATTGCAGCATCTTGCGCTGAAACTGGGAATTGCCACAGAACGCGACCTTGCACAAGCCTGCAGAGATCATTATCCTCCGGTTGTGAATTTCTTTCTTTGGATTTTTTGTGAAATCGCCATTGCAGCCATGGATTTAGCAGAGGTGTTAGGAGCCGCCATTGCCCTGAATCTTTTGTTCGGATTACCTTTAACCTGGGGAATTGTCATTACCGTTTTTGATGTCCTGATTATCCTGATGCTTCAGTCCCGAGGATTTCGCTGGCTGGAAAGTGTTGTCGGAGGTTTAATTTTTGTAATTCTGTCATGCTTTGTATACGAAATCATCATCTCCCAACCCGAACTTGTACCCATGCTGAAAGGTTTAATTCCCCAAAAAGAAATTGTTACCAATCCTACTATGCTCTTTATCGCAATCGGAATTTTGGGAGCTACCGTAATGCCTCATAACCTTTATCTTCACAGCAGCATTGTGCAAACCAGAAATTATGATCGTACTGAAGAAGGAAAAAAAGAAGCCATAAAATTCGCAACCATTGACAGCACGCTTTCGCTTTTTCTGGCTTTTTTCATTAATTCTGCAATTCTGATTTTGGCAGCCGCCACTTTCCACACCACCGGAAATAAAGATGTTGGCGATATTCATGATGCCTATAAAATGCTTACACCACTTCTCGGAACCAGTTTGGCAAGTATTGTTTTCGGAATTGCCCTTTTGGCTTCCGGACAGAATTCAACGCTTACCGGAACTCTTGCCGGACAAATCGTTATGGAAGGATTCCTCAACATCCGCATGAAACCATGGCTCAGAAGACTGATTACCCGACTTATTGCCGTAATTCCTGCACTTATCGTCACCATAATGTATGGCGAAAAAGGAACCAACGAACTCCTGATTCTCAGTCAGGTCATTCTTTCCATGCAGCTAAGTTTTGCCGTAATTCCTTTGGTCATGTTTACCGGAGACAAACTGAAAATGGGCAAATTTGTGAACAAACCATTGATGAGAATTATTGCATGGATCATCTCTATTATCATTGTCATTCTCAATCTTTATCTTCTCTATCAAACTTTCGCAGGCTAAAATTCTGCCTAAATGTCTTAAAAAACCGCTTTGGCAAAAATTTTGAAATTTGACTCTCAATTAAAATAAACGATATGTCAGAAAATAATAATATTCACGAAGAAGAACAGAATCTTCAGGAGGAAAACAATCAAAATCAGGAAACCCAAACTCAGGAAAATTTGACAGGAGAAAAATCTTCTGAAGAACTTTTGTCAGAAGAAAAAGATCGATATATAAGACTTTTCGCTGAGTTTGAAAACTATAAAAAAAGAACAGCAAAAGAAAAACTGGAATTCTTCCAATATGCCAATCAGGAAATGATGATTTCCATGTTGGGTGTTTTGGATGATTTTGAACGCGCTTTGAAAGAAATCGCAAAAACCGGAAACGAAGACGACCTGAAAGGGGTGGAACTCATCTACCAAAAATTCAAAAACAAATTAATAGAAAAAGGCTTGAAACCCATTGAAGTAGAACCCGGAGATCATTTTGATGTCAACTTTCACGAAGCCATTACGCAAATCCCTGCCCCAACAGAAGATTTAAAAGGAAAAATTGTAGATGTAATCGAAACAGGCTACACCCTGAATGATAAAGTAATCCGCTTTGCAAAAGTAGTAATCGGAAACTAACAGCAAGAAAATTAGGAAGGGGAAAATATATTAAGAGAGAAGAAAAATGGCAAAAAGAGATTACTATGAAGTATTGGAAATTACCAAGACTGCAACCGTAGAGGAAATAAAAAAAGCATACCGAAAAAAGGCAATTCAGTTTCACCCGGACAAAAATCCGGGAGACAAACAAGCGGAAGAAAATTTTAAGGAAGCAGCCGAAGCGTATGAAGTGCTCAGCGATCAGAACAAGAGAGCACGCTACGACCAGTTTGGCCATGCCGGAATGAGCGGAAACGGCGGTTTCGGTGGCGGTGGTTTTGGCGGTGGAATGAGCATGGAAGATATCTTCTCGCAATTCGGAGATATTTTTGGCGGACATTTTGGCGGCGGATTTGGTGGTTTTGGCGGTGCGAGAACGCAACAGGTTCGCGGTTCCAATCTCAGAGTAAGAATTAAACTGAATCTTGAGGAAATGGTAAACGGAACGCAGAAAACCATCAAAGTTAAAAAGATGAAACTTGCGCCCGGAACTACATCCAAAACCTGCCCAACCTGTAACGGAACAGGAGTTCAGATAAAAGTTATGAACACTATGTTCGGGCAAATGCAAACCCAAACCACATGCGGAACTTGCCAAGGAATCGGGAAAGTAGCCGATAAAATTCCGGCAGGTGCCAATGCTCAGGGTTTAATAAAAGATGAGGAAGAAGTAGTTATCAATATTCCGGCTGGTGCAAGAGAAGGCATTCAGTTGAATGTTCGCGGAAAAGGGAACGATGCTCCTTTTGGCGGAATGCCGGGAGATTTGCTGGTGGTTGTGGAAGAGGAAGAAGATAAAACCATTAAACGTGAAGGCGATAACCTTCATCAGGAATTGTATATTTCCTTTGCTGAAGCCGCACTGGGAACACAGAAAGAAGTATCCACTGTTGGCGGAAAAGTAAAAATAAAAGTAGATGCCGGAACACAGTCCGGAAAAATTCTGCGTTTATCAGGAAAAGGACTTCCAAGTTTGGACAGTTACGGAAAAGGCGATATGTTTATCCACATCAATGTATGGACTCCGCAAAAACTCAATCCTGAACAAAAAGCATTTTTTGAAAAACAGGTGGAAAACGGTGAAATGCAGGCCGAACCTTCCGGAAAGGAAAAAACTTTTTTTGAAAAAGTAAAAGATCTTTTCAACTGAATCATAAAAGGAACAAAACGTTCCTTTTTTTATAATAAAAAATTTAACAAAGATTTAGATTGAGTTTCCAATGTAAAAGTTTTTACTGAAATTAAAAATCTTATCTTTGTCATTCATGCTTAACTTATGGAAATTATCCACTTTATTCTTGAATTTTTAGGAGATCCTCTAAAAGTCCTTACTGAAATTATCCGTGATTACGGAGTGTACATTTATCTCTTTCTGTTTTTCATTATTTTTATGGAAACCGGTGTTGTTGTAATGCCGCTTTTGCCGGGAGATTCTTTACTTTTTGCCGTTGGTCTTATTGCCGGAACAACCGGTGAGATCACCATTTATTACATTATTCCACTGTTAATTTTTGCAGCGTTGCTGGGCGATAATGTCAATTATTTTATTGGGCGAAAGTTTGGCGATTTTATACAATCGAAGGAGAAAATTCTTTTTCTTAAACGCGAACACATTCATCATACAGAAGAATATTTCGAGAAAAATGGCGGAAAAACCGTTATTATCGCGCGCTTCATCCCGATTGTACGAACGATTGCGCCATTTGTTGCAGGGGCGGGAGAAATGAAATACAAAACTTATATCGGATATTGTATTTTAGGTGCTGTACTTTGGGTTACTTCCATTACTTTACTGGGATATTTTCTTGGAAATGTGGAATGGGTAAAACATAATTTTGAAAAAGTCGTTCTTTCAATTGTGGTGATTTCCGTATTACCGATTGTGTTCAAAGCATTACAAAAGAAAAAAACAGCATGATCGAATCCATCTGGAATTTTATAATCGATTTTGTATCCAAGCCGGATAAAGTCCTGATTTCACTCATTGCACAATACAACAATTGGGTGTATATCTTTCTATTTCTGGTTATTTTTGCGGAAACAGGGCTGATTATCGCATCATTTCTGATGCCCTTTATTCCGGGTGATGCGCTGATTTTTTCCATTGGACTTGTAGCACAGGACGGTTTGCTGAATATTTACATCATCATCCCAATGCTCATGATCGCTGCTATTTTGGGTGATAATGTGAATTATTATGTCGGAAGGCGTTTCGGGGATTACATTATGAACCGCAAAAGTAACCGCTTCATTAAAAAAGAACATCTTCTGAAAGCAAAAGATTTTTTTGATAAAAACGGTAAAAAGTCCATTGTAATCGCACGTTTTATTCCCGTGATTCGTACAATTGTTCCGTTTATTTGCGGTTCAACAAAACTGCATTATCCTACATTTTTGCTGTACAGTTTTATTGGTGCCTTTCTTTGGGTTGGCGTGGTTGGACTTTTAGGCTACAATCTTGGCCGAATTACCTGGGTAAAAGAAAATCTCGAATTTATGATTTGGGGAATTGTTGTAGTTGCCAATATTCCGCTGATTCGTGAGATTTTATCTTCTGTTTTGAAGAAAAAAGACAAAGCATAATTTGGTTTGAAGTTTTGAAAAATTTATGATTCATATTTCATACAACTAAAAAATACTGAAAAAAAAATCCACTTCCGAATAATCAGAAGTGGATTTTCTTGTATTAAAATTTTCTTGTACTACAAATCTAAATCATCATCCGAAACTGCCGTTCCGTCGCTCATCAGAAATGCTTTCAGGAAAGGAGTAATTTCACCGTTCATTACGCCATCAACATCGGACGTTTCATATCCGGAACGTACATCTTTCACCAATTTGTACGGATGCATCACATAATTACGAATCTGACTTCCCCACTCGATTTTCATTTTGTTGGCTTCAATTTCGTTTCGGGCTTTCATGCGTTCTTCCAGTTCCTTTTCATACAGTCTGGATTTCAAAAGTTGCATGGCTTTTTCCTTATTTTGAAGCTGAGAGCGCGATTCGGAGTTTTCAATAATAATTCCGGTTGGTGCGTGGCGCAAACGAACAGCGGTTTCCACTTTGTTTACATTCTGACCTCCTGCTCCAGATGAACGCATGGTTTCAAAGGAAATATCTGCCGGATTAATGTTGATTTCAATGGTATCATCCACAAGCGGATATACATAAACGGAAACAAAACTTGTATGTCTTTTTGCATTGGAATCAAACGGTGAAATACGCACCAAACGGTGAACGCCATTTTCGCCTTTCAAATATCCGAACGCAAATTCTCCCTCAATTTCCAGCGTTACCGTTTTTACACCGGCTACATCGCCTTCCTGAAAGTTGAGCTCTTTTACTTTATATCCGTTCTTTTCTGCCCACATGGTGTACATTCTCATCAGCATGGATGCCCAATCGCAACTTTCTGTTCCTCCGGCTCCGGCAGTAATTTGCAGAACGGCAGAAAGTTCATCCCCTTCATTGGAAAGCATATTTTTAAACTCAAGATTTTCTATTTTTTCCACGAGTTTAGGATAACTTTCATCAAGTTCTTTTTCGGAATCGGGATCTTCTTTTGCAAATTCCAGCAACACCTGAAGATCTTCAAACTGCGAATGGATTTCATCGTATGCTTCTACCCATTTTTTCTTGGATCGAAGCTGTTTCAAAAAAGTTTCTGCTTCTTTTGGATTGTCCCAGAATCCGGGCGCAGCGGTTTTTTCATCATCATTGATGATCTCCAGTTTTTTTCTTTCAATCTGGAGGTATTTATGCAAATCTTCAATTCGGGAGTGAAGTTCTTTTATCTGATCGTTTGTAATCAAAATGAATTTTTTAGGAATGCAAATTTACGGATTTTTTATGAGCGAAAACTCAAATACAGATAACCGCCAATCGCAATCAGTAGAAGAACGGAAAAAAGAATGACCAGACTTTTCTGCCCTTTTGCATACGCAATGAAAACCAACCCAAAAACACCGATTAACAGTAGTACAAGTTTCATTTTCAAATCAGTTAAAAAAACAGATCCCACCACAAAAAGAAGGGAAATCAGGCGCAAAACCATCTCTCTTTTTACAATATATTCTTTCATAAAATCAATTTTCAGGATTATTACGGAAATATCGTGAGGTTTTTTTGATTCTGCAAACAACAGGGCAGGAATATGCTGAAAATTTTAACAAAGGCTCTAACTTTCCGTGGAAGGATCGCCATTTTTATGAAAACCAATTTCACGCCTTGGTTCTTCCATTACTTTAAAGGAATCCAGTTCGGCTTTCAGTTCCATGAATCTTGGGGCAAAATCATCATAATTGTTCAGGGAAACATCATGCAAAAACTGCTGAATCTGGTTCAGATATTCTTCTGTCAGTTTGGAAGCGGCATCGCGAAGTGCACCATCCAAAAGCGCATAATCAATCAGGAGATTTTCGTTCCGGGTTTTCTTGTACACACTACGGATTCTTTTCTTCAGACTTTGGGTAAAATCAATAACCATGGTGTTGCTGAAGGTTTTCATTTTTGTGGAAACTTCATTCCAGAACGGAAGATGATCGGCACCATTTTTTTCTAAAATTTTAAATAAAGTGGAATCTTTCTCCAAATTCCGGATGAGCGAATACTGAATCATTTGGGCACGCTCTTTTGCATTGGGCGGAAAAATGGGTACCAAAACATCAAATCTTCCCGGTGCCAGAACTTCATCATCAATATCTGAAAGCGAATTTGCTGAGCCTACCATGAGCAGATCTTCGCTTTCAAATTTGCCTATATAATGCATGATAATCTCCTTGGTTTCTTCATTTTCCTGTGAATAGTTGGGATTTCTTTCAAACATGATTTCATCGAATTCTTCTACAAAAAGCTCTACTTTTTCGGCTTTCATCATGGATACCAGAAAATCATTAAAAGAGGTTTTTTCTCCGTTGGAGTAAAAATTCCCTAAATAATACTTCTTAACTTCCCGAAAATGATAGCCAATGATCTCCGAAATTTTCTTTGCCCAGAAAATTTTACCACTTCCGGGAGGACCATACAAAACAATTCCCGCCGGTTTCTGAATGCCCCAGTTTTTGGCTTCATCTTTATTGATAAAAGGCTCCAAAGCATCCGAAATATAGAAAAACAAATCGCGATAACCGATGAAATCTTTTTTCCAGAGAGGCGTTTTATTTCCAAAATAATCATAAACGAAGTGATAATTTCCGCCCAACTTTTGATCGATCCCGAAACTGGAAACCGAGGATTTGAAGAATCCGTTATCATACACATCGCTCATTTCCCTGGCTACAATTTCTTCTATTTTTTCTTTGGGTTGATGAATTTTTTCAGCAATCTCATCAATGGACTTGTCCCGGTCGAGATCTTTTTCGTAGTTCCGGAGAAAGTCGGCATTTTCTCTGGCAAATTTTTCAAAATCGGGTTTTACTTCAAAGTTTGGAAACAGGCATTCGCATAAATCCAGATCAAAATCCTGAATAAATTTTTTGATGCTTTCCGTCGTTACCTGAAGTTCTTTTGCTAATTCTGTCAGTTTCATTTTGAAGAAAAATTTAATCCTAAATATAGGGAACAATATTTAGTCCATTTATCTATTCTTTTGTTCATTTAAAAAAAACTATAGCAATAATGATGTACAAACAAGAATGTTTTATAAATTTGGTAGCAATTTTAAAAAACTTTAATTAAAACTATATGAAATTAAAATCTATTTTTAAAGTGGGCGCACTTGTGTGTTCGCTTTCCCTCGCAAATGCGCAGGTTACCAATGAAGGAAGCCCGAAAAGCTGGGAAAAGAACAGTGCACCAATTGCGGCAGTAAAACTTCCTGCATTCGATTTGAACACCTTAGTCGCGGAAGATGCCGTGAATGATTTGAGAAAAGACCTTCCTTACCGTTTCGGAAAAAAGTTTGATGTAAATTACAATATCAACAATTCCGGGAAGTGGGAAACTTTGGAAAATGGCGACAGAATATGGAGAATGCGTTTTACTTCAGAAGGTGCCAAAAGCATGAACTTCATTCTTGAAGATTTTTTTATTCCTGTAGGAGGAAGTATTTATGTTTACAATCAGGATCACTCTGATCTTTTGGGAGCCTATACCTTCACTCAAAATAACAAAGCAAAAACTTTGGGAACCTGGATTGTAAAAGGAGATGATGTAACCATTGAATATTTCGAACCGGCATCGCAATCCGGGAAAGGTTCTTTTTCCATTAAAAATATAACCCACGGTTACCGAATTGTAGATGAAACAAAAGACCTCAACACTTCAGGAAACTGTAATATTGATGTGAACTGTCCAATTGGCGATGATGCTGATCCTTTAAAAGACATCCAGAAAAAAGCAGTAGCCATGATTCTTGTAGGAGGGAGTGGCTGGTGTTCCGGTGCATTGGTAAACAACACCGCCAATGATGGAAAACCATATTTCCTTACCGCAAACCATTGCTATACTAATCCTGCATCGTGGGCTTTCCGTTTCAACTGGATCAGTACCAATACCGTTTGTGCAACCACTGAAAACAGTGTAAGCAACAGCGATTATAAAACAATCAGTGGAGCCACACTGAAAGCAAGACGATCTGAATCCGATTTTTGCTTAGTGGAACTTACTTCTGAAATACCAAATACTTGGGATGTTGTTTGGTCGGGTTGGGATCGATCTACAGCGGTATCACCATATGTTTTTGGAATCCATCATCCTGATGGAGATATTATGAAGACTTGTCGAGACAGCAATCCTGTTTCAACCGATTATGCATCAACAGGAAAAGTATGGAGAATCAATGATTGGGAAATGGGTGTAACAGAAGGAGGTTCTTCCGGTTCACCATTGTACAATAATCAAGGACATATTATTGGTCAGCTTTGGAGAGGAAGTGCAGCTTGCTCCGGAACCAATGATAATGGCGGATATGATGAATATGGGCGATTAAATGTTTCATGGGATGCAGGCGGAACAGCATCAACACAGTTGAAAGATTGGCTCGATCCTACAAACTCAGGGGTTACCGTTTTGGATTCTTATCCACCGGTGGAGGTGCATCCTTATGATGCAAGCATTGGTATTATCGGGCTCACTCCGCAAATTTGTGAAAATACAATTACACCAAGTGTAGTAATCAAAAACAACGGCAGCGAAATATTGACTTCCGCAACCGTTACTTATCAGCTAAATAATGAAAATCCGGCAACTTTAAACTGGACAGGAAGTTTAAATCAGTATGAAACTCAGGAAATCGCTTTAACTGCAATTAATATAACTGAAAACACAAATACATTTAAAGCAACAGTAAGCAATCCTAACGGAGAAACCGATGGAAATGAGAACAACAACACCTCTTCCTACAGTTTCACCAAAACCGAAACTTACTCTGGAAACACTGTGGTTTTAACCATTAAACCGGACAATTACGGTTCTGAAACCACATGGAATGTTAAGGATGCTAACGGAAACATCGTTACAAGCGGCGGACCCTACACCAACAACAATACCAACCTTATTACACAAAACATTGCCCTTACTCCAAATGCATGTTACACCTTTACCATCAATGACAGTTATGGAGACGGCATTTGCTGTTCTTTCGGAAACGGATACTATAACCTGAAATTGGAAAATGGTACCACTATTATAGAAGGGGCAAGTTTCGGTTCTTTCGAATCCAAAGCATTTAAATTGGAAGAAACCATGGCAGTGAATGATGCTTCCCTCGATCAGGCGGTTCAGGTATTCCCGAATCCATCAAAAGGGATTTTCAACATCAGTGTAGCAGATTCCTTGAAAGGAAATGTAGAATATGAACTCTACTCTACTCCAGGATCATTGATTAAAAAAGGTGCTCTGAAATCAAAAACCAACACCATTGATCTTTCAGGAAAACCAAGCGGCGTTTATTTGCTGAAAGTTTCCAACGGAACACAGACCGCAAAAACTATTAAACTGATTAAGCAATAATCACTTTTAAATTTTAAACACAAAATACCTCTGCAATTGCGGAGGTATTTTTTTGTGGGAATACCTTGCAAATTCTTCTTTCACAATTCTTACAATTTCCGTACTTTTGCTTTCCAAAAAATGCATCGAAAAAAATGCATTAAAAGCCCACAAATTATGACTTCACAAGAAATTCGCCAGACGTTTTTAAACTTTTTCAAAAGCAAAGAGCATCTCATTGTTCCATCCGCTCCCATTGTGTTGAAAGATGATCCTACCCTGATGTTTTCCAATTCCGGAATGACGCAGTTTAAAGATTATTTTCTCGGTTACAAAACTCCAAAAGCTCCCAGAATTGCCGACACCCAAAAATGTTTGCGCGTTTCCGGGAAACATAACGATTTGGATGATGTAGGTCGGGATACTTATCATCACACGATGTTTGAAATGCTTGGAAACTGGTCTTTTGGGGACTATTTCAAAAAAGAAGCAATTGCCTGGGCTTGGGAATTGCTCACCGAAGTCTACGGAATTCCCAAAGAAAATCTGTACGTTACCGTTTTTGAAGGCGACGAAAAAGAAAACTTGGAGCGCGACAGTGAAGCATTTAATTTCTGGAAAGAGCATATTGCCGAAGACCGCATCATCAATGGAAACAAAAAAGACAATTTCTGGGAAATGGGCGATCAGGGACCATGCGGACCTTGTTCTGAAATACATGTGGACCTGAGAAGTGAAGAAGAAAAAACCAAAACTCCCGGAATTGAATTAGTGAACAACGATCATCCGCAAGTCGTAGAAATATGGAATCTCGTATTTATGCAATACAACCGTAAAGCCGATGGTTCTTTGGAAAACCTTCCTTCCAAACACATTGATACCGGAATGGGATTTGAACGCTTGTGCATGGCTTTACAGGGAAAAGAATCCAATTACGACACCGATGTTTTCACACCGTTAATTACAAAAGTAGAAGCCATTTCCGGAAAAAAATATACCGGAATTTTACAGAATGAAAAAGACATCGCCATTCGTGTGGTTGTGGATCATATTCGTGCCGTTTCGTTTGCAATTGCCGACGGGCAACTGCCTTCCAACAACGGTGCAGGCTATGTGATCCGCAGAATTTTGAGAAGAGCAATTTCTTATTCCTATCGTTTTCTCGATATGAAAGAACCTTTCCTTTACGAATTGGTTTCCGTATTGAAAAATGAAATGGGCAACTTCTTCCCGGAACTTGTAAAACAGGAAAAACTCGTAACAGAAGTAATCAAAGAAGAAGAAAATTCATTCCTGAAAACCATTGAACACGGACTTATCCGATTGGATGGAATCATCGCCGAAACCATTAACAAAGGCGAAAAAACACTTCCCGGAACTGAGGTTTTTGAGCTGTACGACACCTATGGTTTTCCGGCAGATTTATCCCGAATTATTGCCGAAGAAAAACAGTTAACCATCGATGAAAAAGGATTTGATGAAGAAATGGAAAAGCAAAAACAGCGTTCCAAAAAATCTTCTGCACAAAAAGTTCACGATTGGGTAATTCTGGAAGAAAAACCTGAAGTTTTTGTGGGTTATGATTATACTTCTTCAGAAACCTACATTACAAGATACCGAAAAATTGAAAATAAAGACGGAGAATTTTATCAGATTGTGCTGAGCAAAACACCTTTCTATCCCGAAGGTGGCGGACAAATCGGCGATAAAGGAATTCTCATTCCGAGCTATGCCCAACATTTTGATATTTCGCAACCGGATTTATACAATGTGAAAGACAATCCCGAAGTGATTGAAATTTTGGACACAAAAAAAGAGAATAACCTGATTTACTCCTTAATAAAAGAACTTCCGAAAGATGCAGGTGCTGTTTTTTATGCTAAAGTAAACACCAAAGACCGCAAAAATACGCAGGGAAATCACTCGGTAACGCATCTTCTGCATGAAGCACTTCGCGAAGTTTTGGGTACGCATGTGGAACAAAAAGGTTCGTATGTTGGTCCAGATTATCTGCGTTTCGACTTCTCGCATTTTGCAAAAATGACCCATGAGGAACTCAAAGAAGTGGAACAGAAAGTAAACGAAAAAATCAAAGAAAACATACCACTTCAGGAATACCGAAATATTCCAATTGCAGAAGCATTGGAAAAAGGAGCAATGGCACTTTTCGGTGAAAAATACGGCGATCATGTAAGAATGATCCAATTCGGAAACTCCAGAGAATTGTGTGGAGGAACACATGTAAAATCCACTGGTGAAATCGGGCATTTTAAAATCGCTTCCGAAAATTCAACTGCAGCCGGAATCCGAAGAATTGAAGCCATTTCCGGAGATAAATCCAATGAGTATTTCCAGAATCTGGAAATCCAGATTGCAGAACTTTCGCAACTTTTGAAAACCAAGGATATTACAAAATCGGTGGAAAAACTTCTGGATGAAAACACCGCATTAAAATCCGAAGTTGAAACCCTGAAAAAAGACAAAGCCAAAGGTGAGATTCAAAACTGGAAAAATGATTTTGAAGATAAAAACGGTAAAAAGCTTTTGGTGAAAAAAACTTCTCTGGATGCTGGTTCCGTGAAGGACATCGTGTTCCAACTGAAAAAAGAAATCCCGAATTCGATTACTGTAATTATTTCGGATGCCGGTGAAAAACCGATGATTACCGTTGGCGTTTCCCAAGATTTGGAACAGCAGTTTCAGGCCGGAAACATTGTGAAAGAACTGGCCAAAGAAATTCAGGGAGGCGGCGGCGGAAATCCTGGTTTTGCAACTGCCGGAGGAAAAAATCTTGCCGGAATTGAAAGCGCTTTGGAAAAAGCGAAAAATTTGTAGAGAAACTCAGCCTTGTCAAGGTTTTAAAATCAATAAAAAAATAGAAAAATTTGAGATTTTGCGGCAACGATAGCATTCAAATAGTCGTTGAATTTCAAAAAAAATAGTAGCGCATTGAAAGATGAAAAATATCGTTCTTTTTTTGTTCAGTATGGTTTTGCTCCACTTGTTTTCCTGCAAAGAAGAAGGCAGAAACAAGGAAGTGATGATGAATAATTTTGTAAAATCCATGAAAACCGATTCTTTAAAAACGGAAGGCTCTTCACTGGTTTTATCGAATACGGAAAAAACCGGGGACAACGAGATTACCCTTCATTTTAAAACAGATCTTTCTGCCGATCAGCTACAGCCGCAACTCATCAGCACTGCGATTCAGGATCTTATGATTCAGATCATCCGGAAAAGGTCAAGAAATATCCAGCTTTTGGATAAAGGCGTGAATTTTAAGGTAATTCTTACAGGAAAAAACGGAGAAAAACTATATTCCGACATCGTGAACAAATCCAGTATGACTACAAAAAAACCGGAAGTTACCATTAACCAGAAACACAATCAACTGAATCAGATGCTGGAAATTTCCAACGGAAATCTGCCGATTGTTGATTCCATCACCGGAATTCAGATTGTAAAAATTGCGCTGGGAAATCACAACGATGTGGTGTATACTGCCGAAGTTCCGGAGAAAATGAAAGAGATGGTAAAAATGTCAGAAAACCGAAACATCATCAAAAACAATATGTCGAAAGACAAACAGTTTAAACAGATGTTGAAAGACCTTAAAAATTACGATATTTCTTCCCTGAAATACCAATACCGCGACAAAAACGGAAAATTGCTACAGGAAATCGAAATGAAAGAAAAGGATTTTAAATAATCCTTTTGGTACAGATTTTAGAGTGCCTTATCTTATTTCTATCATTTCGAGATAAAATTCATATTATTTTTGCCCACTTTTGAACGATTTTTGCTTCAACTGAGACAATTAAAATAATTTTAAAATGTCAGAACTTATATTAATTCGTCACGGGCAGTCCGAATGGAATTTGCAGAACCGTTTTACAGGCTGGAAAGATGTGGATTTAACCGATCTTGGAATTCAGGAAGCGCATGGTGCAGCCTCAAAAATTGAAAAAGACAACATTGATATTGCCTTCACCTCCGAACTGAAAAGAGCACAGCATACTCTGGCTATTATTCTTCAGGACGACCATTTGGAAAGCATTCCTGTACACAAAAATTTAGCACTAAACGAAAGAAGTTACGGAAGTCTTGAAGGGCTAAACAAAGCCGAAACTGCCGAAAAATACGGAGCTGAACAGGTTCATATATGGAGAAGATCTTATGATGTACAACCACCGGAAGGAGAAAGTTTGAAAGACACCTACAACAGAGTAATGCCTTATTTTAAAAGCGAAATTCTTCCCCAATTGCTTGCCGGAAAAAATGTTTTGGTTGTGGCACACGGCAACAGTCTGCGCTCGCTGATTATGTATCTGGAAAAACTGACTCCGGAACAGATTTTAGCAAAAGAACTGGCGACCGGAGTTCCTGTGGTATACAATATCGACCACAAAGCACTTGAAGAAATGAACGGTGCCGAAAATTTCCCAGCTCAGGTGGCGGAAATCCGATAAAATTTTCCGAATTGCTATATTTAATTTTGGATCGTTTATGATAGCATCTCCTAAATGTATAAGTTTGGAGATGCTATTTTTTAATTCGTTTGACAGTCACAATTTCTAAATTAATTTGCTGAAATTCTTCATCATATTCAAAATAGAGAATATCATCACGAATTAACAAACGTCCAACCGGTTGAATATCAAATCCTAAAACCAATCCTATTAGATTTTCAACATCTCACTTCATACTGACCTTTTGAATTTTTATCGGTAAAAAGCAGGTTACTATCAACCTGAGTTCGATTAATAAATTCGTATAAAAACTTGCATAAAAAAAGAAATAGCCGTATATTAAGTTATTGAATTTCAAATATTTAACAGCTATTTCTATGATTAACTTTGATAAAATTACGGATATTTTTTGTACTGTAGATGAATTTTGTATCCATTTTGAAAAATTTACAGAACCATTTCTTTTAGCAAATCCTCCAAAGAGAAAACCAAAGATGAGCAATTCGGAAATAATAACTATCATGATTCTGTTTCAACTCAGTGGTTTTAGAACTTTTAAACATTTTTATATCTATTATGTGCAAAAACATATGCAAGAAGATTTTCCCCAAACTGTTTCTTACAATAGATTTGTGGAGCTAATGCAAAGTAATCTTATGGCCTTGACAATGTTTTCAAAAACCTGTGCATTAGGAAGTTGTACAGGAGTGTCTTTTGTAGACAGCACACCAGTAAAAGTTTGTGGAAACAAGAGGATAAAACGCAATAAAGTTTTCAAAGATTTGGCAAAAGTTGGAAAATCTACAATGGGTTGGTTTTATGGTTTCAAACTTCATATTGTTATTAATGACAAAGGCGAAATTTTAAGTTTTTGCGTGACACAAGCAAATGTAGATGATAGAGAACCTCTTAAAAACGAAGAATTCTTGAAACAGATTTTCGGAAAATTATTTGGAGACAAAGGCTATATCTCAGAAAAACTACAGCAATTATTATTTGTGGACGGAATCCAACTCATTACCAGCATCCGAAACAATATGAAGAATTCTTTGATGACTATGTCTGACAAAATTTTACTACGTAAACGTTCAATTATTGAGACGGTAAACGATGAACTCAAAAATATTTGTCAAATAGAACACTCCAGACATCGCTCCGTTGCCAATTTCATGGCTAATTTGGTGGCTGGAATTATCGCTTATAATTTCCTGCCTAAAAAACCATCTCTGAAATACGAAACGATAAAAACTAATCAATTAGCTCTGTTTTTATAATCGAACTCAGGTTATCAGTAAAAGTTTCAACTGATTTATAATGATTTTGGTTTTGACAAAAAATAAACACTATGTCACTACTAACACTTTTTTTTTATGGATTTTCATTATACTTTCATTTAGCTGTATTGCTATTATTAACACTAGTTGTGAATTGCTTTCATTTTTGAGTATCTTTGGGATATAACACAACATAAATCACAATGGCAGCAACTGCCAGTAAGTTGTGAATTGCTTTCATTTTTGAGTATCTTTGAGATACAACACAACAATCAATATTCAGCAAACATAATTGCCCTAGTTGTGAATTGCTTTCATTTTTGAGTATCTTTGAGATACAACACGACGGGATCTCATTTGGTGGGCGCACCAGTTGTGAATTGCTTTCATTTTTGAGTATCTTTGAGATACAACACAACCAAAGAGGTTACAGTTGCTTCCAACGGAGTGTTGTGAATTGCTTTCATTTTTGAGTATCTTTGAGATACAACACAACAGGAAGCATCAAAGGATCTTTTCGAAAAACGTTGTGAATTGCTTTCATTTTTGAGTATCTTTGAGATACAACACAACTCTTGTTCGATTCTATCGTGAGTAATGTCGGTTGTGAATTGCTTTCATTTTTGAGTATCTTTGAGATACAACACAACGATGGACAGTATGATGCATTGCGTCTTAGTGTTGTGAATTGCTTTCATTTTTGAGTATCTTTGAGATACAACACAACTGTTCGTGTCATTTCTACGACAGGGTCTTTGTTGTGAATTGCTTTCATTTTTGAGTATCTTTGAGATACAACACAACGTTAGTGACAAATCTCTTGGGAGCCTTACAGTTGTGAATTGCTTTCATTTTTGAGTATCTTTGAGATACAACACAACACATTGTAACTGCTCTTTGGTGTACCACTAGTTGTGAATTGCTTTCATTTTTGAGTATCTTTGAGATACAACACAACTTTTTGTGTAACTTTGTTAACAATACTTATGTTGTGAATTGCTTTCATTTTTGAGTATCTTTGAGATACAACACAACATGTGACAAAGATTATCCGCAATTCTATTGGTTGTGAATTGCTTTCATTTTTGAGTATCTTTGAGATACAACACAACTTTTCAAATTATAGGAAATGATATAGAGATGTTGTGAATTGCTTTCATTTTTGAGTATCTTTGAGATACAACACAACATCGTCTCCTGGATCGTGTTGTTCTGGATCGTTGTGAATTGCTTTCATTTTTGAGTATCTTTGAGATACAACACAACTCCTCCGCAATTAGAGTATCACATTTTTTAGTTGTGAATTGCTTTCATTTTTGAGTATCTTTGAGATACAACACAACTAATCAAGTAGTTTTCCACCGGTATCAATTGTTGTGAATTGCTTTCATTTTTGAGTATCTTTGAGATACAACACAACTCAAAAACGTAGGTGAGTGTAGTTCCCCTTGTTGTGAATTGCTTTCATTTTTGAGTATCTTTGAGATACAACACAACCATCTCCTTGTTGCGCCATCCCCATAGCTTGTTGTGAATTGCTTTCATTTTTGAGTATCTTTGAGATACAACACAACTGGACTTTGTATATTCCTTGGTGTAAATAGTTGTGAATTGCTTTCATTTTTGAGTATCTTTGAGATACAACACAACTTTTGTATTGGTATTATCTTCATATTGTAAGTTGTGAATTGCTTTCATTTTTGAGTA
The DNA here is from genome assembly GCA_031987605.1 of Bergeyella sp. Lineage (GTDB taxonomy): Bacteria > Bacteroidota > Bacteroidia > Flavobacteriales > Weeksellaceae > JAFAGO01. The sequence goes on along the minus strand of DALZZF010000002.1, from coordinate 275,284 downwards.
TCTTTGAGATACAACACAACCTCAATGGCATTTGGTGGAATAATTCCATTGTTGTGAATTGCTTTCATTTTTGAGTATCTTTGAGATACAACACAACGGTTAAATAGTTTTCCTCCATTGAAGCATAGTTGTGAATTGCTTTCATTTTTGAGTATCTTTGAGATACAACACAACCGAGTAATTTTTTTTGCTACATTTGTAATAGTTGTGAATTGCTTTCATTTTTGAGTATCTTTGAGATACAACACAACAATCCGGTAACAGGATATAGTTGGCAGGTAGTTGTGAATTGCTTTCATTTTTGAGTATCTTTGAGATACAACACAACCAAGTTGCAAAAGTATGTTTTGAATGTAGAGTTGTGAATTGCTTTCATTTTTGAGTATCTTTGAGATACAACACAACTTAATTTTTTGTTCACTCATTGAAGAAGCTGTTGTGAATTGCTTTCATTTTTGAGTATCTTTGAGATACAACACAACAGTTGTTTTGAATATCTCGACCTACACCCAGTTGTGAATTGCTTTCATTTTTGAGTATCTTTGAGATACAACACAACTGAAATATGATTGTTTCAACTCAATGCCGAGTTGTGAATTGCTTTCATTTTTGAGTATCTTTGAGATACAACACAACTAATCCTACTTATGTTCCAATGCTTGGAGTGTTGTGAATTGCTTTCATTTTTGAGTATCTTTGAGATACAACACAACTAATTCATATTCAATCCCATTTTGCCTTATGTTGTGAATTGCTTTCATTTTTGAGTATCTTTGAGATACAACACAACAACAGCCACTTATCTTTTCCACCAGCACCAGTTGTGAATTGCTTTCATTTTTGAGTATCTTTGAGATACAACACAACTTCGGAATCCAGACCTACATGGATCAGGCGTTGTGAATTGCTTTCATTTTTGAGTATCTTTGAGATACAACACAACATCAATTCCTTCATTCCAAAGAGTATCTATGTTGTGAATTGCTTTCATTTTTGAGTATCTTTGAGATACAACACAACTGATTGCATTGTTGAAAATCGGAAGTCTGAGTTGTGAATTGCTTTCATTTTTGAGTATCTTTGAGATACAACACAACTTTTGCAGACCTTGTTCGCCTGCCATTTCTGTTGTGAATTGCTTTCATTTTTGAGTATCTTTGAGATACAACACAACCATTTTGTTTTAATAAAGGTTTTAGAAGCTGTTGTGAATTGCTTTCATTTTTGAGTATCTTTGAGATACAACACAACGATTAGAAACAGATTGCGTTTTAGTAATAAGTTGTGAATTGCTTTCATTTTTGAGTATCTTTGAGATACAACACAACACAAATCAACGAACACCTCGTACCGAATTGGTTGTGAATTGCTTTCATTTTTGAGTATCTTTGAGATACAACACAACGTTGAATTTTCAAACCATTCTTTCCACTCTGTTGTGAATTGCTTTCATTTTTGAGTATCTTTGAGATACAACACAACCTGCAAGTAGCTTATCATAGTCGATGCTACGTTGTGAATTGCTTTCATTTTTGAGTATCTTTGAGATACAACACAACATTTTAACATCACTAACCACCGGAGTATAAGTTGTGAATTGCTTTCATTTTTGAGTATCTTTGAGATACAACACAACAACTCATAAAGATTTGACTTGCACAATTCTGTTGTGAATTGCTTTCATTTTTGAGTATCTTTGAGATACAACACAACGCGAGATAGACAAACACGCCATAGCTAACTGTTGTGAATTGCTTTCATTTTTGAGTATCTTTGAGATACAACACAACTCGAGACTGCTTTCCATGCCCACACTGGTTGTTGTGAATTGCTTTCATTTTTGAGTATCTTTGAGATACAACACAACACATCAATGATATTGATATTATGGTTTCTGTTGTGAATTGCTTTCATTTTTGAGTATCTTTGAGATACAACACAACTTTTTCTTTTTTGATTACCCTTGCTTTTGAGTTGTGAATTGCTTTCATTTTTGAGTATCTTTGAGATACAACACAACAATTCTAGTCCTGAGGTTGCATAAATATCAGTTGTGAATTGCTTTCATTTTTGAGTATCTTTGAGATACAACACAACTTCCCCATGTCTCTAATGTCATCTGAGTAAGTTGTGAATTGCTTTCATTTTTGAGTATCTTTGAGATACAACACAACCTTCTCATCGAAAACAACTTTATTGAATTTGTTGTGAATTGCTTTCATTTTTGAGTATCTTTGAGATACAACACAACTGTCAAATGTCGTTATCGGTATGGGAAGTAGTTGTGAATTGCTTTCATTTTTGAGTATCTTTGAGATACAACACAACACTCAAGATTTTTAATATGGCGAAAACGGGGTTGTGAATTGCTTTCATTTTTGAGTATCTTTGAGATACAACACAACAAAGGCGCATCTGATGAATGGTAAGCCCCGGTTGTGAATTGCTTTCATTTTTGAGTATCTTTGAGATACAACACAACAAAAATGTTATTATTTTATTTGTATATAACGTTGTGAATTGCTTTCATTTTTGAGTATCTTTGAGATACAACACAACGCTTTTTTAAATGGAATTGGCAATTCGTCTGTTGTGAATTGCTTTCATTTTTGAGTATCTTTGAGATACAACACAACCATCTTGCAGCAATCTTAATTCCGAATGGCGTTGTGAATTGCTTTCATTTTTGAGTATCTTTGAGATACAACACAACTTGTATGTTTTTAAAACATACTTTTGTACTGTTGTGAATTGCTTTCATTTTTGAGTATCTTTGAGATACAACACAACCCGGAACCGGCATCGCATTTCTGAAAAATAGTTGTGAATTGCTTTCATTTTTGAGTATCTTTGAGATACAACACAACCATTAACCTTCACAAATCCATCCGATTCCTGTTGTGAATTGCTTTCATTTTTGAGTATCTTTGAGATACAACACAACGCGAAATAGACAAACACGCCATAGCCAACTGTTGTGAATTGCTTTCATTTTTGAGTATCTTTGAGATACAACACAACGAAGAAACGATATTTCTGAATGCTAAAGATGTTGTGAATTGCTTTCATTTTTGAGTATCTTTGAGATACAACACAACATGTAGAAAAAATAGACTTACCAATAATTGGTTGTGAATTGCTTTCATTTTTGAGTATCTTTGAGATACAACACAACTGTAATTCAGACCGAACTATTCTAAAATCCGTTGTGAATTGCTTTCATTTTTGAGTATCTTTGAGATACAACACAACATGATCTGGAATATGAAGTTATAAACAATAGTTGTGAATTGCTTTCATTTTTGAGTATCTTTGAGATACAACACAACTTAAGAGATAACTCTATGTGTACTCTTTATGTTGTGAATTGCTTTCATTTTTGAGTATCTTTGAGATACAACACAACCCGATATGGATTTCCTCGCACTCAAAAACTGTTGTGAATTGCTTTCATTTTTGAGTATCTTTGAGATACAACACAACAAAATGATTACATTTGCGAATGACGATTTAGTTGTGAATTGCTTTCATTTTTGAGTATCTTTGAGATACAACACAACGAATATCAAAGAAGGCTTGGTACGTGGTGTGTTGTGAATTGCTTTCATTTTTGAGTATCTTTGAGATACAACACAACAAATAATAGTTGTAGTCTGTGTTTGTTTCCGTTGTGAATTGCTTTCATTTTTGAGTATCTTTGAGATACAACACAACCTTTCTTGTATTTATCAAAGTCACTCATATGTTGTGAATTGCTTTCATTTTTGAGTATCTTTGAGATACAACACAACCTCAAAATTTAATCCACTGATTTTCAGTGGATTTTTTGATTTATCAGAATTTTAAAAAGCACAATAATTTGTAGTTTTAAAAATTCACAATTATTATTTTGGAATTCTGTTAAGACATTTTTGAATAAAGGAAATACTCTTTTCCTGTGGTTTATTTTTATTTTGATTCATTCAATAATACCCTTCCGTTCTCTTTCTTTATTTGACCTTCTTTTTCAGCAAGGTTAATGGTATAACGTAAAATAGTGTCGATTTGCTTGCCCAATTTGGCAAAACCAAAAGTACGTGCCAGATAGCGTAACAATTCGTCTTCTTCAATGCTCAAATTATCTGTTATCACTTCCTTCAAAGCCACTAAAATTTCTTCGGGAGCAATATCCTCCATATTCCGTTTTTCGGTTTCGTTGCTTCGGTAAATATCCAAAGTCGTTGAATTATTCCAGTAAAATGGCTGATGATGTGACGTCTGAATTAAATTCATCTCATTAATAATCCCTTCAAGATGTTTGTCCAATTTTGCTCCTGCGCGGCTCGTATTCCAAATCTGCAAAATTTTTCTGTACAACCAGTTTTTACTGATAGGCGCTTCTGCCTCTACCAATGATTGTATCTGCTGTTTTATAACATTCCGGTTTTGAAATTCATAAATTGTTTCGCTATTGGCATTGGAAACAGGCATCAAAACATAAGCATTATAGGGTCTCTGTTTGCTCGTTATTTCAGTTTGTACAGCTACTCCGGGCATTCCTTTAACGGGTTCAAATACCGGTTCAGTAACAGGATCGGTATGTTTTTCTTCAATCATCTGGGGCTGAGTTTGCAGCTGTTCTACTTTTTCAATGACCGAATCAATAATGCTTTCAGAATTTTCGTACCAGTCCATTGTCCAGATACGGTAAATGTTCCAGCCTAAGGCTTTCAGCACGGACGGCATTACCATTTCCCGGTCATTCGTGGTGTGGGCATTATAGTAGAAAGGCCCATCCATCACAATTCCTAAGATATACTGCTGTGGGCTGTCCGGATGAACAATTCCAATATCCACTTTAAAATTAGAAGTCCCAATATTACATTTAACGTTTAATCCTTTTTCCTGCAAACGTTTACTGATGGTTTCTGATAAATACTGCTTATTTATGGTTTCCTCCACATCTTCCGGCCGCACGTTCAAGTATCCTTTTTCTGCAAACTGCAAAAAAGCTTTCAAACCGGCAACACCTTCGGCTGATGTGCGGCTTAAATCAATCTGATCTGCCTGCAAAGTAGCAAAAAGATGCATTTCGTAACGCGCCCGCGTAACAGCAACATTCAACCTGCGCCACCCGCCATTGCGGTTTAGCGGACCAAAATTCATACTCATTTTCCCTTCTTCATCGGGAGCGTAGCCTATCGAAAACAAAATAATATCACGCTCATCACCCTGAACATTTTCCAGATTTTTCACAAACAATGGCTCTTCGCTTTCCTGGGCAGCTTCTTCCAGTTTCGGATCCGCCATAAACAGTTTCTGCAACTTCTCTTCTATCAGGTTCTGCTGGGTCTGGCTGAATGTCACAACACCCAAACTCAGTTTCCTTTTTTCGGGGTCATTATAATGTAACCTGATATATTCCACAATAGCATCGGCTTCAAACCTGTTGGTTCGGGTTTTCCCTTTATCATAAAACCCTTGGATATGATGGTATTTCACTTTACGGTTCAGGTCGTCGGCAGATGGAAAAGTCAAGAGTTTATTTTCGTAATAATTCACATTGCTGAATGCAATCAGACTTTCGTGCTTGCTGCGATAGTGGCGCAGCAGATATTTGGAAGGTATAGACAAAGACAGGCAGTCGTCCAGAATACTTTCCAGATCTTCCACCTCCATATTTTCTTCGTCCAATTTGACAGTACTGAAAAACGATGTTGGCGGCATCTGCTTTGGGTCACCTACAATCACCGCCTGTTTTGCTCTTGCCAAGGCACTTACCGCTTCACAAGTTGGGAGCTGCGATGCCTCATCAAAAATTAAAATATCAAAATGCCTGGTGTCCACATCAAAATATTGCGCTACAGAAATAGGACTCATCAGCATACAGGGCGCAATACGCGGCAGTAACGCCGGAATCTGGTCAAAAAGTTTTCTGATGCTCATTCCCCTGCCCCTGCTCTTAATGGCTCGTTGCAGGATGCCTATTTCTGAGCTTTGCATGGCTTCAGAAGTTGTGTTAGGCAATTGCGAAGCCAGCTTCACACGCAACTCCTGTATTGTGAGATACTGAAAATCTTTTGCAATTTTTTTATACTGTTCCACTTTATTTTCAAACAGACCGGCATTGAATAAACTTAATGATTCGTGCCGGGAAATCACGCGCTGTGCCACCGAAATATGAACCGAATAATTAAAGTAATCTGATATATTTTCTGAATTGCAGAGTTTGTTTTCGTAAGCGTTAAGCAGCCACTGCAAATTCAGACTTTTGCCCTGACGGTGAAGCTGCACATAATTCATCCATGTTTTTAAATGAGGAATATTTTCCCGGATGTCCTGAAGTTGTACAACTGTCTCCTCCAGCCAGTTTTCGTTTTGGCGAAAATCAATTCCTGTAAGTATTTTGTAATTCTGATTTTGATTTCTAAAATCCGTTGCCAACTGTAAAAACGTCTTAATCAAAGCTGAATGTTTCTGTTTGATTTCATCAGAATACTGCATCGTTGCATCCTGCAAAACCTGAATCCACCGGCCTAATGCATTCCGTTCCCAGATATTTGCAACATCACTTAATTCCCGGATTAAAACCGCTTTACGTTCAATATCTTCCAGATCTGTCTGCTCTTCCCTGTAAAAATTTTTCAATGCTTTTTGTACTTCGGCAAAACGGTTCTGATCCAAAACACGCGTTGCTTCCTGTAACTTGCTGTTGTCAGAAAAAAGCTGTTCCACTTCATTATTACTGCTAAAAGGCGTATTTCTAAAAATGGACAGTTCCTTTTTAATTTTTTTCGTGTTCAGCCACTTTGGTAAAAACCACGCCTGCTGTGCCCGTTTCCATTGAATTTCCGCTGATGCAATGTCAGCCTTTAAAATACTGCGGTTGTAATTTTTCAGAATATTATTTAATGCTTCTTTATATTGCCTGAATATGTTGCTCCAGTCTTCATACACCTCGTAATGCTCTTTATCTGACAAATACCGGATCAGTTCCAAAGGCATATCGGGCAGATTCTGCAATGCTTGGATGAACTTAACCAATTGCTCCCATTGCGTTTTGGACTGTAACGAAAAAGGAAAATGAATAGCAGCAACCAACGACTGCGATTTACTTTGTACCTCTGACAATGTTTGTAATAGATTGCCTGTTTGCACTGCAATATCATCATTTACGGATGGAGAATATTGTTCTAAATTAAGCGCGGACAACGGATTTTCTGACGGATGTACCATCAGTTTTATAATAGACTGAAACTGAGGCAGCCAGTCTGTCCATTGCTGCCAGAGCGCAGCATCTAACTGTTGGAGAACCTCTTCCGGAATAAAATTTTTCGGGAAATGATGCCGGCTGTAATTTTCAAGTGCCGTAATGCTGTCATATAAACTCCAGCCCACCGGTTGTTTCTGGTGCAGCACATTGACATATTCGCTGATTGCTTTTTTTGCAGCATCCAAACGTTTTGCCTCTAATTCAAAATCGGCATTGCGAATCATTTTTGCGGTTTCAATGGATTTTGACAACTGTTCCAGCACATCCGATTTTTTGGATTTGTTGGAGTGCAATTCAAGCGTAAAAGGTGCAAGCCCGATTTGCTCCAACCTTCTTTGAACCACATCTAACGCCGCCTTTTTTGCCGCTACAAACAGAACCCTTTTCCCATGATAAAGTGCATCTGCAATAATATTGGTTATGGTTTGGGATTTTCCGGTTCCGGGAGGTCCGTGCAGGATAAAGCTGCGCCCTTGCTGCGCGGTAAGCACAGCTTCCATCTGTGATACATCCGTCGGAATGGGCAACACGAGAGAATCCGACTGAATACTGTCGAAGTCATTTGCAGAGATTACGTCCTGATTATCGCTGAAAGTCAACTTTCCTTCTATCAGGCTTTTTACCATATCGCTTTTCATCAGATCTTCCTGATGGGCGACAATATCCTTCCACAAAATCAATTTGCTGAATGAAAAATTCCCCAAAACCAATTGCTCCTCCACATCCCAGCCTTTCAGCTGCATTACAGCCCTGCGCAGGATGCCCATCACTTTTGCCACATCCACACCTTTTTCATCATACGGAAGCTGTTCCAGCCCACTGAGATTTAATTCATATTCCTGACGAAGAAATTCTACCAGCGTAATATTAATCATGGTTTCTTCTTCGCGGCTTTTCAGTACAAATTTACTGTTTACCGACCTTCGGCTTATTTCCACAGGCAATAGAAGTACCGGTGAATACCTCGATTGATCGGGAGTTTTGCGGTCATACCATTTCAATAACCCAACAGCTAAATACAAAGTACTGGATCCGTTTTCTTCAATGGACTGCTTTGCATTTTTGTGAATATAGGTAAGAATGCTGTCCAGATCCTGCTGATGATAATGCGTGAGCAAGCGGTTATATTTCAGTTCATCATTGGCTAACTGGTACAAAGGCGACGAGCTGTGAAGCGGCTGCGTAAAAAGGTTATACTTCCGCAATATTTCTGCATTCGGATTGGGCATTATCGAAAAACTTTTCCCTTCGGATAAGGTGTCTTCCAAATTACTGATGTCGATATCCACCAGCTGTAGCATGTTGCGGGTCATTCTCAGGTTCAGCAGGTTATTGCGCAATGACAAATCCAGCAGTTTGCGTTCCCATATTTTCTGTTTGGTTTTGGGCTTATTCCCCTGCAGAAGCTCATCCTGATAAATGGTTCCAATCTCGAAATTATTTTCCATTTCCACCGTTTCGGTTTGCCGGATAATTTCTTCATCCAGCCGGATTTCGGAAGTCGTGGTAAGCAACGGCAACGGACGGATTCTTAATGTCCGAGCCCGTTTTATATCCACCGACAAGAGGAAATCTTCCTGCTGCACCAGCTGCGCTTCGCCGGCATTCAGTGCATCGCTGAATCTGATGTCATTACCTTTGCAAAGACTTGTAGCTTCAATGGCGGCCATCTCTCTTATCCCTTTGGACAGGCGTTTGGTAATGGCTGTTTTATCATCATTCACTACTTCTGAAAATTTATCGTCCTGCAACCAGCAACCTACAAAAGCGTGACCTTTCACAAGAATCAGCACCGGATTCAGATCCACCGCTTCCAGACAGGCCGCAAACAACAGGCTCAGGTCGATACAATTCCCGAATTTTTCCTGCTGAATGGTATTAAGCAAACGCAGCCTCTGCCCGATCACTTCGTAACCCGGCGGCAAAGAACTGTACACAATTTCTTCTGCCTGAATGGCGGAATAAATAGCAGAAATAATCTGCAAAACACGTTCTGCATCGTTACTCTGATAGCCCTCAAAGGCCGTTCTGAGTCCCTGCTTTTCTAAAATCTCTATTGCCTTCCTTTTGAGATGATAAACATACGTATGATTAGGAGTGACGTAGGCAGCTATCAGTTCCGGTAATATCTGAAAACCACCAAAATACTCTAACGGATGAATATCCAATTCAAATGTTTCACTGATTGTGGTTGCGTTTTCCCCGGTAATTTCGATGGTGATATTTGCTTTCTCGGTTTCTGACAGTTTGTTCAGAAAATCTCTGTCAATTCTCAGGTTTTCTAACGGAATTTTTATTCCTTTTTGCGCCGGAATCAACGGAACAGTATAATGAAACTGCTCTATACATGGCAGATCAGAAGATATTTTGATGTCCAGACCGGCTGTATCCGTTTCAGAACGGTTTTCAAGCTCCAATGACTGGATGGGCTTAATACCATTGAGATAAAGAGAGATATTAAGAAAGGGCAGCGTCTGCTTATGTATAATGAGTGTATTGTTTTGTCTCATTGAATGCTTTGTTGTGTTTTTGGATTTTTTTTATTAGAGTTCGTCGAATTTCGCCTTCATTGTAGGGTTACCGTATGTGAGTTTCTTTATAGTCAGATCTTCGGCTTTCTGATTGGCAAGTCGGAGGTTATTATCTGAGGAAAGTAAAGCCTCTTTGGTTTTTTGTAAATGCGTGATGGTTTTGTCTATTTCTTCGATGGCAGTTTTAAATTTTCGACTTGCCAGATCATAATTTCTTGCAAAACCCTCTTTAAATATGTTAATCTTTTCCTCAAAATTGGTAATGTCAATATTTTGATTTTTTACTAAAGCAAGCTCTGCTTTGTATTGCAGGGAATTCATCGCAGCATTGCGAAGCAGCGTGATAATCGGAATAAAAAACTGAGGTCGTACCACATACATTTTGTTATAACGGTGTGAAACATCTACAATCCCTGAATTATAATACTCACTTTCTGCTTCCAACAGAGTAACTAACACGCCATATTCACATTTTTTCTCATTTCGGTCTTTATCCAGTTCTTTAAAAAAATCCTCGTTTTTCTTCTTGGTGAACGTTTCGTCTCCTTCATTTTTCATTTCAAACATAATTGAAATGATTTCATTACCTGCCTCATCGGTTTCCCTGTAAATAAAATCGCCCTTGCTTCCTGAAGCAACATCATTGTCTTTCTCAAAAAAAGCATTCTGAAAAGCCGTTGCACGAAGTTTATTAAACTCTGTTTCGCAATGTTGTTCCAGCGTTTCGCCCAGCATCTTGGTTGAGAGTTTCAGCTTCATATCTTTACGCAAGGCAATCTCTTCGTCTTTCAGTTTTATAATGTCATCCTTGGTTTTGAGCTCGGCTAAAAAGGTTTCATTTAAAGATTTTTCGAGGAGTTGCTTTTCGGTATCTTTTACTTTTATAACATTCGCCAGATGATCGCGTTCTTTTTCAATTTTATTGACGGCACTGGAAACGGCAAGTTCTTTCTCTGTTTGAGCATTATCAATTTTTGCTTTCAGCTGTAATAATTCATTTTCTTTCTGTGCTAATTTTTGGGACAGTTCAATGTCTTTTTCGGCTTTTAGTTCCGTTAGTTTCTTGTCCTTTTGGGCAAGCTGTTCCTGCACTTCATTTCTAATGTTGGCTTCTGCCAGCTTTACGGCACTTTCCTTTTCTTTATCCGCAAGATGTAGACGTGCCTGCAGCTCTTCTTCGAACTGATGATCCCGAACCTGTTTCAAAATGTCGGCGAAACCGGCTTCATCTACCTTAAATGCTTTTTTACAATTCGGACATATTATTTCATTCATAGTGTTGATTTTTAATTTTAATTCCAGCTATTTAAAATTTCCGGTTTATTTCAGAATAATTCCAACTGTTGCCAGGTTGGTGGTGGTTCTTCTTTGTTTCTGGCAAAGAAAATTTCAATATCGCCAAATTGCTTGTCGGTGATGCACATAATCGCTACTTTTCCGGCTTTGGGAAGCATATTTTTCACGCGCTTGATATGAACCTCCGCGTTTTCCCGGCTCGGACAATGGCGGACATACATCGAAAACTGAAACAACGAAAAGCCATCATCCAGCAAGCCTTTCCGAAATTTGTTGGCATCCCGCATATTGGCTTTGGTTTCGGTCGGAAGATCATACAATACAAGAACCCACATAATTCGGTATGCATTTAACCTTTCGGCATTCATTTTTGTTGTTCGTTTTATTTTATGTACACAAATTTATTTTGATCTGAAAACCGCAGCCCGGCTTGAGCGGAAATCCTTTTTTTTGTCGGGGGAAAAGCGATGGAAAAAAAAGATTGGGAGCGGAAGACGGATTAAGCTGCCCAAAAAAACATCTAACTATCACATACAAATGAAGGTAATTCGGGATAAGCAATCAGCCGTTTTTCTCCGGTGTAGCATTTGTAGAGTGACGAAGCCGTCATTTTTACGGCCACCATCAATGGTCGGTTTTTCCCGTCAATCACTACATCTGCGGAAGCAATATTGAGCAGATGGGCTTTGCATTCTTTATCTAATTCTTCTGCTTCGGGGTGTACTTCCAGCCACTTCATCACCAGCAAATCCACAAACGGACGATAGGGTTCCATCAGATCATCGGCAAGACAATACGGATTGTATTTGTTTTTGTGAAAAATCCCCAAAACAGGCAGCAAACCTGCTTCCACAATGGCTCTTGCCACCATACTCCGCAAAACAATGTATCCGAAATTAAAAAAATGATTGGGCGAATCGCCGTATCTCCCACGAAGAAAATCGGGACTGATCAGATACTTCCAATAATGCTGCGCAGCGATGCCCTCCATATTGGTAATGTCGCCGCTTTTCACCTGTTGACGGTATTCCAGCATCGGTTCAAAATAATTTCCCAGCCGTTTGAGAACTTCGGTTTGGTTATCGATTTTGTATTCCACGGTTTGTTTCCAAAGCTGCTTTTTGAGCGGTTCGCTGGCTTCGAGCTGGTCTTTTAAGCGATCGGAATGTTCGGAATGTCCGTAAATTGGCAGCATCATTCCGTGTGGAAGATGAAATTCGTCACAGCTAATAACCACGACTTTGTTTTTCATCATTTTCTGAATCAGTTGATGCGAAACGGTAATCTGAAAATGATCCAACATCAGAAGCCCCAAATCTTCCACCGCCACTTTTCCTTTCATCATCCCGGATTCGGGTTCCATAATATACATTTGCTCGTCTTTGAGCTTGAGATAGGCGGGATTGCCGATGTAGATGGAGCGGGTGATCATAGGTTATGCTTTTGAGATATTACCTAACCGATCGATCTTGAGTTTTATACAGTTCTCCTTAATCATATTACCATCCATTGCACGCTCCATTTTATTCAAAGTAGAAAACTCTGCCTTGTTAACAATAGATACAGCTACATCCTGCCGTACAAAAAATATTTGACTGCCCGAAAAACTCACAACTTTATAAATGTGTTTTCTCTTTTCTTTGGACATATTCTTATAATCAATACCTGAAGTATTGTCCAATTCATCATCAGAAGGAATATAAACCAAATCATTTGGGCAGAGATAAAAATCTTTTTCACTTTTTAATTCAACGACGGACAACCCTTGTTTTTGTCTTTCCACAACCTCATTCAAAGGAATGGTTTCGTAACTTCTCTTTCCTTTTTTATCTTCATATACAGCAAAAAATAAGTTCGTTCCTTTCGCAGCTTCTACGTATTTATTTTTCTTATTTCCGGTTTGTCCAACCTGAAACTTACTTCCCAATTCAAAAACTCTTACTTTATGGATGGGTTGATGTGGTTTCCCATCATTATATTTTTCAATATTTTTGTTTAAATCTTCAATTCCTTCCGGCGAAAAAGCCAATTCAGGACTTTCTTTAAATTCAAGATATTTTTTCAAAATCTTCTGAATACCTGTATCTGTTATTGAGTTAATTGTCTTTAAATCAAAAAATGTGTCCAAAGATTTTCTTGTTGCCGTTAAAATTTTTCCTTTTGGAACTTTTACCCACGGCAACTCAATTTTACCAGAAACGGTTTCCTTATGCATTGGTTTTCTAATCGCCCAGTTTGTTCCGGTCTGCTCTACTCTTTCTTTTGCTTTTACACCATCTTTCTCAATATATTTTTCATAATAATTTGTGGCTTTATTAATCACTCTCAGATTTTGCTTGAAGCTCACAATAATTTTTTCTAAATTATTTTTGGCTTCCACAGTAAAGTTTTTCCAAGGTTTGATAAATTGTTTCGGAACTTCTCTTTCTATTCTATCACCTGTTTTTGCATCGTTGTATGCAACTTTTTCAAAGTTCATCAGTTTCTTTTTCAAATCGTAACGTTTTGTATCCGATTTTGCAGACTGATTATTGAGTAAATTCACGTGGTCTTTCGTAGCACAAGCGATTACCAAGGCATCCATTGCGTGATGGCGATGGTCTATTCTTTTCTTTGAAAACCCTTTTGAAAATTCAATTGGAACAGTTGGTAAAAATTTTTGATGATTTTCATTCCAGGCCGTGAAATCTGTTGAATTTGTCAGTTGATTCATTCTTTCGAATCTTGGTAAAATCAAATCATTCCAAACATCATTTAAGCCCCAATCTTGTTTTAAAGTGGTGGTTATTTTTCCATTACCCGGAACAATATTTTTAGAATTTACGCCTTCATCCGTTCCGTCTTCAACTCTCACAATGTTGGATAAAACACCTGAAATATATTTACTGATATGACGTGTATCGTTCAATTGACGCTCAATCATTTTCTCAGGAATTTCTTCCAAAAGAAGTTTATTTCTTTTTCCTCGATTGTTGGCATAGTGTTTTTTTACGAAATCTTCATATTCTTCAACTTCAAAAACTTTGACATTTTTCCCAAAACCAAGTTCAATAATAGTACCGCCAAATTGTTTAATAAATCCAAGTCCGATATAATTGTCTTTCAATTTATTAACCGCAGATTCACAAATGATTTTATTACTAAAGCTATCATCAAAATATCGGCTTTGCGGAATGATATGTTCAATCTCATATTCCGGTGTGAAGAGTTTATTTAACGGTATAATTTGCCCCGTGTAAGGCGATTTATATTTCTGTTCCAGCCAAAGTTTGTATCTTTTTAAATCGGAGGAAGAAGGCTGTGCGGTTTTGCTAATTTTCAGAATATCATCCTCAATTTCTATATCTGATTTTAAAATTCCATCTTCATAAATTTTCAAAATCTCTTGCTGCATCGGAGAATAAGGACGAACATTTTCTACGGAATGATCATTCATCATTTCTGCCAATAACGCTTTGATACGGAGGTTTGTATTCTCGTTTTCAGAAATCTGGTTCGTTAACTTTTTCCTATCATCAGCAGGAAGTTTCATTTCTCGTCCTAATTCAATGTGAATTTCGCTAAAGAAATCTTTCGCTCCGTTTCCGTATTTCAACCAAATATCTTTTACAACACGCAAAGTTTCTGTAATTACTTGCTCCACAATCGGGTTGCGAAGCGAATGTTGTTTAAAATCTTTTAAAAACTCTTCCAAATCATCAGCAGAGTTCCATTTGCCAATCATTGATGCTTCCGAATGTCTGCCGTAAACGATATATTGAGCCAACCACAACTGCAAACCTTGGAAATCATTTTCAGTAGTCAGATGAACTGCTTTTTCTCTTACTTTATCTTTGATATTTTCATCATATTCGCCTGTAATAATTTTCTGAATTCTGTCTTTAGAGTATTTATCAATATCTGCATAATTCCAATATTTCCCCAATCGCATCAAAGGCAACAATTTCTTGATTGCTTTTTCTGAAAAAGAGCCATATTCGCTTTTAAACGGTGGGAATTTCTTAAATGCTTCAATGAAAGAATTTTCATCCAGATTATTTTTACCGGCAAAAGATTTTAATGCTTTTTCATATTCGATTTTATCATTTACTGAATAGATAATGTGCCAAATCTTTTGTTCAATTTCTCTTGTCAAGAAATCAGCAGAAATATTTTCGACTTTATCTAACCTCGATGAAATCATCGTTTTGGTTTCGTTGCAAGGATATTTTTTATCTTCTACAAAGTTCCAACTGTATTTTTCAACTTCTAAATTCAATAATTTTCCTTTAAATTCCTTTTGTTCCAATAGAAATTTAAGCAATGATTTTTGTTCAATTTCTTTTCTGTTATTCAGAAACTCAAATAGATTTTCGAAATCTTTGGTTGTCTTTAAAAACTCTTTTGTAACATTATCATCATTATCTTTTTTATAAATATTTAGGTTAAAAATCCATTGCCAGATACGGAATTCCTGATAATAAGGATTGGATTTTGGAATCGCTTTTAAAAATTGAGTATGTTCTGCTCCATTTTCATCTTTGTATTTTCTGAATTCCAAAGTACAGTTTGAAATGGAAGATTTCTGACTTCTCAATGGTCTTTGATAAAAAATAATATCTTCCATAAAAAGATGTACAAAATCTTTTTTGCTTAAAGTCAATTGATGCGCTTCATTATTCCGATACAATTCACGAATGCAATCACTGTACAAATCTTCATTCTGTAATTCGGGATGGAATTCTTTTTGTTTTTCCAGAATCTGCTTCAGTTCTTCTTTGTAAAATTTTCTTTCAATCGTACGAACCAGTTTTCCTTTGATTTTTTGCTTCGGATTTTGAAGAAGTGTCTCATAAATATAAGTTCCGACGGTTTTGTGAGATTGGTCGATTTCCTGCTCCGTTTTCTTCTTTACAAGCGTCCAATCATTTTCGCTTGGTGCACGGAAACTTCTTTTTTCATTTCCATCTTTATCAGTTTTGATACTTCCATCATCATTCAAATCAGTCGTTACAATAAAATCTCTGGTTTTATCTTTCCAATCAAACAAAGGCGTTTTGCTTGAACGCCTGTAAATCCAACCGTTTTCTAAAACTAAAGAATACCAAATATCAGATTTCCCTTTTTGAGGTTCGTCTGCAAAAACATCTACAATTTTTAAAGAATAAAATTCGATCAACTTGTTCGGATTCTCTTCTTCTTCCTCTCCACGTAATTGATAATAACCGCGTTTCTGGTTAAAATTCAACAAAATCCACGCTAATTCTTCTTTTTCAATTTTTTGGGTAAGTGCTTTTTTCCGCAGATAATAAATCGTCCAGTCATAAGGAACTTTTTTATCATTCTCTAAAAGTTGTGGCTGATGAATCCTAAAATCCGAAACCATTTCTTCAAAGGATTTTTTAAAAATAAATCCCTCTTTATTGTAAGCCAATTTCGGTTCTGTTTCCTGATTGAATTTGCCAAATCGTTTTTCAAAATCAATCTGAGAAGCATAATGTTCTGGTAAAAAATTCAAAACATTCAAAACCCTGTGCAATCTTTCTCTTCGCAAGAGGAATCTTTCACGTAATCTTCTTACACTTCTGTAACCAGTTCTTGCAGCAGTCTGAGAAACAGAATTCCCTTTTCCGAATTCTCCCAAAATGTCCTGCGACATAGGAATAATCCGGCTTCCCATTCCCAAAATTTCACCTTGTTTGTTTTGAAACTCTTGTTTGATTAACGCCCACCCTATCGAGTTGGTTCCTAGGTCTAATCCAAGTATATTTTTCGCCATGATTATTAGTTATTTGAAATTCCTTAAAGTTAAAAAGAAATAGATTCATAGAAATACGGAAAACCGTAAACAAGTAGAAATATTATAAATTCATTTTCGAAATCATTCATAATACAGATTATTTCACTGCCATCTCCTAGTTTTATAATAAAAAGAGAGGCACAAAGCCTCTCAAAAGTGAAAGCAATTCACAGCTGATTTATTTAGATATATATTCATATATTTAAAAAAATCATTATCTTTGTAGTGGAGAAGACGGGAGTATAGATTAATTTCAATAAACAACCATAAATATTTATTTTATTGTTTTTTAACATTTTACAATATTTTATAACACAATGAAAAACATTAAAACCCAATGAACAATCCCAAATTTAGTCCCCGATTTTTGAAGGAGGGACTAATAAAAATTACCCAAATTGAATTATTATTAGGTTTCGATATTGTCTCTGTCCCCCAATGATATAGAGACATACGCCCCCTAAAATTTATTTTAATTATCATTAGTTAGTCGTTCCTTAACAAAACCCACTATTTAATTTATTTTTAAAAACAGGATTAGAAAACAGCATAATTTGTATCTTATAAAATAAGATAATAATTTTCTGTTTCAGTAGTTCCATCATTTTCTTCATGTTCCAAGCGGTTGCAGCTAGTAATGCATTGATTTGTGGTCCCGTTTCTCCCATGAAGTAATTTTTTGCCAGCCTAAAATCGGTTTTTAAATGTCCGATGATAGGTTCTATTGCCGCTCTGGTTCTAAATTTTTTGCGCTTTGTCTGCTTTTGATAAGCAGTGTCTTTTTTTCTTGGAGTGCTTGGGATGGAGATTTTCACGCCCTTTATTTCTGATTTTCCTCTGCCACCTCTATCGTAAACGAGTTCTTTTGGGAGCTTTTGACCACCGGTTTCCATCTGTTCCAAAAGTGGTTCTATGGTGTGACCATCGTAAGGAGTTTGCAAAAATGCTTTAATCCCGAGAATGATTTTCTTGCCTTTGTTGGCGGTGGTTATCAAACCTACCTTATTCCCAAATTCATACTGGCTATGCGCTTTTCCTTTGGCAATACATCGGGTAAAAGGCTTGTGAATGCTGTAAATTTTATCGGCATCGTTTCTTTTTTGTGTGACAACCTTGGTGTACAATGTCATTAAATCTTTATAAAATTCTTGCTGTTCTGCATTAAAATTCCGTTGCAATTCACGAATCAGTCTCATGGCGATGGTTTTGAGCTGTCTTTGAGATTTCCTTGCCGCTTTTGCCCGCTTGGGATGTTTTCCGTTGTAGGTGTTGCGCACCATTTGTTTGCTGACTTTTGTGTAGCGTTGTCTTTGTTTTATGCCTTCATTTCCGGCTATTTTGTTGCAATAATCGATCACTTTTTTGCACAATTTTGCATCGGTAGGAAAAGAGGTATTATTCTCCTGAACGGTAGTATCGGACAAAACAAAATTTGAGGTGTTCGTCTTGGCATCGTGCATTCTTACGCTGTAGGCAAAGATTTTTTCGATGCCTTTTTCGCCAATTCTTTTTCGGAAATGAACAAAATTACTCGGGTCACAAGGAAATTCGTGTTCAAAGAAAACCCTGCCACAAAAATGCTGCATATAAGGATTCATGATCCAGGCTTTTTCCAACGTCTCATCGCCCAAATTATACAAATGTTTCAGTAGCAAACAACCCACCATAAACCGAATCGGATGGCTCGGATTGCCCACTTTGGAATACAAGGGCGAAAATTCTTTCTCAAAATAATTCCAATCTATTTTTTCTGAAAGTAGAACAAGTTCATGCTCGTGGTCAATAAAATCCACCAACATTGGGCGGAATAATTCTGGCTTCTTTTCTGGATTTTTCCCCAACATATTTGCAAGGTTTTAAAGCTCTAAGATACAAATTCTTGCAATAAAAAACAAGCTATTTTAAACCCAAAATACTAATAATCAGTAAATTATAGGTGGTTTGAGGAGAGACTACTTAATATAAAACCACTGCTTGGCAGCGTGGGCATACGGGATAAACTAAATGTCAAATCCTGATCGGGCACCTCATAAGTTATCCGGTTAATCAGAAAATCTACAGCTTGTTTCATCGATTCAATAGTGAGCCATTCACCCGCACACCGATGGCCGTGTAAATGTTCTCCTCACCCTGTGGGATTAAGGTAAAGGGATTACCGTCCCAGTTTATAAATCTCTCAGGATGAAATTCATGGGGGCCTTTCCATAATTCACGATCGTGAAGCATGCCATATATATCCAGCAACACCAACCTGCCACGCTTAAATGTATATTCCTTCCATTCAAATTCTTTTCGCACAATAGCGCCTACCATAGGGGTAAATGGATAAAACATTCGTACTTCCTGTACCAGCATTTCTGTCAGATTGTCTTTCCCTGTCTGTATTTCTTTTTTATATTGTGGATATTGATGTAAAGCAAGAGCAGTAAAAGTAATGTAGGTTGCTATGGCTACGGTGGGCCTTAATACATTTATCAGTTCTACTGCTGCAACCTTTGTGTCCAACAATTTGCCATCAAGCTCACGGTGGAAAGCAATTGTGTGGGCAGCAGTACCCTTTTCTACATGAATTTTACAGTTTCGGATTTCTTTAATAAGGTTACCAATCCACTTTTCAGCTCTTTTCCGAGCCTGCTTTCCCCGCCAATGCCGTGGACCAATGGCTCCAAAGGCATCTACCATAGCCCCAAGGTCCCTGGCCCTTTGTTGCACTTCTTCTTCCCGCAGCGGAACTCCCGACCATGTACAAACTGCACGACAGAGAATTTCCTGTACTTCGTTAAATAATATAATTTGCTCTTCTTTCTCCCATTTACTAATGTATGTTTCCCAGTAGCTTTTTTGAAATTCCAGGAACCTTCGAAGGCTATCCGGTTTCATCAAAGACATAAACATTTCTTTTCTTTGCCTGTGTGCTGAATTATCCAATGTCTGGACGCCCTTCTGGCCGAATAATGTTTTTTGCACCCTTTTAGGAGTAGCTCCTTTGCGTTGAAACTTTTCAGTATCATAGAAAACCTCCGCGGCGTCTTTTCCACTGATGCAAATTGCTTTCTTTAACCTTAAGCGGGTTCTAAAAATATCAGTCCCAAGCTTTTCACGCTTTTTCTGAATAAATTCATAGCCGTCACGAAGTAGTATCAAACTACTATCAAAGTTTTTGTCTTTCGGAATAGCTGTCATGTTCTTTACATCTTTAAAAAATAATCTTTCATTTTTTAGACCAGTAACTGATACTTAATACAATTTAAGTTATGTTGAATTACAGCTACTGCATCATTTAATACAAAGCCCTCCTATATTAAATATGCAATGCCCTGTCTTGGGTAGCTGCCAGACAGGCTTCTTTAAAGGTCTCGGAAAATGTGGGGTGCCCGTGCGACATCCGTGCAACATCTTCGGCAGATGCCCTAAACTCCATTGCCACCACCGCTTCGGTATAACTGTCTGCAATGCGGGGGCCTATCATATGCACGCCCAATATCTCATCGGTCTGTTTATCGGCTATAACCTTGATAAAGCCATCGGTATCCATACTTATTTTTGCCCTTGCATTGGCCTTGAATGGAAAAGATCCTGTTTTTATAGTTTTATTGGCCTTCTTCAATTCTTCCTCTGTCAATCCTACTCCTGCAACCTCTGGTTGGGTATACACGATATTTGGGATAAGCGAATAATTGATATGGGGTTTTTGGCCAACAATCCGTTCGGCTACAAAAACGCCTTCCTCACTGGCTTTATGGGCAAGCATTGCCCCTCGGATTACATCCCCAATGGCATATACTCCCTTGACATTGGTTTCGAGGTTCTCATCTACATTTATCTGTCCTTTCTCATTGGTTTCCACTCCTATATTTTCAAGCCCTAAATTGGCGGTGTATGGTTTTCGGCCAATGGCCATAAGGCAGTAATCGCCTTCTAAATTCATTTCTTCTTTATTGGAAAGGTTTTCCGCATTTAACGCCACTTTGCCATTAGTTGCCGTTGCATTTGTCACCTTATGTTCCAAATAAAAATCAATTCCCTGTTTCCTTAGGGAACGGTGCAATTGATGTCCCAGTGCGCCATCCATAGTGGCAATGAGGCTATCAAAATATTCTACTATAGAAACCTTTGAACCCAAGCGGGCGAATACGGAACCTATCTCGACCCCGATAACGCCGCCGCCAACGACCATTAAATGCTTGGGGATGTCCCGTAGGGCAAGGGCTTCGGTGGAAGAGATTATCCTTTTTTTATCGATTTCAATATTGGGCAGTGAAGCGGGTTTGGATCCGGTGGCAATGATGATTTTATCGGTTTCTATGGTTTCCGTTTTATCTTCGCCCTTAATTTCAATAGTATTTTTATCCTTGATGATACCGTGGCCTTCATAAACGGTGACCTTGTTCTTTTTCATCAGATAATCAACGCCATTGATGATTTCCTGTACCACATCTTGAACCCTTTGGTTCATTTTCAGGATATCGACATTGGCCTCTTTAACATCAATCCCAAATTTTTCGAATTGATGCTTGAGTTTGTAGTAATGCTCAGAAGCTTCCAACCAAGCTTTTGACGGAATACAGCCCACGTTAAGACAGGTACCGCCCAACGTGCTGTACCTTTCAACAATGGCCACTTTTAATCCCAATTGGGCGCAACGGATGGCACTTACATACCCACCCGGGCCAGACCCTATAATAGTTACATCAAATTTTTCCATATTCGTATTTTTTTAAGTTAGTTAAGGTAGAAAAAACCTGAACCTGACCTTTGGTCACGAGAATTCAGTTTTCTGTATAATAAGTTCCAGAATCTTCTTTTAATGTAGCGTCGGTTTCTGCTAAGAAATTTTCATAAATTTCACTCAGCAACTCAATTTGAATTATTTTGAAATTGAAAAGTCTGAATTGCTTCCAATCGTCAAATAACTGAGGATTATTGTTTTTTTCTTTCCCACGAATGAAACAAGTTTTAATTATTTGAAGCTGTTCTCTTGAAATACTTTCGTCTTCTTCCAGTGTAAACACATTCCCATTAAAATGATCTTCAAGTCGTTTGAATAAATCATAAGTAGCTGTTACATCGTCTAAAATATCAAAGTATGATTCAGCATCTTTTTTGATTTGACTATAAAAATCCTTTTCAGCAGCACCTCTGTCTTCAAGATATAAAAGGAACAGTGACCGTAGAATAATTTTATGAATGAAATCTATTTCTAACCCTTGACTCCTTAAATATTCAGCCGTATTAACCAAACTGGTTACTAAATATTTATCAACTCTTTTTTGTAAATTTATTTTATCCCGAACAATTTTCGCGTCTTCTAAAGTCCAGATAATTCCTGTATCGATGGCAATTCTAGAAAATAGCTTACTGAGTTCTTGCAACTGTTGTTTGTCGGAATATTGATAGGAATTAATTTCAATTTCTTGTAACTCATTTTTGTAATCAAAATCATCTTTGGTTACTATAAGTGGTTTTTCAGAGCAATTGTAGATACGGATTTCCGTTTCCGAATATACATACAGAAACAATACTTTTTTGTAGTTCCAAATTTTACGTTGTGCTTCAGCAATGTCTTTTAAATATATTTCATCATTGAAATTTGCAACTTTTTTCAGAAAAACAGCAGGAAAACTATTATTGGTTTCTTCGTCTGTATTGAAATAAATTAAATCAACACCAAAATCTTTTTCTTTTACTTCATTTAGGATAACAGCTTCACTATCCGATAGTTTTTCACTATCGGATTGAATAGACTTTGCTCTACCTAAATCAAGAAATTCAAGAATATCAAGTGTTGCCATATTACTACATACAATTAGTACACAATCTTCAAAGATACTTTAAACTTATTAAAAAAAACTTTTCTTTCAAGGAATTTTTGTTCATTCACTTATTAGGCGAGAAAGATTTTCGTTAAAAAGAATCAAACTTCTCCATAGCTGTTGCTTTTATTTCATCAGCAATATCAATATATGGCTTCATTGCCTTATAATCACTATGTCCTGTCCATTTCATAACCACTTGAGGTGGAATTCCCAAAGACAAAGCATTGCAAACAAAGGTTCTCCTTCCAGCATGAGTACTCATAAGTGAATATTTTGGTAAAACTTCTTCAATCCTTTCATTACCTTTAAAATAAGTTTGGGTAACTAGTTCATCTATCTCAGCTAATTCAGCTAGTTCTTTTAAATAATCGTTCATTTTTTGATTACTGATTACAGGCAAAGCTTTATTATGCTCAAATTCTACATCGATATATTTGTTTAGAAGTTTTCGGCTATAACTATTCAATTCTATTATCAAATTATCTGCTGTTTTGAGTGTTGTTATCTCTAAGTAACCGTCCTTTACATCAGATCTTTTCAAATTAAACACATCCGAATATCTCAATCCCGTAAAGCATTGAAATAAAAAAACATCTCTTATTTTTTCAAGATAGCTTTTATCCGTAGGTATTTCATATTCAGTAAATCTCTTTAACTCAGACTTGTTCAAAAAAATGATTTTCTTTTGAACATTTTTAATTTTTGGTTTAAACTTTTCAAACTCTCCACTTTTTGTATAACCTTTCTTCATAGCCCATTTCAAAAACCACTTCAATGCAGCAAGCTCTTTTGAAATTGTTGAATTCTTGTGATTCTTCCCTTCTAAATATCGCTGATAATTTGAAAGATATTGCTCATTAAATTTCTCAAACGAAATATCATGGTCAAACTCTTCCAATACTTTTTTCTGCGTTTTCATTTTTTGAAGAGTCCTGAAATTCCATTGACTGTTAATTGATTCTTCATTAACAAACATATCATATATCTCAAAAAAATTCTTTTCAGATTTCAGTTCTTCCTTAGGCGTTCTTCCAATCTCAACATTAAACCATTCCCTAAACTGGTCTTGGTTAGGTATCAAATCATCAATTTCATATTTCTGAAATGTTTTCTCACAAGCGGATTCAAATAGTTGTATCTTTCTATTTATAACACTTGCCGAGACTTTTTTGTTCCCGTGAGTTGTATTGGCTTTGCATCGTTGTGTTTCTGTGCTCCATTTTTGTATTTCTACTCTATATCCCAAATTGAAAGCCACAATATTGCCATCCCACTTAATACGATATCGCAGTTTTGCAGTAGGGTTGTCTTTCTCCCTATCAAGAAGAAATTGAGCGTGATATTTTATATTCATATTAGAAAAAATTGATTATCTATTTTCAATAGAACCCAATTTAAAGTCCCGTATTGACACTCCTTCTGCTTTAATCAAGTCATCTAAGGAGTATTTTAAAGTTTTTATAAGTTGGTTATCGGCATAAATATTTATTGTTTTGGACAATGTTGAAGAAGTTGTTTGTTCTGAACCGCCTTTATGGGTATAGATTTTTAAAGAGAAATATAAAACAGGCTCGCTGGTTTCAATAAATTCAATGGGCTTTAATGAATTTTCTGATAATCCTGCTTCATTTCTATAATTTGTAAACTCTTGGGAAATCTTCATTAACTCATTGAAAGATTTATAATTAAAGCCTCCCGCTTCATCTTTCCAATTATTCTTTCCCATTGTATTTGTAACAACTGAAATTTCCGTATTACTTTTACTAACAATCTGTTCTAAATTTCCATTATTCACTTTTACAATACGAAGCCACATGTTTTGATTGTATTTCTCAAAGTCCCCCGCATTTACTATCTCAATTTTCAACTTTCTTTGAGTTTTTATCAAATCTGCTTTTTAATCTTCTAATTTCTTATTTTCTTTTTCCTGATATTTTGAAAAAACCTTTTGTGCGATTTCTGCATCTCTACTTTTCCAATTATTCAAAGCATTTTTCTTCTGCTGAGCAATCACGATTCCCCCAAATAAAATAGCACTAATTATCAAAATCCTTTTCATAGTTATTTTTTTAAAATTTCAAGAAGTATAGTAACCTGTCTCATGCTATCCGATAGTTGCTCTTGACTGGTTTTCAATCTTTCTGTTAGTTCTTTTTGTATTTCTTGATAGCCTTTTTGAAGTTCTATCATATTAGAAAACTCGCTATGCGAAATAGTAACATTTCCACTAATATTTCCATTAATGTTGCTGTTTACATTATTTCCTGAGCCATTATTATTAATGTTTTGGTTGTTGGTTTTTAGCATTTCACCAGATTCCGAAATAAACCACTCCGGATTCAAATCGGGATAAGTGTATAGTATTTTTTCAATAGTATCTGAGTTGAGTCCCGAGTTGTTTTTTATAGCTCTGCCAATTAAACCAACAGACAAACCAGCTTCAACAGTGATTTTATTGGGGTTTAACCCTTTGTAGGTCATGTAACTTTGCAATCTTTCAGTTATAGTCATCTTTAATTTTTTTTTGTTTTTGAGATTAAAATATAGATATGTTTCAATATTTACTCTATATTTGCAATACAAATATAGTTAAATATATACAAATAAGTATTTTTTTAGAATAAATTACAATAAAAATTTCAAAATGGAAGATTATAATAGACCAATTTGGCAATTGACCATAGGAGAATTTGTGGAAATTTTAGATGCCAGAAAACAAGAATCATCAGAAAACCCCACACAAGAAAAGGTATTTAATGAAAAGTATGTTTACGGTCTTTCTGGATTAGCAAGAATATTGGGATGCTCTAAAAATCATGCAGGAAAATTGAAAAGTAAGGGAATTTTTGATGAAGCCATCATTCAAAATGGGAGAAAAATTATCATTGATTCGGAAAAAGCATTAGAACTTTTTAAAGATAACAGCTGATGGAAAACATAACCCCACAAACACCTCTTTGCAATCTGACCGTAAAAGAATTTTTAGAGATATCTAAAAATTTAAATTCTGAAAATATGTATGAATACGGTTTAAAAGGTTTGGCAAAAATTCTGGGCTGTTCCGTTTCAAAAGCATCCAAGATTAAATCTTCAGGAATTTTGGATGAAGCCATCATTCAGAAAGGAAACATCATCATTATCGACAAGAAAAAGGCTATAGAACTTTTTGCAAGCAGTTAGAAATGTATTACTTGGAACTTATCGACCGATTTTGGGACTTCAATCAGAAGGTAAGACTTGGCTCTTCGGCAATTTCGCTGTATCTGTACCTTTTGAAATTAGGAAAGGACAACGATAGTTATAAGGTCGTTATTTCCGATGTTGCACTCGGTAATGCATTGGGAATAACGAGAAAAACCGTAAAACCGACCAAAGATAAACTTCGCGAGTTGGGTCTTGTTGAATTTGAGTCCAAAAGTGGATTTCCTTGTAATTACAGAATTCTGTTAAATTACTTATCTGATATTCCCATACTGGAGAAAATAGAGAAGGAAAAAATCGAAAAAGTTCCAAGTTTGGAGATTGTTGAAAAACAGAAAATTTTAAAGAGAAACCATTCGTCTGATGAAGTTGTTCCCAGAATAAGTAAATCCAGTGATAAAGTTTCCATTACTCATACTTCCAAAATCAGCAAATCAAAAATTATTCCCGAATTGGAAGAATTTACTCAGTTTGCAACCACTTTAGAGGATTATCAGCCTCTTTTGGATTCCGTAATTGAAGAAAAATACTATTCGTGGTTAGAAAACGATTGGAAGAATAGTTCCGGAAGACCCATTTCCAACTGGAAATCCTCATTGAAAAGCATCCTGCCGTATTTGAAGAATAGTAAAAAAGATGATGCGGTTTCCGTCACTTCAATTCCAAACATCAAACGGCCAAAAACATCCTGAAATCAATAAAAAATCGATTTAATCTCGAACAAATATTAAAATCGTAAAAACTTAAAACAATGAAAATATCTGACTTAAAACCTGGTCAAAAAGTAACCATCAATAGAATATCTTACGAATATCTGGGTATCCAGAAAGTGAGAATTCCCAATATAGGCAAAGCTGAAAAAAGGGTGTTCAAAGCAACTGGTTTTGATGGTCATAAACATTACAATCTCAGTGATGGAAGCAAAACACTGAAAAGTGAGAAAATAAAATTAAAGAAAACCATTCGAACCAAATAATTACCATCTGAAATAAGGAAATAATAAATCAGGAACATCAAGTATAAAAAATGTCTTTATCCGAAAAAGATTTACGCCATGTCCGAAAGAAGTTCGAGGACAATGGAGAAAAAGTTCCCGACAAGATTCGGCTGGGAAACCATTTCGTGGACGACTTTATTTTTGATGACCAACAAGCGGCGGACATCCCAATCAATGCGCTTCGAGTCATTTTCAATATCGTTGCAATTATCGGCAATGAACAGTTTCGTCCCGAAGACCGTCCGAAGCAACTATCTCTTTTTGATGAAGAATTTGAGACCGAAAATAATATTTTTGCCTCCATCAAAATCCGGAACAGTAAAATTTCTCCGAGTGGTTCCACAAAGCAGGTTGTTGATGCGTATGAATTTCTCGCCAAATTTAAGATGGGATGGTATAAATCGCTTAATTCAAAGGGGAAAGAAATCAAAACATTTGGTGGACTGATTTCTACGCCCACATACGACCAAAGAGGATTTACCACATTTCTAATTAGCAGTTACTGGCTGAAAAAATTATTGGTTATTCCCGAATATAATTATGTACTCTATCATCTGGTGTATAATATCAGAAACAACAAACACATTATTTTCTCCATCTGGCTTTCAAAAATTCCCGAATCGGGAACAATGCTGAAGCTGGGTAATTTCAATAAAAAGTTTGGGTTAAATTATAAAAATACCAAAGATTTCTGCTTCAAATTTCTAAAGCCCATCAAAATCAATCTCGACAGATACAATAGTTTTTCTTTCCAATACAGGTATGAAAAGGATTCCATATTTATTGTTCCTATCTTAACCAAAGGATTTTCTCATCCATTTGAAGAAGCAAAAAAACTTATAGAATCAAACCAAGAGAATTTTAACCAAAGTCATAAAATTAACCGAAGATTGCTCTATTTCAAAAAACGATATAGATTAGACGAAGCCGAAACAGTCCAGTTTTTCCATCAATACGAAAATATACCGCAGACAAGGGAACTGATTGAAAGAGCCTTCAAGGAATTTATTAGGAACTGCAGAATGAGAAAGATAGCATCGACCGACTTTAAAGGTCAAAAATTTCTTATTGAAATTCAGGCACACATCAAGCATTTGTATAGAAATACAAAAATGGGAGAAATATTCCCTAATGGCTATCCGATGATTGTCTGATTTCGGAATTGCACTCACCACCAATTCGGAATTGCACTCACTAAAGTTAAAGAAATGTTAAAAATGAACAAAATAACAGCATCGAATTCGGAATTGCACTCACCCGAAGATTTAGAAAAAACAAAAATTGTGGATAACCTAGCTGTTTTGTGGATAACTACGGTTATCAGAATAAATGGAAAAATCGATTCGGAATTGCACTCACCCTAAAACAGGCTTTATTTCGGAATTGCACTCACCCAGATTTCGGAATTGAACTCACTAGTTTTCGGAATTGAACTCACCGAAAAACACCATTAAATCCTTTGTGGCAAAAGAAGAATGCCGTTTGCTAAAAGTAATATAAAAGTAAATTAAAAGTCTTTTTTATTTAAAAGGGAAATGTGGATAAGTAATTTGCATTAAAAGAAAAAAAATGAATTGCGAAAAAGTCAAGCAAAACGTCGGAATTCGGGCGGTTTTGGAGTCGTTCGGGCTGTTTCCGGTCAAAGAAAATCCGAAAACTGCGTTTTATTTTGCGTTGGACCGGGAGGAAAAAATTCCAAGTCTGGCGGTCGATTTTGTCAAAAACAAGGCGTTCGATTTTGGAAATGGAAAAAGTTACGATGTGATTTCAATTGTCCAACAGATAAAGAAATGTTCCGTTTCAGAAGCATTGAAATGCCTTTCAACATTGGATTTTAGAGTTCAAAATGAAATAAAATATCACGAAACTACTGGTCAAACATGCAATCAGATTTTAGAAATCAAAGAAATCCAGCATCCTGCATTAATTCAGTATCTGAAGTCCCGAAGAGTTTTTGAGCAAAAGCATAGGGTTAAGGAAATTCACTACGAATTGAAAGGAAGAAAATATTTCGGAATTGGATTTCAGAATAAGTCCGGAGGTTTTGAGATTCGCAATCCACAGTCAAAAATATGTTTGGGAAAAAAGGATGTGACGTTGATTGTTAATGATAACAATCTCAAGAACGAGATTCTAATATTTGAGGGCTTTTTCGATTATCTGACCTACCGAAATTTAGACAAATCAGATAATTCAAACTGTGATTACTTGACTTTAAATTCAACTGCAATGTTTTTCAAGGTGGAAGAAAAACTGAAACAATATGAGAAAATTTCACTTTTTCTAGACAATGATAAGAATGGGAAATCGGTTAAATTAAAAATTAAAAGTCAATACAAAAATGTAGAGGATTGCTCTTTAATTTATCATAATTTTAAGGACTTGAACGAGTGGTTTTGTAATATTTGATCAGTTTAAATCATTGGAGAAACCATTTTCCAATGAATTTCCTTTAGTTTTCCATTAACAACCACGTCCATTGATTAAGTTTCCCAACTGCGGTTGGGCTTTTACGTTTGCAAATGTAGGACGGCACCACCCACACAAAAAAATCTTTTTGGGTTTCTAAAAAAATTCTTTCCACAAGCTCCAACAATTTTTCCAGACACTCCTAAATCCTTCGGACAAAAAGATTTCAAGCTCGATTCGGAATTTTCTGCCTTTATCCAGCGGAACCGAATCGGGTTTTGTATGGATGGTGCCGTCCTATGTTCATGGGCAAAGAAAAAGCCGGAACCTCAGTTGTACGAATCAAATCAACCATAGACGTTCTTTGAAATCAACGGAAAAACAATAAAAATCCAGCAAAAAATACTGTTTTCTAACTTAATATAAAAAAAGAAAAATGCCGAGTGTCCTCGATACCAAATCAATTCACTCTCAACATTTGACCTTTGACAAAACGAAAATTAACAAAATATTAACATTTTAAATTTTAAGATCATGAATACCATCGTAGGCAGAATTACCCAAAACGCAAAAATCAACACCTTGAAAAACGACAAAAAAGTCGTGAACTTCTCCATCGCCATCAATGACAGCTACAAAACCAAAGACGGCGAACGCAGAGAATTGACCACCTACTACAACTGCTCTTACTGGATAAGTCCGAATGTAGCCAAAATATTAACCAAAGGAAGTTTGGTGGAATTATCGGGCAGGATAAGTTCGAGTGAGTGGATAGGCAAAGACGGAGAGGTAAAGTCTGGACTGAATTTCCATACCTCAAAAATCAAACTTCACGGAAGTGGAAAACGCTCGGAAGTAGCCGAAGCGGAGATTAACCAAAGTCAGTCATCCAATAGCCAATTTGTCCGAAATACGCAGAATACCAATCCTTTTGCGGATGAAACGGACGACGATTTACCATTCTAATACACATTATAAAAAATGGAAGCACAATTTAACTTTCAGTTGAGACACCGAAACGACAAACAAAAATGGGAAGAAATCGAGGTTTATTACCAAACCCTTAACCGCAACGATAAATCTACCTCTATTTCCACACAATTAGACAGTCTTATTCCAGCTTCTGAAATTTCAACGCTTACGCAGGGTATGTTTGTCGGTTCTGTATCGGATAACTTTGACGAACGTATTGAGCAAAAAATATTTCACGCTGAAATCGTAGTAGATAATGAAAAGGTAGCCGCCGAAACCAAAGCCTATCAAAAGATACCGCAAATCTTATCTTTTGTAAATGAACAGGGCGAGGATAAAATGAAGCAGGAAATTGAAAGCAATTACAAACAGATAAAATCAGACATCCTGAATATTGTTGTTAGTGAAATGGAGCGCATCAAGAATGACTCGAACTTGTAGCATTTGGTACAGCAAGAATAATTTATTCAAATTTCTTGTCTATTAAAAATAAACATCGTAATATTGCGATATATAATTACGTACGAATGGGTGTTACAAAGACTGAAATATTTACGGAACAGCAAAACAACTTAGCAACCTCTTTAAAGGCATTGGCTCATCCTGCCCGTATAGCTATCCTGCAATACATCATCAAACAGAATGCTTGCATTTGTAATGACTTAGTTGAGGAATTAGGATTGGCACAGGCTACGATTTCACAACATTTAAAAGAACTGAAAAGCATTGGCATCATCAAAGGAAGTATCGAGGGAACCAGTGTATGCTACTGTATTGATGAAAATGTTTGGAAAAAGCTAAAAAATGAACTCAATATGTTCTTTGTAGATAATGTAGGGGTTGATAAATGTTGTTAAGCATTTTTTTAAATGTATCTATCGTAATAAAGCAATATAACAATTAAATAAAAAACAATGAAACTATCAAACATCAAGGAAATCTTACCAACATTAGATAATGTTGAATTTCAATTAGAGAACGGAACATTTGTACCAGAACATTTTCACGTTACAGAGGTAGGCGTTATTACAAAACACTTCATTGATTGCGGCGGAGCCATCAGAAATGAAAAAGTTGTCAATTTCCAATTATGGAATGCTAATGATTTTGAACATAGGCTAAAACCAACCAAACTATTAAACATCATTAAACTATCTGAAGAAAAATTAGGTATTGAAGATGCCGAGATAGAAGTAGAATATCAAAGCGAAACGATTGGTAAGTATGATTTGGATTTTAACGGAAATCATTTTGTCCTAAAGAACAAACAAACCGCTTGCCTGGCAAGTGATGCCTGCGGCATTCCTGTGGAAAAACAAAAATTAAACTTGGCAGAATTAAAAGATGCTTGCTGTACGCCTAATTCGGGATGTTGTTAAACTAAACTATCATATAAAAATCAATAAAAATGAAAATTGCATTATTCAGTGACATTCACGCCAATCTACCTGCCTTAGAAGCATTCTTTGAAGATGTAGAAAAAAGAAACCCCGACAGTATTTATTGCTTAGGTGATTTGGTAGGTTATAATATTTGGGCAAACGAAGTAGTAAACGAAATCCGTAAAAGGAAAATACCAACCATTGCAGGGAATTATGATTTTGGCATTGGGCGTATGAGTAACGATTGCGGATGTGCGTACAAAACAGACGGAGAAAAAGACAATGGGAAAATCTCTATTTCATTTACCAATTCTATTATGAAAGATGAAGAAAGAGCCTATTTGCGTACACTTCCGGCACATATCAAAGTAGAATTTCAGTTGAATGAGGATAAACTCAATTTATTATTAGTACACGGTAGCCCAAGAAAAATAAACGAATACTTATTTGAGGATAGGGAAGAAAAAAGTATGCTTAGGATAATGGAACAAGCAGACGCAGACATTATGTGTTTTGGGCATACACACAAGCCATACCACCGTATTTTAAATTCCGGTATTGACGGACAAAATCATTTCAGACACGCCATAAATATAGGTTCGGTAGGTAAACCAAAAGACAGCGATGTAAGAGGTGGTTATGTAATGCTTACAATCAATGAAGATAGTTCAGTATTGGATAAAGACAGTATCAGTGTAGAATTTATACGTTTTGATTATGATATTGAAAAAGCAGCAAAAGCAGTTGAAGAAAGCCCATTACCAAACGAATACGCAGAAAATTTAAGGAGAGGTTATTAATCTAAAAAATCAGAAAAATGGAATTTCCAAACGATTTAAAATATTCAAAAGAACATACGTGGATAAGCGTACAGGATAGCATAGGTACAATAGGAATAACAGCATTTGCACAAAGTGAATTAGGTGAAATCGTATATGCAGATTTACCAAACGTTGGATATAGTTTTCAGCAAGACGAAGTATTTGGCTCTGTTGAAGCGGTTAAAACGGTCAGTGATTTATTTATGCCTGTATCGGGTAAAACATTGAAACAAACCAACGCTTATTAAAAGAACCAACATTAATCAATTCAGAACCTTTTGGCAATGGTTGGCTGATAAAAATTGAAACCAAAGACATTACAGAATTAGAAAATTTATTGACATCAAACCAATATAAAGAACTTACAAATTAGCCACGCTATGCAACCAAAACTAAAATTTCTTGACCGTTACCTTACCTTATGGATATTCCTTGCAATGGCAGTAGGTATAGGATTGGGACATTTCTTTCCGGGCATTTCAAAAATTACAAATGCTTTATCCGTAGGCACTACAAACGTTCCTTTGGCAATAGGTTTAATACTGATGATGTACCCGCCATTGGCAAAAGTGGATTATTCATTATTGCCCCAAGCGTTTAAGGATAAAAAAGTAATCGGTATATCCTTATTGCTCAATTGGGTTATCGGTACAGTATTGATGTTCGGGTTAGCCGTTTTGTTTTTACGCAATGAACCTGATTATATGACAGGGTTGATACTGATAGGTTTGGCAAGATGTATTGCAATGGTAATCGTATGGAGCGACTTAGCTAAGGCAAACAGAGAATATACAGCTATGTTAGTTGCCTTAAACAGTATCTTTCAGGTACTTTCTTACAGCTTTTTAGTTTGGTTGTTCATCAATGTATTACCAAGCAAATTAGGATTGGCAAATTTCAATGTAAGCGTATCAATGAAAGATGTAACCGAAAGTGTATTGATATACTTAGGTATTCCTTTCTTAGCAGGTTTTGTTAGCCGTTACTTCCTTATTAAATCAAAAGGTACAGAATGGTATAACAGGAAATTTGTACCCCGAATATCGCCCATTACATTATATGCTTTACTGTTTACAATCGTATTAATGTTCAGTCTGAAAGGCGATAAAATATTAGAACTGCCAATGGATGTAGTAAAAGTAGCCATACCGTTAATCATCTATTTTGTATTGATGTTTTTCGTCAGCTTCTTTGTCAATAAATCCCTAAAAGTTCCTTACGACAAAAACGCCTCAATCGCATTTACAGCCACAGGAAACAACTTTGAATTGGCAATAGCAGTAGCGATAGCAGTTTTTGGTATTCATTCCCCACAGGCGTTTGTGGGCGTAATCGGCCCACTTGTGGAAGTGCCTGTATTGATACTATTAGTACGTGCAAGTTTGTGGTTGAAGAAAAGGGATAACATAAAAGCAACCTGATTAATTTTTATGGAAATATTGAGAATATATATATAATTTGGTCTTATGAAAAATGAAGAAACTATTTTACAGCAAAGAAATATAAAACCCACAGCTATGCGTTTGTTGGTAGCAGAAAAGCTATTGAAACAACAATATGCAGTAAGTCATAAAGAATTGGCGGAGCAATTTGAAAAAGCTGATAATGTCACTTTATTCAGAACGCTCAAAATATTTCTGGAACACAAACTTATCCATACCATTGATGATGGAAGCGGAGTAATAAAATACGCACTTTGCCAATCGGGCTGTAATTGCGACTTGTCAGAATTACATACTCATTTTTATTGCACCGAATGTAAACACACTTTTTGCCTTACAGATGCAGAAATTCCCAACATCAATATTCCTCTAAACTTCAAATTAGAAGGTATCAATTTGGTGCTTAAAGGAAGGTGTGACAGATGCAATTAAAATAATCTGAAACTTTGCAATCCGATTGCACAAATTATTTTTCTATATTTGTACCCTAATGAAATGGTTTCTCACAATATGGACTTTTTACCTGATGGTACTCGCAGCGTTGCCTTGCAGCGATGCAAGCAATCAGTGTGAAGATACCGTTCCTAAATTTGAAACCGCCCAATCTCACGACCATAACCAGGATAGCGACGACAATTGTAGTCCTTTTTGCTATTGCAGTTGTTGCAGTGTAAGCATCGGGTCTTTTAATTTCAAGCCTTTTGAAATCAAGCAACCTAAAGTAGCTTTCTCTACAAAAAAATTCACAATCCGTGATTACAATTTAATTTCCCGCTACCAAGGAAATATCTGGAACCCACCCAAATTTACTGTTTAATTTTTACAGATTTTCCAAATGCTGTTGATGGCTGATGTTTAGCCTTAACTGAAGAAGCTCCTGTCATTCATTTGCTAATGATATGTGCAATCCATTTAAGTTTTCCTGTTTGTTTCAGATAAATTCATAAAGCCTTTGCTTTTGTGATAATGGGCAAATAGTACGTTTTCCATTCTATAGACATTGATAAATCTGTTGGCTGCTTACCACAAGTGGCAAGTATATTTTTTGTAAAATATTAAACAGAAATACGTGTTAGATAACATTATAAAATTCAGTATCAAGAACAAGCTCGTCATTGGGATAATGACCTTGTTGCTCATTATTTGGGGAGTGTGGAGCGCCACAAAACTACCCATTGATGCCGTACCCGATATTACTAATAATCAGGTACAAATAATTACGGTTTGTCCCACATTGGCGGGACAAGAAGTAGAACAATTAGTAACTTTTCCTATTGAACAAAGTATTGCCAATATTCCAGATTTAGAAGAAACACGGAGCATTTCGAGGTTTGGTTTGTCGGTAATTACGGTTGTATTTAAAGACAATGTAGATATTTATTTTGCCCGGCAATTAATCAATGAAAAATTAAAAGAAGCCGAAGAAAAAATCCCGAAAGGAATTGGGACGCCGGAACTCGCTCCCGTAAGTACAGGTTTGGGCGAAGTGTATCAATACATCATCCATCCCAAAAAAGGAAGCGAGAAAAAATACGATGCCAAAGAACTGCGCACAATGCAGGATTGGATTGTAGCCCGACAATTATACGGAACTCCCGGAATTGCCGAAGTCAACAGTTTTGGTGGCGAGCTGAAACAGTATGAAGTAGCTGTAAATCCAAATCGCTTAAAAGCAATGGGTGTAAGCGTTACCGATATTTTTACCGCATTAGAAAAAAACAACCAAAATACTGGCGGTGCTTATATTGATAAGAAACCAAATGCTTATTTCATCCGTGGAATTGGCTTGGTTACTTCCTTAGATGATGTGAAAAATATCAGTGTAAAAAATGACGGTGGCAGTATTCCCATTTTTATTAAAGATGTAGCCGATGTAAGATTTGGAAGTGCGGTAAGATATGGCGCAATGACTTACAATGGCGAAGTAGATGCAGTGGGCGGTGTGGTAATGATGCTGAAAGGCGAAAACAGTAACGAGGTTGTCAATCGTATCAAAGAAAAACTACCCATTATTCAAAAATCTTTACCCGACGATATTATCATCGAACCCTATTTAGACCGTACCGATTTAGTAGGCAGAGCAATGAGTACGGTAGAAAAAAATCTGATAGAAGGTGCATTGATTGTCATCTTTGTATTGGTTATTTTCTTAGGAAATTTCAGAGCAGGATTGATTGTAGCTTCTGCTATTCCTTTAGCGATGCTGTTTGCTTTAGCCTTAATGAATGTGTTTGGCGTGAGTGCCAATTTAATGAGTTTGGGTGCGATAGATTTTGGTTTAATTGTAGATGGTGCAGTAATTATTGTGGAAGCCACTTTGCATCATTTAGGGTTACGAAAATCCACACAAAAACTTACTCAACAGGAAATGGATAACGAGGTATTTACATCCGCTTCTAAAATCCGTAGTAGTGCAGCTTTTGGGGAAATTATTATCCTGATTGTTTACATTCCTATTTTAACGTTGGTAGGTGTAGAAGGGAAAATGTTCCGTCCGATGGCGCAAACAGTAGGTTTTGCAATATTTGGCGCATTGATTTTATCACTGACTTATATCCCGATGATGTGTGCTTTGTTTTTATCTAAAAAGCCGATGCACAAAGAAACCATTTCAGATAAAATGATGAATTGGTTGCAAAAAATGTATCAACCATTATTAGAAAAAGCCATTAAAATAAAATATTGGTTAGTGGGAATTACCGTTGCCATATTTGCCTTTACATTATTCTTATTTGGCAGAATGGGTGGCGAATTTATACCACAATTGCAGGAAGGAGATTTTGCCTTTCACTGTATTTTGCCACAAGGAAGTTCATTAAGCCAAAGTATCGAAACATCAATGCAGGCTTCAAGAATTATTAAAGAATTTGATGAAGTGAAAATGGTTGTAGGGAAAACCGGAGCTGCAGAAGTTCCAACTGACCCAATGCCACCCGAAGCAACCGATATGATGATTTTGCTGAAACCTCAAAGCGAATGGAAAAGTGGCAGAACTTACGATGAATTAGCCGATGCCATTAATGAAAAATTAGAAGCGATACCAGGCGTATTTTTTGAAAAAAATCAGCCGATACAAATGCGTTTCAATGAATTGATGACAGGTATCAGGCAAGATGTGGCGGTAAAAATATTCGGCGAAAACTTAGATACATTAGCGTTGAATGCCGACAAAGTAAGCAAAGTTATTCAAACCGTAGAAGGCGCTACAGCTCCGCAGGTGGAACGTGTGAGTGGGTTACCACAAATAAATGTTGAATATGACCGTACTCGTTTAGCCAATTATGGAATTAATGTAGAAGACGTAAACAATGTGGTAAGTACTGCTTTTGCAGGAAAAAGTGCAGGTGTGGTTTTCGAGAATGAAAGAAGATTTGATTTGGTGGTTCGGTTAGATAGTATTCACAGAAGCAGTATCGAAGATGTAAATAATTTAATGATACCAACTTCTACAGGCAATCAAATTCCGTTATCGCAAGTGGCTACGATTGATTATAAATTAGGTCCGGCGCAAATAAGCCGTGAAGCAGGAAAAAGAAGAATTGTAATCGGGTTCAACGTTGCAGGCAGAGATGTGCAAAGTGTGGTGGAAGAAATTCAACAAAAATTAAATGCACAAATAAAATTACCACCGGGATATTATTTCACGTATGGCGGTCAGTTTGAAAATCTAAAAGAAGCCAGCAATCGATTAATGATAGCCGTTCCTATTTCTCTGTTATTGATTTTTGTTTTGCTCTATTTCACGTTCCATTCCTTCAAACAGGCAGGTTTAATATTTACCGCAATTCCGATGAGTGCCATTGGTGGTGTATTGGCTTTAATGCTTCGTGGAATGCCTTTCAGCATCAGTGCAGGAATTGGTTTTATCGCCTTGTTTGGTGTAGCCGTTCTTAACGGAATTGTATTGATAGGCACTTTCAACCAATTGGAAAAAGAAGGAATGAAAGATGTTTTCAAACGAGTAATCGAAGGAACAAAAATAAGACTTCGACCTGTATTGATGACAGCAACCGTTGCGAGCTTAGGATTTTTACCGATGGCACTCAGTAGCAGTGCAGGTGCAGAAGTTCAAAAGCCTTTAGCAACCGTAGTTATCGGTGGTTTGATTACGGCAACTTTCCTTACGTTGTTCGTTCTGCCATTACTCTACATCATTTTTAATTCAAAAATTAATTTAAAAAGAAAACCCAAAGTGAAACCTATTGCAACTATCATTGTATTGCTTCTGTCATTAACAGGCTTTACAGCAAATGCACAAACACAGCATTTATCAAGTGTTGATGATGCGATAAATATTGCCCTGCAAAATAATCAAACCATTAAAGCTTCAGATTTAGAAATTGATGCAAGCAAAGCGTTGAAAAAAACAGCCGGAGAATTACCCAAATTGGATTTTAATGCACAGTTGGGACAGTACAACAGTGTAAAGTTCGACCAGTCTTTTCAGGTGTCGCAAACCATTCCTTTTCCATCATTATTCGGTGCAAAAAAGGAGTTGATTAATGCTGAAATTAAAGGCAAGGAATTGCAGAAGAACTTGAGTGTTTTAGAATTAAAAAACCAAGTGCGTACTTATTATTATCAAATTTTGTACTTGCAGCACAATCAAAAACAACTACAGGAATTAGACAGTTTGTACAACAATTTCATAGGCATTGCAAAGCTTCGTTACAAAACGGGCGATACCAAAAAAGTGGACATCAGTACGGCAGAAGCCAAGAAAGGCGAAATCAATTTGTTATTAAAACAAAATGAAGTTTTCTTAAATAATGCCGTTGCCAATCTGAAAACATTGATGAATACGAAAGAAGATTTTACCATATCAGGAAATGGAAATTTTCAGCCTTTACAAATTTCAAATTTGTTGGATAATGATGCAGTAGCCAATCATCCTGCTATTCAATCTTTGTATCAGGAAGCAGTTATTGCGGAAAAAACCAAAAAAGTAGAACGGGCACAAGGTTTACCCGATTTTACGATTGGGTATGTCAATCAGTCTTTAATTGGTTTTCAAAATGTGAATGGAGCTGAGAAGTTTTTCAATGGCGGAAACCGGTTTAATTCTGTAAACATCGGCATTGCAATTCCCATTACTTACGGTGCTACCAAAGCCAGAATAAAATCTTTGGATTATAGAAAGCAAGCAGCCGAAGCCAATGCACAACAGCAACAGAGAACGTTGGCAACGCAAATGCAAAATGCTTTGTTGCAATACCAGCAGGATATGAAGCAGTTCAATTATTTTCAGCAAGAAGCTTTGCCTAATGCTAAAGAAATTGTTTCAGCAGCACAATTAGGTTACAAAACAGGCGACATCGGTTATGTAGAATATCTTTTTGCCTTGCAAACCGCAACCGATATTCAGTTGAATTACCTCAAAAGTATTCAGCAGGTCAACCAATCTGTAATCAATATTTATTCATTCATCAATCAATAAGTACAAATGAAATTCAATATAAAAAAAATCACGTTGATGACAGCCATAGCTGTTTTACTATTTGCTTTTTCTGCCTGTAAAAATGATAAGAAAGCAGAAGATAAATCTGCCGAAACCAAAACTGCAGGAAAAGAAGAAGCACCACACGAGGAAGAAACGCCAACCATTGCCACACTTACCGAAGAACAAATAAAAACGGTAGGCATACAATTAGGCACCATTGAACACAAGGAATTAACAGCAACCATCAAAGCAAACGGAAATCTGAAAGTTCCCAATAACAATAAAGCCAACGCCACTTCTTTGTATGGCGGTGTGATAAGAACACTGAAAGTTCAAATTGGAGATTATGTAAGAAAAGGTCAGGTTATTGCAACCATTGCCAATCCGCAGTTCATCCAATTGCAGGAAGAATATTTGAGTACAGCAAGCAGAATTACGTTTGCAGAACAGGAATTAGCAAGGCAAAAAGAACTGAATGAAGGCAATGCAGGTGCAAAGAAAAATCTGCAAAGTGCTACTGCCGAATTAAGCAGTTTAAGAACCCGCAGAGCTTCCTTGCAACAGCAGATACAATTAATGGGCATCAATCCAGGTTCGGTATCAAACGGAAATTTAAAATCCGCATTGGTCGTAACCAGTCCGCTGAACGGTACGGTTAGCAACGTTTTTGCCAAAATTGGAAGTTATGTAGATGTTTCTTCGCCGGTTATCGAAATTGTAGATAACAGTTCATTGCATTTAGATTTACAGGTGTTTGAAAAAGATTTACCACAGGTAAAAGTTGGACAAACTATTCATTTTACTTTAACCAATAATCCTACTGCTGAGTATGATGCTACAGTTTTCAGCATTGGTTCATCCTTTGAAAACGAGAGCAAAACCATCGCCGTTCATTGTCGTGTAAATGGTAATAAAAGTGGTTTAATTGATGGAATGAACATCACTGGTATTGTCAGTCTTAGCAATGTAACAACTCCAGCTGTACCCAATGATGCGATTGTAAATGCCGATGGCAAATACTACATTTTTGTACAAACCGACAAAGAAGCAGAAGCCCATCACGAAGAAGGAGAAAAAGAAGGCAACCACAAAGAGGGCGAAGAAAAAGACCATAAAGAAGATAAAACGGCTAAGAATTTTGAAAAGGTAGAAGTGCTAAAAGGCGTATCTGATATGGGGTACACCGCTGTAACATTTGTAAATGAAATTCCTGCCAATGCAAAGATTGTAGTAAAAGGTGCGTTTTTCGTCAATGCAAAACTAAGCAATGCAGGTGGTCACGAACATTAAAAATTGAACGCTATGATTTGGCTAAAATTTTATTTGCCGGTGTATTTGGTGTTGTATATTATGGTAGCTTTTGTGCCACCATAATACCGAACCTACAAGCAAACTGGCATCAATCCCATAACTTTTGGCAAAACAGATATTGCACACGACTATATCGGTTTTGTGATGAAAGTATTGATAGCATTGCTTTTCGTTGCGGTATTCATCTATTCGTTCAGCGATAAAATGTATCAATATTTAGTACCGATTTCTAATTTAATGAAAGACGTGTTTTTAATCATTGCATTAATACTGATACACCTTTCATTACTATGGATTTCAGTAGCGCAATATCAAATGAGTAACAGTTGGCGTGTCGGTATTGATGAAAATAACAAAACCGAATTAATCACAAAAGGATTATTCTCTTACAGCCGGAACCCGATTTTTTTGGGAATGATAATCAGTGTTGCAGGAATATTTTTTATACTACCCAATACACTTACATTTTTCCTGATGCTTACTACCTATATCGTTATTCAAATTCAGATAAGACT
The DNA here is from genome assembly GCA_031987605.1 of Bergeyella sp. Lineage (GTDB taxonomy): Bacteria > Bacteroidota > Bacteroidia > Flavobacteriales > Weeksellaceae > JAFAGO01. The sequence goes on along the minus strand of DALZZF010000002.1, from coordinate 234,120 downwards.
GGAAGAAGAGTTTTTGGAAAAACAACACGGAGAACAATATTTAATTTATAAAAAAACAACTAAAAGACTACTCTAATGGAACACAAACATAAATACGATGCACAAGGCAAACAGCTTTGCTGCACACCACAAGAAGAAAAAATATATACCGATGCCAATGCTAAAAAATTATTAGAAAAGCATCACGACAATGACGGTCACAACCACGAACACAGTGATGATGACGGTCACAACCACGGAAGTACCGATAAATCTACCATTCAAATGTTTTTACCTGCCATTATCAGTTTTGTTTTACTGATGATTGCTATTGCATTTGATAATTGGTTTCCTCAATCCTGGTTCACAGGTTGGGTAAGGATTGTTTGGTACATTGTTGCTTATGCTCCGGTTGGTTTTCCTGTTATTAAAGAAGCATTTGAAAGCATCCGCAAAAGCGATGTATTTTCAGAATTTTTATTGATGAGCATTGCCACTATCGGAGCTTTCGCCATTGGCGAATATCCGGAAGGAGTTGCCGTAATGTTGTTTTATGCGGTTGGCGAAGTGTTTCAAACTTTGGCGGTTACAAGAGCCAAAGCCAATATCAAAACCTTGCTCGACCAAAGACCCGATGAAGTAACGATTTTAGAAAATAACCAACCTAAAACTGTAAAAGCAGAAACCGTCAACATCGGCAATATCATTCAATTAAAACCCGGAGAAAAATTAGGATTGGATGGCGAATTGTTATCCGAAACTGCATCATTCAATACCGCCGCATTGACTGGAGAAAGCAAGCCAGACACCAAAACCAAAGGCGAAACTGTTTTAGCAGGAATGATAAATTTAAAGACCGTTGCACAGGTAAAAGTAACCACAGCATATACCGATAGCAAGCTCTCAAAGATTTTGGAATTGGTACAAAACGCTACTGCTCAAAAAGCACCAACAGAATTATTCATTCGAAAATTTGCAAAAATTTACACACCAATTGTGGTGTTATTGGCAGTGCTTATTACTGTAGTTCCTTACTTTTTTGTTGATGATTACTTGTTCAGTCAATGGCTATACAGAGCATTGGTTTTCCTTGTTATTTCTTGTCCTTGTGCTTTGGTTATAAGTATTCCTTTAGGATATTTTGGTGGAATTGGTGCCGCTTCTAAAAATGGAATTTTATTTAAAGGAAGCAATTTCTTAGACGCCATCGCTAATATCCAAAATGTAGTGATGGATAAAACAGGAACAATGACAGAAGGCGTTTTCAAAGTGCAAGAAGTAATATTAAAATCAGAATTTAGTAAAGACGAAATCTTGAAAATGGTCAACGCTTTGGAAAGTCAAAGCACGCATCCAGTTGCTACCGCAATCCATCAATATGTCGGCGAAATAGACCATTCTATAAAATTAGAAAATGTAGAAGAAATTGCGGGTCACGGATTAAAAGCTATCGTTAACGGAAAAGAGTTATTGGTAGGAAACTTTAAACTGATGGATAAGTTTAATATCGTTTATGATTTAGACCCAAGTACAATTGTGTACACCCTAATCGCCATAGCCTATGATGGAAAATTTGCAGGTTATATTACCATAGCAGACAGTATAAAAGAAGATGCACAACTAACCATTGATAAGTTAAAAGCCTTAGGTGTAAAAACAACAATGTTGAGTGGCGATAAAAGTACAGTAGTAAAGTTTGTTGCAGATAAATTGGGCATCAATAATGCCTTTGGCGATTTATTACCCGAAGACAAAGTAAATAAAGTAAAAGAAATCAAAATCGAAAATCAAACCGTGGCATTTGTAGGCGACGGCGTGAATGATGCACCAGTGGTAGCTTTGAGCGATGTTGGTATTGCGATGGGAGGTTTGGGAAGTGATGCAACTATTGAAACTGCCGATGTAGTAATCCAAGATGACAAACCGAGTAAAATTCCGATGGCAATCAATATTGGTAAACAAACCAAGAAAATAGTGTGGCAAAATATCACGTTAGCATTTGCGGTAAAAGCAATTTTTTTAATTCTCGGAGCAGGTGGATTAGCTACAATGTGGGAAGCCGTTTTCGCCGATGTGGGTGTAGCATTATTGGCTATACTAAATGCCATAAGAATACAACGAATGAAATTTGTTTAGGTGATAACAAATTAATTTTTTCAATGTCACGAAATGCTTTTTTTGGATTGATTTCAAACTTTAATAAATAAAGCAGAAATACTGGCATACATACCTGCATTTATAAATGTGAGTTCCCTTTTTACTATTAAAATACACATTGAATTTTGGAAATTGTTTCAAAATTCAATGTATTATTTTTAGATGTAAATGGTGCTTGATAAAACAGACTTACTGTATGGATAAATTTTATAAGAAAACACTGTATGAGCTGGAAACAACAATCCACGAATTAGAAATTGAAACCGAATATCCAATCCAAAGAATAGAAGCTGTAATAGTTCTTATTGTAAATTCTTTGTCTAAGTTAAAGGAGTTCGTCTTAAAAAAGGGATTTAAGAATATTGATGAAGAAATCCTATTTTTTAAATATCAGAAACCTGTTATTGTTTCAAAACTAATTTACTACAATGCCATCTATAAAATTGAAACGAGAAGACCTTATGGAAATAAGCGCATCAAGAAATATTTGTCCAAAGAACTCAAAAAGCTACAAAGGTTCTTTAAGAACAATCTTGATTTTTATAAGTATTACCGCAGCAATAATTCTTTCGTTGACGAGAAGTTTTTTGTACGTGGCAAGCACGATATAAGGCTATGGTTAGACACTTTTTACTTTGAGGCAGACCACCGTTTTTCTACTTCGCACGATTACAAGGTTGCCAAGATAATTGCCAATGACCTGATACAAGTTTATTAGAGGACAGGCTGAATAACATCAATGAGAAAAAAGGTTCAGACAATTCGCTGAAATGGACGGCAAGCAAAACAGCACTAACAGAACTCATTTATGCATTGTACGCCCACGGTGTATTTAACAGTGGAAATACAGACATAAAATTAATAGCCAAAGTATTTGAAGATGCTTTTAATATTGAGTTGGGCGATTTTTACCACACGTTCATGGAACTTAAAGCCCGCAAAATAAACCGAACGAAATTCCTCGACAGGCTGTGTGAAGCACTGATAAAGAAAATGGACGAACAAGATGAAAAACAGTAAGTATATATGTACACAGGCTTTATTCCTCTTGGCAAGAAGTCAGAGTAATTAAACTTAAATCGTAAATTTGTTTATTGCTTTTATATTAAATACAATGCAGGCAGTGAATAAATATGAACACACTCTTTATAAAAAATATGGTTTGCAACCGCTGCATTATGGTGGTGCAAAATGAATTAGAAAAACTCGGTTTAGGCATTAAGAATATAAAACTGGGCGAAGTAACCTTAGCCCAAGAGATAACCCCTGCAAAAAAAGATGCTTTGGTAAAAACTTTAGAGCCATTGGGATTTGAGATAATTGACGATAAAAAAGGCAGGACAATAGAGAAGATAAAAAACACTATCATTGACTTGGTACATCATCAGGATAATGATGTAAAAACCAATCTTTCAGATGTATTGAGTAATAAATTGCATCACGATTATAATTACCTGTCCAATCTGTTTTCAGAGGTAGAGGGTACAACTATTGAAAAATACTTTATTGCCCAAAAGGTTGAAAAAGTAAAAGAACTGTTGGTATATGATGAGCTGTCTTTGAGTGAAATTGCTTTTCGTTTGAACTATTCGAGTGTAGCATATTTAAGCAATCAGTTCAAAAAAATTACCGGACTGACACCAAGCCATTTTAAACAGATTAAAGAGGATAAGAGAAAGCCGTGGGATAAAGTGTAAATAAATTTTACAAATCAATTCCAAAATTTCACAATAGCACCCGTTGATATAATAGCCAATTTTGCATTGTTAATTAAAGCAAGCAGAATATGGCAACTAATAAAGAAACAATATACATTCCATTGGAGGATGTAGAAAGCGAACATTGTGCATTAATCGTTGAAAAAGGATTGGCACAGGTAAAAGGCGTAGAAACCCATAAAGTAGAGCTGAACAACCGCAGGGCAGCGATTACAGTAGATAGCAATGAAACCTTAGGCGAAGCTGTTAAGGCAATTAAAGATTTAGGTTACGGAGTTCCTACGGTTAAAAGTGCTTTTCCGGTATTGGGCATGACCTGTGCATCCTGTGCGGGCAGTGCCGAAAGCATTGTTAAATACCAACCGGGAGTAGTTAATGCTTCCGTGAACTTTGCAACGGGCAATCTTACCGTGGAATATCTGCCCAATATGACCGATGCCTCCACCCTGCAAAAAGCGGTTCAGGGAGTAGGTTACGACCTATTGATTGAAGACGAAACCAAGCAGCAGGAAACGCTTGAAGCCATCCACGAAAAGAAATTCCGAACCTTGAAAAACAAGACCATTTGGGCAATTATCCTTTCCCTGCCCGTGGTAATCATAGGAATGTTCTTTATGGATATGCCCTATGCAGACCCGATAATGTGGCTCTTTTCCACACCCGTTGTAATATGGTTGGGCAGGGATTTTTTTGTAAACGCTTGGAAGCAGGCAAAGCACCGTTCCGCCAATATGGATACGCTGGTGGCATTGAGTACAGGTATTGCCTACCTGTTCAGTGTTTTCAATATGCTGTTTGCCGACTTTTGGCATCAACGGGGACTGCATGCTCACGTATATTTTGAAGCGGCTGCCGTTATTATCGCATTCATCCTCTTGGGAAAACTGCTGGAAGAAAGAGCCAAAGGCAACACCTCTTCAGCCATTAAGAAGCTGATGGGCTTGCAGCCAAAAACGGTCATCGTGGTACAGGCGGACGGAACGGAAAAGCAGACCGCTATCGAAGACGTAAGCGCAGGCGATGTGATACTCGTAAAGCCCGGTGAAAAGATTGCGGTAGACGGCATGGTCATATCGGGCAATTCGTATGTGGACGAAAGCATGTTAAGCGGTGAGCCTGTACCTGTATTGAAAAAAGAAAAAGAAAAAGTATTTGCAGGAACGATTAACCAAAAAGGCAGCTTCCGGTTCAGGGCGGTAAAAGTGGGCAAAGAAACCATGCTTGCCCACATCATCAAAATGGTGCAGGATGCACAGGGAAGCAAAGCACCCGTACAGAAACTGGTCGATAGGATTGCGGGCATCTTTGTTCCCACAGTGATAGGTATTGCCATCCTGACATTTACGCTATGGTTGATTTTGGGAGGCGAAAACGGGGTTGTTCAAGGTCTGTTGGCAGCCGTTACGGTATTGGTCATTGCCTGCCCCTGTGCTTTAGGCTTAGCGACACCCACCGCTATTATGGTAGGCGTTGGTAAAGGTGCTGAAAATGGCATTTTGATAAAGGATGCCGAAAGTTTGGAACTGGCCAAAAAAGTAAATGCCATCGTTTTGGACAAAACCGGAACCATCACCGAGGGAAGACCACAGGTAACGGGCATTAAATGGCTGAACAATGAGGACACTGCAAAAGAAATCCTTTTGAGCATCGAAAAGCAATCCGAGCATCCATTGGCAGAAGCCGTAGTGAAGCATCTTGGCGATGTAGCGACCACCTCTTTATCCATGTTCGACAGCATTACGGGCAAAGGCGCAAAAGCAGACCATGACAACGAAACCTATTATGTAGGCAACAAAAAGCTATTGGCAGAAAACAACATTGCCATTGCCGGAGAATTACAAGACCAGGCCGAAGAATGGGGCAAACAGTCTAAAACCGTTATCTGGTTTGCAAACAGCAAAAAGGCTCTTGCTGTAATCGCTATCGCCGATAAGATTAAGGAAACATCGGTGCAGGCTATCCGGGAAATGCAGGAAATGGGCATTGACCTGTATATGCTGACCGGAGATAATGAAGCTACCGCTAAAGCCATTGCGGAGCAGACAGGCATCAAGCATTACAAAGCCGAAGTTTTGCCACAGCATAAAGCCGACTTTGTGAAAGAACTGCAAAGTAAAGGAAAGGTAGTGGCAATGGTGGGCGATGGTATCAACGACAGCACCGCATTGGCAACAGCCGATGTAAGTATCGCAATGGGCAAAGGCAGCGACATCGCAATGGACGTAGCCAAGATGACCATCATTTCGTCCGACCTTACCAAGATACCGCAGGCAATACGCTTGTCCAAACAGACCGTAGCCACCATCAAGCAAAACCTGTTCTGGGCGTTTATCTACAACGTAATCGGCATTCCGGTAGCGGCAGGCATCCTTTACCCTGTTAACGGCTTCCTGCTCAACCCGATGATTGCGGGTGCGGCAATGGCATTGAGCAGCGTGAGCGTGGTCAGTAACAGCCTGCGGTTGAAGTGGAAGAAATAAAACAGTAAATCTCACAAATCAAACAAGAAATTACACAACAATACTGAACTGAATAGTACGGAAATTTGCATTATCAGATAACTCTAAAATTTATTAACAATGGAAAATAAACAATTTCAATTCAAGACGAACATCAATTGCGGAGGTTGTATCGCATCTGTAAAACCGCACTTGGACAAGGCAGAGGGTATCTGCCATTGGGAAGTGGACACTGCCAACAAGGACAAGGTACTTACAGTGAAGTCCGAGGGCATTACCGAGCAGGAAGTAATATCGACCGTGCAAAAGGCAGGCTTCAAAATTGAACCTTTGGACGCCTAAGCCAACAACTTTTTGAAATGCCCTTTTTCCGACCGAATTTTCTATGAGGTTGGGTTGCTGAAAAAGGGCATTTTATCAATTCTGAAAAAAGGCGATAGGTTATTGCGTATATGGCATTTTTTTGTCCATATAGCAAAAAAAAAAACGTAAAACGATATAAAAAACCAATCTAATTTGTAACTTTGTTGCGTTGAAAAATTATAGAATACATATAGGCATTTTGACATTGTTCTGTTTGGTTTTCTTTATGATGCCAAGTCAGAGCTATGCCTGTTCCAAAAATTCAACAAAGACCGAGCAGTCTTCCTGCTCAAAGGAGAAATCCAAAAAATCAGAACATAAAAAAGGTTGCAAGGGCAAATCCTGTAAAAAATGCAAAAGTGACAAATGCGGGGGCGGCTGTTCACACAACTCTTGCAGGTGCGGTGCTTCAACCACTTCCCTAAATGTCCCAACCATAATCGAATTAAAGGCAAAAAATCACTTAGCAGCAGCTAAAAAGCAAAAATTCGGTTTCAAAGAAGCCTACTATTCTTCGGGCTTTTTCTCCATTTGGCTACCGCCTAAAATAAGCTAAAACTATGGCCTGATAGCCATAGGTGTGTCCTGTCAGAAGCTGTTCCGGCTTTTGCAAATCCCCTATTTGTATCATTTACTTAAAATTTAAAACAGAAACGGGTTTATCTATCCCCCGTTTCTCAAAATGTAATTATTATGAAATCATTATCAAAAATAGTGATGGTAATCGCCGTGTTACTATCATCAATAAACGGCTTCGCACAAATCAAGAATGCGAAAACAGAAACCGTAAAGATTTACGGCAATTGTGGTATGTGCAAAACCACCATCGAAAAAGCAGGTAACGTAAAAAAGGTAGCCAGCGTGGACTGGAACAAAGATACCAAGATGGCTACGCTCACCTATGACGGCGACAAAACAAATCAGGATGAAATCCTGAAACGTATTGCTTTGGCTGGTTATGACAGTGAGAAGTTCCGTGCGCCGGATGACGTATATGCTAAACTGGCTGGTTGCTGCCAGTATGATAGACCCGTGAAGACGGTTGCCAAAAACAAGGAGGCGGGAATGGACATGAATGCCGGACATGGCAATCACGACCATAGTCAAATGGCAGCTAACAAAGATGCAGCCCAAAACCAATCACAGCTAAAGGCTGTATTTGACAACTACTTTTCAGTGAAAGATGCTTTGATAAAAACCGATGCGGCGACCGCATCTGCCAAAGCCGCTGAATTGGCTGCATCCCTTAAAGCAGTCGATATGAATAAGCTATCGGCAGAGGAACATACGGCTTGGATGAAAGTGATGCAGGACTTGACGGCCAATGCGGAAAGCATTTCAAAATCAAAAGATGTTGCAAAACAAAGAAGTGCTTTTGCGGCACTTTCGGGAAGCATCTACACACTGGCCAAAGTGTCTAAACAGGATACTCCCGTTTATTACCAGCACTGCCCTATGTACAATGGAGGTAAGGGAGCCAATTGGCTAAGTAAAGAGAATGCTGTTAAAAACCCATATTACGGCTCACAGATGCTTACCTGCGGCAGTACGGTCGAAACCATTAAATAACAGGTCTGAAAGCTATGGTACAGTACAATGACATGGTGCAGGCGCTTAAAGACCTAAGACAGCGTGGATACAGTATGGACTTTAGTCTGTTGCCGGACTGCCTGTACTGTGCGTCAAGGAGCCTGAAACTAAAACCGGAGGATTTTACGGTTACGGAAACCCATAGGTTTGAAAGCCTCGACAGCAGTCCTGATAACAATGCCGTGATTTATGCCATATCGTCCAATGATGGTAAGAATAAAGGCGTACTTGTGGATGCCTATGGTGCTTATGCCGAAGAAATGACCCATGAGATGGCAAAAAAATTAAGTGCAACATAACTTTTAAAACCCCTTATTATGAAAAAATACACGTGTCCCATGCACCCGCAGGTGCTAAAAGACGAACCAGGCAAATGCCCGCTTTGTGGCATGGCACTGGTTCCCGTTGGCGGTAGCTCAGTTTCTCATGTACAAAAATCAGGACATGGGCATTCCGGGCATTCTCAACATGGCCATGCTGACGAAAACTTTAATAAACATGAGGGACATCATACAGGTGATTTCCTCACTCGTTTTTGGATAAGCCTTGTCATTACAATCCCTATACTGCTCCTGTCGCACATGATACAGCAATGGTTAGGTTTCTCGCTTGCTTTCAATGGCGATAAATATGTGTTGCTGGCATTGGGTACAGTGATTTATAGCTATGGAGGCTTGCCGTTCCTAAAGGGAATGATTGGCGAGGTGAAAGCCAAAGCCATAGGGATGATGACACTTGTTGCTATCGCTATATCCGTAGCCTATGTCTATTCAGTAGCCGTTGTATTTGGCTTGGAGGGTATGGACTTCTTTTGGGAACTGGCAACCCTCATTGACATCATGCTGTTAGGGCATTGGATGGAAATGCGTTCCCAAATGGCTGCTTCACGGGCATTACAGTCATTGGTGGCTTTGCTGCCCAACGATGTTACCGTGGAACGTGGCGGAGAAGCCGTAAAGATAAAGCTCGAAGACCTGCAAAGCGGTGAAACGGCTATCATAAAACCGGGTGAAAAAATTCCAGCCGATGGATTGGTACTGGAGGGGCTTTCGTATATCAACGAAAGTATGCTTACCGGAGAAAGTGTCCCCGTAAAAAAGGAAAAGGACGGAAAGGTCATCGCAGGCTCTATCAATGGTGATGGTGCGCTGAAAGTTAAGGTAACAGCCGTTGGAAAAGACAGCTACCTGAACAGGGTTATCAATCTTGTGCAGGAAGCGCAGGCTACTAAGTCCAATACACAGAACCTTGCGGACAAAGTTGCCAAATGGCTCACCTTTATTGCCATTGCCGTGGGCATAGGCACATTTGCCTATTGGTATGCAAGCAGTGGAGATATTGCCTTTGCGCTTGAAAGAATGGTGACGGTAATGGTAACGGCCTGCCCGCACGCATTGGGCGTGGCTATCCCGTTGGTAGTCGCCATTTCCACAACGCTTTCGGCGACCAATGGCCTGCTCATCCGCAACCGTACGGCATTTGAAACCACCCGAAAACTTTCCACTGTCATTTTTGATAAGACCGGAACGCTCACCAAAGGTTCCCATGCCGTAGAAAAGGTTATACCGTTAACAGACGAATATAATGCCGATGAGGTTATCCAGTATGCTGCCGCAGTACAGCAAAATTCGGAACACCATATCGCCAAAGGCATTATGGCTACATTGAAAGAAAAGAGCCTTGCCTTATGGAAGTCTGAAAACTTCAGCTATATGCAGGGCATAGGTGTTAAAGGTGTTGTGAACGGGAAAAATGTCGTAGCTGGCGGCCCGAATTATTTCACCGAAAACCACCTTTCCCTGCCTGAAATTCCAAACGAAATCAATCAAGAGGCCGAAACGGTCAACTTTGTCCTCATTGATGACCGGGTAATCGGCATCATTACTTTGGCAGACAGCATCCGGGAGGGTTCGGCACAGGCGATTGAGGAACTCAAAAAAATGGGCATCAAGTCCTTTCTGCTCACCGGGGACAACGACAGGATTGCTGCTGCCGTAGCCGGAAAATTGGGTATGGACGGGTATTTGGCTAATGTGCTTCCGCACAACAAGCAGGAGAAAGTAAAGGAGTTTCAGGCAAAAGGCGAAATCGTAGCAATGACTGGTGATGGTGTAAATGATGCACCTGCACTGGCACAGGCAGATGTGGGCATTGCCGTGGGTTCCGGTACGGACGTGGCTGCCGAAACAGCGGATATCATATTGGTAGACAGCGACCCGAGGGATGTGGTCAAACTGATTGACTTCGGCAAACTTACCTACAAAAAGATGGTACAGAACCTGATATGGGCGGTTGGCTACAACGTGGTGGCAATACCGCTTGCGGCAGGCGTACTCTATCCGAATTTTGTTTTAAGTCCCGCTATGGGTGCTGTGCTGATGAGTGTAAGCACCATTGTAGTGGCTATTAACGCAAGTTTTTTAAAAATCAAAAAATAAATAAAAATGAAAAATCTAACATTATCAATCATTGCTGTTATCATGGCATTTGTAACAGTATCATGCAATCAGGCATCCAACAAAAACGAGCAGTCTTCAAGTGATACTGCTGTTGTATCACAAGAACAGTCAGCTTCCCAACCAAAAGAGGATGATACGGTAGCTGCGCCCGTTGTGAGTGAAACTCCGAGCGGTCAGGAAGCAAAAGCAACAGGAAAAGAAGAAGCAAAAAACTTTTCTATTGCGCCCATAGTTACCGATTATCTATCATTAAAGAACGCACTTGCTTCAGATAATGACAAAGCTGCCGCCAATGCAGGAAAAAAGCTGTTGGGTACTTTGAATAAGGTGGATATGAAAACTATTCCAGCCGATAAGCATAAAGAGTTTATGGAAATTTTTGAAAGTGCAAAAGAAAATGCCGAGCACATTGGCGAAAATGCTGGGAAGATAGACCACCAAAGAGAACATTTAGCGTCGCTTAGCGAAGATTTGAAAGACCTGGTTAGTTTGTTCGGCACATCACAAACATTGTATCAAGACCATTGCCCGATGTTCAATGACGGGAAAGGAGCTGTTTGGTTCAGCGAAAACAAAGAAATCAAAAATCCTTACTACGGTTCAAAAATGATTAGCTGCGGTAAGGTACAGCAAACAATTAACGGTAAATAAATTTAGGGTTATGGAAAATATGCAGAACAACCACCATACAGGTCATGCTTCAGGGCATGGTGCGCACAATTCAAGCCATGCTTCAGCCATGTACAAACGCTTTGCGATTATGGCTGTCGTAATGTTCGGTGCAATGTATTTTATTATGTACGCTATGATAGACGGGTTGCGCAACCTTATACCCAATATCAACAATTTGTATATGACCCTGCTGATGACTTCGGCAATGTTGCTTATCGAATTAGTGGTAATGAAAGTGATGTACGCTAACAGGAAAATGAACTGGATGATAGCCATATTTTCAGTCGCCGTTGGCATCTTTTCATGGTTTGGTATAAGGGAGCAAATCAATGTGGGGGACAAACAATTTGTAAAAGGTATGATACCCCATCACGCAGCAGCCATATTGATGTCCGAAAAGGCAAAGCTGACCGACCCGGAACTGATACAGTTGCAAAAAAACATACTTGAAACCCAAGCGGAAGAAATTGAATTGATGAAGCGCAAGCTGAAAGAGTTTGAAGAAAGTAAATAATAAAATTTCAAAAAATAGTTTTAACATGAGCAAAATAATAATTTGCTTTATTTCCTCTTTAACTCTGCTATTCACCGCTTGCGGGCAGACAGGGTCAAATAAGGATGAAGCGGCACAGCATCATTCGCAGGCAACTCCGGCAAGCCACGAACATGATGTCCAAATAGGCGAATTGGTGCCATTGGATGAAGTCTGCATGGTAAATGATGCCTATATGGGCAAAAAGCAGTTTGAAGTAAAATTTGATGGTAAAACCTATTACGGATGTTGCGAAATGTGTAAGGAACGTATTCCAAAAGATGCGACCGTGCGGATGGCGATAGACCCCTATTCCCATAAGCAGGTAGACAAAGCTAATGCGGTGATTGCTGTGACAGGAAATAACGGTGAAGTTTCTTATTTTGAAAACAAGGAGAATTATGCCAAGTATGTGAAAAAACAGTAGACACAAAAAGATGAAGCCACAATAAAATAATTATGACCATAAAGAAGAAAATCATATTGGGGCTGGCTGTCGTCCTGATTGCCATACAGTTCTTTCAGCCCTTACGGAACCAGGCGGTTGAAGTGCCAGCCACCCATATCGAAAGGGTGTACGCCGTACCCCAAAATGTAAAGGCTATCCTTGTTCAGTCCTGTTATGACTGCCATAGCAACAATACCCATTATCCGTGGTACAGCCGTATCCAGCCCGGCGCATGGTACATGGCAGAGCATATAAAAAAGGGGAAAGAGGAACTCAACTTTAGCGAATTTGGCGACTATTCTGTCCGCAGGCAGCGAAACAAATTCAGGGCTATGGCCGGGCAGGTTAAGGACGGGGAAATGCCGTTGTCATCATACACACTAATTCATCGCAATGCAGTATTGTCACCGGAGGATAAGCAGGTTTTGATAGCGTGGTTTAGCACAATGGAAGACAGCATTAAATAAAATTTTTCAAATCATGAACAGATATAATAAAATACCTATAAGAATTTTGCAAACAGTGCTGATACTGCTTTGCACGCAAACGCTGTTTGCACAGAGAGTGGTGCATTACGAGCTGTATGTAAAAGATACGCTTGTCAACTATGCAGGTAAGCAAAAAAGGGCAATTGCCGTAAACGGGCAAATCCCCATGCCCACCCTTACCTTTACCGAGGGCGACACTGCCGAAATAGTGGTGCACAACCAATTGAAAGAAAGCACATCACTTCACTGGCATGGTGTGTTCCTGCCCAATAAAGAAGACGGTGTGCCCTGGCTTACACAAAAACCCATCGCACCGGGCACAACCTACACCTACCGTTTTCCGATTATCCAGCATGGTACGCACTGGTACCATTCCCACTCAGGATTGCAGGAGCAGATTGGCATGTACGGAAGTTTTATCATGAAGAAAAGAAGCGATGATAAGACATTCAGAAAAGGAATTGATGATTTGCCGACCGTTCCAATTATATTAAGTGAGTGGACAAATCTTAACCCCGATAATATCAACCGTATGCTACACAATGCAAATGATTGGGCGGCCATTAAGAAAGGCGCAACACAATCATATGTTGAAGCTATTAAGGAGGGAAAATTAGGGGTAAAGGTAAAAAACGAGTGGAAGCGGATGCTGGCGATGGATGTCAGTGACGTTTACTATGATAAAATCCTAATAAATGGTAGCCATAGCACCGATTTGAAAACAATTGATGGTAAAAAGCTAAAAGCAGGCGACAAAGTCAGATTGCGTGTTTCCAATGGAGGGGCGTCTTCATATTTCTGGCTACGGTATGCTGGAGGAAAAATTACAGTAGTAGCTAATGATGGGAATGATGTTGAGCCTGTAGAGGTGGACAGGTTAATCATTGCCGTTTCTGAAACTTACGATATTGTAGTGACTATCCCTCAAGATGGTTTGGCTTACGAGTTCTTAGCAACAACCGAAGACAGGACACAATCTGCGAGTTACTTTATAGGTGATGGGGTCAAACAGCTTATTTCTCCACTCCCACGATTGAAGTATTTCGAGGGGATGAAGATGATGAACGATATGATGAAAATGAATGGCGATTTGGACGATATGGGCATGAAGATGAGCCTTAACCAAATGGACATGAATGTAGTGATGTATCCCGAAATTACCGGAGATGCAACAAAAAAAGCAGACCACAGTAAGCATGAGGGTATGGATATGGATAACGACGCTAACCGTTACAACGCTAATGCCTTGGGAGACATCAAAACATTAAATTATGCTATGTTGCAATCACCTTATAACACCTCTCTTCCAAATGATGCGCCTGTAAAAGAGTTGAAATTCACACTTACTGGCAACATGAACCGCTATGTATGGAGCATGGATAATAAAATACTTTCGGAAACTGACAAAATACCTGTAAAAAAAGGAGAAATTCTACGGATTACCATTTATAATAATTCAATGATGCGGCATCCAATGCATCTTCACGGATTTGATTTCAGGGTGATAAACGGAAAAGGCGAAAAATCGCCGCTTAAAAATGTGTTGGATATCATGCCTATGGAAACAGATACCATTGAGTTTTTAGCAAATGAGGAAGGTGATTGGTTCTTTCATTGCCATATATTATATCACATGATGGCGGGAATGAACAGGGTCTTTGAAGTTGGAGACTACAATAACCCCTATCTACCCGACAAGGCAAAAGCCTATAAAGAATTGCAAAGAGAAAGTAATATGCCTCATTTTATGGCACAAAACGATTTTGCAACCAATGGTAATGATGGAGAAGCTATGCTAATGAATGCACGCTACCAATTAGGAACAGAATGGCGTTTAGGCTATAATAGTATGCACGGTTATGAAGTAGAAACCCATTTAGGTAGATACATTGGAAAGATGCAATGGTTCATGCCCTTTGTAGGTTTTGATTACCGCTACCGTAAAATGGGAGAAGATGAACACGAAAAGAACATATTTGGACAAACCAACAAGAAAGACACCCGCAGGGCGTTCAGTTTAGGGTTTATGTATACGTTACCTATGCTGGTCAATTTTCAGGCAGAAGTATATCATGATGGAATTGTGAGATTGCAGTTAATGCGTGAAGATATACCAATTTCAAAAAGACTAAGAGGTGGTTTTATGGTGAATACCGACTTAGAGTATATGGGAGAACTTAGGTATATCATTAATAAGAATATAGGTATACGTACCCACTATGATAGCGATATGGGCTTTGGTGTGGGGCTGGCATTGACTTACTAAAATTGCAATAAGCACCAATGGTTTGTAAACTGCAAAACCGATAAATAATATCGACAAAAAGGTGGTAGTGATGCGGGGTTAGTTAATAATAATTAACCTGCATCATGCTACAACCCATTAAATTATACAACAAAATCTAAGTGCCTCCATCATCAATACGATTGGAGGTGAAATTCTATAATCAGTAGTTGCATAATAAGCTAATATGAACAGTATTAGCTTTTCTATATTAATGAATAGTACCTGTAAAAATCCTCATTGGATATGCTTTCCTTATATTCGGATTTGAGGATTTTAAGTTGGTTTTCAAAATAACTTTGGTGTATTCTCCCGGTACTCACTGGGCAGGTAGTTTCAATGCGGAATACTTTATTGTTATAAATAAGTTTTCCTAAAATCTGCGGTTTGATGTTCTTGAAAAAATTGATTTCCTGCTGTTCGTTCTTAAATACGGTCTGTAAGACTTTAATCTTTATAGTAAACAGCATTTCCTTTAGGAATAAGGTCATCCGCAGTTTGCATCATTTGAGAAGATAGCTTATTTTCCTGATGCTGAATTTCCGATAATACTTTGTTCAATACGATTTCCATAGCTTAGACGTTTAAATATTGGGACTATTGTTTCGCAACTACATTCGTTGATTTGCCAAAACTTGGAAATAATATGTAAAGCATTATCACATAGTGTCCCCATATTGGGAAAGATTTATTTTTAATTATCTTCTTTTGAGGGAGGGTTAAAAAACGAAAAAGGGTAAAGTATGCTGTTACTTTACCCTTTTTTTATTAGATTTGCAATAATGATTTACAAGGTAATCAGATGAAAGCGAGTGCAGTAAGCTCCATTACTAAATCGTTACCGATAGCACTTTCGGTTCTTGTAAACACTTCTTTATTAGCCACTTTGGGCTATATTAATCTTTTTTGTAAAAAATAATTGTTAATGCTAAGATTTCTTACAGAAAACGAGGGATTTCCGTGCATTATTAGTGCAAATTCTCAACAAATAAACTCATCTTTTTCAAAAACCTACCTGATTTAACCACAGGCAATTTTTCAACCTGCGTAAATTAGGCACATCCCAATCACAAAGCCACGTAAAAAGTCTACTTCCAACAGAATGCGTTTCTGTATTTTTAACTTCCAAGATAAACCAATACAAAAAATCTGAAAAAAAATAATCCTCTGCAGATTTTTTCAATACTCATAAATCGTCCGAATCTTCTGGTAAAATTGTACCTCCCAAAGTAACCACCTGCGAAAAATAGACACAGGTTCAAAATCAAACTGCGTAAAATAGACCCACCCCACTTTTCCTAAACAATAAGCATCCTGACAAAAATTTCAATGGTAAAAAAAGACACACTTTACTTCCCAACCTGCACCAAATAAACACATCTTTTTCAACAACGGGGGTAATCTAACTACAGGTTATTTTCTAACCTGAGTAAATCAGCCACACCCTAATCGCAAACGTGGGTAAAAAAGTTACACCCTAAATTCTGCCCATTTCCCATATTTTTTCCTTCCAAAGCAATTCTCTCCTAAAAATCCACAAAACAACCCTATTATAACCATTCGAGCAACATTTTCAGACCTCTAAAAAAAATCGGTAAACTTTTGTTGCAAGATGTGTCTTTGTACCCACAAACTTTTCAAGTTTTGGGACAAAGACGGTCTTGCCTTTTTGCAAAAGGGGAAAAAACGGCGGAACTTGTTTTTTTTAATCACCAAATCTGGTTCAAGCATCTAAACTCGTCTAAATTATTCTTTTTTAATCTTCGGAGAATCTAAACTCGTCTAAATTGTTCTTATTTAGCCCACGCCCCATGAACACTATTGTTTTCACGGATTTGATGTCCCAATTTTGCAACAGAAATTTTAATCAAAAAAATGAAAGCAACCCTCTATGTTCTCCTGACACTTTTTGCCATCAACCTCAATGCGCAGGTCGGAATAAACACACAGACACCCGAAACTACTTTTGATGTAGTAGGAAAACCAAACGACACCTCACATCATGACGGGATTATTCCTCCAAGGATAACGGGCGACCAGTTGGCGAACAAGTTTTACACACAGGCAAAAAAAGGTGCGGTTGTATTTGCCACCGCTCCGGCTTCCAATCTTTCGGGGCAGGTCATCAATATTTCAGAATCAGGAATGTATTATTTTGACGGCAACGTATGGCAGAATTTCGCAAAGGAGAAACAGCCTGTCGAATACAGAATTGTACTCACCTTCGATCCCAACAGCACCGCCGCACTGACAGCAACTTCAACTTGGTCCGCCCCTGTAAACTATTCGGGAAATAGCCACGCCTATCTTACCTCCTCAAAATATTACACCATCGGAACCAAAAATTTCGGAGGACTAAAGGGAGCGGTTTTGTTCAGAAAAGTACAGGGAATTGTAAATGTATGGTTTCAGATGTACAGGTCTTCTGATTCCGCACCGATTACGGGAAACGCCTTCATCAGCATTGCGAGCATCTACAGCGACATCGGATACATTCCCAACCAGATTGTCTTACTTCATACGGAGAATTCCACGCAATATTTTCCAGCCCTGCTGGAGAATTACAGCATCCAGATTCCGCAAACCTCCCTAAACGCAATGTCCACATCCTACTACACCTACGGAGAAGTTCAAGGATATTCCAACTGGATCAAGCCTTATCTGCCCTAATTGATGATTCAACAAAGTCCTTAATGGAAAAAGAAGACTACATAAAATTCAGAATATCCAAAACCAAAAAACAGGACTGGAAAAAAATATGCAAAGACAGAAACCTCACATTGACCGACTTACTGACGGCATCAGTTGAGAACAGAATTTTAGACAACGAAAGAAGACAGATACTGGCGTTCATTGAAAAACAAGACAACGTCTTCATCAAGATAGAGACCAACATCAACCAGGTAGCGAAAATTGCAAACGGACAAAAGTTTATTTCGGAATCAGAACTGAAAAACTTCACCGCAAAGCTTTCAGAAATCGCCAAATTGAAGAAGCAGCAAAACCAAATCTTCGAAAAGATCTATGAAATGCTCGCAAAATGATTGTCAAGATTATTCCTGCTTCAGGCTCGGATTTTCACGGCGTTCAGTACAACGACAAAAAGATGGAGAAAGGAACAGGAGAACTGATGCTGATGAAAAACTTTCCCTACTTCATCAATGGGGAAAGCAGTCCGGAGCAGGTTCGGGACTACTTCAAATCCATTTCAAAAAATGAGAAGGTAAAGAAACCACAGTTCCACGCCGTCATTTCTGCAAAATATCAGAATCATGGCAAGGAAGAAATCACCGAAATCGCCAAAGACTTCATGCAGGAAATGGGCTACGGAAAACAGCCGTTCATAGTTGTTTACCACAGCGACACCGAGAACAACCACGTCCATATCGTCTCCACAAGGGTTGACAAGCAGACCGGAAAGAAAATCAACGACAGTTACGAACGCTTGAAAGCCCAAAAAGCATTGGCAGATACACTAGAAAAACGATACGGAGTAAGTTCCGAGGAAAAATTAGAAAAACTGCTAAACTATCAAATTGCTTCACTCAGCCAACTGGAACTCCTGCTTGAAAGAAGCGGGTTCAAACTAACTAAAGACACAAATGATGAAAATGACTTTTCCATTCTGAAGAACGGGGTAAAACTTAAAACCATCCACGGTAACCAAATCAGTTTTACCCCCAATTCGGACAACGGACGAATGAGACAGCTGAAAGCCATTTTGAGCAAATATAAAGACCTCTGCTCCAACAAAGTCTTCAAGGTCGAAGATAAAAGGGCTCAGGAATCAATGCTTCCTGAGGAAAAGCACAGCGACCATTGGAAACCCAAGGTTGAGTTCGAGAGCGAACTCCAAAAAAAGTTGCGGGACATCTTCGGGCTGGATGTGGTTTTCCACCACAAGGACGGACATAAACCATTCGGATACAGCATCATCGACCACAAGTCGGGAAAGGTGTTCAAGGGAAGCGAAGTTATGAAGATGAACGACCTGTTTGAGATGACCGATGACAAAATAGACAAGAAACTATTTGAAAGCCAAAAGGACTACAATCTGGCGGACAGTCTTTTAAAACAGATTTTAATGGAGCACCTGAAACGCCAGAATCCCGAAAACGTAGTAAAAGAATTTATGCTTTTCGAGTCCAAGAAAATAAAAAACAGGGAGGTTTTCAACTCCATAAAAAACGATGTAAAGGATTATGTGAAATCACAGAATAACAAGGATGTCCACCTCATAAAATCGGAAGAAGGTAAATATTATGCCGTCCACTCCAAACTGCACTATGTGGGATCATTGGAAAAATTAATTGGTGAAAGAGCCTATCAAAAATTCCTCAATCCAAGCCAAGAATCGGCATCTGAAAATAGAGATGAAAATCTTTCCAAAGAACTGGACAGAAGCATAGACGACCTGATTTTCCAATTCACCAAACCATCGGGAGGAACAGGTAAAGACCCCGCCGAAGAAGAGTTAAGAAAAAGACGCAAAAACAAAAAAAGAACATAAGAATGATCATCACATTTGCCACCCAAAAAGGCGGAACAGGGAAAACCACCCTCGCCATCGCTTTCGCCAACTATCTCTCCAGAATTTCTACAAGGAAGATCAAGGTGTTTGATTTCGACTACCAAAAATCCTTCTTCAACAAATGGAGGGAGGATGCGGACTCGGAACTGCCCAAACTCTACGAGGTGGAAGTCATTGGCGAAGATGACGATGAGCCGCCTTTCGAGGACTTGGAACAGGTTGTCGACCTGAAAGAAAGCAAAGACCTGTTCCTGTTCGATCTGGCGGGAACACTGGACCAGAGATACAGCGATGTTTTGGTGTACAGCGACTTCATCATCATTCCCTTTGAGTATTCCGATGTGTCCGTAAAATCAACCTTGGTATTCAAAAATCTTCTGGGTTTGTTGGAAAGCGAGGCGGAAAGAATCTTCATCCGCTCCAAATACGACAAGGGCTACAAATATCTCAACCAAAAGGAAATGGATATCGAGTTGGCAAAATACGGAACTCTACTAGAAAATCCCGTGTTCAAGAGAAACTGCCTCCAAACCATCGACACGAGAAAACTCACCTACGAGCAAAAATACGCCGTAAAGAAGCCGTTCGACGAAATTATACAGCAGATCAGCGAGGTCAAAAAAGTTGCGCTTTAACGAGAGACAAAAGAGACAAGAAAAAAATAATCCATAAACCACAAACCTCAAATCAATACATTATGTTAAAATACTCACTCATCCTTTTAGGAGCCTACTTTCTGTACTATGCCGGAAATATCGTCTACGACCTTTTCCTAAAAAAAGAGAAAACCGTTCAGACCGATGTTGCAGAAGAATACTCACTCGGCGACTTTGCACAGGCGGAGAATGAGGAACCCAACTTGATCGGCATCGAGGATGTGGAAAATCTCAAAACCCCGAAATCATTCCTAAAAAGCGAACCCATTCCGATTCAAAGACAGAACAATTTTGAAGACAATCCCAGTTTGGAAGAATTGAGGAAACGATTTGAAGAGGAAGAGGATTTGGATGGGACCAGCTCAAAACAGCCCGAAACCAAACACCATGAAAATCCGCCACAGCAAACGGAAATCAGCAAAAAGCCAGAAATTATTGAGCCAATAGTTTCCAAGAAAAAAAATGATGCACAGAGCAAGAAAGACCAATGGAAAGAATTTGTCAACCTTTCTGAAACCAACGTAAAACTGGTGGACAATACTAAGGGACAAAAGGTTTACCACTCGACGATTTAACCAATTTACCATACATAACTAACCTAAATTTTAAAAATGATGAAAAATTTTATCAGAAAAAACGTGACAAAAAAGAAAGTTCTGACCCTTGCCTTGGTGATGCTGGCAATGACCCCGATGCTTGCGCAGGGCGGAGCGACCGCCATCTCCAATGCCGCTTCCGACATTAAGGACTATTGGGACCCCATCAAGCTGATATTAAAGGCAGTCGGTGGACTCGTAGGATTTATCGGAGGATTGAGGGTGTACAACAAATGGACGAACGGCGACCAGGATGTCAACAAAGAAATCCTCGGCTACGGCGGTGCGATGATCTTCCTTATCGTGGTTCCGGAATTTGTAACCGCATTCTTTGCTTAAGATGGGATACTACCTGTACAAGGGGCTCAAAAAACCCCTTGTATTCTTCGGACTCAAAGGCAAATACATCATTTATGCGGTAGCCGTCATCGGCGCAGGTGTGGTTGCGGCACTCATCTTATCCAAATTCGGATTGCTGGGTTCATTATTAGGTTTATTGGTAACCGCAGGAGGTGTCTACCTCATTTTCAAGAAGCAGGACAAAAACGGACTCTACGACAAGACCAAAAATTTTGACCAGATATTCATTTTTCCAAAAAAACTCAACAACAAAAGATTTTTAAAAGATGGTAAAGACAAAGAAACAGGCATTTGACATTCCCTTCATCGGCTACGATTACGGAAAGGATTTTGGATGGGATTTTGATGTCCTCTTCGGACAGTACGGGAATCCGATTATCGGCATCAGAATTAAGAACATTGTGGAACAGTATTCCGCCGACCCAGACAACTACCTGAACTTCCATACCGTGCTGAATCAAGTCGTATCCATTATTGGCGAAGGAAGAATCGTTCAAAAACTCGACATCTTTTCCAAAAAGAGATATACCGCCGAATCCTCCAACCAGTTCCTCCAGCAGAAATACTCCGAGCATTTTGACGGAAGACTATTTAAAACCATCGAAACGGTACTCCTGTTTACGGACATTGTGGACGACAAACTCAAGAAGAAAAACAAGCACTACCAGTTTTCCGAAAAAAGTTACAAGGAACTTCGCGACAAATGCCAAAAGGTGTTGATGCTCTTGAAGCAGAGCGGTTGCGAACCCCAATTTTTATATGAGAAAGATTTTGAATACTACATTTCGGGTGTATTGTCGATGCAGTTTACGGAAACCCCGGTTTTTGACAATATCAAAAGTACCAACGAATATCTCCAAATCGGAAACCGCTTCGTCAAAAATATTTCCTATGTGGATGTCGAAAATATCGACCTGCCTTCAGAAATAGATCCTTTTTCCATATTGGGAGGAAACGGAGCAGCCTCGGAAACGGCGGTGGACAACTTCACCTTCATCAACGAATTGGAGGATTACGAAACCATCATCTACAATCAGGTCATCACCATTCCTCTGCAGGCGCAACAACAGCGGGAACTCGACAAAAAGAAAAAGAAGCACGAGGGGGCGGCAAACAACTCTCCATCCAACGCCATTATTGCGGAAGAAATCCAAACGCTTCTCCACAATATCGCCATCGACGGACAACTCGTGGTCAATGCCCATTTCTCCCTAATATTTTCAACACATACACTGGAAAAAATGGAAGGAATACAGTCGATGATCGAGAACAAGCTTTTTACGAAAGGAATTATCGTCTCCAAGAACGCCTACAACCAGCTCGAACTATTTCGCTCCGCCATTCCAGGCAATGCCACGGAACTTCGGGAATACGATTTATTTATGACGACAAGCGAAGCAGCCTTGTGTTTTTTTTTTAAAGAAAGTTACCCCGTGAACGAGGAATCCAATTTTTATCTGCGTTTTACCGACCGACAAGGCGTTCCATTGAAAGTTGATCCGGCGGACTTGCCGATGAAGACAGGAAGAATCAACAACCGAAACAAGTTTGTCCTCGGTCCGTCAGGTTCTGGAAAGTCCTTCCTGATGAACAATATCGTTGAGCAATACCTGACCTACAATTATGACGTGGTCATTGTGGACACGGGAGATTCCTATTCGGGAACCTGCAAATACAAAGGCGGGAGATACATCCAATACACTGAAGAAAAACCAATCACCATGAATCCTTTTTTGATGAACAAGAAAGAGTTCAACATCGAAAAAATAGAATTTTTGACCAATTTGATTTTCCTGATTTGGCAAGGTCCCGATGCCACGATGTCGTCCGCACAAAAATCTATTTTGGACAATGTGCTGATGTCGTATTACCACCAATATTTCAATTCGGGAACCAGGTGGTATGAGCATAAGACCTCGGAGGAACTCATTCTCTATCTGAACAAATACAACATCCACGAGGAAGACATTATTTCAGATTTTGAGAACCAGTCGAACGGACAGTACAACTATTACGATATTTTGGGAATCGCTTTCGATGCAGGTTCTGACGAGATTAAGGAGGCTTTCCGAAAACTCGCCATCGAATATCATCCGGACAAAAATATGAACAACCCGAATTACGACAGCGAAAAATTCTACAAGGTTTACGAAGCTTATGAAACCTTGAACGATGAAGATAAGAGAAAAATCTACAATGAGACGCAACTCATCCTCATCAAGTCCAACGAGATTATCAGGCAGCCGAAAACGGCGGAAGAATGGAACGAGTCCTTCCGAAAAACCATCATCAAGAAAATTAAGGAGCTCGAAGAAAAATTGGAGGCAAAAGAACTTTCCTTCAACGGATTCTATGACTACTGCGATAAATTTCTGCCCCTTTACCTGAACAATAAGAAACACCACATCACCGAAAAGGAATTTAATCTAAGGACATTCTTGTTCGTGCTGAAGGATTTCTACAAAGGCGGAAGATATGGAACGACACTCAACGAAAGTGCAGACAACACGCTCTTTGACGAACCATTCATCGTCTTTGAAATCGACAATGTGAAAGACAACCCGAAACTGTTTCCGATCGTGACACTCATTATCATGGATACCTTCATCCAGAAAATGCGTCTCCGAAAAGACCGAAGAAAGGCGCTCATCATCGAGGAAGCATGGAAGGCGATTGCCAGCAAACTGATGGGCGGATATATTCTCTATCTCTACAAGACGGTTCGGAAATTTTGGGGAGAAGCAGTGGTTGTTACCCAGGAATTGGACGACATCATCGGAAATGCCGTCGTAAAAGACAGTATTATTAATAACTCGGACACCTTCATATTGCTGGATCAGACCAAGTTCAAGGACAACTTCGACAAGATTGCATCACTGCTTTCATTGAACAAGGTGGAACAAAACAAGATTTTCACCATCAATAATTTGAACAACAAATTTGGAAGAAGCCGTTTCAAGGAATTTTATCTGAAGCGGGGTTCCAAAGGAGAAGTGTACGGCAATGAGGTTTCCTTGGAGCAGTATTTAACCTACACCACGGAAAAACCAGAAAAATCCGCAGTCGAATACTATGTCCAACAATACGGAAACTACGACGAGGCTTTGCAAAAAATTGTAGGCGATTTGAAAAATTTCGGAGACAGCCTTGAAAACTTGGTATCGCTCGTCAACCTTTATCAAAAGCCATTGGACAAAAAGGTGGTTTCCTATTACAGGATGATGAAGAAGACGCACAAAGGGCAAAATATCTTCAAAATCATCTCGCAGGAATTGGAAAACCGAAATATCCATTTTTCAGAATTAATCAACCAAAAACACGAGGAATATGAAAAAGTATAAGCCCCAAAATCCCCAAAGGGGACTTTCAATAAATTCCCTCTCTTGGAGGGTTTGGAGGAGGCTTTTCCTGTTGATTCTCCCCCTTTGGGGGACATGGGGCTTCTCCCAAAACACCTACATCGACCCGACGGTAACGGCGGCGATGATCCTCTATTCAGAAAACTTGAAAGCCAAGCAGAACGATGTGATTGATGAAACCTCCAAACTGAAGGATGCCCAAGCGTGGGTGGGAACCCAGATGGTGGTTGCCAACGATATTCAGAATAAGATTCTGAAAGGTCTGAAGGAAGTTTCGGGAACCTTGCAGAACGGAATCCAGGTGAAGGAGATTTATTCGGAACTCAACAAATGCTACAATTATTCATCGCAGGTAGTTCAGTTGGCATCGGCACATCCACAATATGCCATTTTCGGGGTAAAGGCTTCACAGAAAACCTATGAACAGAGTATAAAAATAGTGACTGATGTCTCCGACATCCTCGCCTCGGGAGAGCTGAACCTTGCCACTGCGGGAGACCGATACAAGATATTGCACAACATTTCCGAGAATGTCAAAAACCTAAAGCTTTGGCTTCTGGCAATCAAGTTAAGACTGGAAAAAGCCAATCGTTTGGGATTCTGGAACTCCATCAATCCATTTGCAGGATACATCAATACCGACAAGGGAATTGTAGAAAATATTATGAACCGATACAAAAGAAATTTCTAGCCCCTGTCCCCAAAGGGGAACAATGTAAAAAAATAAGATGAAAATGAAACATCCCATAATTAACGCTTTAAAAAGCCCCCTTCGGGGGTTTGGGGGCTTGCTGATTTATTTTGTGCTCACTTCATCCAGTGGCGGCTCCACGCCGTCTTGGCAGCAGGAAAACGTATCCTTTCCGATGATGAACCTAGAAATCAAGGCGACGATGGATGAAAACGAGAGGCAGAAGGAGATGCGGAAAAACCAAATTGCCAATGCCACGGTGGAAACCGCCAACAAAACCCAGTGGAACAATTTCAAGGACAAGGTGACCAAAATTCAGGACAGACTTCGAATCGTATCGTTCGCCATTCAAGCGATTCCCACAGGAATTGCGATGAGCAGGGAGATTACGAAAATCACCCAAAACCAGCAAGCCATTATCCATGAAATCAGTACCGCACCTTATTCCATCATCGCGGTTCTGCCTTCACAGGTTCAGTTTGTGGATGATCTGCAAATGGTGACGAGGCTGATTGTCGGGATTGTGGTTTCCTATGGGGCAATGAACCAGATGGAAAAGTCGGAGCGCAAGATTTTATTGGATTATGCCTTGGGAGAAGTCAAGACGCTGAGCAGAAATTCTACCCATATGCTTTTAAAGATTCGGGACATCAAGGCAAAAGTCTTACGAAACAAAAAAGCCTTTCAATACTATGTGAATCGGGACAAACAGGTGGTCGAGAACATTATGAAAAACATCAAATCCTTTTAAAAATGAGAAAACTATTTATCGGAGGAATCTTGTTTTTTTCTGTTGGTTTTGTAAGCGGACAGCAGATTGTTATCAACGACAAACTCTTGGTGCAGATGACCACCAACCACGGCGTAAGGCTGGGAAGCGAGCAGGCATTTCTAAACTCTTATGAAAAACAGAAGGAACTGTACGACGACATTAAAAACAAGACTGCACAGGTCATCGCCATTCAGGAATACATCTACCAACAACTAAAAAATGTCAACTCGGCACTCACGCAGAGCAAAAAGTTAATCTATCTGTACCAATATCTGGGAAAGGTAGCGAACAACTCCAACAAAATGCTGGACTTGTCGGCGCAACATCCAGAATATGCCGTCTTGGTTTCCAAATACTATGTCGAAATCGGCAAACAGACCTTAAAACTCAAGCAGGAAGTCACGCAGGATATTTTGAACGAGAACAAGGATTTCCTGATGGATCCGATGGACAGGGAGATGCTTATTGAAAAGGTGTTTACCCGAGTTCGGAACATCAATGGAAACATCCTCTACATCATATTGCGGTTAGAAAACGCCAAGAAGATTCCGTACCTGTACCAGGTTCCAGTGCTAAGAAACTACCTCAATATCGACAGGGCGATTGTCGGAGACATTATCCAGAAATACAAATACATATTCAATTAAAAAGATGAAAAAATTAGTTAAAAAATTTGCCCTCGTTCCGCTTTTGCTGACAGCAGTCGGCGTATTCGGGCAGTTTACCGTAAAGCGTTTGAACGACCCCTCCATCGTAGCCCAGCACAAAAGGATGGTGTTCCAGAGTTGGGGCGATTGGCGTCCCTATCCAAAATACCTTTTGGGGATTCAGACCAACTTCGCGTATGCCACCGTTTGGGGAATGTGGGCTCCCAGCAGAAACAGGGATTATAAGGATGGAGAAGATATCCGACCGCTAAAACCGACGGGACTTCAAAACCAGCGTTTTGCCCAAGTGAAATTTCAAGAGGAAGAGGCAAAAAAGATAAAGGCGGCATCCGACACCATCTATAAAAGAAGCGTCCAAGACTTTGCCCATTGGACTTCGGCGACGGTCGATGTAGACCCGCTCTGGTTGCTCTACTACAAAAGGATGCTCAGACCCATTACCGAATTTCCAGACAATCCTCAAAACTTTATCGAATGGAGGCTGAAGAACCAGCAAACCTACGAAACGCTCAATACCACGGGAACTTTAAAAAGACTTCAGGAGGAATTGGACTTAATCAAGGAAAAATATTCAATGTCGAGGTCGATGGATATGCCGAGAGGAAAACGCTTTTTGATGTACCATGACACCCTTATCAAATGGAGAAGGTTCGTGCAGGAATTAAGGAAACACAACGATAAGACGACACTTCTTTTGGACTATAAAAATATTCTGAAAAACCATTCGCCTTATGCATTGCCACAGGCTTGGACTCCCGCTTCCGACAAGCAGATCATCCACAACACGATGCAGCAGTACAAACATAAATTTTAGTGATGAAAAGAAATACTACACCCTTATTTTGCCTCTTGGCAATATTGCTGCCGATAATCGGCTTTGCCCAAACCGACGGCGACTACAGCAACCTGCTCCAATTTCTAAAGGGCGACGGCGCATTTGAGAAATGGTTTATGGAGGTCTTTACCAAACTGGACAACAGCGTTCAAGACGGTGCTGTCGGATCCGCTTTGGTTGGAAGGGCGATCGGAGGACTGGGAGCGTTGATGTATCTCGGATACATGGGTTGGCAAATGGCGGCGGGCGACCGGGAATGGGAAATCACCCCGATGCTCAAACCAATCCTCATTGGATTTACCCTGGTGTATTGGAGTGGTTTTGTCAATCTGATTCAGGCACCCTTTGAAGCCATTGCAGAACCGGGAATCGCCATTTTCAGCGACATTGAGTCCGAAGTGAATGATTTGAGGATTCAACGATTCAAGAAACAGCAGCAGCTACTCGATGCCGTCATCAAACTGAAAGCCGACGAGGATGCGAAGCAGGACGTCATCAACAACACCGGCAAAGATGCCGACGACTCTTGGTTCGACATCAGCGAGGGACTGGACAAACTCATCCAACCCATCAAGGAATGGCAGTTACGGATGGAGTTCCAGCTCCAAAAACTGGTTGCAGAAATTATCGAGTTCGTTTGCCTTTCCATCCTTCGAATCTGTGTCTACCTTATTTTCTTCATCCAAAAAATTTGGGCCTACATCCTCATTATTTTGGGGCCTATTGCGGTAGGTATGGCGCTCGTTCCAGGATTTGAAAACTCGCTGTACAGCTGGGTTTCCAAGTTCATCAACATCAACCTATACACCTTTGTAGCCTATACCATCATCAATATTGGTCAGCAACTGATCGCTTCGGGTTATGAAATGGAGATTGAGCGGTATGACACGCTTTTAACCAATGGAACCATCACCAATTTAGATGCCTTGATGGTTTATGTGAGCAATTCGGGAATGATCTACAACCAGCTCTTTACCTGTGTCGCCTATATCGTGACGGGAATCGGGGTATTGATGACGCCCACCATTGCCGACACCATTGTTACAGCGGGAGGTGCAGGTGCGATGACCAAGATGAAGAGTACTGCTGGAAGAATGGCGAGTGCCGCTAAAACAACGGTATTGGCAGCCAAAACCGGTGGAGCTTCCGTAGCGGGAGCAGCAGCAAAATCGGCTGCATCAGGTTCCGCATCGGGAATGGTCAACAGTGCGATGAATAACAACAAAAAATAAATAAGATGCTGATCAAAAATATCGAACAAAGAATAAAAATCAACAAGGTAGTTTCGCTGGGAACAATAGCATTTGCCGTAATTATCGTATTGGCGGGCTTCTTCTTTGCCTATCGGATGATTCAGGATTCAAGAAAATCCATCTACATTTTGGACAACGGGGTTCCGGTACTGGCAAAGCAGACCGATGTCTTGTTAAACAGACCCGTAGAATACAAAGCCCAAATTGAACTGTTCCACCGACTATTTTTCACCTTGGCTCCCGATGATGCCTACATCAAGGAGAATATTCAAAAATCACTTTACCTCATTGACGACAGCGGAAAAAAAGAATACACCAATCTCAAGGAAAAAGGCTTCTACAACCAGATTGTGGCCTCCAGTTCCATGGTCAGTATTCATACGGATTCCATCTCGCTCAATATGGAGCAACAGAAATTCTCCTTTTTCGGAAAGCAGATGATTACCAGAAAGTCTGCCGTGATTACAAGAAAATTGATTACCGAAGGATACTTTGAGGACATCATCCGAAGTCCAAACAATCCGCATGGTGTGATGCTTAAAAATTGGAGGATTATCGACAACGAGGAAATCTCCAACCAAACCAAAAATTCCTATTAAAGATGAAAAATTTTCTAAAACAAACCGCAAAAAAGGGATTGGAATGGGCGGCAAAAAATCCGAAGAAGTTTTTCACCCATTCGATGGTTTTTCTCTCCGTGTCTTTTATCGGATCGCTGATACAGGGAATTTTCTTTCCGAGCCAGTCGACATTTAAAATCAAGCCCCCAAACCTCTATTCCAAAAGCAACACGACCCAGCAAATTAATAAAAACCAAGAGAAAGAAATGGAGAAAATAGTTAATGAACTCAAAATTTTAAAAATGAAAAGGGACCGAAAAGAACTCCAAAAAGAAGACAGCCTGAGAATAGAATATTTGTACAACCAATACCAAGAACTGCAACATGGACATTAAGAAAATCAACTTTAAGGAAAAAAAATATGTGATGCCCCTTCTGGCATTGCCGTTCCTGCTGCTCTTTGTGTATGTAGGTGCCCAATTTACCAAAGAGGACACCTCTAAAAAGGACAAGCCGAAAGAACTTTCCCTGTCTCTGGGAGAAACACGGGACTCCATCATGACGAAGAACGATGCCTACGACGCCTTTTTCAAGAAGGACGACAACAGGACGATGCTCGGAGGATTGGACAAGGAAGAGGACAGTCTGCTCAGTTATGAAGACCAGTTGTCTTTGGACCAGAAAAGAAAGATCGATTCACTGAAGGCGGTTTCCAGCAGACAAAATCAGCAGGCGTCAAAAGGAGGCAACTCTTCCTATTACAATCCAAAACAGCAAAATGAGGACAAGGATTTCAAGAGGTCTTCTGAAATCATCCGAATGCTGAACGACAAGTCCAATGGGAAACAGGAAAATGAGCAACTTTCAGAAAATCAAAAATCTAGTAATCAAAATACCCAGCAAGACCCCGTAAAATATCTGAAACAGCAGATGCTCGTCATGGATTCCTTAGAAAAAGCGAGGGATCCCGAATACCAAGCCAAACTATTGGCGGAACAGAAACTCAAGGCAAACAAGGAAAAAATGGACGAGTTCCTCAATTCTACCTTCAATGTCGGCAAGTCGGGAATCAACAGCGAGTTCAATGCCTTCTACAGGGAAAATGAGAACAGCTTTATCAAAGCCGTCATTGATGAAAACAACAAGGGATTTCTGGGAAGCAGAATCCGGTTCCGATTATTGGAAGACATCTTCGTCGGCAACAAAAAAATTGAGAAAGGTTCCATCCTTTACGGACAAATCTCTGGATTTTCCATGCAGCGGGTTGACCTCAAGATTGTCTCGGTATTTACAAGGGGAGAAATTTTACCAGTCAACCTCTCCATCTACGACATTGACGGCATGAAGGGGCTTTATGTTCCCGAAAGCGTCTTCAGGGACATGATTCGGGAAATGGGGAGCAACTCCGTACAGGGAACACAGATGGATATGGGCGGACAGGGATTTTTCACGAGCATCGGCTCCAAACTCTTCACGTCTACATCAAAATCCATCGCCAACCTCATTAAAACCAACAAAGCCAAGCTGAAATACAACTCCTATGTATTTCTAATCGACGAAAAACAGCTTAAAGACTCACAAAACCAACAAAAAAAATAACAATGAAAAATACATTTTTTATACTATTCTTAATCATTACCCATTTTTTATCTGCACAAACAGCTACTAAAGAACAAGTCATCTCGGATTTACCAGAATTGATCGTTACAGAGGGCGTTAACCTGCATATCATCTCACCCGAACCGATTCAATATGTGGATTTGTCCACCCAAAAACTCACGGGAGATTTGCCTAATACCAATATTGCGAGAATCAAAATCACCGATACTCCTGCCAACACCGACCCAAAGGAAAAGGCAAAAACCACCTCTTTATTGAATGGCGACAAAATAGGAATAATAACCGTTGTAGGTCAGTCTTTTATTGCCCAATACAAGGCTATTTACAGAAATTCGGAAAACAAAAACACCGTGACCAACATCCATATCCAGCCAGAAGAGATGCAGCCGATTGAACTGGACAAAACCCGTTTTTCCAACTTGGAGCTGACCAAGTTTGCGATGGACATCATAAAGAAGAAGACGGAAGAAAATCCAATCAGGGAGCAGAAAGACCTTAAACTTAGTATGCAGCTCAACAATGTGTACGTCATCAGCGACTATATCTTTCTCGATATGACCTTCAAAAACAGCTCGAACCTGAGTTACGATATCGAAGACCTTAAATTTTCC
Organism: Bergeyella sp.; assembly: GCA_031987605.1. Taxonomy (GTDB): domain Bacteria; phylum Bacteroidota; class Bacteroidia; order Flavobacteriales; family Weeksellaceae; genus JAFAGO01. Next base: position 202,459 of record DALZZF010000002.1, on the reverse strand, counting down.
ATCGAGGACAAAAAAATCTATAAGGCGACCAACAATCAAAGCATCGAAATGACACCGATTTTTAGACTTTACGCCCCGAAACATTTCAGGAAAAATTTCAGAAACATCTATGTCTTCAAAAAATTCACTTTTCCGAACAGCAAGGTGATGATGATCCGCCTGATTGAGGAACAACTCTCGGGAAGAACCATCGAGATGAAGGTGAATTATTCAGACATTTTAAAAGCAGATACATTTTAGTTATGAACCCATTACCAACAGAATTAATTATTGTCCTTCTCCTGGCGTTCATCGCTTTCATCGCTTCTTGCATATCTATATTTTTTTTATTCCGTCTCAGAAAAGCAAAGAAGGAAATAGAAAAGGAAATTATAAAAATGGCTTATCTGAAAGCGTGGTATAAGGAGATTGCAGTGAAGATTTATGGTAAAGACCGTATTGAGGAAAAAGAGAAAGAGTTTTTAAAAAACTACAATTTATAGGAAGTAATGCAGGAACAACAACACCAAATTAAGATTTACGGATTCCTTCAGAAGGCGGTTTATGCGGTCGTGGCATTGGATTGTGCGTCGCTTTTCTACCTCGATGCAGATATTCCTATAGTTTCAAACCTATTGAAAAATTTCTCGAAGATGAGTTTCTTTTACCCACCCATCAACGCAAAGTTTGCGACCCTGATTCTCATTGGATTGGTCGCTGTCGGGACAAAGGCGAAGAAGAAAAAGGATTTGAACATCGCCACGGAAATCGTAATCCCCATGATATTGGGCTTGTTGATGATTTTTTCTTCACTCGTTTGGCAAAACGAGGCAGGAAACTCCAAACTCCCTAAAATTTTTCCTGCGCTGAATCTTTATCAGGTCATCTATGCCGTATTGTCTTTTTTGGGTGCAGTAATCCTTCAAATGGGAGCAGACGCCATCTCAAAACTCATGCAACAAAAAATGGGAAAAGACCGATGGAATGTAGAGGAAGAAAGTTTTGCCCAAAATCAGGAACTTGTAGAAACGGACACCTCGATCAATATCCCATATCTCTTCAGATACAGTAAAAAAATCAACAAGGGATGGGTCAATATCAATCCATTTCGTGGGACGATGGTGATTGGAACGCCTGGAAGTGGAAAGTCTTTCGGAATCATCAATCCCGCAATCAGGCAAATGATAGCGAAAGGCTTCTGCCTGTGTATTTACGATTTCAAGTTTCCCGATTTGGCGCAGATTGCCTACTACCATTATCTGTTGAAGAAAAGCAAAGATTCGGGGTATGAATACGATTTTCATGTCATCAATCTAAACGAGGTTGAAAAATCCAAAAGAGTAAACCCGTTCAAAAAGGAATACATCCAAACTTTGGCGGAAGCACAGGAAATGGCGGAGTCTATGGTATCCTCGCTCCAAAAGGGAGGTTCAAGTTCGGGAGGCGGTTCCGATGCTTTTTTCACCCAATCTGCCATCAACTTTCTTTCGTCGAGTATCTACTTTTTTGCCACCTACGAGGACGGAAAATATTCGGATTTACCACATATCCTGTCCTTTATGAACCGAAGTTACAAGGAGATTTTTGACACACTTTTTACCAACGAGGAAATATTCTCACTGCTTTCTCCCTTTAAGACGGCGTATGAAAACAAGGCATTTGACCAGTTGGAGGGACAGGTCGGAACCTTGAAGATATTTCTCTCACGATTGGCGACCAAGGAAAGTTTCTGGGTGTTTTCGGGCGACGAAGTGGAACTAAAAATTACGAACAGGGAGAATCCTTCCATCCTGATTTTGGCATCCGATCCAGGAACGCAGGACATCAATTCCGCCCTTTATTCATCGGTTTTGAACAGGACTTTACGACTCATCAACTCCAAACACAATTTGCCGGGAGGAATTATTGCTGACGAGTTTCCCACCATCTACATACATAAAATCGACAACGTGGTGGCGACCGCAAGGAGCAACAAAGTGGCGGTCTTATTGGGACTTCAGGAAATCCCACAACTCCGACAGTTTTACAAAAAAGAAGTTGCCGACACCATTTCCGCCATTGTTGGAAATATCCTTTCAGGTTCCGCAAGGGACAAAAATACTCTGGAATGGCTGGAGAAACTGTTCGGAAAAATCAAGCAAAAATCCTATTCCCAATCCATCTCCCAACAAGGAACGACGACCAGCATCAACGAGAAAATGGACTTTATGATTCCTGCAGGAAAAATTGCGACGCTCAAAACTGGCGAAATGGTCGGAATGATTGCTCAGGGCGAGGAAAACGACACCGAGGAATACAAAACTTCGGCGATGAACGGCAAAATCAATTTGGATATGAAGGCCATCAAACAGGAAGAACACAACTATGTGAAAATGCCTTCCTATTACTCATTTGTCGACAAAATGGGAAACAATAGGAAAAACGATGTCCTGATGACCAACTTCAGAAAAATCAATAAAGAGGTGGAACTCATTGTAAACGAACTTTCAAAAGAATAAATAATGAAACAAAAAATAATTAGAATCCTTTTACCTATCCTTTTTCTGATGGGAAATTGCCTCGCAGCCCAGTTCAATACGCTGACACCAATCATATCACAAAAAATCGAAGTTTTAATTCCCGTACAAAAAATGGCTGAAACCAAGGACAGGAAAGACAAAAAATCTTGGAAGGACGTATTCAACTTTACTTCAAGATCGGACTTAAAGACCGAGCTGGATTCACTGAAATCGTTGATGAAGCAGTATAACGGTGCAGGACAATTCAGGAAAATGCAGTATGAAAATCTGCAAGATTCCCTGCATCAACTGATTTTAAAGAGCGAAAATGATAAAATTAAAAACAATACCCAAATACAGCAACCAATTAATATTTCTGATGAAAAAGAGTGGATGCCGTCCTTATCCAAAATCGTGATGCCGCTGAAGAGTAATCTGTACATCACTTCGGGTTACGGCTCAAGGATACATCCTATTTTTGGGAGTCTTAAAATGCACAACGGCATTGACCTCAAAGCCAACTATGAAGATGTTCACGCAGTGCTTGACGGAATCATTACCGAAGCAGGTTGGGATTCCAAAGGCGGTGGAAACTTTATCAAAATCAAACATTTTAACCGATTTGAAACTTCCTATCTGCACCTCTCCGAAATCTACTGCAAAGTCGGGGAAAAAGTGAGGGCGGGCTTCATCATCGGTAAAAGTGGAAACACCGGAAACTCTACCGGACCGCACCTGCATTTTGCGGTAAAGGAGTTTGGACAAAGCATCAATCCCTACCATTTCTTAAACGACCTAAACAAAGCAAACAATTTAATCGCAACCTACTATGCAAACTGAAAACCTACCTACCGAAGAACTTAAAAAGTTCGGAATTATCAACGAAGACTTGTCATTTTCAAAAAAACTGAAAGCGGACGACATCCAAAAATTTCTGCAGGGCTACACCATCGTCGCAGACAACGACAAGAATAGGGCGACCTTCCAACTCACGGAAAACAACACCCGACTGAAAGTCATCTTTCTGGAGCGTGATAAAAGTATCTCCGAAATCCTCAAAAACAGCAAGGTTGGAATTGAGTATTCCACTATTCAAGACCTTTCAAATCAAGATGAACAGAAACTTTCGCTTGAGAAAAAGGCATTCATCTACGACAAGGAAAACAACATCGTCGCCGAGTTCGACCTCATTAAAAATGCGACCGAGCTCACCGCAATCATTGCCGACAAAAAGGATGTCGTGGAAATGAACCGCTACAAAAACGAACTTCAGAAACTGAAAAATTTTCTGATGGATAAAATGGACCAATATCCCGAAATCGCCAAGGAAATTTCGAACGACTTGAACATTGTTTCCAGAGAAATCAACACCGTGAACAGCATCTCACCCGATGAGAAACAGATTTTAAAGGGAGGCAATTCCGAGATTGACCTGAACGTCAATGACAGGGATAGGTACGAAGACGCGAACAGAAACCGGGAAGAGCAGGAAGAAGAAATCGAACAGGAACAGGAAAAACGCCGTGGATTCCGCAGATAAAATTTTAAAAAGATGGAAACACAAACGATTAATTACCAGAGCAAATATGGACCGAACACGAATTTTCAATTTCCGACAGACGAGGATACGCAATATCTCAAAACGTCAGCGGGCGAAGCATTACCCTACAAACTCTTCAGCGGGCGAAATGATGCTGACCCAAATTCCGCCCTCCTACGGGAAAAGGACAATCAGGGATACGCCAATGATTTTGCGCTCGTAGAGAGGCAGTTTTCCGAAAACAAAAGTCTTTCATTCATGGCGGGAACCAAAGTTTCCGATGTAAACGATGTGGCCTGGCTTTTTCGTGCACTCGAAGACGAGGCGGTGGAACACACCTTTGCACTGTACAAATTCAAGGACGACAGCTACCTTGTTCAGCATTTGTCCACAGGCGGTATTACTTCCACAGTGGTGGATTTACGCTTGTTGACGGGGAATGTCTTCAAAATGCAGCCCGAAAGCATCACGCTCGTCCACAACCATCCCAGCGGACAGCTGATTTCGAGCAAACACGACCGACTGATGTTGCAAAGATTGCACGAAATTTTCGACCATACCGGAATCAAGGTGGAAGACGGCATCGTCATCAATTTGCGTTCGGGAAAATATTTGGTTTTCAATGGCGAGTTGGGAAACGACCGAGTGTTGGAACTTTCCGAGCAAAACCAACTGCAGGGAAAAGTCAGCACCTTTTCCTTTAACAAGCAGATTTTTGCCGCCAATTATCAGCCGTTCAAAATCAACAGTCCCGAAGATAGTGCCGCCTACATTTCCAGCCAAAAGTTTGGATTATCCGACAAGACGGAAGCCATCATCCTGAACAATGCGAACGACATCGTGGGAAAATTCATTCTTCCGCAGCATCGGCAATTCGAAAAACTGACGGAACTGATGACCATCCACGCTGGAACGGGAGTCATCCTCTACGGAAATAATGTGAACGAGCAGATGTACAAGGAATACCGCGACAAACTCGAACTGATGGGGTTCACGGCTTTGGATGCGATTTTATTGGAAAGCGGAAACTACCACTCCCTCTACGAAAAGACCAAAATCAACGTCTATGACCACCTTTTGGATAAATTCAGCAAGAACCATCTGAATGCGGAACCCATTGTCGGCGTATCGGAAAACAACCTAAATAATAGTTACTCTAAAAATTCTAAAAATATGGAAGAACCACCACAAAAGGATTACGTCAAACTTTTCATTGACGATTCCGAAGGTCATACCCAGCACGAATTTGAAATTTCCTTAACGGAGGACGACAAAGAAAACTACATCCAGATTGCCTCAAAAATCTTCCTGTATCGAAAGCCCGAAGACCATGTTTTGCTATTCGTCGGCGGAGAACTGCTTACCTACGAGGGAAATGAAGAAACGGAAAAAATTATCGACTCCCTTAAAAGCCTCTTTCTTCCCGACGACAAAAAACGGAGCAATTTATTCATCCAAAATAATTTTCATTCGAGATTTCAAGAAGAAATGGATGCCACAAGGTCAGGATTTTCGATAGACGACATCATTGGCGAGCCCTCTACAAAGGATTATGCCAAAATGTACGGAGATACAATAACACAACATCTCAATAAAAACAAAGAATATTTTAACAATCAAACCCCAAACATTATGGAAACACAAAAAGAATTCAACCAGGTAGATTATCTAAAAAATCAGCTTAAATACCTCGGTTTCGGCGAAGACGAAAAGCTTCACAAAGAATTGGAAAAAGGTATCAAGTCCAAAAACCAGCAATTCGAAATCAAAACTTCATCGGACAAGGCACTGCCCGGAAACAAGGTCGATTTTGCCTTGAAATTCAACAAGACGGAAAGCGGCGGCGTTTTCCTCAACTCCTACGACGCCAAATTAAAGAATGAGAAAGGCGAAGACATCACCCACAATTTTTCGGTAAACAGAGAAAACACCTTTACCGCGAAAGAAGCAGTAAACCTTTTGGAGGGAAGAAGTGTGAAAATCGAGTTCCACAACCCAAAGAGCGACCAGTCGGAAACCGCCTTCGTGCAGTTCAACTTTGAGGAGCCAAAGACGGAGAAAGGAAACTATATGTTCCAGAATTTCTACAAAAACTACGGTGTCGATACCGACAAAATCGTGGAAAAAGCCAACCTCGTTTTCGAAAAGCCGGAACACAGGGAAAACACCATCAAATCCCTTGAAAAAGGAAATGTGGTGAAAGTGAAATTTGAAATGGACGACAAAATAATGGAAGGAAAAGCGGTGCTCAATCCGCAATACAAGAACCTGAACCTTTACGACAACGACATGAACCGCATCAACACCAACAAACCCTTGCAGGGACTGGAAAATGAAGAAAAACAGGAAAAAGCCCATGTGAAGGAACAGAGCATCAAACGATAATAAATAATACCTGACTATTATCCGAAGGCGGTAAGTCAAATTTTGATTTGCCGCTTTTTTTAAATGTAATCATTATGAAAATCAAATCCATATTTTTAGTCCTAGTTTCCATACTTTTTTTAAGTTCATGCCACAAGGAAATCAAATCCGAAAAAGGCGGAATAGACCTTATTTCTAATGTCTATTTTGATGCCTCCAGAGGATTGGACAAGATGCAGAGTTTCCACATCTCGAAAATGAGTTATTCGGAAAACCAAATTATCGAACTGGTTCCAGACCACACCTTTCCCGAAATGAATCAAAATTCCTATCTCGTGAGAGATTCTTTGTGCTATCCATTGGATGCTGAAAACGGCAACATCATTCTTTCCGATATTCTTGAAAAACAAAAACCGTCACCAGTTTGGAACAAGAAGGACGGCGCCATTTTCTCAAAAGAAATGATTCCCAACTATAAGAACAGGCGGAAACTCTCAGACACGGTGTTATTCAAGAAAAAATACAGACGCTTCGAAGTCAATTCCCCTTGGAACTATACCCGTTTCTACATCTATCCAACGGACACGATTCTGCCGTATTCCCTCTACAGACATGCAGAAAAGGATTATGGAGGCAGATTGGAGCGCATCGATTCCTACAACAAGAAGACCGACATCTTTGTAAGCCTGCAACTGCTTCCCAGAAAAAACTGGGACGACACGGCGAAAGACATTTTTGAGTTCAACCACTTCGTAAAAAACAGAAAAAGTGAGTGAGACATCCTATTTAAATCATTCTAGTTCAGAAATTTCCATTATTGAGGGAACTAAAAACGAACTGATTGTCTTTAACAGCGATAACGACAAAGATTCGTTTTTGGAACTTTTGAAACTAAACAATCAAAACAACGGCAGAACCCTTGTAACACTCAATTATAATGAAAATACTGGAAGCTTTGTCGAACGGTTTAAAAACTACGACGGAAAGATATTTCTGTGTCTAACCGGTGATGATGACGGAAATAGGTCTACACAAAAAATCCTCAATGAATTTCAAAATAAAAATATCAAGGACATCCGCCTGCTGTATGGAATTTCTGAAAATGGGAACCAAAACCTGGAAGAATATTTAAAAAATAAACTCCAAGTTCAAGAGAAAAATACTACTTTAGTTGAACAAAAAACGATAAGAAATGAAGACGATGGAACTCAATCCGAAGGAATTTCCGACACTCAGCACTTGGGAGCCGAACTTTCTCAACGAAATTCTGGAGAATCTAACCAAACAAGCAAACCCAAGCAAAACGGAAATCACTTTGGAGGACAAGCTGTGGACGGCAACCATGCTGGAAATGGACTTGAAGACACAATCTGGAAGCATCTGGTCGGAAAACCAGAGCGAGGACCCGTTGACGGAACACAACCGCAAAATGCTGCAAAAAATGAGGGAGCAGAACATTCCCTGGGCGGAATCGTATCCGGGAGAAATGTATCCAATAGAATAGCAGAAATAGTAAAAACATCTACTCAAAACAATGAGGCATTAGGGGTTCTTATTTCAAAATATAAAGGTCAAAAACTGACCAATGAACAAGTTGCGGAAGTTGTTTCCGCAGCTTGTTTTGTTTCCAGCGATAAGCAAGTTAAACTCAAGGAAAGTCTTAACATTACCGAGGATTTAAAAGAAATCTGTCATCAATTCAAAAGTGGCGGAACAGCTAAAGAAGGCAGGGGTATTTTGGATGAATACTACACCGATTCAAGGATTGTAGATGCCGTCAGAAATTTAATCAAAGACCAGTTTAAGAACAGGCAGGAAATTTCGGTATTGGAACCCAGCGTTGGAACGGGAAATTTTCTGTATGCAGTGAAAGAATTGGGAATCAAGTCCAATATCACTGCCTTTGAAATCAACGAAACCACCGCAAAGATTGCGAAAATCCTTCATCCCGAAGCCCACATCCATCTCCGCTCCTTTGAAACCGATTTTATCGACGAGAAAGGCAACAAGAAGGAATTTGCCGAAAAATACGATTTGGTTATCGGTAATCCACCCTACGGCGACCATCGCGGATTATACAAAGGTTTGGGAGAAGAACCCAAAATCTCCAAATACGAGGACTATTTTGTCAAAAGGTCTTTAGATTCTCTTAAACCCAATGGAGTTTTGGCAATGGTGCTTCCTTCGGGTTGGTTGAACCGACAAGCCCAACTAAAAAATGCAGATATTTTGGAAGGTTTTCGTCTGCCGAATGGTGCTTTTGCCGGAACTCAGGTAGGAACGGACATTATTATTCTGCTAAAAAATTCCCAGAAAATTTCTACAGATATTTCCAATTATTTTGAAAAACATCCCGACAGGATTTTAGGGGAAACCCGAGAGAAAACCAACCGTTTTGGGAGGTTGGAAAACTATGTCTATGGAAATTTAGAGGACGCCTTATCTCGGATTGAGCAACTCAAAAATAAAAAGCAGACCGAAAGAATTGGAAACCTCTTTGAAGATTTGTTTTTGGAGGTTGATCAACCTAAAGGAGAATCAAAAAGCAAAACTTTAGAAAACACCATTCCCGCTAAAACAGAAGAAATTGACCTTGCAGAAACGAAAGATAAAATTGAGCAAGTTCTTTCCAGACTTAATGAAGTAAAATTCAAATCTCCCGCAATTGAAAAGGAGATTGAGAAGTATTTCAAACTCCAAACCCAAATTTTTGATAATCCACCAAATTTTTCGAAAGACCAAATTGATGAAATTCATCGTAAAGCGGATAAAATTATCCAGTCCCACAAAGAGAAAAATGCGGAATATCGAATTCAGACCAAACCGGAAATCAAGAAAGGGGTTTTAAAATACCAATTTTTCAAAGCCGATGAAATTGTGAATGCCTCGCTTCAGAACAGTACCGATATTACTAAAGAACAGATTGAGGCATTTCGGGACACTTCCTACGACGGCACATTAAACAATCACGGAAAGCACTACCAATTTGCCAACTATATGGACGGAAATTGGGTTCACGATTTTTATTACGCCGAAGGGAATATCTACGCCAAATTAGAACAACTGGAAATAGACTTTAAGGACAGGTTCTCGGTTGGCGGAACAGAAAATCAATATGAGAAACAAAAGGATTTACTCCTCAATGTTCTTCCAAAACCAAAAACTTTAGACGAAATCTCAATCAGTCCGAATCATGAATTTGTCCACCAGTTTGATTTGGGAACCATAGAAAAGGAACGCTGGAATCAAAACACAAGACAGACGGAAACTGTAACGGTTCCCTATAATCTTGCAGAAAAATTCAAGGATTTTGTCGGAACGCTTTCCAGTGAGGCATTTGCAGGTTCTTCATCTTGGGAAGTAAGAAGTTTTGTAGACAACGAAAACGTTACCGGAAGCGATAAGGAACGGAATGCCTTGGTTCGCGAAAGACGAAAAGTCGCCGCCAACGACTTGTTTCAAAAATTTTTGAGGGAAGAATTGTCGGACGCTTTAAGGAAGCGTTTTGTCAATGATTTTAACCGAAACTACAACAACATCTATGTTCCGGACTATTCAAAGTTTCCTTTGTTTTCAAAAATCCATTTGAATTTTAAAGGTCGAGAACTTAGATTAACTGAAGTTCAGAAAGCCGGAATCGGAAGGCAGACCACGAAAGGTGTCGGATTACTTGCACATGAAGTGGGATTTGGAAAAACATTGTCTGGAATCCTGTCCATGCACGAAGCGATGGAAAGAGGAAATGCGAAAAGACCGCTGATTGTCGTTCCCAATGACAGCATTCTGAAACAGTGGGTGGAAACCATTTTTGAAACCATTCCCGAAGCCAAAGTGAATGTCTTGGGAAATCTCGGAAAAGACTTCGACCTCTCAAAATTCGACAACAAGGATGGGGAAATCACCATCGTCACTTACGAGGGTTTTAACAATATCGGTTTTTCTGAAAATATTACCCAAAATCTGGCTTCCAAGTTCTCCTATATTTCAGAAAATGAATTAAGAAGTGTAAACACCATCAGCGAAAGGGATTTTCAGAAAGAACTGGAAAAAGAAAAAGAACTGGTGGGTAAAATGAAGCGTGGCAAGATTTACGATTGGGAAGACTTTGGTTTTGACCATCTGACTTATGACGAAGTCCACAATGCGAACCATATCGTAGGAAAAGTAAGAATAGAAGACCGCCGATTTGCTTCAGACTTTAGAAATCAAAACCAGCAGACTTCAAAGTTAGGTATCAATACTTGGATGGCTGCGCAATACATCCAAGAAAAGAACGACGGTAGAAATGTTACCTTGCTTTCTGCAACGCCATTTACCAATAAACCACTGGAATATTATTCTATTCTCTCCTTGATTGCGAACAAGAGATTAGAAGAATCGGGCTACTTCAATGTGAATACCTTCTTTGAAACCTTTATGGAGGCAGACAACGACATGGAGATTGACGCAAAAGGTGATGTGAAATTCAAGGCGAATGTTCGACGTTTTAAAAACAATTCGCTGTTTCAGCAACTTTTATCTGAATTTATTGATATCAAAGGCGAAGAAGACAATCCCGAATTGGTGCGGCCCAACCGAATCAACAAGGAATATAAGATTGAGCAGAACTATTTAACGAGTGAGCAATACGAAATGCTCAATGAAAACTTTACCGAAACCCAAAAAGGGGCAATTCTTACGCATATCCTTAATGCCCGTTTGATTGCGATTTCACCATATCTTTCTCCCTATTATGAAGGAGAAGAACCGTCTTTAGAAGAGTTTATAGAGGATTCTCCGAAACTAAAACAAACGATGGATTTGATTCGGCAGAACAAAAACGACATTCCGGATTCGGGACAGATTATCTACTCTGAATTAGCTGTTTCGGAATTTCTGAAACTAAGGGAATATTTGGTACGGGAGGTCGGCTACAAACCGGAAGAAGTCGGAGTCATCACCGGAGCAACCAGCAAACCAAACCGTTTAAAGATTCAGGACGATTTCAATTCCGGAAAAATAAAGGTGGTCATCGGAAGCGAGGCGATTCAAGAAGGAATGAACCTTCAGGAAAATACGACGGATATTTACATGCTTTCTCTTCCGTACAACTTTACCTCTCTACGGCAAGTGGAAGGTCGTGCTTGGCGACAAGGAAATAGGAACGAAAATGTAAGAATCAACTTTATGTTGACCAATGACAGCATTGATGTCTTTATGCTTCAAAAATTGCAATCCAAACAGGCAAGATACTTGGAGGCAATGAAGAAGGGAGCCGATGTTTTGGATATTTCTGACATCAGCACGCAGGAACTGAAAACCGCCATCATCACGAATCCCGAAACCAGAGCGAATATAGAAATTGAACTGATGAAAAAGCAAATTGAAACCGAAAAAAATAAATTTTTGGCTGATTCTGCTTTTGTGCTTCGAAAATATGACAGTTTTATTAAAATTCAGGAAGAAGTAACTAAAGCGCAACATAACTACAACCGAATCTTAGGCTATTCCAAGGAAGAGGGCGACAATGCCGAATACTGGAAAAACCAGCTTCCATTTTATCAAAAAACGATTGATTTGACAAAGGAGAAAGTCCAAGAGGAAATTGATATTCTTTCTCAAAAAGGCGTGAATGTGACGGAGATTGAACAGCAGACAAAAATTACTGAAGATAAGATTGCTGAATTGGATAAAAGGTTGGAGGATTTGCCTAATGTTCGGGAGGGATTGGTTGAGAAGTATAGGGAGGAGAAGGAAATGCAGTTGAAAATTAATGAGACTGGAAATTATTTAGGGGAGCGAGCAATTGAAAATGTGCTCTTATTTAATAAAAATAATTCCGAACGGATTAATACAGCTATAGAAAGACTGGATGTGCAAAAAGAAGCTGAAAAAGAATATTACAAAATAGGGCGATAAAAAACAGGGACTCAAAGTCCCTGTTTTAGTCCCTGTTATACGTAAATCACTGATTTACAGAATTGTTTGTAGCGAAGACGGGAATCGAACCCGCATTGCTAGATTTTCAGACCGGCATGCTAACCTTTGCCTTCCCCAAATAAAATCGTTAAGGCGATTTTATTTTTTCATTTGACAAATATAGAATATAATATCTAATAAATCATAAAATATTTTAATTTATTTTTCTAAAAATTTCTATACCTCTTTTTGAACAATCTGGTAGAATTGATTTAAACTTATTTTTCAAGTCTAATCCAAGTATATTTTTTGTCATTGCTATCAGTTTAAATGAAACTCTTAAATTTAAAAAGAAGTTTTCAACAAAAATTACGGTTTCCCATAAACTCCGTACAAATTTATTTTTTACCTTTGAAACCGAAAGCAATTCACAATAAGGATTATTCCGTTGTGAAAACATTCAAGGCGGGGCAACTCGCCTTTTTTTGTGCACAAAAAAATCCGACCATCGGTCGGATTCATTATATTATTCCTATTTTTTATTTCTGCAGAAGTTTTTCTAACCTGTCTATCATTTCTTTTTGCTGTTGCAGCATACGCTCATACAATTCAACCATTTTATCAATGGGATTAAAAGTACAATATGGATTGATCGCATTTAGCGTAGAGTCATCATTACTTGTAAAAGTATTTGAAATAACATTAAAGAAAGCATCTTCTGAAAAATCTCTCAACGTCTGTGCTGACAATCCTAAAGCTTTAGCAATTGGCTCAAGTTTACTGTCATCCAATTCTTCAGCATTTTCGTACAAGGATATTTTCTGCTGCGTAACTCCCAAAAGTTCTGCCAGCGACTCCTGCTTCATCCCTCTCATTTCTCTTATTCTCGCAATATTTCGCCCGATATGTTTCTTTGCCGTTTCCATTACTGGTCATGATTAAATAAAACCAAAGATATAAAAATTGTAGGTCATATCTCTCCGATCTTGTTTTTTACACTGATTTTCTTGTTTTATACATTCTCAATAGGTTGTATACCCGAAATTATCTATTCAAATTGCTGCAAAATTAATCTCCATTAATCGAAATAAATCCTTTATGGTAACAATGAGTATAAATCACACAACTTATGAAAAGAGCCGATATCCTACCCCACAATCGAACAGATCTTCAGCTGTATGAATTGCTGAAAAAAGGAGATCCGCAATCCTTAAAGCATATTGATGCGCGCTACAGAAGGCTCCTCTTGTGGATCGGAAAACAAAGGCTGGAGGATGATTTTGTAGTGGAAACCCTCGTTCAAGATGCTTATCTTAAACTATGGCAAAACAGAGACTGCATAGAAACTCCTATACACATGGTCTGTTTTTTACGCTTTGTATTAAAAAGGGATTGCATATCTTATTACAGTGCTCCCAAGAACAAATTCGTGCGGTTACAATATTCCCTTGAGCGTTTTGAAAATTATCAGGATTACATGGCAGGTTACGATCCCTTGCATGATAAAGAACATCTTCTGGCTCAGTAAACCGAACAAAGTCATTTTGATGAAGTTAAAAAGACCCTAAGTTTTCTAAGCCCTAAAAGAAAACGCCTCATTGAACTCTGTTTAGAAAATGACTTTCGGTACAAAGTCATCGCTGCAGCGATGGGTACCAGTGCAACAGTTATATACAATGAAGTTGACAAATCGATTGACGATATAAGAAAAATCATCAAAGGCAGCTCATCTAAACCAATACCTGAAAAATCCCCCGAAACGGAAGCGCCTGGGAAAAAGCTGACCGAAAAGCAAGCGGAGATCCTGAAAAAAAGGTTTGAAGAAAAGTCTTCTTTTGCAGATATCGCTCTACAACTCCAATTGCCTGAAAAGGATGTGCACCGTGAGTTTATGTTCGCTTACCAACTTTTACAAAAACAAAACCGGCAATTAACACCTATCTGATATGGAAAAATCAACGATTACCTTACCCGAAAAATACAGTTGCTTATTGACCTTCCTGCAGAGGAAAGAAGTGCCATGTGGGAAAAACTATACCGCTATCAGAACCGATGTTACAAAGCCGCCAACCTGATTGTTTCCCACTTGTACATTCAGGAAATGATCAAAGACTTTTTTTACCTTACCGAAGATGTCCGATATAAGCTGGCTGATGTTAAGAAAGATGAAATGGGAATATTTGTAAGTTCGCGCATACATACGACGGCACGTATGGTCTTCAACCGTTTCAAAGGTGAGGTAACCACTGCTATCCTGGGTAGCCTGAACAATACGATTCAATCCACTTTTTCAAAGAACAAAGCCGACTATGAGCAAGGATTAAAATCACTGCCGAACTTCAAGAAAGATATCCCTATCCCGTTGCCGACAAAATGTATAAGCAAGATGAGGTATGATGCCAATAAAAAGGCTTTCTGTTTCAACATGTTTGCAATTCCTGTTAAAACATATCTTGGGAAAGATTTTACGGATAAATATTCGATAATGAACCAACACCTCAATGGAGAATTGAAGCTGTGTACCTCACAAGTCCAGTTGAAAGACAAAAAAATGATTTGGCTGGCTGTTTTTGAATTTGAAAAGGAAAGACATGAATTAAAACCGGAAATCATCGCAGAAGCCTCGCTGTCATTAGAACATCCTATTGTTGCAAAAGCGAATAACATGCGAATCAATATTGGAAGTAAAGAGGAATTTTTGTACCGCAGATTGGCAATTCAGGCAAGCAGAAAAAGAGTCGAGGCTGGTGTAAAATATTCACGATCGGGAAATGGCAGAAAACGGAAATGCAAAGCCCTTCTTAACATACAAAATCAAGAAAGCCATTATGTAAGCCAAAAGCTTCATAAGTACAGCTGACAACTGATTGACTTTTGTATTCGGCAGCAGGCAGGGACATTGGTACTGACTAATCAGCAGGAAAAAATAGCTCTTGCGAAAGAACAGGAATTTGTACTGCGCAACTGGAATTATTATGAGTTGCAGACCAAAATAAAATATAAAGCTAAAAAAGCAGGCATAGAATTGATCATTGGATAATAAAAAAAGAGGGTGCTTGTACACCCGTAGGGTGAGGTCGTGAACACTCACTAAATACCCACAGGTATATACAACGGCGTGGGCTATTTTTACTCAATAAAATCAGAGGTGCAAGCGCATGTATTGGGAGCAGGACTAAGCCATGCAAAAGCATATCATAAGTATAGATAATGCATAAAGAAAGTATCAAAAATAGATTAACCACACAATGATATCATTCTGATTGTCTTTGCTTTAAAAACAAATTTATTTTCCAATGCAAAACTTAGAAAAAATATTCCCCAACACTTCATCATTGGTAAACTCGCCGGAAATTTCACCCAGATTTTCAAGGGCGTTGCGAAGTTCATAGGAAAGCAGTTCTGTGGTGATATTGGAATTGACTGCTTCTTCTACTTTGGTGATGGAATCCAATGATTTTTGTAAGGCCTCGTAATGACGCTGATTGGTAATCACGGTGTTGTGTTCTTCGCCTTTTAAGCGTTCTAAATAGGAGGTCAATTCAGAAATCAGTTCAGGAATTCCTTTTCCGTCGCGTGCTGAAATCGGAATAATGGACTGTGCAAAATACGGAAACAAAACCATTTTCAATTCTTCATCAAAAGCATTATTGATGCGGAAATCCGTAAGATCGGTTTTATTGTGAAGCAGGATAATTTTCAGGTCTTTGCGGTAAAATTCTTTTACAAAATCGATCACTTCATCAGGTTGCGAATCCCATTCATCATACAGGTACAGCAAAATTTTCGCGGTGCCAATTTTTTCTTTTGCTTTTTTCACGCCGATGGCTTCAATGGTATCGGTGGTATCACGGATTCCGGCGGTGTCGATAAATCGGAAGGCATTTCCCTGAATATGTAACACTTCTTCAATCGTATCCCTTGTGGTTCCCGCAATATCCGAAACAATGGCGCGATCTTCTTTCAGCAAAGCATTCAGCAGCGTTGATTTTCCTGCGTTGGGTTTCCCGATAATCGCCACATCAATTCCGTTTTTAATCGCATTTCCATACTGGAAACTCGAAATAAGATCCGAAATCTTAGACTTCAGTTTTGAAAGCAAGTTCTTCAACGCACTTCTGTCTGCAAATTCCACATCTTCCTCTGCAAAATCGAGTTCTAATTCTATTAATGAAGTAAAATTCAGCAAATCTCCTCTCAAAACCAAAATTTCCCTTGAAATTCCGCCTTTTAATTGATTCAATGCCACTTTTCTGGAGGCCTCGTTTTCAGAAGCGATCAGATCAGCGATGGATTCGGCTTGTGAAAGATCAATTCTTCCGTTCATAAAGGCGCGCATGGTAAACTCCCCTGCTTTCGCCATTCTTGCACCGTTTTTAATCAAAACTTCCAGAATTCTTTTCGCAATAAACGGCGAACCGTGAAACGAAATTTCCACCGAATTTTCCGTGGTAAAAGTCTTGGGAGCTTTAAAAACCGAAACCATCACCTCATCAATAATTTCACTGTCATTGCAATCCGAGTGAAGCAATCCGTTTGTAATGGATTTTTCCCTTACTTGAGATGGCTTCGCTTCGCTAGCAATGACGGTTTCATCCACCTGACCCTTTTTACTTTGCTCTTGATTCTCGGTTTTAGAATTTCGTGTCTCATGTCTCACATCTCGCATCTCAGTTTCCACAATAAACCCGTAATGCACCGTATGCGATTTCACTTTCGTCAGGTCTTTCCCTTCAAAAATACGGTTCACGATTTCAAAAGAATGTTCCCCCGAAACGCGTATAATTCCGATCGCGCCAATTCCGTTAGCCGTGGCAAGTGCACAAATGGTATCCTGATTCATAGCGGCAAAGTTACGTGTTTTTTCAGCATTTTTGGGAAGCCGGGAACCTGCTTTCACTACTCGCTTTTTTGCCTCAGCACCAAACCTTTGCGGCAAAAAGAGCTCAAACATGCCGTTCAATCAGGGCTATGAGAGCCGTGTCCTGGTTCAAAGTAAGTTTAAAATACAAAAAAGCACCTATCTCGTTCACATCACAACCTGATTTTAGTGATTAGAGATTATAAAAATATCAATAGGAATGGGCTTTAGCCCATTTTAGAAAGGAATTTGTTGATTGGCTTTAGCCAAAACTTAAAATAGATTTTGGCTAAAGCCTTATGGAGAGGAAAAAATTTTGACATCGGGCTAAAGCCCGACCCAATTCATTCATTTAACTCATACTAAATCAATTACTTAAGATTTTTAAAAAAAATAATCGAATCAAATTAAGAATTAACTTTAATGTAATATAAGTATTGGATATAAATTCATTTTACAGCGGTACATTTGCAACAATGGTGAAATAATAAAACAATGAAGTCCATTTGGTTTTTACCAGCATTCCTCTTTTCTACTGTAATTTCCTGTACAGATAGCAATCATACCATAAAAATGAAAGGTTCCGATACCGAAGTGAATCTTGCCGTGAATCTTGCGGAGCAGTTCAATAAAATTGATCCTTCGTTCAGTATTGCCATTTCCGGCGGAGGTTCAGGGTTAGGCATTACCTCTTTACTGAACGGACAGGCCGATATTGCCAATTCTTCACGACCGTTGACCAATGAGGAAATTCAGATGTTCAGAGATAAAAAAATCGATATAAGAACCGTTGTTTTTGCAGAAGATGCCACGGCTTTTGTAGTAAGCGATCAAAATCCTATAAACGAAATCGACATCCAAACTTTGGGAAAACTGCTAAACGGCACTTTCACTTCCTGGAAACCCGTGTCCGGAGTTGAGCTTCCCGTAAATATTTACGGACGACAAAGCAGTTCCGGAACTTATTCTTTCGTAAAGAAAAAACTCGGCATCGAATACAGCCCTACGGCAAAAGAAATGACCGGAAATGCCCAAATTCTCGAAGGAATAAAAATTGATAAATCCGGAATCGGATATGTAGGTGCAGGCTATATTTCCAAGGAAATATCCGCCAATAAAGGCATCAAAGTACTCAAAATAAAAAATCACGCCGATTCTACCGCCATTTCTCCGCTTGATCGGGAAGCCATACAGAAAAGACTTTATTTTTTCCAGCGTCCGCTTTACCAGTTTATTCCGGAAAAATCTTGGCAAAAAGTAGAACCTTTTATTGAGTATGAAACGAAAGGGCGAGGAAGGAATATCATCCAGAATTCAGGGTATTACTTGATTAATAAATAAAAATATGCAGTACAAAAAACGAATATTTATCGACACTCTTTTTAAAGTGATCTTTAAATCCACAGGATTTTTGGTATTGGCACTTTTGGGCGGAATTTTCTTTATGCTTTTGTACAATGCCATTGCATTTTTCCTCAAAGTTTCCCCCATTGATTTTATTACCGGAAGCGAATGGAATCCTACCGCTGCCGAACCGGAATACGGAATTTTACCTCTGATTGCCAGCACAAGTTTGGTATCATTTGGCGCAATGCTGATCGCAATTCCGTTAGGAATCGGAACCGCTGCCTTCATCTCGGAATATGCGGGAACACGACTGAAAAACTTCCTGAAACCTACCATAGAAATGCTTGCCGCTGTTCCATCAGTTGTGATTGGTTTTCTGGGAATTGTTTTGGTAGGCCCTCAGATTGCGGAACTCAACAATCTTCCAAATGGTCTCAATGCACTAAATGGTGCCATTTTACTTGCCATAATGGCACTTCCGACCATTATTACCATTTCTGAAGATGCCATACATTCCGTTCCGCAAACCTATCGGGAAGCCAGTTACGGTTTGGGCGCATCAAGATGGCAAACATTGAGAAAAGTAACCATTCCTGCTGCAGCTCCCGGAATTATTGCTGCCGTAATGTTGGGTTTAGGAAGAGCGATTGGCGAAACAATGACGGTTTTAATGGCTACCGGAAATGCCTCCATTTTTCCGAAAGGATTCTTTGATTCCGTGAAAACCATTACCGCAACCATCGCCATCGAAATGGGAGAAGTACCGTATCAGACGACGCATTATTACGCACTTTTTGCCATTGCCATCGTTTTGTTTTTCATGACATTAATCGCCAATTTAGTTGGGGAATATTTTATTAACCGTTTTAGAAAATACCATGCCGCTTAAACTTAAAAAACTCACTCCCGTTATTGAATGGGGAACACTCCTGCTTTGCACAGGATTGGTTTGCTTTTTTCTGATTGTGATTCTGTATGATATTTTCAGCAAAGGAATTTCGGTGATTTCCTGGGATTTTATTTCACAGCTTCCGACAGACGGAATGACCAAAGGTGGAATTTTAACCCCGATTATCGGAACGGTTTTTTTAACTTTAATTACGGCTTTATTTTCCATTCCGTTTGGAATTTGCTGCGCAATTTACCTGAATGAATATGCCGAAAATACATGGCTAACCAAAACCATCCGGGCATCAATCCGAAATCTTTCCGGAGTGCCTTCCATTATTTACGGATTATTTGGACTGGCATTATTTGTTCAAGCACTTCATTTTGGGACTTCAACACTTTCAGCAGGTTTAACTTTGGGATTGCTTTCGTTGCCGTATATCATCACGACAACAGAAGAAGCCCTGCTGCGAATTCCGGCAAGTATGCGCGAAGCAGCATTAGGTATAGGAGCCACAAAATTTGAATCGATTAAAGATGTGGTGCTGCCCTCTTCAATGCCGGGAATTTTAACAGGAGTGGTTCTCACGCTTTCAAGAGCTGCAGGAGAAACGGCACCGATTTTATTTACGGGAGCGGCGTTTTATATTACCAACGCTTTTGGCAGCCCCAATCAGGAATTTATGGCTTTGCCTTATCATTTATATATGCTTTCCACGCAGCATCAGTCGATTGAGGAAGTTCGTCCGATTGCTTACGGAACTGCACTGGTGCTGATTGTTGTGGTATTTTTGATGAATCTCGGAGCGTTTTATATCCGATACAAATACCGGAAAGAAGAAGTGAATTAAGGTAAAGCGACCATTTAAAATTTTAATGTAAATTACATGGAACAATTAAAAGAACCTCTTTTGGAAATAAAAAAAGCCGTGAATACCCATACAAAACTTTCAGCTGAGCATCTGAATTTATGGTTCGGAACCAAGCAGGTTCTGAAAAACGTCAGCGTTGAATTTCCGGAAAAACAGGTAACAGCCCTTATCGGTCCGTCCGGTTGTGGGAAAAGTACTTTGCTGCGTTGTTTCAACCGGATGCATGATCTTTATCCCGATTGCAGAATTGAAGGAAAAATTCTTCTCGATGAAAAAGATATTTACGCAAAAGACATTGAAGTAACGGATATCCGGCGAAGAGTCGGCATGGTGTTTCAGAAAGCAAACCCTTTTCCGAAAAGCATTTATGATAATATCACTTACGGTTTAAAAATCAATAATCTCCCCGCCAATCATGAAACCGTGCAAAAAGCACTTGAAGAAGCATTTCTGTGGGACGAAGTAAAAGACGATCTGAACAAGCCTGCAACCCGGCTTTCCGGCGGACAGCAACAACGCTTATGCATTGCCAGAACAGTGGCTTTGCGCCCGGAAGTTATTTTGATGGATGAGCCCTGCTCTGCACTCGATCCGATTTCAACACTGAAAATTGAGGAACTGATTCATCAATTAAAAGAACAGTATACCATCATTATTGTAACACATAATATGCAGCAGGCACAGCGCGTTGCCGATAAAACCGTGTTTATGTATCTGGGCGAAATTATGGAAGAAGGCGAAACTGAACAAATTTTCAATAATCCTCAAAATGAAATGACCCAAAATTATATCGGCGGACATTTCGGATAAAGGAATTTTTCTTGATGTGGATAAATGCTTCTTCAACATTTAGTCCTGATTAATCGAATTCATTGATATTTTTATATTTCTTATTGATGATTAGTTATTGCTCATTTGTAAAACATAAAAGTATCCCAATCATAAAATAGAAATTTGATTTGCATGATGGTATTTCCGGAAAAAGAAATAACTTCGTATAAAACTGAAAACCATTATGTCACAAAAATTGATTAACCGCTACCACTTTCAGGTAAACTGGGGCGGAACCAGAACTGATTTCTTAGAAATTTCCGGATTGGATATCGAACTGGAAACCATTGCCATCCGTAACGGAAATTCACCGGAAGAATCCCAAATTAAAGCACCGGGATTGCTGAAATTTTCGGATATCACCTTAAAGAGAAACATCCATAAAGGCGATAACGATTTTTACAACTGGATCAATACCCGAAGATTTGGTAAGGTGGAACGCCGGGATCTTACGATTGCTCTCCTCAACGAAAACCACGAACCTATTATTGTATGGAAACTCCACAACTGTTTTCCAACGAAATATATGGGACCAGTTTTGGTGGGAAATAATTCTGCTTTTGCAACCGAAACGTTAATCATCACGCACGAAGGTCTGACTGTAGAAGCGATATAAAAAATGCCTCAGTTGAGGCATTTTATTCTATTTTATAAAGGTTTTACCAATTCCAGGAACCACGATTTTACATCGCCTTCCAGATGCGGACCTATTTTTTCTTCACATTTTTTGTGATAAGCATTCAGCCAGTTGATTTCCGGTTCAGTCATCAGTTCTTTTTTTAAAGTATTGGTGAAGAACGGACAGAAAGTCAGCGTTTCAAATTCATAGAAAACTCCAAAATCATTGGCTTCGGCTTCAATAACGGCCAAAAGATTTTCGTGGCGGATGCCGTATTGGTTTTCGATATAAATTCCCGGTTCATCGGAAAGTACCATTCCCGGCTGAAGTTCCGTAGGGTTCAAATCTTTGCGAAAACTTTGCGGACCTTCATGCACATTCATAAAACTTCCCACTCCATGTCCGGTTCCGTGGTTGAAATCTTTGCTGTTCATCCAAAGCGGTAATCGCGCAATAGCATCTAATTGGTTTCCGCGTGTGCCTTTCGGAAATTTCACGGTACAAAGGTCAATCATCCCTTTCAGCACCAAAGTGTAATCGGTTTTAAATTCTTCTGAAACTTCGCCCAATGCCAAAGTGCGGGTAATATCGGTTGTTCCTTCCAGATACTGTCCACCGGAATCCACAAGGATAATTCCTTCATTCGTCACGTCCAAACTTCCCTCTTTTTTCGCGGAATAATGCGGAATCGCTGCATGCTGCTGATATCCGACAATTGTTCCGAAACTTACGCCCACAAAGTTTTTGCCTTCTGCACGAAAACCGGCTAGTTTTTCACCAATGGAATATTCGGTTAAAGGTTCTTTTCCTGCGTTATGCGTAAGCCAATACAGGAATTTTACCATGGCAACACCGTCTCTTTCCATGACCGTTCTGAAACCATTGAGTTCGGTTTCATTTTTTACAGCCTTCATGAGATTTCCGGGAACTGAGGCTTTGATAAAGGAATTATCTTTTTCCAAAGTTTCAAAAATAGACTGATTCGAAGTTGGCGAAACTAAAATATTTTGATTTTTAACGGTTTCCAAATATGGATAAAATTCTTCGTAAGGAACCATTTTCACTTCTGCTTCATCCAACTGTTTACGGGCTTCCACATCCAGTTTATCAAGATCTACAAACAGAATGGCATTGTCCAAAGTCAGCACGATATATCCCATAAATACAGGATTACATTCTACATCGCTTCCTCTTAAATTCAAAGTCCACGCTACATCATCCAAACTGGAAATAATGTGCATTGTGGCTCCTGCATCATTTATTTTCTGACGGATTTCCAAAAGTTTCTGGCTTACTGATTTTCCGGCTCTTTCAACAGGATGAACAAAAACGGAGTGTTTTTCAGGTGTTCCGCGATCAGTCCAGATTTCATCCAGCAAAGGCATATCAACCAAATCGATACCTGCTTTTTCAAGTTTTGTAATCAGTTCCGACCAATTGACGTGAGACGTTGCCAATGCATTTACCGCCACTTTTCCACCTTTTGGAACCTGAGAAATAATCCAGTCGATATAGTTGGGCGTTCCTTCAATTCCGTCTTTCATCAGATCAATTCCCGAACCTTCCAGTTCTTTTGGCGCCTGAACAAAATAACGGCCGTCGGTCCAAAGTCCGGCTTTTTCCAGACCAATCACCACAAATCCGGCAGATCCGGTAAATCCGGAAATCCATGTTCTTTCTTTCCACTGGTCAGGAAGATATTCGCTCATATGAGGATCTGCAGAAAAAACAATAAAGGCTCCCACGCCTTTTTCCTGCATTTTAGTGCGTAAAATCGCTATTTTTTCTTTCGTTGTCATTTTGTAAAAAATATAGGTAAAGTTACGAATATTACAGCGGATAAAGAAAATTTTGGATTAGTTTTAAAAACAGAAATTCTATATGCCGTGAGAATATTAATGATTCGGGAAAAACTATGGTGTTTAAAATTTAAATGATGGAAACCTGTGGTGCATTTGCAAAAAAAATTGATAATGAGTAATTTAAGTTCATATGTAAATATTTGCCGATTACATTAAAATTATAAAAAGAATAAGAAAAAGGCGTTTTACTTAAAAGACAATAAAAAATCTGAATATCAAGTAAGTAGAAACAATAAGAAAAAAAACAAGTTTCCACACAAAATTTCTAATAATCATTTTGTCCTCAATAATTTTTTCGAGGTCATAAGATAAATACATACTCCATTTTTTATAAAAAGTCTTTAAACATAAGGTTTGTCATTCCGCAGGAAACCTAACGCAGTGGTTCGGCGTAGCCAATCTAAGCTATTTTTTACCAATTCGTGTTGAGTTTCCTACGGATGACAAAAACACGCAAAAGCAATGTTGTAAAGCTTTTAATATATGAAGTTAAGTTATGACTTCAATAATTTTTATAGGGTGCATTTGTTTTATCTCTTTTCAATCGTAATTTATTTAGAGGTAATGATTATAAAAATTCCCCAAAGGTAGAAACCCGGGGAATTTTATTTTTCAGAGAATTCTTAAAATCACACGATATGTTTTGAGTGTATCATTGCAGCAATCATTTCATCTGAAATTTTGGGATTTGCGCCTTTGCTTCCGGCAACAATCGCACCTACGGCGCTGGCAAAATCCAATGCTTTCTCAATATCCGAACCCGAAATCAGTTGTGTAATCAGGCTCGCCAAAAAGGAATCTCCTGCGCCCACGGTATCTTCCACCTGAACCGTATATCCGTAATGATCGGTAAAAACGCCTTTCCACAACAATATGGAGCCGTGTTTTCCTCTTGTTACACAAATGTTTTCAATATTTAATTTTTCGGAAAGAAACTTCATGCCTTCATATAAATCATCGGACTGAAATCCCATATCACGTGTAATTTCCAACAATTCCTCATCATTCATTTTTATAAAATCGGCATATTGTGCCAACTCCTGAATCAATGAAACGGAATAATATGGCGGACGAAGATTAACATCAAAAACCTTAAACATTTTATCGTTGGATTTCAGAAGTTCAACGAGGGTATTTCTGGAAACTTCATTTCTGCAGACCAGACTTCCAAAAAGAAAAACATCGGCTGATTTAACAATATTTTTCAAGGTTTCATTCAAGGGAACAAAATCCCAGGCAGATGGATAGGTAATATCGTAAGATGCAGAGCCACGGTCGTTCACAAATACCTGTACCAAACCGGTATTCTGCCCTTCAACAGTACAGATTCCGGATGTTGACAATCCGTTTTCCTGCACATAATTCACAATTTCTTTTCCATCTTCATCATTTCCAATCGCACTGATAATATACGTAGGAAACCCGAAAGAAGCTATTCTGGAGGCCAAATTCAAAGGTGCTCCACCAATTTTCTTTTCTTCTCCGAAAACATCGAAAAGCACTTCTCCATAACTTACAAAGTTCACATTTTTTTGACTCATTATTTTTGGGAATTTTTTAAGGTTACCTGATTAAAACTCGCTGTATTTGCACTGTAAAGGCTCCATTTTTTTCCTGCGACATTATAAAGCCTTACACTAAAAGCAACAAAATCATTGATATACACCACACAAACATCATTGCTAATATACACATTCACGTCGTAAGAATTGGCATTCAGTTGCGCCAAAGAATGGCGATCCATAAGTGTTTCGGTTCCATCGGAAAGCACATACGCTTTTAATTCTTTGTTGGTTTCATCAAACTCGATTTTTACTCCATTATTTGCGCTCCCTTCTTCCGCAAGAATTATACCTGCCAAACCTGAGTTTTGCTGAAGCTGGAAACTGATTTTACTGGATTTTCGCAACGTATTCAAAGTTGCTTTGGAAGCTGCTCCTAAGGTGAAATTATTTCCACTTTGGTTTACGGAACCGCTTTGTTCCTGCATGGTAAGCGCAACTTCGTTTGTAAATGCGGATGAAAGTGCGGCAAGTGGTTTCACTCCTAATATTCCGTTGGAATTCTGCACCAGTTGATGTGTCACCATATTTCCTGCCCATTCTTTTCCTCCGGTATTGTCTTCCGGTGATTTTCTTGCAGTCCAGCCTGTAATAAATCGGTTTGTTCCGTCCGATACCGTTTTGGCTGCATAAAAATAAGATCCATCAAACCGATCATTTTCCGGTTTTGTCCAAGGTCCGTTTGGTGAAGAAGAATAGCGGTATTTCGTACCGGGACTGCCGCTCCAGTTTTCGGAAAAAACCAGATACCAGTATGCTCCCATTTTGAAAAGATCCGGACATTCCAGCATGATATAGTTTTCCGTATTGGGAGTCGTGTAGATCGGCGATTCCACATTCCAGTTTCCGGATGCAGGATCTGTGGTGGTGAACTTCAAAACTACGGCTCTTCGGTCATCCGTTTGTGCAGAAACCAGCATCCAGTATTTATTTTCTTCCTGACTGTAAACAACATGCGGATCTCTGAATTCAAAATCATAATAACCTTGAGGCGCTGTAATTTTAAAATCAGTTACTTTGGTCCAGTTTTTCATGTCGGTACTGGTCGCCAGCAAAATACTTTCTCTGGGATTACCGGCTAAAAACGCCGTAGTTGCATTATGACCGGTATAATAGTAATAATAGATATTCCCCGATTTAATCAGACTTCCGGTTCCCACGGCAAAATCTGCATCGCCGGAGTTTCCGTAAGGAATTTGTCTTCCCTTGTATTCATAATTGATGAAATCTGAGGTTTCAAAACTATGAATATCGTGAATTCCCGTATTGGCCGGTTTGGATTTTGCATCGTGCAAAAAGAACATATGAAATTTTCCGTTTTCATAATACGGCATCACATCTCCTACATACCCTTCTGTAAAATAGGGATTGGATGTGCCCATCCATTTTGCAGGAGGTTGCGGAAAAATATTTGTGGCGTTGTATACCTCATCTTCTGTGAGATTGAAATCAGCATCATGCTCATTGCAGTTCATCAACAGAAAAGAACATACACAACTGATCAGCAATTTTATTTTATACATGAATTTTAAATTAGTAGTTGACCAGATAGTTTAAACTATTATCTGTAATTTTTTTGATGTTGTCTATAAATCCGTTCGGTACACTCGGAACTCCGTTATTGGTTTCATTGTACCAATCGTAAGCGCCCATGGAAATGATGACACAGTTTTTCTGAGTTCCTGTTCCCGGAAATTCTGCAATGGTTACTCTGCCATCCAGATTATCGTCCCAAGCTTCACTGGCCAAATTTTTTCCTCCGGTTTGCGCTCTCCATCCTGCTCCGTTTTCATAACCTCCCCATTCCGGAAGAAACCACCATGCAGTATGATTTAAACGGAAAGTTCCTTTTTGAAGAAGATTGGCTTTTCCAGTAGCATAGGTTTCTACACCATTGAATATAGGGTGATCTTCATTTCCAACAAAGGAAATTCCCCAATCGCTTCCCGAATCTACAAAACCATTCGGAGGAAAATCTCCGAAAACATTATTCGGTCCTTTTCCGGCTGGTACGATACCAATTTTATCAGCATACTGCGAGGCGAAACTGGTCAGCAGTATATTTCCGCCGTTGTTCAGATAATTTTGAATTCTTGAAAGAACAGCACTGCTGGTCGCTTCTGCCGGAAGACTTACCGCTGAATCAAAATGCCACCAAACCACGTCGAACTGATCCAAAGATGTACCGGCTGCCACCTCGGCAAAAGAGATATAAGTAGCTCCCGAATACCTGTTGAACAACCAGTCCGATGCTGCAATTTCATCCAAATTGCTGAGTAACAATCTTGTTTCTGCCGTACCGATGAAAGCAATCTGCGGTCCGCTAATCGGTGCTGCCACTGTTGCCACATACACTTCAGTGGTCGTACCGTTGGTTACTGTAAAATTCACTGGATCTGTAAAATCAATCACCGAACCCGAAGCTGGCGAAATGGAAACTCCGTTGGCGAGTTCAATTGCAGGTGTTAATGCTGAGAAATCGGTTCCTTCGGGAAGTGTCAGGGTAATGGTTTTTGCATTGTTGTTGATTTCTGCACTTTGCCCGTTGATGACGAAACTTATAATCGGATTTGCTGCTTTTACGGTTACATCATATTTTTTGTAGATATTTCCGTTTTTCACGGTGTATTCTACGGTATTGGTAAAATCCACGGTGGCTCCGATTGCCGGAGTAACAATGGCTTCTTCTGCTACCACTACATGCGGAACGATAGCTGTAACACTGGTTCCGTAGGGTAAGATGACGGTAATTTTATCTTCCAACTGGTCGATTTCGCCTGCAATTCCATTCACTGCAAATGCTTCAATATTTACGGAAACATCCGTAACCAATCCGTCCCCAAATTCATCGGTACATGATCTGAAAACCAGTGCGACCGCGAAAAGGACAAGTACATATAGTTTTAATTTAAAGAAATTTTTCATGTTGTTGCGCTTTTAGTAACCATTATTTTGTTTGTATACTCCTTGGCTGAAATTAATTTGTGCCAACGGAATCGGGCAATATTCCTCAATTCCTTTATCAAAACCGGCTTGAGAATAATAGGATCTTCTTGTTTTTTCAACCGTGTAGTAATTGTTCATGGTTTCATTGGCAATTCCCCAACGTACCAGATCAAAAAAGCGGCTTCCTTCCATAGCGAATTCCATTCTTCTTTCCCAGCGTAATGCCTGTCTGGCAAAATTCTGATCCCAGGTACAGTTTACGCCCGGCTGATAGGTTTTGATTAAATTATTCGAAGTGTAAGAACCTGTGAAGGTCGTACTTTGCCCGGCTCTTTCTCTCACCTGATTGATGATGGGCAGGGCATCATTGAATTGTCCGAGTTCAATAAGTGCTTCTGCTTTCATGAGTAAAACATCAGAATAACGGATGATAATCCTGTTTTTTGTATTTCCGTAAAAAGGAGCAATATTCACCGTACATCCGCAACCAATAGGAACATTTTCTTTTAAAGAAGCGAAATAACCGTAAGTTGCGGGGTTGCGAACCCAACTTTCTTCATAAATTTTGTCCTCATCATATTTCCACGGCAATCCCGGCATTGCAACCGTATGATACAATCGGGGATCCACCGTTACATCATCCAAATGATTATAATCGACATTGGAATCGTTGTAGGTATTGAACATCGGCAAACCGTCCGCTGAAGTTTTAAAAGCGTTAACCAGATTCTGGCTTGGTTTGTGAAAATCACAACATCCCAATCCTTGAGGCAAAGAAAGTACATCGCCAAAATTCAAGCGACCATACAAAGTTTGATCATTATCCGAAAACTGAATGGAGAAAACAGATTCAGGACCGTTTTCATAGCTTCCCGGCATGAAATTATTTCCGAAATCGGAAGTCAGTGTGTAACTTCCAATCACCTGATTGGCGGCATCCACTACTTTTTGAAGCGTTGCCGGATTAACGGATGTTACCTCATTATTATCATTTTGTTCGTATGCCTGATATAATCTTACTTTGGCAAGATAGGCGTACGCTGCACTTTTCTTTGGTCTTCCTACTTCGCCTTGCGTTGCAGGAAGATCAGCGGCAGCCTGTTCAAAATTAGAGGCAATGGCTTCCCATAATTCCTGATCGGATTTGTCTCTGTTTCCGATTTTGGGATAGTCTTCATTCGGAACCGTATCATCAATATACGGAACATATTTGAACAAGGTTTTGAGCATAAAATAAAAATGTCCGCGTACAAATTTCATTTCTGCAATCCGTTGTTTTTTATTCGGATAGTCTTCTTCTGTAAGCTGATTAAGTGCAGCAATGGCTTTGTTTGCCCGCGCAATTCCTACATAATTGAGATACCATAAACGGTCGAATTCTCCAAAATCGGAACGAATATTATTGGACACTTCCAAAAAGTGAAAAGCCTGAATATCACTGGTTCCGCTGCCTCCTTTATAGGCATCGTCCGAACGCACATTTCCGTATGGCCAAAGGCTGAAAGGCGTATCGTAATGATCGTTGCCCATAGCGGAATACGCAGCGATAACGAGACCGTCCACACTTTCCGGAGTTGCTACATCTGCTTCGGACAATGCGCCTCTTGGTTCTGTATCCAGAAAATCATTACAGGAAGTTGATCCCAAAAGCACTGTGAGGCAGGTCATAATTGCATATACTTTATTTTTCATGTTGATAGAGTTAAATTGTTAAAGGGAGATGTTTACACCAAAATTAAAGGTCAGCGGTAATGGATAACCGTATGCAGGCGTTTCAGGATCCACTCCTGTGAAATCTTTTGATTTGATGGTCAGGAGATTTTGTGCACTGGCATAAATTCTGAAACTGGTAAATCCATACTGATCGATCAAACCTTTCGGAAGCGAATATCCTAATTGTAAAACTCTCAGTTTAAGATACCTGCCGTTTTCTACATAATAGGTTGAAAATCTGGATTCTGCATTGCTGTCAACGGTTGTAATAGCCGGAATGTCAGAGTTAGGGTTTTGCGGAGACCATGCATTCAGAAGCCGGGTTCCTTTGTTGGAACCTATATCATCCACACTCCAGAAATCGGTTTGATATTTTTTCGTATTCACCACATCTACATTTCCTACCCCTTGCCAGAATGTGGAAAGATCGAAGTTTTTGTAGGAAAAATTAAGGTTTACACCGTACATTACGCCGGGATTTGGATTCCCGATCCAGGTGCGGTCATCATCATCAATGGTTCCATCTCCGTTCAAATCTGCATAGCGAATTCTTCCTAAACCTTTTCCGGATTGTATGGCGGAATTATCCACCTCATCCTGCGTTCTGAAGAGTCCGTCTGCCACATATCCGTACATCGAATTAATCGGTCTTCCCAGAATATTATCCGTGGTTCCGTTTCCACCGTAATTATTCACAACAGACTGTGGAAGTTTGGTAATTTTATTATCATTAAAGGTAACATTTCCGGAAATTTCGTACCGGAAGCCTCCGCTTGTTTCATTTTGATAACCAAGGACGATTTCCAGACCTTTATTTTCCATTGAAGCTCCATTAACCCATCGTTTTCCCCCTTCACCAAAAACTGCTAAATATGGAGGGCTCACGAGAATATCATCAGTCACTTTTTTATAAACGTCCACACTACCGGTCAGTTTCTGATTAAAAAATCCGAAATCCAATCCTAAATTTGTTTGGGTAGTGGTTTCCCATTTCAGATCATCATTTTTAAGTTGGGTAGCGACAAAACCGGATGGTAAAAGTCCTCTTCCAACGCCGTTAATATCATATGCGGTTCCATAAGAAGTTGCCCATATAGGATCGCCTCCGGCATAATCTGCCATATACAATGCATAAACAGCTGTATTGCTGATTTCCTGATTTCCGGTTTGTCCCCAACCTGCACGCAATCTCAGATCCGAGAAGAACGGAAATATGTTTTTTGCAAATTCTTCTTTATTAATTCTCCATCCTGCGGAAAATGCCGGGAAAGTTCCGTATTGGTTGTTTTTTCCGAATCGTGAAGAACCGTCGTAACGAATGGTTGCCGAAAATAAATACCGCCCGTTGTAATCATAAGAAAATTTACCAAAGTAAGACAGCAGGCTATACAAGGTAGAAGTTCCGCCATTGAAAGCATCGCCGGTACCGGCATCCGGATACATATAATCCGGATCTTCGATAAGGAAACCTTCTTTCCGAAGCCAGGTATTGTCGTATACTTCTTTGTACATTTCCATACCGCCAAGGAGATCAAAATTGTGGTTTCCAGTTTTTGCGGTATATTGTGCGGTGTTGGACCACGTCCATTTATCGGTTGTGGATTGGTCGATATTCACCGCATTTTCTGAATTTTGAAGGTATCCGGAAACGTAACTTCTCTGAAGTGTTCGTTTATAATAACTGCTGTTGTCGATCCCAAAGCTGGTTTTCAGGATAAGATTTTTCACCAGATTCAGTTCTGCATATACATTTCCGAAAAGACGCTGGTATTTGTATCCGTTGTCTTTGTTGTATTCCAGCAAACGCATTGGGTTCTGGCGGTCGTTCATTCCGCCAACAGGTCCACCCCAGCCAATTCCGTCCACAGTTCTTACCGGAATTATAGGCAACGCACGCAATGCAGGATCCAGAACGCCAGGATCGGTTATTTCTTTTGTTCTGTTGATGGTGAAATTTTCGCCTATTCTCAATTTACCGTCAAAGAAATTATAGGAAGTATTAATCCTTGCGCTCAGCCTGTTGAATTCTGTAAGTTTTACAATTCCGTCGTTATCATAAGATGCCAAAGAAAAAAAGTAAGAACCTTTGTCGGAACTGTTGGAAACGGCTAAATCGATAGAGTTGGCAACTCCCGTTTGTGAAATCACATCATACCAATTTGTATTGGAAGATTTCAATGTTTTTGCATCATCCAGATATTCGGGAACATAAATATTATTGAGGGTAGGAACTCCGTTCTGCACACTCCAGTCGAAATTGTACATTAAGTTATTGCTATTCGGATCCAAACCATCATTTACATTCGCTTTCCATAAAACTTCTCCGTACTGATAGGCATCCAAAACAGAGGTTTTTTTGGCATATTGAGAATAGGAGGTGTAATAGTTTAAATCTATTTTCATTCTGCCTTTTCTCCCTTTTTTGGTGGTAATAATAATGACTCCGTTTGCCGCTCTTGATCCGTAAATACTTGCAGATGAAGCATCTTTCAGCACCTGCATGGTTTCAATATCGCTTGGATTCAGTTCGTGCATGCCGGCTTTTGTCGGAACGCCGTCGATGACATAAAGCGGATCGGTATTATTCAGGGTTCCGATTCCACGGATCAAAATTTTTGTATTTCCTCCGGAAGGAGAACCGTCTGTAGAAATATTCACTCCGGCAACCCGCCCCTGCAAAGATTTTATGGGGTTTGGTTCGGCTTGTTTACTGAGATCATCCATATCAACAATGGATACAGCACCTGTAATATCCGCTTTTTTCTGGCGGGTATATCCGGTGAGAACCACCTGTTCTATATCGCCTACTTTTTCGGTATAAAGGGTTACATTGATTACAGGATTGTCTTCGGCTACTGCTTGATAAGAAGAATAGTTGGGATAAGAAAAAACAAGGGTATTGCCTTTATTTATTTCTGCAATTTCGTATTCTCCGGCACCGTTGGTAGAAGTTGTTTCTCCGGTTTCAGACACGGTAACAAGCACACCGCTTAAGGGCTTATTATCTGCTGAAACTACTTTGCCTTTAATTACTTCCTGTGCAAATACGTATGACATCGGAAGCAGGCAAAATGCAATTGCAATTTTAATTTTCTTCATGGTTGGGTTAATTAATGTTCAAAGGGATGGATTTTATATCTAAAAGGGTATTTTTAGCATCTGATGAAAGATTCAGTTCGGTGAAGGGTTGATCCGGGAAGAAAATTTCCGTCATCACACAATCGCCGTTATTAAAAAACATTTCGATGGAAGTTTTATCCAGCAATATTTTTAATTTACTATTGGTGAATACTTTATCCAAAGGAGCGGTGCTCACTTTTTCTGCAAATTTATCAGAGAAACTAAGGTCTCCGGATTTTCGGCGATCCACGAAAAGCTGTTTTTTCACATTGTCGATTCCGAATTCTATTTGCTGCCCTACTTTATTTTTCAGGGCAAAAGTATATACCGCAGGTTCCATTTTTGAGAAATCAAATTCGATCACTGCTTTTGCCAGATCAATCTCTTTTGAAGTCAGAACTGTAGTCGTATTTTTATTAATTTTAATCTTTTTGGAAATGGTTTTTCCATAATAATTTTCGAGTTGACTTACCGGAATATTCTGCAAAGTATAGCCTTCTGCGGTTCGCTTCAGGGTGATTTCTCTGGCAATTGTATTGGAGCCTCTCCATTTTTTAGTGGGCACAAGCGGAGAATAATCCCAGTTAGACATCCACCCGATAATGACTCTTTTATTATCCGGAACATTATCAAAACTCACGCTTGCATAATTATCCCGTCCCCAATCCAGCCATGCTACTTTTTCTTTTTTCAGCTGTTTTGTAAACAGTTCATCCATTTGGAAGGTTTTCCCGTCAAAATCGCCTACAAAATACTGCGCCGCAGAACCACCATTCGGACCGCCGGGATTGATGTTCACAATCAGCACCCATTTTTCTTCATTGGTTCCTTCAATCTTAATCGGGAAAAGATCAGGGCATTCCCAAACGCCACCATGACCGCCAACATCTTTACCAAATTCCGAAAGGAACGTCCAATCCTTCAGATTTTTTGAGCCATAAAAATGTTGTCTGTCCTGTGCTGCCACTCCCATTACCCATTGTTTTCTTTCGGCATCCCAAAAAACTTTCGGATCACGGAAATCTTTTATTCCAGGATTTTTCAATACGGGATTATTGCTGTATTTAGTCCATGTTTTTCCGTTATCCAAGGAATATGCAATGGCTTGAGACTGGGCATCAATTTCTCCAGCTTTCTCCTTTTCCATATTGTGGTAGGTAAAAATGGCGACCACGGGAACATTTTTTCCATCACCAAATCCGGAAGTATTGTCCTTATCCACAACAGCACTTCCTGAAAAAATCGCCCCTTTTTCATCATAAGGAATTGCAGGGGTGAGTTCTTCCCATTTTATTAAATCTTTACTGATGGCGTGTCCCCAATGCATTTTACTAAAATCCGGCACACTTTGAAATGGCGTATGCTGAAAAAACATATGGTAGGTTCCGTTCAGATAAAACAAACCATTGGGATCATTCATCCAGCCATTTTGCGGAGTAAAATGGTAATTGGGTCTGTATAACTGTTCTTCAACCGAAAGAACCGGCGCCGAAGACTGCCCTTTGCAGCTTGCAAACAAAAGTGAGGCAACAGCGATTACTAAATTTAAGGGTTTCATATTGTTAAGGTTTATTGATTGCTTTAAATATTCATTTCTTTCTGAATCTGCTCCAGAGATTTTCCTTTGGTTTCAGGAATCCAGATTTTTACAAATACAAAGGCTATCACACTGAAGATTCCGAAAATGGCAAATACCCACTGCATTCCCATAGAACCACTGATAATAGGTGTAAACTGAATGGTAAGGAATGTACAGAGCCAGCTTACAGCCGTAGAAAACGACATCGCAAGACCTTTAATCTGATTCGGATAAATTTCGGAAATAATCACCCACATTACAGGCGCAAAAGAAGCAGCGAAGAATGAAATGTAAATGAGCAAAGCTACCAGAACTCCAACCGGATTCTGAGTTTCTTTGGAAAATTCATACGTAAGATAAGCGAGCGAAACTGCCATTCCCACAGCTCCCCAAAGCAAAAGCGTTTTTCTTCCCTTGGAATCTACCAGCCAAAGTGCGACAATCGTCATCAGGAAATTTACAAACCCGACTAACATAGAATTGGCAAGCGCAACATCACTCTGGATTCCCGCTGCTTT
The DNA here is from genome assembly GCA_031987605.1 of Bergeyella sp. Classification (GTDB taxonomy): domain Bacteria; phylum Bacteroidota; class Bacteroidia; order Flavobacteriales; family Weeksellaceae; genus JAFAGO01. Next base: position 167,462 of record DALZZF010000002.1, on the reverse strand, counting down.
AAACATATCTGGCGAGAACATAATCACGGCATTGATTCCGGTAATCTGCTGAAATGCAGCGATAAGCGTTCCTATCAAAACGATTTTTCCTGTTTTCCCGCGGAACAGTTCTTTTAAAGCTATTTTTTCGCCTTTGTTTTCGGTTTTCAAAGAGGCTTCAATTTCGGGGAGGTCGTTTTTCACGAAATCTTCTCCTCCGATTTTAATTAAAGTGTCCACCGCTTCACTCCGTTTTCCGTTAGCCATGAGCCAGCGCGGACTTTCAGGAAATGAAGTCAGAAGATAAATCAAATACAAAACGCCGAATACCGCAGGAACGGCAAGCATATATCTCCAGCTATTTTCTCCCAATCCAATCAGGAAATAATCGAATACATACGCAAGAAGAATCCCAATGGTTATTGCAAACTGATTAAGCGATACCAGCATTCCTCTTTTTTTTGCCGGAGAAATTTCAGAAATGTACATAGGACCTACTACAGAAGTCGCTCCTACCGCAAGACCCGAAAGAAAACGGAAGAAATTAAGAAGAAGCACATCCGCAGACAATGCACAACCTAATGCCGAAATAATGTACAGTACGGCAGTTGTAATCATCACTTTTCTACGTCCGTACTTATCGGCAAAACTTCCTGTAAATAATGCGCCGAGAAGACATCCTACAGTAAGGATAGACGCCACGATTCCCAATCCGCTGTCGGAAAGGCCGAATTCTCCTCTAATCATGTCCGTTGCACCGGCAATTCCGCCCATGTTTAGCCCGAACATCAGACCTCCGTTGACTGCAACAAAGGTAATCCAATACAAATATTTGCTGTTTTTCATGTTTTAATTATATTTTTGTTTTGAGCCTAAAGTATTGTCGTAGGTCTGTTCTATGCTTTAATATTGTTACGAATTGATTTGTTTATGTGAACTAAATGTTAATTATATTACAAAACACTGATTAACAATAATTTAAAATAATGAAATTATCCTCGAAATTTTAAATATTACACTAATGTTGCACAGAATTATAAAATTGAAACACGAAAATGCACAGAATTTTGGCCATTACTAAAACATGTTAAAGTAACCTTTGACCAAAAAAGCATTTCATTTTACCAAAATGAGAAATTGAAAAACCAAAACAATTCGGGAAACCACAACAGAGGAATTTTCAAACCAGAAATATGGCAGAAAAAGAGATTAATTTTGCCGGATTAAAAATTTCATTTATTGTAAAATTTCATTTACACCGGTTACATTTTTTATTCACAGGAATAGAATGACGATATTCTTTCTTATTTAAAATCATCGTTGTCCGATAAAAATTAGAAATACATATTAACAGGTCGCTCCTTCGGAGCTCTAATTATGAGAACGACTATTCCTATTAACAGTATGCTCCTTTGGAGCTCTGTATTAATCGCGTTGGGATTTACTTTTAATAGAAAAAAATCAGCCAGTGAAAACAAAGCTCCAGAGGAGCGAACTGTTTATTTATCCTATTAATATTGCGTTTTTCGATTTGTTTATTTTTTTTATCAAACAACAATGATTTAAAATATACCTTCAAGGTTCTTTTTGAATAACTATCTGATGTATTATGCAAGGAATTTCCAATCTCCGTTCTTCTCATGCAAAAACGAGCGTGTTTGGGGATTTGCAAAACTCCGAATTTACACCTTAAATTTCGCCGGAAGTCTTGCGGAAAGCATTCGGAGAAACACCAAATTTTGCTTTAAAGACTGTAGAAAAATAATTGGGAGACGAAAAACCTGTTTTATAAGCAATCTCCGAAACGGTTAATGTTGAATTCTGAAGCAAAGTTTTGGCTGTATCGAGTCTTATATTGTTAATGTAATCGCTGACATTAATATTAAAAAGTGCTTTTACTTTTCGGTACAACTGAACTCTGGACACATGCAGTTCTTCCGCCAGAAATTCCACGGAAAATGAGGCGTTGTCGTGATTATCGATAATGCATTTGTTCAATTTGGAGACAAAATCCTGCTCGATGTTGCCAAATGATTTTCCACCGGAAATTCTGTTTATATTATTCGTGTAATAATAACGGAGTTTTTCGCGGTTAAAGAGTAGAGATTTGATGGACTGCAACAAAATGGGATAACTGAACGGTTTGGTAAGATACAGGTCAACTCCCGATTCCAGCCCTTGCAAATAGGATTCCCGGCTGCCCAAAGCCGTTAAAATAATTAAAGGAATATGAGAGGTTCGCAAATCGGCTTTCAGGATTTCGCTGATTTCAAAACCGTTTTTCTCCGGAAGATTTACATCGCTTACAATCACATCCGGAATAAGATCCAGCGCCAGTTCTATTGCATCCGTTCCATCCGACACCATCACCGTAAAATCTTTACTGAGTTTGTGCGACAAAAATGCGGACAGGTCTTTATTATCCTCAATCAGCAATAATGTTGGCAAATCGCCGTCCGGTTTGAAATCTTCTGTAAGCGGTATATCTTCAAATATTGGTTCATACTGATTTCGCATTATATCGGCAGACAACAAATCCGGCTCTTTTACTATCTGATCTTCATTAAAATGCTTGTCTCCTTTATATAGCGTGATGATAAATTCTGTTCCCTGATGAGAAACCACTTCAATCGTTCCCAAATGCAAACCCACAAATTGCTGCGTGAGATGAAGCCCAATACCCGAACTATTTTTTCTGTTGTTTGAACCTTTAAAATAGGCGGTAAATACATTTTTAATCTCGTTCGGAAGAATCCCAATTCCGTTGTCTTTAAAGGAAATGATGACCTGATTTCCTTTTTCGCGAATTTCAATTTCAATTTTCCCGTTATCCGGCGTAAATTTAAAAGCATTGGAAAGCAAATTGAAATAGACTTTATCCATCAAATTCCGGTCGATAAAAACCTCTGTATTCGGATTTTTGGCATTCAGATCAAACTGGATATTTCTTTTTCGGGCTTCGGCTTCAAAATCCCGATAAATCGAATAGGTGAAATCATAAATATTGGTTTTGGATACGCGAAGATTAAAGGTTTTGTTTTCCAGTTTCCTGAAATCCAATAAATTATCAATCAGGCGAAGCAACCGATTGGAATTTTTATTGATGAGTTCAAATTCATAGGGGATTTTGCCACTGTTCTTTTTTCCGGCATCATTCAAAGAATCCAGTGCGCTTATAATTAATGTAATAGGTGTTTTAAATTCATGAGAAATTCCAGTGAAAAAGTTCACTTTGGCTTCATTACTTTCTTTTAATTTTTCTGCAAAATTTTCGATCTGATTTCGTTGAATCGTGATACGTTCATTGGTGAGTGTAAGCTGTTTATTTTTAATTTTAATCCTGTAAATCAAATAAATACAATACGCCACGGAACAAAGCATCATGGTTAAAAGCGCAACAGCCCAACGGAACAATGTGGTTTGCGAGGAATACAATTGCGTGGTTTTTTTAATGGCCGAAACCTGATCTTCGATGGTGGTTTGCTGCTCCGAAATACGATCAAACTGATTGCGCATAATCTCGGCATTAAAACGGTCAATAATTGTTGTTCCCAGCTCAATTCTTTTGGGCACCGATTTCCCCTGATGAATTTTTATTGCTGTTTCAATGGCTTCGGAACTTCCATTGGGATAAAGAAGCGTGGCATCCAGTTTCCCGTCCAGCACCATTTTTATTCCGCCATCATCGGTATTCAAACCATCCACACCAATTATTTTGAAACGGTTGTTAATGCCCATTTCATGCAGTGTTTGCCATGCCTGATTTGCCAGTTCATCATTAAAGGCAAAAAGATAAATTTCCGGATACGGATAGGCATTAATTTCGTTTTTAAAAACTTCGGGAGAAAATCCTTTGAAAGTTTTTAGCAGATGAATATTCGGAAAAGTGCTTATTTCCTGCTGAAAACCTTTGGAACGCTCCAGCGTTGGCGAAGACTGATCGTCTCCTTTAATTTCGATTACATACTTTTGATTTTGAGAAGCCGAGCGTATATATTTTGCTGCTTCTTTACCGATTTCAAAATTATCTGCTCCAATATAAGTGGTGTATTTGTCCGAATTAATTGCCCGATCCAGCAGAATAACCGGAATTCCTTTTGCATAGGCTTTTTCCACAACAGGAACTACAGAAACAGGATCAATCGGTGAAATAATGATGATCTCGGTTCCGGAATCAATCATCTTCTGAATATCGGCAATCTGTTTGGAAACAGAACCGTCCGCTTTGGAAATACTGAAATTAACATTCGGATGTAAAGAGGCCTGAATTTCCATGGAATGGTTCATCGCTGTTCTGTAAGGATGATTTCCCAGCCCTTGGGAAAACCCTACTTCCACCTTTTCATTATCATTTTTGGGAGCACAGCTGATGATAATAAAAATGACCGTAAGAAAACACAAAAAATATTTCAGGTAAAGATTTTTCACAATAAAAAGGATTGTTGAATCGGTAATACAATATTAAGCAACTCAATCGAGAACAGCAATATGAGCAGGCTAAACGCATTAAAATTTCAAACTTAGAGGATGTTTAAGGTTTGAAAAGCGTTTCATTCAGAAAAGAAAGAACAAACTTTTGCTAAGTGAAATGCCTTTACGAATAAAAAATATCTTCAATAATGTGAAAAAATCCTTACGACCATTGCCTTTGAAATAATATAATTGATTGTCAATAATTTACATTCAAAGGTATCTGTTTTTTTAATGCGTATGACCTGAGATTTGTTTAAAGAAAAAATATCTCTTACTTTTATCAAAGAAAACCAAACTACAAATGATTATTGCCGCCATAGATATCGGAAGTAATGCCGCTCGTTTGCTGATAAATGAAGTAAGAGAAACCCCAAAACAAAAACCGGAATTTATAAAACTGAATCTGCTTCGTATTCCTTTACGATTAGGAATGGATGTTTTTACCAAAGGTGAAATTGGTTCGGAACGCGAAAAAATGGTTCTGGATTCCATGAAAATTTTTAGCGATCTGATGAGGATTTACAAAGTGGAACATTACCGTGCATGCGCAACCAGTGCCATGCGCGACGCTAAAAACGGACCTCAGATTATCAAAGATGTAAAAGAAACCTCCGGCATTGAAATCGAAATTATTTCCGGCGATGAAGAAGCCAATTTAATTTACGAAAATCATGTAGCAGAAGGACTTGATAAAAATTATGCGTATTTGTATATCGACGTTGGTGGTGGTTCCACAGAACTTACTTTTTATGAAAACGGTAAAGTAAAATACGAACATTCCTTTAACATCGGAACCATCCGTTTGCTGAATAATCTGGTAACAGAAGCACATTGGAAAGAAATGAAGGATGAAATTAAAAGCAAAATCATCAGCAAAAAACCGATTATTGCGATTGGCTCCGGAGGAAACATCAATAAATTGTTTTCCATGAGTAAAACCAAAGACGGAAAACCGATTTCTTCACTTTATATTAAAAAATTTCTGAAAGAAACTAGTGCTTTAAACGTAGAACAGCGCATGGTAAAATACAATCTTCGCGAAGACCGCGCAGATGTGCTGGTTCCGGCATTAACCATTTACAACAATATTCTGAGTTGGGGAAATATCGGAAAAATCTATGTCCCAAAAATCTCGGTTGCGGATGGTTTGGTGCATAATGTTTACGAAAGCGTGAAGAAAACGAAAAAGTAAGTCAAAATTCTGAAAAGCAACTTGTTTTCCTTTTCATTACTTTTGCAAAATATTAAACAGCGCGCCATTTGGCGCGTTTGTATATTCTAAAATTACGTTTATATGCAAATCGATATACGAAAACTCACCCTTGATGATTACGATGAACTTTCCACTTCCATGCAGGAGGCATATCCCGGAATTGAGGACAACACATGGGCTAAAAGAAATATCCAAAAACTGACCTCCATTTTTCCGGAAGGGCAATTGTGCATCACTGTGGATGGAAAACTCGCTGCAGCAGCACTTTCCATTATTGTTCAGTATGAACTTTTCGGGGATAATCACACCTATGAAGAAATTACCGACAACGAAAATTTCAATACCCATTCTCCGAAAGGAAATGTGCTGTACGGAATTGAAGTGTTTGTAAATCCGGAATTCCGTTCTTTAAGATTAGGAAGAAGATTGTATGATGCGAGAAAAGAATTATGCGAAATCAAAAACCTTAAATCCATTATTATCGGCGGAAGAATCCCGAATTATCATTTGTACAGCAATGAACTTTCGCCAAGACAATACATCCAGAAAGTCCGTAAAAAAGAAATTTACGATCCGGTTTTAACGTTCCAGTTATCCAACAATTTTTCACCAATCAGAATTATCAAAAATTATTTGGTGGGCGATGTAGAATCCGAAGAATACGCCGTTTTGCTGCAATGGAACAACATTTACTACAACCAGCACAACAATACGATGCAGGATTCTGTGATTCGTTTGGGCTTGGTGCAATGGCAAATGCGGCAGTTCAAAGATCTGGCGGCATTTTTCCAGCAGGTGGAATTTTTTGTGGATGCGGTTAGCGGTTATGAATCCGACTTTTGTTTATTTCCGGAATTGTTTAATACGCCACTTTTAGCCGAATTCAACCAGCTTCATGAAAGAGAAGCCATGGTAAAACTTTCGGAAAAAACCGAAGAAATTGTGAATAAAATTGCCGAATATGCGGTAAGCTACAACGTCAACATTATCGCGGGAAGCATGCCCGTTTTTGAGGACGGAAACCTTTACAATGTAAGTTATTTGCTTCATCGCGACGGAAAACGCGATGCATACCGGAAAATTCACATCACCCCAAACGAAAGAAAACACTACGGAATGATTGGCGGAAACGAGGTAAAAGTTTTTGATACCGATTGCGGAAAAATCGGAGTGGTTATTTGCTACGATGTGGAATTCCCGGAATTGCCAAGAATTCTGGCAGATCAGGGCATGAAGATTTTGTTTGTTCCTTACTTAACCGACACGCAAAATGCCTACACCAGAGTTCGCGCCTGCGCTGCTGCACGAGCCATTGAAAATGAATGTTATGTTGCCATTGCCGGTTGCGTCGGGAATCTTCCCGGGGTGAATAATATGGACATTCAGTTTGGGCAGGCCGCCGTTTTCACGCCTTCCGATTTTGCATTTCCTTCTAATGGAGTAAAAGATGAAGCCACCCCCAATACAGAAATGACCCTGATTGTAGATGTGGATTTAAACCATTTAAAAGAACTTCACTTCAAGGGTTCAGTCCAGATTATGAAGGATCGCAGAAATGATATTTATGAAACGAAATTAAAAGAAAGTTAATATTAGCAGTCGGTTTGTGGGATTTAGCAACAAAATAGTTAATCTTTTAATAAAATTAAATTCATTCTCTGCCGAAATCTTAATCTCATTTTTGCATGAATCTATATTTATGTAAAAATGAAACAAAACTACTTTAAAAGATGCCTATTGATGGGGATTTTGCTGCTTTCAGTATTTTCCCTGCAAGCGCAAACTTTAGTCCATTATTGGAACTTTAACAATAATGCTTCTGTGGAAGCGATTACCACACCAAATGTTGCTTTGGTTGCCGGTTCGTCCATTATTGCAGAAAACACAGGAACCAGCGTTATTGCTTATGATGCAGGAACCGGACAAAATTTTAATGTTGAAAACTTAAATGCAAGAAACGGTGATCCTTCCGGAACACATTTAAGATACAACTTCCCGATTGGCGGAAAACTGATTTATAGTTTGCCGACAACAGGTTACGAAAACATCATCGTGAAATTCACGACCAGAAGATCCGGCTCCGGTGCAGGAACGCAGAAATGGTATTATTCTACAGACGGAACAACGTATAATTTTTTACAGAACGTTATTCCGCAAGATGCCAATCCGCAATTAATCACCTTTGATCTGTCAACGATTTCTGGAATTGCAGACAATGCGAACTTTAAATTAAAAGTAGAATTTGAAGCCGGAAATGGCGGAACGGTCGGAAATAACCGTTTCGATAATTTCACGCTGGATGCCGATAAAATTCAAACTTTAGTCCATTACTGGAACTTTAACAACAATGCTTCTGTGGAAGCGATTACCACACCAAATGTTGCTTTGGTTGCCGGTTCGTCCATTATTGCAGAAAACACAGGAACCAGCGTTATTGCTTATGATGCAGGAACCGGACAAAATTTTAATGTTGAAAACTTAAATGCAAGAAACGGTGATCCTTCCGGAACACATTTAAGATACAACTTCCCGATTGGCGGAAAACTGATTTATAGTTTGCCGACAACAGGTTACGAAAACATCATCGTGAAATTCACGACCAGAAGATCCGGCTCCGGTGCAGGAACGCAGAAATGGTATTATTCTACAGACGGAACAACGTATAATTTTTTACAGAACGTTATTCCGCAAGATGCCAATCCGCAATTAATCACCTTTGATCTGTCAACGATTTCTGGAATTGCAGACAATGCGAACTTTAAATTAAAAGTAGAATTTGAAGCCGGAAATGGCGGAACAGTCGGAAATAACCGTTTTGATAATTTCACGCTGGATGCAAACAGTAAAGGAGGAACAGATACCAACGCTCCGGTTGTCACTTATTTTCCGGCAAACGGAACATCCAATGTTGCTACAAGTGTTCAGCCGACCATCAGTTTCAGTGAAGAGGTAAGAAATATTGATGATTCACCAATCACCAATGAAAATGCAGCGAACCTTGTTGTATTAAAATTAAATAACGAAAACGGAACGGATTTACCATTTAGCACCACTTTCGAAAACAATAAAATTACAATTGTTCCCACTTCTATTTTCCCAACCAATGCTACGGTTTATGTAGCTTTAAAAGCAAATCTGGTAGAAGATCTTAGCCATAATGCAGTAACAAATCCTGCGGCTGCCACTTTCAACACGGCAAATACTAAGGTTTCTTTCCAGAATACATTTGCGAAAGTAAACGAAGAAGCCGGAAATCTTACGGTGAAAATCAATGTGGAAAATCCTTCCGATGCAACCGTAAAACTGGTGGTAAAAGGAGCACCGTTCAGCACTGCTAACAATCAGGATTTCACTTTGGCAAGCCAAACGCTCACCATTACACCTGAAACTTCTGTATTCAACATTAATATTCCGATTATTGACGATAGTGCAGAAGAACAACAGGCAGAATATTTCGTTCTTGCATTAGAAGAACCCAATGGTGTACAAATCGGAACCAATGCACTGACCACAGTTTATATTATTGATAATGACAAGCAAGCACCGGTTCCGGCAAAGAATCTGAGTTTACATTACATCGGAAGTTTTGATCCTTCAAATATAAACAACAGCACCACGGAAATCGTTGTTCACGATCCTGCAACACAAAGGTTATTTACCATCAGCTCAATCACCGATGTGTATGATATTATTGATTTCTCGGATCCTACAGCGCCGTCCACCATTAAAAGTGTAGACATGCTTCCTTACGGCGGAATTACCAGTATTGCCGTGAAAAACGGAATCGTAGCCGTAGCTTCTCCAAATACAAATGTGCAGGGAAATGGTTCGGTTGTATTCTTCGATACTGACGGAAATTTCCTGAAACAAGTAAGCGTAGGCGCACTTCCGGATATGGTCACTTTTACACCGGACGGAACCAAAGTTCTTACCGCCAACGAAGGTGAACCCAACGATTCTTATACCGCAGATCCTGAAGGAAGCATTAGTATCATTGATATTTCCGGAGGAATTGGTTCGCTTTCGCAATCGAATGTGACCACCTTGGATTTCACTCAGTTTAATGGTCAGGAAGCAGCACTTTTGGCCACCGGAATCAGAACGATTTATAAAGCAAATACACTTTCCCAGAATTTTGAGCCGGAATATATTTCCGTAACAGCAGACAGCCAGAAAGCATACGTTGTATTACAGGAAAACAATGCGATTGCAGAAGTAAATTTAGCCACAAATTCAATTTCTGATCTGTGGGCTTTAGGCACAAAAGACATGAGCATTCCCGGAAACGGTTTTGATGCTTCCGATAATAACGGAGAAATCTTAATTGCGAACTGGCCGGTAAAAGCATATTACATTCCGGATGGTATTGCTACCTTCAACATCGGAGGAACCAATTATATTGCAACCGCCAATGAAGGTGATGAAAAAGATATTTCAGGTTTCAGTGAAAGAACAACTGTGGGTGCAAACGGATACCAGTTGGATCCGTCCGTTTTTCCACAGGCAGAAGTGTTGAAGGCATCATACAATTTGGGAAGATTCAGAGTAACTTCTGTAAATGGTGATGAAAATAATGATGGTAAATATGAAACCATTCATGCCTTGGGAAGCCGTTCTTTCTCGATTTTCAATGCAGATACAAAACAACTGGTGTACGACAGTGGTGATGATTTTGAAAGATTTACTGCAAAAAATTATACATCCATCTTTAATGCAGATAATGAAAGCAACGCCGCAAAAAACAGAAGCCGTGCTAAAGGTCCTGAACCGGAAGGCGTAACTGTAGCCGATATTAATGGTAAAAAATACGCATTCATTACATTGGAAAGAGTGGGTGGAATTATGGCGTATGATATTTCCAATCCTGCTGCTCCGGTTTTCGAAGATTATAAAAACCCAAGATCAACATCCGCTTATAGCGGAGACCACGGTCCTGAAGGCGTAACCTATATTTCTCCCGAACATTCCGCCAACGGAAAAGCCTACGTAATCGTTGCCAATGAAATCAGCGGAACATTAGGAATTTATGAAATCGAGACCGACAACGAAACATTAGGTACCGGAAACACAAACAATACGAAAACATTTAATATTTTCCCGAATCCGGTGAATAAAAACAGCGTGCTGTATTTCAACAGAAATGCCGATTATGAACTGTATGATATGAGCGGAAAATTATTGAAAAAATCTGCAAATGCACAAACGGTGGATACATCCAACCTGCAAACCGGAGTATATCTGATTAAAACAGGTGAAGGCGTTTCCAAGAGAATTATTGTAAAATAATTGCTGCGAACGGAAACCTATTCCGCTAAAAATTTTTAATTTTAGATCTGCTATTCATTACGAGTAGCAGATTTTTTAATTTTAATAAGAATGAATTCCCAAATCTCATATGTTCATGGTGCTTCGCAAATTCCTTTATTGGGAGAAACCATTGGCAGCAATCTCAAAAAAACAGTCGAAAAATTTCCGGATCATCCTGCATTAATCTGTTCGCATCAGGATTACAGGGCTACCTATCAGGAATTTTATAATCAAACGACAGCCGTTGCCAAAGCATTAATTGCATTAGGCGTAAAGCCCGGAGATCGTGTAGGAATCTGGTCGCCAAACTGTTTTCAATGGGTTTTGTTGCAATATGCAACCGCAAGAATTGGTGTCATTCTCGTGAACATCAATCCTGCTTACAGAACCAGCGAGCTTATTTTTGTCCTGAATCAATCGGAAATTGCCTACATTTTCGCCGCACTTCAGTTTAAAACCAGCCATTACAAAAAAATGGTGGAAGACGCGCGGGAATTCACCTATACTTTAAAAGAAGAAATTTTCTGGGATGAAAGCTGGGATGAGTTTCTAAACACTGCGTCAACAATTTCTGATGAAACATTAGCCGAATGGGAATCCAAAGTTCAGTTTGATGATCCGGTAAATATTCAATACACGTCCGGAACCACCGGTTTTCCGAAAGGCGTAACGCTTTCTCATCATAATATTCTGAACAACGGCTATTTCATCGGAATCCGTATGAATTATTCCCCGCAAGATAAAGTCTGCATTCCGGTTCCGTTTTTTCATTGTTTCGGAATGGTGATCGGAAATCTGGCGTGTACTTCTCACGGTTGCACCATGGTAATTCCGAATGACAGTTTTGATGCCATTAAAACATTAGAAACAGTAGAAAAGGAACAATGTACCTCACTTTACGGGGTTCCCACCATGTTTATTGCCATGCTCCACGAAATGCAAAAAAGAGCATTTGAGGTATCCAGTTTACGAACCGGAGTGATGGCAGGATCGGTTTGTCCGCCCGAAGTCATGAAAAAAGTGGAAGATCAGATGAACATGAAAGAAATCACGATTTGTTACGGAATGACCGAAACTTCACCGGTTTCCACACAAACCAAAATCGGAACTCCTTTTGAAAAGCAGATTCATTCTGTGGGAACCATTCACGATCATCTGGAAATTAAAATCATCAATCCGGAAACCGGAGCCATCGTCAACCGCGGCGAAAATGGCGAATTGTGTACAAGAGGATATTCCGTAATGCTGAAATACTGGAACAATCCCGAAGCAACAAAACAGGTCCTGGATGAACAGAGATGGATGCATACCGGAGATCTGGCACAAATGGATGAGGAAGGTTACATTCATATTTCCGGAAGAATTAAGGATTTAATTATCCGCGGTGGCGAAAATATTTCGCCCAAAGAAATTGAAGATTTCCTCTACACCTATCCCGGAATTCAGGATGCACAGGTGATTGGCGTTCCGAGTGAAAAATTCGGGGAAGAAGTAATGGCGTGGATTAAAGTGAAAGAAGGCAAAACGGTTTTGGAAGAAGAGGTTCTGCAATTCTGCAAAGAAAAAATTGCCCATTATAAAGTTCCCAAATACTGGAAATTTGTGGATGAATTCCCGATGACGATTTCCGGGAAAATCCGAAAAGTGGAAATGCGGGAAATTTCGATTAAGGAGTTGGGATTGTGATACCATTGTTGACTTTTGGGGCGGCAGCTTCGCTGCCGCCCCAAAAGTCTTTCACTCCGCTTTTCTTATTTTAAAACTCCCAAAGTTTTTCATTTTAATGTCATTATCTAAATTTATCAAACGAAATCAGAGATTATTCTTCATCATCTTCATCCAAAAAATTGAATTCATCGCTGCGTTGCTCATAATCGGGCGTAATTCCCGGAGGATTGAAAAGTCCCCATTCATCAACAATAAAATGTTTTTGATTAAATCCTGCAACCCAATCGATAAACAAAATTTTAAATTCATCAATCAGATCCCGAACCATTTGATAATATTTTGCATCTTTAAAACCAAACGCTTCCAATCCATGATAGGCAACATAAAGTTCACGCGCTGATTTGCGGATCAACGTGGCATTTTCCATTTTCATATCATACACTTTGGTTTGCAATCCGCCTACGGTTTTCACCACAATAATCAGTGCATTTTCCAGCAAAATTTCTTTTTTAAACGATAGAATTTTATCGTCTTCGGGAATCAGATCGCAGATTAGACTTACCAGTTTGTAAATTTCATCTGCTTTTTGGTAAATGGGAATATTTTCAAATTTTTTCATATAAAAAAAACTGCATTTATGCAGTTTCTATATTGGTCATTCTTATTGCATTATTCTTCAATGCTGGCGACTTCTTCAATTTCCGGCGCAAATTGTTTGATGGTATTTTCAACGCCCAGCTTCATGGTAGAAAAACTTACCGGACATCCGGAGCAGTTGCCCAATAATTTTACCAGAACTTTGTTGTCTTTCACATCAATCAGTTCAATATCGCCGCCGTCTTTATTTAAAAACGGGCGAATGCTTTCCAGCGCTTCCATTACTTTGGTTACGGTTTCTTCGTGCTGTATGTTTGTGTTCATGTATGCGGTTTGTGGTTTGTGCAATATACAAATTTCTTGTCATTTTGTTTTTGAGGATGTATTCAAAAACATTTTGGCTTATTTTAAACTTTATTTTGCTTTTGTTTTCATTTCTAAAAATTTTCCTTCCTTTATTGAGAAAAGGAGTCTTATTTTTTTGGAGAACAGCCAGCCATTGTGGTGATTTTCACGGCTTCGGTTGGCGGAAGATTTTTATTTCTTTCCACGAGACTTTCTACCATATTTTGTGCCGTTTTCTTATAAATTTCCTGAATTTCTGAACCTTCCTGGAGTGCGGCAGGTCTTCCTACATCTCCAGCTTCTCGAACGCTCTGAATTAGAGGAATTTCTCCCAGAACAGGAATTCCTAAATCTTCAGCGAGGTATTGTGCTCCCTGTTTTCCGAAAATGTAATATTTATTATCCGGCAATTCTTCAGGTGTAAAATAAGCCATATTTTCGATGAGCCCAAGCACCGGAATATTGATGCTTTCCATGGTAAACATGGCAATACCTTTGCGAACATCTGCCAAAGCAACATGTTGCGGTGTGGAAACAATAACTGCTCCTGTAACCGGAACTTCCTGAATAATCGACAGGTGAATATCTCCGGTTCCCGGAGGAAGATCGATTAAAAGAAAATCCAATTCTCCCCAATTCGCGTCTCTTAATAACTGGTGAAGAGCTTTTGAAGCCATAGGTCCTCTCCAGACAACCGCCTGATTGGCACCGGAAAAATATCCTATGGAAAGCATTTTTACACCATAATTTTCAATGGGTTGCATGAGATTTCTTCCGTCTACTTCTACTGAAAGCGGCTTTTCGGATTCAGTATCAAACATGGTGGGAACAGATGGTCCGTAAATATCGGCATCTAAAATTCCGACTTTGAAACCCATTTTTGCCAATGTTACGGCAAGATTGGCAGCAACCGTAGATTTGCCCACACCTCCTTTTCCGGAAGCGATGGCGATGATATTTTTAATTCCGGGAATCTCTTTCCCTTTAATCTGATTTTGCTGAACCTGCGACGGTTCCGGAGAAGCAATTTTCAGTTTAAGATTAATCTGATCTCCGAATTCGGAAGCAAATGCTTGTTTCATGGCGACTTCCAGTTTCTTTTTTTCGTGCATTGCCGGTGAATGTGCAGTCATATCAATGTACACATCATCTCCCATAATCTGGAAATTATTCACCAAATCTTCTACTTCAATCTCCTTCAGGAACTCCTGAACCTTGGTTTTATTTAACATGCTCTTTTTTAAAATAATAGTACAAAAATACGGAATAATTTTTTCAGTTTAGAATGATTTTAATTAGCATTGACTATCAGGATGATTCAGAAAACGATTGAAGGAATTCGGCAATGATTTTTCACAAAGTCATCAGCAATTTCATTATTCAGGTTGTATATTTGTAGGAATGTAAATAGAATTCCGGAAGTAATAATTGTTCATCTTAAAAGATTATTCTTCTTTACCGTAAAATATTTTTAACAAAAAAACATGAAAAACATCTTCACCATCCTGTTTTTTACGGCTTTAATTTTCAATGCTCCGGCACAAACCAAAAATGCTCAGATTTCTGCATTGTACCAAAATTATTTGTCCATTAAAAATGCTTTGGCTTCCGACCAATTCGAGAATGCTTCAAAAGCAGCCAGCCAATTTATAAAAACGGCAGGCATCATTAATGACAAACTTATTTCCAAAGAAAATTCAAATGTTTTGAAAAAAAATGCCAGCGCGATTTCCGGTGCCAAAACCATTCAGAAACAACGCGAGTTTTTCAATAATCTTTCGGAAAATATGATTGCGCTCACCAAAAAATATAAATTGGACAACAACAGTGTGTATCTACAATATTGCCCAATGGCAGAAGGAAACTGGCTGAGCAGTGAATCAAAAATCGTGAATCCTTATTACGGCAGCAAAATGCTGAGTTGTGGCTCTGTGAAATCTGAAATCAAATAAAGCAGAAAGGATTTCGCCCTTTCAGGGCTTTCCCCGCAATTTTTAATTTAAGAATCTTTTTGGGATAAATCAAAAACAGGAAGTTGATTGCTACTTTCCCTGTAATGATATACTCAAAATAACATCAAATTTAGCAAAGACGATTTTCATGGATGATATAAAAAATTTCGGTAAATCTTAAATATCTCTGAGTATTTGAATTTTACGATAACAATTGTATTCCTGAATACAACGAGGCGAAATGAGAAATCTTTTGGATTTGGGAGTTTCGATATAGAAAGAGCAAATAGCTTTGTAAACTTCTGCATCTAAAGAAAAAATAGCATAAAAAATCCAAATTCCGGTGTAACATTCGTGGTGCAGAGTTCGTCTAATAACTCATAATTAAAAACCTCCACGAATGGAACTCACAATTCAAAACATCAGCAAAACATACGGAAACGGGTTGAAAGCACTCGACAACATCAATCTGACCATCGGCAAAGGAATGTTCGGACTTTTAGGTCCAAACGGAGCCGGAAAATCTTCATTAATGAGAACCATCGCAGGTTTGCAGGCTCCGGATTCCGGAGAAATCTATTTGGGAAAGCTCAATGCTTTGCAGCAAAAAGAAGAATTGAGGAAAGTATTGGGTTATCTGCCTCAGGATTTTGGTTTTTATCCAAAAGTGAATGCCGTGGATTTGCTGAATCATTTTGCCATTCTGAAAGGCATCAGCAATAAAAATGAACGAAAAGAAATTGTGGACGGACTTCTGCACCAGACCAATCTTTACGAAGCCCGCAAAAGAAATGTAAGTGAATATTCTGGCGGAATGCGCCAGCGTTTCGGGATTGCACAGGCACTTCTCGGAAACCCGAAACTGATTATTGTGGACGAACCAACAGCCGGACTGGATCCGATGGAAAGAAACCGTTTCCATAACTTGCTGAGCGAAATCGGTGAAAATACCATCGTTATCCTTTCCACCCATATTGTGGACGATGTAAAAAATCTTTGCAACCGTTTGGTGATTATGAACCGCGGACAAATAATTCTAGACGGAACCCCGAAAGGCGTAATTGAAAATTTCCAGGGAAAAATATGGAAAAAACAATTTGAAAAATCCGAAGTGGAACAGGTAAAAGAACAGTTCCATGTGATTTCCACGCATGTTTCGGACGGAAAAGTGGAAGTTCGCGTGTTTGCAGAATCCCAGCCGGAAGCCGGTTTTGAAACCGTGGAATCCAATTTGGAAGATGTGTATTTCTCCAGTATCACTGAAAAATCCACAGCGCATGTTTAAAGAACTATTTTCATTCGAACTCAAAACCGGGTTCAAAAAATGGAGCATCCATATTTACTTTTTGGTTTTTCTGGCGTTGGGAATTTTAATTGGTTTGGCCACCACCGGTGCTTTTGAAACCTCAAGTTCGGATTCCAATCTTATAAAAAATTCGTCTGTTGCGGTGGCAAGAATTATCGTCGGAATGAGCGGAAACATCATGGTTCTGATTAATGGTGTAATGCTGATAACCATGATGGCTACTGCTATACAGAAAGATTACGCATACAATTTCCACGGTTTGCTTTACACCACCCCTATCAGCAAAAACGGATATTTTTTCGGGAGATTTCTCGCCAATTACATTTTATCGGTTTATGTATTTTCAGGCATTTTGGTGGGTTATGGTTTGGGATTAATGTATGGCCTGGGAACACCACAGCTTGGTGCTTTTCAGGTGCTGAACTTCGTTTGGCCGTTCATTCTTTTCAGTATGGTGAATACTCTGGTTCTGGGTTCTATCTTTTTTGCTTTAACTACGCTTACGCGAAGCACACTGGCTTCGTATTTATTCTGCATTGTTTTGCTGCTGCTGTCTATTTTAAGTGATAGTATTCTTTCAGATATTGATAATAAAGATCTGGCTTCTTTGCTTGATCCTTTCGGAAATTATGCATTGAAACAAACGATAGAATACTGGACTCCATTTGAACAAAACAGCCGGCTTATTCCGCTTTCCGGGATTTTGTTGTGGAACCGGTTATTATGGGTCGGAATTGCTTTTTTATGCATTGCACTCACCTATTTCAGGTTTGATTTTAATCAGTTTCTGGTGCCGTTTCGCCTGTTCGGAAGAAAGAAAACCACAGTTGAAAATGAAGTATACAAGCATCAAAAAACATTAGAAGAAACCCTTGATGTGCGTAAGGATTTTTCTGCATCCGCCAAATTAAAGGAAATTCTCTATCTCTCTTATTTTGAATTTAAAAGAATTGTATACACGCCGTTTTTCGGGATTATTGCTTTTATTTTCACCGTTTTAATGGTGGTTGTGTCGCATTATATGAAATCAATGTATGATGCCGAATCCATTCCTGTAAGTTTCCTGATGGCCGAACTGGCGGAAGAAGGCCTGAGCTTTTTTATGATGCTGCTGATTGTTTTCTTTTCCGGAAACATTGTTTGGCGCGAACGTGAAAACAAAATTGACGAACTGATTGGGGTATCCACCGTTTCCAACGCAAATCTGGTTTTTTCCAAATTTTTAGGACTGATTTGGATGGTGGTGGTTATGCAGCTTTTCAGTAATATTCTGGGGATGTGCATTCAGGTGTACAAAGGTTTTTACGCCATTAATCCGCTGGTTTATCTGCAATTTGACCTTTATCACCTTCCGGGATATATTGTCCTGATTGGCTGGTGTCTGTTTGCCCAACTGATAACGAACAACAAATATTTTGGATTTTTCGTTGCTTTAATTCCGCTTATTATCCTTCCGATTGTATTCAATAATCTGGAAATGAATGATGTGCTGTACAGCTTTAATTCTTCAGGACCACAGCTTCCCTATTCCGATCTGAACGGTTTCGGACAAACGGTTTTCAGTTATTGCGTGATTAAATCGTACTGGTTTGCCGTGGTGGTCTTTTTGCTTTTGGCTTCCCTGCTTATTTTCCCGCGTGGAAAAGAGAAAAGTATTTCCAAAAAATACCGGCTTGCGAAAACTTCATTCAACTTGAAACATAAAATTGCGCTGGGCGTATTTCTCCTGTTCAGTCTTGGTTTGGGAGCGTATATTTTTTACAACACGCATCTCCTGAACCCTTATTATACCAGCGTTGAAATCGAAAAAAAGCGTGCCGATTACGAAAAGAAATACAAATATTTAGAAAAAATCGAGCAGCCGAGAATAGTTTCATCCGATTTAAAAATTGATCTTTTCCCGAAAGAACTGGCATGGCAGGTGAATGGTCAGTACTACATCAAAAACAAGCATCAGAAACCGATTGACAGCATTATCATCAAATATCCGAACAATTTAAACGGTAATTATCAGTATACAAAAATGGAACTGGAACAGCCGGGAAAAACCATTTTTAATGATGAAGAAACAGGTTTGAAAATGGTAAAACTTGCCACACCATTGCAACCCGGAGATTCTTTAGCACTTAATTTCCAGTACCGTTTTCAGCCGAAAGGTTTCACCAATGACAATGCGGAAACGGATGTGGTTTCCAATGGAACATTTTTCAATTCCAATAATCTTCCGGGATTGGGATATGCCGAAGATGCCGAACTTTCGGAGAACAAAGCGCGCAAAAAATATGGTTTAAAACCTAAACCGAGAATGGCAAAAGTAAACGATATGAAGGCAAGAATGAACAATTATATTTCGAATGATGCCGACTGGATTCGTTTCAATACAAAAATTTCTACGAATGACAACCAGATTGCCATTGCGCCGGGCTATTTGCAAAAAGAATGGAAAGAAAACGGAAGACGCTATTTCACTTACAAAATGGACGCTCCTATTCTTAATTTTTACGCATTCCTTTCTGCAAACTATCAGATTAAAAAAGCAAAATGGAAGGATGTAAATATTGAAATCTATTATCAGAAAGGACACGAATATAATCTGGACAGAATGATTGCTTCCATCCAAAAATCTTTAGATTATTTCTCGAAAAATTTTGGTCCGTATCAGCATAAACAGGTCAGAATTATAGAATTTCCGCGATATGCGTCGTTTGCACAATCATTTCCGAACACCATTCCGTATTCCGAAGAAATTGGTTTTCTGACCAAAGTAGAAATGGATAATCCGGATAAAATTGATGTTCCCTTTTATGTTACTTCCCATGAAGTGGCGCATCAATGGTGGGCGCATCAGGTAATTGGCGGAAATGTGCAGGGAAGCGTTTTAATGTCGGAAACATTTTCCCAATATTCTGCATTAATGGTAATGGAACATGAATACGGCGCTCCGGCAATGAAAAAATTCCTGTCCTACGAAATGGATAAATATTTGAAAGGTCGGACTTATGAAGCCAAAGATGAAATGCCTTTGATGCTGGTAGAAAACCAAAACTACATTCATTACAACAAAGGAAGTGTGGTGATGTATGCACTTAAAGATTATCTGGGTGAAGCAAAACTGAATTCCATTATGAAAAAATATCTGGAACAAACCCAGTATCAGGAACCGCCGTATACCAATTCCGTGGAATTTGTAAATCTTTTGAAAAAGGAAACTCCGGATTCACTTCAGTATCTTGTGAAAGATATGTTTGAAACCATCACCCTTTACGAGAATTATGTAAAAGATTTATCCTACAAAAAAGTCGGAAACAAATATGAAGTAAAACTTACCTTAGGCTCCGCAAAATACAGGGTGGACGGAAAAGGAAAATCCAAAAGAATACCGACTGCCGATTATATCGACATTGGGGTTTTCGGCGCAAAATCGCCCCAGTTTCCTGAAGGAAAAGAACTGATCTTTAAGAAAATAAAAATGGATAAACCTGAGAAAACCTTTACTTTCACGGTAAATGAAGAACCTCAACAGGCAGGAATTGATCCTTACGCAAAACTTATTGATCGGAATATGAAGAACAATGTGCACGATTTTCGTTCAAAACCTGAAAAAGTGAATCTGGATGAAGATGCCAAATCCGGAAATGTGGGAATTACCATATCAACAGGTGATTAAGAGCTTGTATAAAATTTCAGTTTTTAAAAGCTGACCTTGGGTTTATTTACTTTAAAAATTGAACCGCGCGCCTGCGGCGCGCAGTTCAATTTTTAAAGTATTGTTATCCTTACAGAAACTTGGTTCTTTCCCCTTCATTCTTTTCCCATGCCCCTTTTGCCTTGTTTCTTTTTCCTTGAATCTTTTTCCTTGTTTCCTTTTCCTTGAATCTTTTCCCTTGATTCTTTTTCCTTGGTTCTTTTCCCTTTAACTTCCCCTTACTACAAAGTTTCCTTCAGCCATTCAAAAAATTCACGCTGCCAAACCAGTCCGTTTTGTGGGTGCAAAACCCAGTGATTTTCGTTTGGAAAATAAAGAAATTTAGTTTTCAAACCTTTCAGTTTAGCTGCCTGAAACGCTTCCTGACCTTGTTCGTACGGAACCCGGTAATCAATTCCACCCTGAATAATCATGATCGGTTTGTTCCATTGGTTTACAAAATTGCTCGGATTAAATTCGGTATACGATTTCGGAACCGGATTATCATAAGGTGAACCACCCAAATCCCAGTTGGCAAACCATAATTCTTCGGTGGTTAGATACCAGGATTTCATATCGAATAAACCGTCGTGAGCAATAAATGTTTTGAATCTGTTCTGATGGATTCCCGCCAGCATAAACACGGAATATCCGCCGTAACTTGCGCCAACGGCAGCCATTCGATCGCCATCAACATAAGGTAAAGTTTTCGCAAAATCCGCAGCACTTAGATAATCCCTCATCGGTTGCCCACCCCAGTCTTTGGAAATATCTGCGTTCCATTTCACGCCCCAACCCGGCATTCCGCGACGATTTGGCGCAACTACAATATAACCGTTTGCCGCCATCAGAGAAAAATTCCAACGCGTGCTCCAAAACTGAGTTAGAGCAGATTGCGGACCACCCTGACAATAGAGCAAAGTAGGATATTTTTTATTCGGATCGAAGTTTGGCGGATAATGAAACCACACGCCCATTTCTTTTCCATCCGAAGTTTTCACCATTTTCAGTTCGGATTTTCCGGGGGTAAGTTTGGCGTAAACTGCTTTATTTACATCAGTAATCTGTTTCAGCTGACCGTTTTTTAAATCAACAAAAAATAAATCCGCATTATGGTTAATGTCCACTTTTGAAACCAAAAGACTGTTTTTCTGCAAACCATAAATGGAATTGATGTCGAAATCACCTTTGGTAATCTGCTTAATTTCGGAGTTCTTCGGATTCAGGGAAAATAATTGTTTGGTTCCGCGAAATGCCGAAGTAAAATAAATCATCTTGGAATCGTTTGTCCAGAACATTTCTCCACTTAAAGATTCATCCCAGTTTTTGGTAATATTGGATACCTTTCCGGTTTTCCAATCCATGATTTTCAGGTCGTTTTTATCGGCTTCAAAACCATCGCGTTCCATGCTGTTCCAGCTCAGAAAATTTCCGTCCGGACTGAATTTCGGGGAAACATCATACCCTTTATTTTGCTGTGTTAAATTCCGAACGGCACCGGTTGAGATATTGTAAGCAAAAATATCAGTATTGGTGGATTGTGCGTATTCTGCACCGCTCAAAGGTTTTGTAACATACAGCAATTCGGATGAATCCGGACTCCACACAAAATCTTCACTTCCGCCAAAAGGTCTTTGCGGTGAATCCCAGGATTTTCCGTCCAGCAAATCTTTGGCTTTATCAACATTTTCTGCAATATTGACCACAAAAACATGGTTGTATTTTCCTTCATTAAAATAATCCCAATGACGGTGATTGAGGTCGGAGTAAATGTATGCCGTGCTCTTCGGCGTATCTTTGAATTTATCCTTTGCCATCAGATTTTCCACCAAAACCTGCTTGCTGAAAGCAATCTTTTTTCCGTCCGGAGAAACCACAATATTTTCGGCATCTTCACCAATGGTAAAGAATTCATTCCATGTTTTTCCCTGATTTTTGGAAAGGAAAATTTTGTCGCCTTCCTGTGCATAAATTCCGTTTTTATCCCACTGAATCAGCGATTTTTTGCCCAGATCAATTTTGGAAGCATCACCATTCAGGATATTGAGGAAATATTTTTCACTTTTGGTTTTCTCGGTTTTCAGATCGGTTTGCCCGAGACTGTAAATTAAGGACGACTGATCCGGGGAAACAACCTGAACTCCAAGTTTTTTCAGTGTCCACATGGTTTCGGGAGTCATCACATTTTGTGCATTCATCAGCATTGGGGCTGCAAGAGCCAGTAAAGTATGTTTAAGTTTCATTTTTAAAGTTTGAATATTTGAAATTTTGATTGTTTGAAATGTCGAAGAAACGATGATGTTCAAAAATTCAAAAGATTTTATTTCATTTTTTTCGCTGTGATTTTTTGATTTCGGAAACATTCTGAAACAGCCATTCTTCAGTTTGGATAATATAATGGTTTCTGCGCAGAATCATTTTGCAAAGATAGATAACACCAGAAAAAACCACTGCCAAAATCAGTGAAAACCATCCAAAACTCAAAGCAATGGTCTGCCGCTGTTCTTCATTTAAAACCAAATTGAACTGCCGGGAAACCCATTCCAAAAATATTTTCCAACTGAACAAACTTTCCAGTAAAAGCCCGATTCCCAAGATGAGAAAAAATACCGTCAAGGCCCAGGAAATCACATATAATGCTCCGACCAGAAATGTATTTCCGGACACAGATGGCTGACTGTCAAGAAGAAGCTGAAGCTCTTTTATTTTCATTTTTTAATTTGATTATCCATCATTCATAACAATTGAAAGTAGACTTGTTTTCCTTTGGCTAAGTGAAACAAGCATACAGAAAAACAAAAATCTTTGTGGAATTTACGTTTAAAAAAACGTTATGATTAAAAGCGGATAATCATTTTTTTAATCTTCACTGCTGGTAAAAATACCGCTCAGAAGCGAAGTAAGAACCGACAGCAATATACTGAATAACAGAGCCCACCAAAAACCGTCAATACTCATTCCGTCGATAAAATAATCTGCCAATAAAATCACGGCAGCATTGATGACGAAGGAAAAAAGGCCAAGGGTAATAATGGTTAATGGCAATCCCAAAATTTTTAAAACCGGTTTTACAAAAACATTCAGCAAACCTAAAACTATGGCAAAAATAAGGGCTGTTTTAAAATCTTCGATGTGTACACCGGTCAGCACATATTTGGCCAAACCAAGCGCAACAAGTGACGTGATGAGAAGTCGGATAATTAAGTTCATACTATTAAAATTTACTCAAAGATAAAATATTTCGGTTATATGGCTTTGGTTTCTGATGATCCGGATTGAATTTTAATTTGAAATCGATACCCTATCTAAAGTTCGGATAAAATATTTTCTACCTCAAGCGTGAAAGACAACAATACTTTTTCGCCAAACTGAGCCGAAAGATTCAGTTTTTCATCAAGGCTGGATTCTTTTATTTTGATAATACAAAAAAATTCATCGTTGATTTCGTTCCAATCGGAAAAATGAGCTTTTGTAAGTCGCGGATTTTCTTCACAAAAAGAAATCAATTTTTCCCACACATCCAGATTATCCGAATATTGGGAAAACTCCGGAAAAACGAGCAGTGACAAAATATACCTTTTTGTATTTGAATTTTTATATAAATCACTGTCACTGTATTGAACAGGCATTGTTTTAAATCTTTTATCCTGCTGAATATTCAGTAACGCAACCAACACCGATTCCCGAAATTGATGTTCCACAGAGCAAATGGAATCCACAGAAACCGGAACTTTCAGTTGTTTTTGCATTAAATCTGCAAAATGATGTATAAAAAGGCTTACCATAGCGTTGTTTTTGCAGGAAATTTACTAAATTTTACCCTTTAAAACTCAATTCAAGAAATTTCGACCATGAACTGGACCAAAATCCTGGCAATTTTCGCTATGACAAACTGCATTACCGCTTTCGCACAGGGACAAAACAATCCCTCGAAATATGTAAATCCTTTAATCGGAACCGAAAAAATGGGACATACATATCCCGGAGCAACCGTTCCTTTCGGAGCCGTTCAACTCAGTCCGGAAACCGATACTTTATCCTATGCAATCGACGGAAAATACAATCCGGATATTTATAAATACTGTGCCGGATACAAATATGAAGACCACACCATTGTAGGATTTTCGCACACGCATTTCAACGGAACGGGACATTCCGATCTGGGCGATTTTCTGGTGATGCCAAGTATAGGAAAACTCCAGTTGAATCCCGGAACTGCACAGCATCCTGAAACCGGTTTCAGGTCAAGATTTTCACATGATGATGAAACTGCTGAAGCCGGATACTACCGCGTAAGACTGAAAGACCATAATATTCTGGCGGAACTTACCACAACAGAAAGAGTGGGATTTCATCAATATACCTTTCCAAAATCAGATGATGCACATATTATTCTGGATTTAATGTATGGCATTTATAATTATGATGATAAGAATGTGTGGACTTATGTACGCGTGGTGAACGATCATCTGATTACCGGATTTCGGCAAACCAACGGTTGGGCAAGAACCAGAACCGTTTATTTCGCAATGGAATTTTCAAAACCTTTTAAATCCTACGGTCAGAAAAATTTTGATGGAAAGCAGGTATACAGAGGTTTCTGGAGAAAATGGAATCAGGACGAAAACTTCCCGGAAATTGCCGGAAAAAAAATCCGGATGCATTTTGATTTCGATACTCAGGACAACGAGAAAATCCAGATTAAATTTGCAATTTCACCGGTAAGCCAGAACAATGCTTTAGAAAACCTTCAAAAAGAAACGCCGAACTGGAGCTTTGAGGAAGTGAGACGCCAAGCGCAAAATTCATGGAACAAAGAACTCAACAAAATTCAGGTGGAAACCATTTCCGAAGATGATAAAACCAATTTTTACACGGCAATGTATCACACCTTTATCAATCCAACCCTCTATCAGGACAGCAACGGCGAGTACAAAGGGTTGGATCAAAATGTGCACAAAGCCAATGATTTTACGAATTATACCACTTTTTCGATTTGGGATACGTATCGTGCGTTGCATCCTTATTTTAACCTGATTCAACCTTCGAGAAACAACGATATGGTGAAATCTATGATGGCCCATTATGATCAGTTTTCCATAAAAATGTTGCCGATCTGGTCGCATTACGCCAATGAAAACTGGTGTATGAGTGGTTATCATTCGGTTGCTGTAGTGGCAGATGCAATTGTAAAAGGCGTTTACACCGGAAATCCGGAGCAAGCACTTGAAGCTTGTATTGCCACTTCCAACCAAAGAAACTATGAAGGTATCGGAGATTACATCGATAAAGGTTACGTTCCTTCCGAAAAAAGCGGAACTTCCGTTTCCAATACCGTAGAATATGCTTACGATGACTGGGCAATTGCCCAACTCGCCAAAAAATTAGGGAAAACTGATATTTATAATGAATATATAAAACGTTCCGAAAACTGGAAAAACATTTTCGATTCTTCCATCGGATTTATGCGCCCGAAACTGGAAAACGGAACTTTTAAAAAAGATTTTGATATTCTGAATACGCACGGACAAGGCTTTATTGAAGGTAATTCCTGGAATTATTCGTTTTTTGTTACTCAAAATCCCGATGCTTTAATGAAAGCCATGGGCGGAAAAAAGAAATTCTCCGAAAAACTGGATGAACTGTTTACTATGCATCTTCCCGATGAATTTTTTGCCGATACCGAAGATATTACCCGCGAAGGAATTATCGGCGGTTATGTACACGGAAATGAGCCCGCACATCATGTGGCATATTTATACAATTTCGCAGATCAGCCGTGGAAAACTCAAGAAAAAATTCGCATGATCCTGAATATGCAATACAAATCAACTCCTGATGGTTTGGGCGGAAATGACGACTGCGGACAAATGAGTGCGTGGTATATTTTCTCGGCTTTAGGCTTTTATCCTGTTGCCCCCGGAAGCGAAGAATACTCCATCGGAAGCCCATTGGTAAAAAATGCTGTGCTGAATCTTGAAAACGGTAAAACCTTCACCATTGCCACAGAAAATCAAAGTGAGAAAAATGTATACGTACAGAAAATTGAACTGAACGGAAAAATATTAAATTCCTTTATTTTAAAACATTCCGATATTGTAAAAGGAGGAATTTTGAAATTCTATATGGGCTCAAAACCTAAAAAATCTTAATCATGATGTCTAAAAACATTTTAAAAGTAAAAAAGACCATTGCTCTTGTTGCCCACGATCACAAAAAAGATGAACTGATGGAATGGGTGAAAAAGCATAAAGCCATCCTTTCCCAGCACTATCTCATTGCAACCGGAACCACGGGAAAAATGGTGCAGGAAGAAGTGGGTGTTGAAGTGAAACGCGTAATGAGCGGACCGCTTGGCGGCGATCAGCAATTGGGAGCCATGATTGCGGAAGGCATTATTGATGTTGTGATTTTCTTCTGGGATCCAATGGAAGCACAACCTCACGACAGCGATGTAAAAGCATTTCTGCGACTTTGTGTGGTTTGGAATACCATCATTGCGAGCGATTCTTCAACTGCCGATTTTGTGATTACTTCACCGTATATGTCGACAGAATATGAAAAAGAAATCACCGATTATTCTTCTTATCTGAACAGGAAGATACAATAACGCTATCCTCTTTCTCAATGAATTGAGCTGAAGGAATTTCCGGATTGGAGGATTATTTTGTCTCAATCGGAATGGGCTTCAGCCGATTTTCTAATAATGAAAGCGAAAGGCTTTAGCCAAAATTAAATAAGGATTAACAAAGCGATAAGATAAATACATATTCCATTTTTTTACAAAAAGTTTTTAAACACAGCGGATTTCATTCCGCAGAAAACCTAATGCAGTTCGGCTTAACCAATCTAAACTATTTTTTGCCAATTCGTGTTGAGATTCCTAATGACAAAAAGCACGCAAAAGCAATGCTATAAAGATGTTAATATATGAAGTTAAGTGATGACCTTAATTTTTTAAATACGATTAAAAATATGCACCACTTTTGTCCTGCTATACGCATCTCGACAAAGATAATTTGGACTGAATGAGATTGCGTCGTCGCTTCGTTGCACTACATTTCTCGCAATGAAAGACAAAGACTTTTTTCATTTCTAAAATGTTTTTAAGAAATACAGAAGCCACTTCGTTTATAAAAGAAATACAAAACTTGTATTATTTCAATAATTTTTACGGCTTTGTATACCTTAAAATATTAAAAATCAAATCATTATTTTTTTTGTTTGACTTTGCGTTTTAAAAAGCTAATCCCGAATTGAGGTTAAAATATGAAATTATCGTATGACCTCAATAAATAAAATGCGAGATGATATTCTCCAAAAAGATAGCGCACCTGCGGCGCGCCCCCAATCCTATTTTCAAACATCTTCTACATAGATAGCATTCCTCCGTAATGCACTTTTGCACCAACATAATGTTTTCAACTCAACAAAAAAAGAACAATCATCATTCCTGAGAAATGAAATCTTTGTAGTAATTAAAAACGCATTAAAAAGGCCTGCGCTGGAAAATTTCCAGCGCAGGCTCAATCAAAATTAATAAGATGAATAGATATTACAGATCGTCTTCTATTGCAGCCTGAGCTGCAGCCAACCTTGCAATCGGAACTCTAAATGGTGAACAACTTACGTAATTCATGCCCAATTTGTGGCAGAATTTTACGGATTCGGCATCGCCACCATGTTCGCCGCAGATTCCCAATTTTAATTTTGGTTTTACGCTACGGCCTTTTTCTACCGCGATTTTTATTAATTCTCCCACACCACTTTGGTCAATGGTTACGAACGGATCGTCCGGAAGAAGTTTTAAATCAAGGTATTTAGGAAGGAAACCACCGATATCGTCTCTTGAGAATCCGAATGACATTTGAGTAAGGTCATTGGTTCCGAAGCTGAAGAAATCTGCTACTTTCGCCATGGAATCGGCTTTCAGTGCTGCTCTTGGGGTTTCAATCATGGTTCCATATAAGTATGGAATTTCTTTTAGTCCTAATTCGTCGCATACTTCTTGGTATACTCTGTCTACGATTTCTTTTTGGTGACGAAGTTCGTGGCGTCCCATCGTAACAGGAATCATAATTTCAGGATATGCTTTTTTACCTTCCTTCTGAAGTTCACCTGCTGCTTCAAAAATGGCTCTTACCTGCATTTCGGTAATTTCAGGATAAGAAACTCCCAAACGTACACCGCGGTGTCCCAACATCGGGTTGTTTTCGTGAAGGGCGAGGATTCTTCTGTTCAGCAAGCTCATTCTGATTCCCAGTTCTTTGCTGAGTTCTAATAATTTCGCTTTATCATGAGGAACGAATTCATGCAATGGCGGATCCAGAAGTCTTATGGTTACGGATTTTCCGTCCATTACTTTCAGCGTTGCCTTGATGTCTCTTTTTACATAAACTGCGAGTTCGTTCAGTGCTTTTTTACGGCCTTTTTCGGTATCTGCCATAATCATTTTACGAAGTAGGAATAATGGATGTTCGCTGCCTTCACCATAGAACATGTGTTCTGTACGGAAAAGTCCGATTCCTTCAGCACCAAAATAAGCAGCCTGTTCTGCATCTTTAGGAGTATCGGCATTGGTTCTTACGGAAAGAACTTTTGCTTTGTCCACCAATTTCATTAAGGCTTTGTAGGATTCATTCTGATTTAAATCTACGGCTTTTAACGGAAGAACGCCATCATACACCACCCCTTTAGTTCCATTCAGAGAAACCCAATCGCCTTCGTGGATTTTCTGTCCGGATTTGGTAATCATTACTTTATCTTTAGCCATGATTTCCACATCGCCACAACCTACGATACAGCATTTTCCCCAACCTCTGGCAACCAGTGCAGCGTGAGAAGTCATTCCTCCTTTTGAAGTTAAAATGGCTTGAGATTTATGCATTCCGTCCACATCTTCTGGAGAAGTTTCTTCACGAACGAGAATTACTTTTTCACCTCTCAATCCCCATTCTACCGCTTCTTCGGAGCTGAAAACCACTCTACCTACAGCTCCACCAGGTCCGGCAGGAAGTCCTTTTGCGATAGGTTTGTCTTTTTTCTCAGCATCAGGATCAATCATCGGAAGCAGCAATTCTACCAACTGATTTGGAGCAACTCTTAAAATAGCAGTTCCTGCATCAATCAGTTTTTCTTTGTACATATCGGTCGCCATTTTTACAGCGGCAACACCGTTACGTTTTCCGACACGACACTGGAGCATAAAGAGTTTTCCTTTTTCGATGGTAAACTCAATGTCCTGCATGTCTTTATAATGTTTTTCCAGTTTTTTCTGGAAGCCATCCAATTCTTTATACTGTTCCGGCATGAATTTTTCCAAAGTTTCCAAGTGCGCAGACTGGTCGTTTTTGGAATTATTGTTGATTGGAGCCGGAGTTCTGATTCCTGCTACCACATCTTCACCTTGTGCATTTACCAAATATTCACCATAGAAATGATTGTCTCCGTTTCCGGGATTTCTGGTGAAGGCAACACCGGTACAACTATCGTCGCCCATATTTCCGAAAACCATAGCCTGAACGTTCACGGCAGTTCCCCATTCATCAGGAATTCTTTCGATTCTTCTGTATTCTACAGCGCGTTTTCCGTTCCATGAACCGAATACGGCACCCACACCGCCCATTAACTGATCCCAAGGCGTTTCAGGGAAATCCACTTTCAAATATTTTGAAGTCATGGATTTGAATTCTTTTACCAGTTTTTTCAAATCGTCTGCGGAAAGTTCAGTATCGAGTTCTACTCCTCTTTTCTTTTTAAGATTTTCGAGTTTTTCATCCATTAATTTACGGATTCCGACTCCTTTTACCGGTTCAAGACCGCCTGCTTTTTCAATAACAACATCGGCATACATCATCACCAAACGTCTGTAAGCATCGTAAGCGAAACGTTCATCGCCGGATTTTTCGATAAGTCCGACTACTGTTTCATCATTCAGACCGATATTCAGAACGGTATCCATCATTCCCGGCATTGATCTTCTGGCTCCGGAACGCACAGAAAGCAATAAAGGATCTTTGGCATCCCCGAATTTTTTGCCCATCAGTATTTCCACGTTGGCAAGGGCTGCTTTTATTTCTTTTTCTAAAGTTTTAGGATATGTTTTTTTGTTGTCGTAAAAATACGTACACACTTCTGTTGTGATGGTGAATCCGGGAGGAACAGGAAGTTTAAGATCTTGGTGTCCTGCCATTTCTGCCAGGTTTGCGCCTTTTCCACCAAGAAGGTTTTTCATCGATTCATTTCCATCGGCTTTGCCTCCCCCAAATGAATAGACGTATTTTACGTCCTTTCCTGATTTGTCTTTTGAGTTTTTTTGCGGTTCTAATAAAGTATCCATAATATCTGAATTATTAATTATTAATGATTTTTTTGATGTTTAAAATTACCACTATTTCCTTGTGTGATTCTCAATGATTTCACTGATATTAATCAACGCTGATAGTTATCATAACTGCAAAGTTTGGCACAGAAAATAGGTATTTAAACCGGAAAATGTTTTCTATTTTTTTTCATTGTTGTCCGATAAAAAAAATAAACAAATCGAAAAACACAATATTAATAGGATAAATAAACAGGTCGCTCCTCTGGAGCTTTGTTTTCACGGGCTAATTTTTTTTCTATTAACAGTAAATCCCAATGGTATTAATACAGAGCTCCATGAGAGCAAACTATAGTCGTTCCCATAATTAGAGCTCCAAAGGAGCGACCTGTTCATTGTATTTCTAATTTTTATCGGTCAACGATGATTTTTTCTAATAATAAAGAAAGGCTTCAGTATTTTTAACTGAAGCCTTTACAAACCCTTTTTTATCCCTATTGGAATCTTATGAAATCCTCTTATATTATTTTAAGGTGAATTTTATTTTTGATTTGATGTCGGAGGAAGAACTTCCCACCAATGCTTCAAAATCTCCGGGTTCTGCAACCCAGTCGTGTTTTTTGTCATCAAAGAA
Organism: Bergeyella sp.; assembly: GCA_031987605.1. Classification (GTDB taxonomy): domain Bacteria; phylum Bacteroidota; class Bacteroidia; order Flavobacteriales; family Weeksellaceae; genus JAFAGO01. The sequence continues at coordinate 135,982 of DALZZF010000002.1, read as the reverse complement.
ACTTAAAGCGGTTTTGTCGATGCTGATGGAAACGGTTTTGGTTTCTCCGGGATTCAGGTATACTTTTTCAAATCCTTTGAGTTCTTTCAAAGGTCTTGGAAGCGAAGATTTCAAATCGCTGATATAGAGTTGAACCACTTCTGCTCCTGCCCTTTTCCCTGTATTTTTCACGGAAACGGTAAAGGTGACTGTATCATTTGAATTGATCGTGGTTTTATCCGCCGATAATTTTCCAAATTCAAAAGTGGTGTAACTCAGTCCATGACCAAAACTGAATAATGGTTTAATTTTTTTGGTGTCGTGCCAACGGTAACCTACCAAAATATCTTCGTTATAGTGAATGTTGACGAGATTTTTCTGATCTTTTCCTTTGCCTTGTGCAATATCATTTTTATTTCCCGGATATTCACCCAATTGATGCGCGCTGTTGTCCTCCAGTTTTACGGGGAACGAAAACGGCAATTTCCCGGAAGGATTGGCATCTCCTGCAAGAACAGAAGCCAATGCATTTCCTGCTTCCGAGCCCAAATACCAACCTTGAACAATTGCTGGAACTTCATTAATCCAAGGCATTGCCACGGCATTTCCACTCACGAAAACAACTGCAAAATTCTTATTTGCTTTTGCCAAAGCACGAATAACCTCATCCTGATTGTACGGAAGTCCTAAACTTAAGCGGTCCATTCCTTCGGCATCCTGATGATCGCTTTTGTTCAGACCGCCCACAAAGATTACAAAATCTGCATCTTTTGCTACTTTTACCGCTTCATCCAGAATTTCCTTTGGAGACCGGTCATCTTTAAGGTTTTGACCGGTTACCACCCCATTATATTCTCCTGTGGTATCGCCTACATAACCGCGTGCGTACACGACTTCGGCATTTTTTCCGAAACGTTTTTTAATTCCGTCCAAAGGAGATTGCTCATATTTCACTTTCAAGGATGAACTTCCGCCACCTACGGTCATCATTTTAATGGCATTTTCGCCGATAACTGCAATTTTTTTAGTTTCTGAAAGATTAACCGGTAATGTTTGATGATCGTTTTTCAATAATACAATTCCTTCTTCACCGATTTTCTTTGCTGCGGCGATGTGATCTGCAGAGGCAATGGAACCGATTGGGCGGTTTTTATTCATCGTGGTATGGAAAGCAAGACGAAGGAGGCGACGCACTTTATCGTCCAATTCTTTTGTCCCCACTTTTCCTGATTTAATGAGTGCTTTGTATGGATTTGCGAGATAATAATTGTCATAAGCATTGGAAGCTCCGTTGCTTAAACCGTCTGTCCAGGATCCAAATTCCAGATCCAATCCGTTGTGAATGGCATGTTCTGTATTATTGGCTGCTCCCCAGTCGGAAATCACAGCTCCTTTAAATCCCCATTCTCCTTTCAAAATATCATTAATAAGATATTGATTGTGTGTAGCCTGTTGATTTTTATAATAATCGTATGCTCCCATAATCGTCCATGCATCGCCTTCCTGAACAGCAGCTTTAAATGGCGGAAGATAAATTTCGTACAAAGCACGATCGCTCAGAATTACATTGCTGGTATGGCGGTAGGTTTCCTGATTGTTTAATGCGTAATGTTTTACACAAGCGGCAACGCCATTGCTCTGAAGTCCCTGTACATAAGGCACCACCATTTTGGAAGAAAGATATGGATCTTCGCCCATGTATTCAAAATTTCTACCGTTTAATGGTGTTCTGTAGATATTTACTCCGGGACCAAGAAGAATATCTTTTCCTCTGAAGCGTGCTTCTTCCCCCAAAGATTTCCCGTACAAATGCGACATTTCCTTGTTCCAGCTTGCAGAAAGCGCAGTTAAAGCCGGATAAGCAATAATGGAATCATTGGTCCATCCTGCCTGATCCCATTCGTCCCAAAGAACTTCGGGGCGTATTCCATGCGGACCGTCGGTTGTCCAAAATCCGGGAATTCCAAGTCGGGCAACTCCGGGAGAACTGAATTTTGACTGCGCATGAATCATGGCTATTTTTTCATCAAGTGTCATTTTTGAAAGTGCATCTTCCACCCTTTTTTCAACAGGCTGGGAATCATCGAGATATATTGGTGTTTTTTGTTGTGAAAACCCAAAATTAAATGTGATGAGAAATGCAAATAGAGCCGTTCTGAAAATCATAAGAAATAGTTTAATTGTTGAGAATTGTAAAGGTAATAAATTATTGTCTCATATTGAGAATTAAGAATGCTTTAATTTTTAAAACTTTAGAAAATGATTTTTCAAGTGTCGAAAAAAGCTATAGAAAATTGTAAGAAACTCAAAATATTTATACCTTTGAAGCCACAAAAATTTCTGCCCGAGTGGTGAAATGGTAGACACGCTGTCTTCAGGTGGCAGTGCCTTCGCGGTGTGCTGGTTCGAGTCCAGTCTCGGGTACTTTTAATTTAAAAACTCTGACTGATATATAATCAATTAGAGTTTTTTGTTTAAAGAATCATCCTTAATTTGTCCGTATTTCAAGTAACTCTTTTTATGAAACACATAAAGGTGTAGGTGTTTATTATTTACTTTAAGCAAAACTTAAACATCTGATTATTGAAATAAATTTGAAGAAACTCATAATCCCCCTATATTAAATTTACAAAAAAAGTGTTAAAACACCTTTTTGTATTCACGGAATACCATTACTGTAAATTCCGGGTAATGTGACCAGTCCATTCTGGTTTAAAGTGACCATATCAAAGTAAGTGTAAAAACATGGTCTAAAAGAGATGCTAAAATAGTAAAATTATGGAGTTGTTATTTCTTTTTTATTCTGGTTTCTTATTTCTGCATTTTTCTTTCTCAAAGATTCTCCTTTAAGTTCTATTCTCAAAAAGTTATGTATCATTCTGTCAAGTATTATATGACCAAAATCCCGGATAAAGGCATAACCCAAACCACTCTTTACAAATATCTGAACCTTCCCACACAGATAAAGCACAACACCAACACTACAAATTATTATTACAGAGCAGACGGCGTAAAGGTTAAAAAGAAATATACGCTGGTAAATTCCAGTGGTACATCGGTTATTAATACAGAATATTTAGATGATTTCCAATATTCCACACCGAACACAGAACCATTGCGAAGGCGTTACAGCAAACCGATAATTCCACTGTGGAAGCCCTTCCGCAGGAGAGTAGGAAGCATTTACCACCCTGGAAGACCGGCAAATTGCCGCAGACCCCGGAACTCCCGAAGTAGAAAATATGATTATCTCCTTTTTTCCCCACTGCCGAAGGCTACTACGATTACGAAAACTTTCGTTATATTTATCAGTACAAGACCATTTAGGAAATATAAGAGTAAGCTACGTAAAACAAAACAACGAGCTAAAAATAATGGACACTAATGATTACTACCCTTTTGGGATTAAGGGGACACCAGCAATATTAAAATCCATACTGAATCCCGATCTGGAAACCGCTGTTGCGCAGTTTTTTATCGTTATCAAGACTAGTTTTACCGTTTTTATTCACATCCGAAAAGCCTGCAAAATATCGGGCTGTCAGGCGAATACTATTCTGGATTTTCACGCCCGCGCCAAGTCCCAGGCTCAGGTCGAAAGAATTGAAACGGTCGGAATCCTTTTCAATCACAGTTTTGCTGCCAGTCTCGTATTTGTCTTTGTTTCCTACAAGGAAGCTCATCTGCGGACCGGCCTCCAGGTAAAACTGCGGAATCAGTTCGAACTGGAACATAATTGGCACCGAAACATAATCCAATGTCAGCGTATGCGCGGTTTTTCCTTGAGTGTATTTGGCGCCCACACTGTTGTAGAGAAGTTCTGGCTGGATGCTGAAAACCCTGTTCACCGGGGCATGCATGTACACACCCGCGTAGAAGCCCACTTTTGTATTGGTATCGTCCCATCCGTCATTATTGATGGTAGAGATATTCACACCGCCTTTCACACCGAAAGACTGCGCATACACACACGAAACTGCAGAAATAGCCAGAAGATGTAGAAGTTTTTTCATATATTTTTCTTTGCAGAAACAAAAATATAAAAAACATTGAATAACATTGCACAAATTATATGAAACCCTCTTAATCTGAGATAAAGTGCCATTTTTCTAAAAAATTTACTTTTGGATTCAATAGTTTTACTGAACCTAGATAAAACGATCTCACAGCCAATCGTGTATAATTATCTTAACCTTCCACAAACCGTTATAGAGAATAACAGACCAAAAATTATCTTTACCAGGCAGATGGAGCGAAGTTAAAGAAATCGTTTTTGATTAAAAGAGAATCAATACTGAATATTTAGATGGTTTTGTATATACCACTATACATAGCCAAAACTTAAAATAAATTTTGGCTAAAGCCTTATTTGAGAGGTTAAAATTTTGACATCACAATTAATTCATTTTAAATCAACTATTTTTTCAATAAAAAACAATCGAACTCAGGTTAAAAAAACTTTAGAATATTCGGTTTTTATAATATTATTCAGATTTAATACAGAGATTACATATTGTCATTTATCAGGATGCTTTTAACACCTGATAAAAACTGATAACGGAGAATATAATAACAAAAAATCCCCTGCAAAAATTTGCAGAGGACTCCCTATTTATATAAATGAATTAAAAGTTTTTTCACTTCACAGCATGATTTTGGAATAATCATGGCGTCTGTTCGATTATAATTTTTAGAACCAATTTGTCGGTTTTTGCCGTAAGGCAATCCGGATAAAATTCTATTCTACAATAATTTTTGAGGAATAGGTTTCGGATCCGTTTTTCACTTTAAGAAAATAAATTCCTGATTTTAAACCGTGCGTGCTTAGTTTGTTATCTGTAATCTTCAGGCTTTTCATGATTCTTCCTTCTAAGGTGTAAATCTCTGCAGAAGCATTATCAAAAGATTTATCTGAGCGGATGTACAGTGTTCCTTTTGAAGGATTTGGATATACGCTGAAATCTTTTTTTGCCACGGTTTGATTTGCTGCCAGAAAAACGCCGGGTGTTACCGTAACCGTATTATTTTCTGTATTAATCACAATCGAATACTGGTCTTCTGATTGAATTTTCCATTTGTAATCCAACGCACAGTTGGTCACAATTTGTGCTGCAGTATTATTTAAATCCTGATAATTGGTAAGCGGCATATAGAAACTTCCACAAAATTCATTGAAATTTCCCATAAAGATTTTGAAATCTCCAGCCGTAAGATTACCCTGATAATAATATTCTGAAGGATTTCCAGGATTTACCGAAAATTTCTGTTCAATCACATTATCCATATTCCAGCCTGCAGGCGAAGCATCACCTATTAACCAGAAATGCGTATAAGAAGGCAAAGCAGAAGTTTGCTGCACATTTATTGTCATGGCATTAAGGTTAACGGTAACATCATACTGCGCTAATGTTGAAATATTCCATTGATTGTCTTCTCCATTTAAGATTACTTTGGTTGGATCAGAACCATCTCTCACATAAAAATCCTGACACCAACAAGTATCCTGATTATTTGCAAATTTGTAAGATCCCGCAAACAAAGGTCCGGAATATTTGTATACTCCGCTTGAGATAGTTTCCAGTTTCAAAGCATTATCTATATGCCAACCTGTTGGGGCAGCACTTCCCACGATATACAGTGAAGCAGGCAATTGTGCCAATAAAATTCCAGTATTTAAGAGGAATAGAACGAAAAAAAATAGTTTTGTTTTCATGATATAATTGTTTTAAAATCGTTTATAATTTTCAAAAAATTTGCAATTTCAATAAGTGCTTTTTCAAAACCAACAACATATTATTTCATTACTCATTTTAACTTAATTAAAATCCTGCGGACGCTCCATAAATTGTATTAAATTTTCCACGCTATTTAAATCTGCTTATACAGAAGTCGTGAAGTGTGGAGTGTCTGCAGGATTTGGAGTGCGTTTAAAAATTTATTGCTAAAATTTTAAACATGCTCTTATTTCATTCCGAAAAAATAGTTACAAAGTTTGCAAACCTTTTACCTCTGCTTTGTCCTTTACCGGCACAATGCTGATGGCAAAACCTCCTCCGGGAACTGAAGTCTGGGAAAGTTTTGATTTGCTTGTAACCACCACTTTACGAATGGTGTATGACTGTGGATTTTTCAGGTAATCCGCATCCTTACCATCTGCATAAATGGTAGCGATATACGTTTTCCCTCTATCTAGGAAATCAAAGTTAATTTTGGATGTGAAAGCCTCATAACCGGCTACATTTCCTACAAACCATTTGTCGCTTCCTTTGGCTTTTCTGGCAACGGTAATGTATTTCCCTGGCTCTGCTTCCAGATATTTACTGTCATCCCAATCAATTGCGACATCTTTGATGAACTGGAAGGCATCCGGAAATTTCTCATAATTTTCAGGGAAATCGGCTGCCATTTGCAGTGGACTGTACATCGTAACATACAACGCCAATTGGTTGGCAATGGTTGCATTTACGTGTGAACCATTGGTTACATCCATCTGGAAAATTCCTGGTGTGTAATCCATAGGACCACCGATTAATCTGGTGAACGGAAGAATTGTAACGTGATTAGGCGTATTTCTATCTCCACCAAATGCTTGATATTCGGTTCCTCTTGCAGATTCGTTACCAATAAGATTTGGATAAGTACGGGCAATTCCTGTTGGACGAACCGCTTCATGCGCATTCACCATAATTTTATAATCGGCTGCTTTTTCAATTGCATACTGATAGTGGTTGTTTGCCCATTGGCTGTAATGAGTTTCTCCTAATGGAAGAATTGAGCCCACATATCCACTTTTCACCGCATCATAACCATATTTGTTCATCAACTTATAGGCATCATCCATGAATCTTTCGTAATTTCTGATGGATCCGGAAGTTTCATGGTGCATAATGAGTTTCACACCTTTTGAGTGTGCATACTGGTTCAATCCCGGAAGATCGAAATCAGGATATGGAGTCTGGAAATCGAATACATATTCTTTGGCATGACCGAACCAGTCTTCCCAACCTTCGTTCCAGCCCTCTACCAAAACGGCATCAAATCCATTTTTTGCAGCAAAGTCGATATGGCGTTTAACATTGGCATTGGTTGCGCCATGTTTTCCGTTTGGTTTTGCTTTGGCAAAATCGGTTACGCCCAATTGTACTGCAGGAAATTCATCGGTATATGACCAGGAACTTTTACCGGAAATCATTTCCCACCAAACCCCTACATATTTCGTTGGTTTGATCCAGGAAGTGTCTTTAATTTTGCTTGGTTCGTTCAGGTTATAGGTCATTTTGGAATCCAGAATTTTTCTGGCATCATCGCTTACGATAATGGTTCTCCAAGGTGAATGATTTGGTGCCTGAAGCCGTCCTTTATCTCCATGAACATCCGGAGTTAACCAGGATTCAAAAATCAGATTTTTATCATCCAGATTCAGGTGCATACAAGAATAGTCGATCAAAGCAGCTTCATGAAGGTTGATGTAAACGCCGTCTTTGGTTTTCAACATTAAAGAAGTCTGCACTCCTGTTGGTGAAAAAGAGGTTTGGGAAACATTTCCTTTTTCATAGGATTTTTCCATCAAACCACGGATTTCTGATAATTTGGAAGTGGTATAGTTGTATTCCTGCGTATCATAATCTCCCGGAATCCAATACGCAGTGTGATCGCCGGTCATGGCAAACTGAGTGCGCTCTTCTTTCACGGTGTAATACACGAGATTGTTCTGCATCGGAAATTCGTAACGGAATCCTAAACCATCATCAAACAAACGAAAACGAATAGTCATTTTACGATCGGTTCCTTTTTGGTTAAGATTTACGGCAAGCTCGTTGTAGTGGTTTCTGATGTTTTTCACCTCACCCCAAACCGGTTGCCAGGTTTCATCGAAACTTGTGGTTTTAGAATCTACGAGTACAAAATTGCTGTACAGCGACTGATCTTCAGGTTTGTCTGCTTTCAGTTCAAGCCCCAATTTACTTGGCTTGATGACTTCTTTTCCTTTATAGGTTAATTGATATGTCGGAAAACCACCATTCTGCACCGAAAAATTCATCACGAATTTTCCGTCGGGCGACTGAAGTTTCTGGGCTGCGACCCAGCCGACTAAAAATAAGGTTACAATTAAAAAAATCTTCTTCATTTACTTATTATTAATGTTAATATTTAATTTGCTTCTGGTATCCGGAACTTTTATAATGATTTTGGTTCCGGCTTCGTTCCATGTCCATTGAATGTTTTTGATGTCTTTTTCAACATCCATTTTTGCTTCTTCCACAAAAACCGCTTCTTTACCGTTGATGGTCAAGCTTTTCGGTTTTTCTTCGGTAAGAATGCTCAGTACAAAATTTCTTTTGTCGGATTGATGAAAACCTTTGTCTTCCGGTGTAATCTGAATATCGTATCCGGCAGCCGTTGTGGTACAAAGGATATTGGTTTTGGAGAAAATATCTTTCAGATAATCCTGATTTAATCCATCGTCTTCATACAGCGTAAACTGTGCTTTTTCATCCTCATAATTCGGGAAAATATGGAAGTACACGGGATAATCTTTGTTCTCGTGAATGTATTGCATCACGGGCATTAAAGGAACAATAGATCCTTTTTTCACAAAAATCGGAATACGGTTCAGCGGTGCTTTGTACGGAACGGTTTGTCCGCCAAGATATTCGGTTTTTTTGTCATTAAAATCAATCCATTCTCCATCCGGAAGATACACGCGTTTTACCCGTTCGCCTTTTTTCAGCACCGGAGCGACAAGAATTTCTTCTCCAAAAATAAACTGATTGTCGATTTTTGCAGCTTCCGGATCGTTTGGATATTCCATAAACAGACCTCTGGTAATCGGAAGTCCTGTGTCGTGCGCTTTTCTAGAATAAGTATACAGATACGGGAACAACTGATATTTGAGTTCGATGGCGGCTTTGGTATTTTTCTCTGCCACTTCTCCGAATTTCCATGGTTCCACAGCGTTGTCTCCTTCATGATGGGCGCGGCTTAACGGACAGAAAATTCCGAACTGCATCCAGCGTGTGTAGAATTCTGCGGTGGTTTCATAATCGGTAATATCTCCACAATATCCGGAAATATCTGTAGTCCAGAAAGGGATTCCTCCCAATCCGGCAGAAATTCCCACGGCAACCTGATTTTCCATTTGAGCCCAACCTTCCAGCACATCGTTTCCGTTTCCGCTATCATTGGTCCAACCGAATGTATAACGTTGCAATCCGGCATACGCCGAACGCGTCATCTGGAAAACTCTTTTGTTTGGATTGTGCTTTTCGAACTGCTCTTTTACCACTTTATCCCAAGTTAATCCGTAGATATTGTGGATTTCATCGTGCATTCCGATGGCATGTTTCATGTTGAGGCGATCTACATCTTCTTCATTGCTCCAAGCTGGTTCTCCCATATCGGTCCAGAATCCGCTTACGCCGTCATTCAACGGTTTTTGCTGATAATTTCCCCACCAATCGGCTACTTCAGGAATGGTAAAATCCACTACTCCACAGTTTCCGCCCCATGGCCAAGGCATTTCGTATGCTTTGTTGCTGCGCACATCTTTTACAAAATAGCCCAGTTTATTGGCTTCAATGTATTGCTTGTTGTCTTTTTGAGAAATCACGGGATCTTGTGAAACAATCATTTTGAAACCGTTGTCTTTCAGTTTTTTCAGCATTCCTTTCGGATCGGTATAATTTCCTTTTCTCCATTCGAAATCCTGCAAATTCTGTGTCCAGCCGATGTCCTGATAAATTACATCAATCGGGATTTTACGTTTTCTGAACTCAGCAGCAATTTCCAGTGCCTGATTTTCTTTGGTGTATAAACCACGACTTTGCGAAAATCCCAGTGCCCATTTCGGAGGCATAATTGGTTTCCCTGTAAGCGAAATATACTGCTGCTGTATATCTTTATAATCTTTTCCAAAAATAAAATAATATACAAAAGCACCATCCGGAGCTTCGAAGGAATAATAATCCTGAGATTCTGTTCCGAATTTGAATTCGGTTTTATAGGTATTGTCGAGGAAAATTCCGTAGCGGTAGCTGCTCATAAAGAACGGAATGCTTTTCGCCAGCGGATCTTCGGTTACGCTATAACAAGGGCGGTCGCTGTTCCACATTCTGTAGTTTTTGCCGCGCCGGTTCAGTGTTCCTGTTTTTTCACCAAGCCCAAAGAACTGTTCATCGCTGCGAAGAATTTTCTTGGCTTTTACTGCTTTTCCGTTTACGGAATGTCCTTCTTCTTTAAAATCGCTGAAAACCAATTTCTGCCATTTGTCGAAAATCTGCAGCTGCATTGGGTTTTTGTTGACCCGGATTCTCAGTTTTGCGGTAAAAATCTCATAAGCGGAAGGTTCTTCGCTCACGGAAATATTCCCCATGTTTTCCAGATTTTCATTCACCACTGCATAAGACTGATTCTTGCGGATGAATTTTCCGGACTGATCGAACCATACTTTCACCACCGAACTGCTGTTGAGGGTTAAAGCCAGTTTGGAGCCGTCTTTACAATTGAAAACAACCTGATTTCCTTTTAATGAATAGGAGGTAACTTCGCTGGCGAAGAGTCCTGTAGAAAAAAGAAATACAAAAAGGAATACACTTATTTTTTTAAACATAATTTTTCATTTTTAAAAATTTCTGAAATGCATCATTTTACAACCTCTCCTACTTTTTTAGCTAAAAAGCCAAGTATGAATGGTGAAAAATCACACGGCAGCGCATAACCGCCGTGTGATGAAAAAAAATGAAAAACCTTATTCTATGGTAAGCTGATTGGTATTCAGATCCAGTTTAATGGTATAGGTTCCGGCTTGTGAAGCTTTCACTTTCCATTTGAAATCTGTGGCATCACCACCAGCACATTTTACTCTTTCTTGGAAACTTGTGTTGCTGATATCCTGATTTGCAGTTACGCCAACAAGTTCAGTTCCCTGGCACCAATCGGTATTGAATTTTGTGAATTTGAAATCACCGGCACTCAATGTTCCTGTCCATGTATACACACTTCCGTTTTTCTGCATTGGTGTTAAACTACCCATATTCCATCCGTTTGGTGTAGCATCCCCGATCATGTAAACATTTACAGGCTCAAAGTTGATGGTGTTGTTGGAGGTATTCAGAATAATTTTATATCGACCTGCTGCGGCTGTAGTTACCTGCCATTTGTTATCGGTATCGCAACCAGAATTTTGTTCAACTCCGGTTTCGTTTAATCCCTGATTGTCAACTAATGGACGATACCAGTTTCCACACCAGTCTCCTAAAGTTCCTGCAAGAAGTTTGAAATGTCCTGCGTTCAACTGGCATTCTAAGGTAAAGATAAACGGATTGTCGGTATCCTGAGTAAAAGCTACAGGATTATCCACTGTCCATCCACTTGGAGAAGCATCTCCCACAATCCAGATATTGCTGAACTGAGGACCGTTCATTTCTTCAATTTTAATGGTTAAAGCAAGAACATTCACGGTGATTTTATAAAGACCGCTGTTGTCGATTGTCCATTGCAGATCATTACCGCTTCCACCTTCGTTGTATACTATTTTATTTTCATCAGCAGCATCTCTGGTATAGAAATCCTGACACCAGCATGAATCCTGATTTACGGTAAATTTGAAGTTCCCTGCACTCAGGTTTCCGTAATAAACAAATTCTGTAGGATTGCTGGAATTTACTGTTAATTCCGTTGCTGCAGTAATATCCCAACCGTTAGGTGTAGCATCCCCTACAATAAATAATTTTGTAGTGAATGGTTTGAAAGGAGTTACTGTAAAATCCACTACTGCAGTTTGCGCAGCAACAGAAGCATCTCCGAAAGTTGCCGTAATTCTGGCCTCCATTTCGAAAGGAACTCCAGGTGTTGCACCATAAGTATCCACAAGAAGATTGTTTAATTCTCCAATGGTAATATCGTGAGAATAAACATTTTGCCCTTTATCATACACTTGAGCATTGGCAAAATTGTTTCCTTTTTTATCCAACTCAAGGGTGTAACTGATGGATGAACTGGTTCCCATATTGTTACCGGTAGTCCAGCTAAAATTGAATTTTGAATTGAACATTCCCGGAAGAAGTTCGGTAATATCCGATGTTTTCAGGGCGAGTTCATTGCTTTCGAACTGCTGAGGATCAAGCTCTTCTCTACAGGCCACAATCCCGAACAGTATTGCTAATGGGAACAGAAACAGCATCCATTTCTTGCTCCAGTTATTATTGATATATTTTGTTTTCATATTGTTTTAAACTAAAGATTAATAACCAGGATTTTGGGTTAAATTAGGGTTTCTGTCCATTTCGATTTGCGGAATAGGCAATAACAAATGTTTGGTTGTTGCATTTGTTTTTCCGATGGAGTGCAAGAAATTTAATCCGTACTGTCCATCGTTTACACGAATAAGGTCGAACCATCTTTGTCCTTCAAATGCTAGTTCAATTCTTCTTTCATGGAGTACTTTTTCACGGAATGCAGACTGGGAAAGTCCTGTTGTAACCGGAGATAATCCTGCTCTTGCTCTTACTGTATTCAATGGTACAGCTGCTTGAGAAGTTTGCCCAAGTTCGTTTAATGCTTCAGCTTTCATCAACAAAACTTCTGCATAACGCATAATTGGGAAGTTCAGCGGGCTGTTGTCATAAGATGGAAATGCGGAAAGCGGAACAAGAAATTTACGCACGTTATAACCAGTTAATGAATAACTTGCGGCATAATCTTTACCATCATACTGCGGACAACCTTCATACAAAATGGTTTTTGCTTTTCTGGTATCACCGCTTTCATAACTGTCTACAAATTCCTGAGTAGGCTGATTCCAACCCCAACCTCCTGCAGTAAAGTTGGATCCGCGAGGTCCCATAAATGTGCTGGTCCAGGATGCCTGATTTTCATTGCCCCAGAAATCGTATCCGCCATCAGAAGCATATTGAACTTCAAACAGGGATTCATTTGAGTTTTCGGTATCTACACTGAAATTAGCTGCATAATCGGCGTTCAGGGAATAACCTAAACCTTCAATCTGAGTAGTAAGATCTACTACTTTTTGCCATTGTCCTAAAGTAAGATATACTTTTGCCAGTGCACCAAGTGCTGCTCCTTTGCTTGCTCTTCCTTTATCGGTTTCGCTGTATTGGGTTTTTGGTGGCAGCAAGTCGATTGCTTTTTCCAAATCGGAAACAATCAGAGCGTAAATATCTGCTTTTGGTGCTCTTACAGGATAAAGATCTCCATTTACATCCTGAGGTTCAGTTACCAAAGGAACATCTCCGAAGAAACGTACCAAAATAAAGTAATAGTGTGCTCTTAGAAAATAGGCTTCTCCAAGACTTCTGTTTTTAATGCCTTCATTAATGTCTAAAGTTGGAGCTGTTTTAATGATGATGTTGCTGTAGAGGATTCCAGGCCATGGTCCTCTCCAAAGGTCTAAAACTCCTTCATTTTCTGTTCCGGTTACGAAATTGGAAAGTTGTGTGGTTTCAATACCATCATCACCTCCACCTGCACCTACGATGCTATTTCCGGCAAAAATATCGCTGGTCCACATTCTCATATTGTACAGTTTGGCGCGCTGCATTGGCTGGTAAGCTCCGTTTACAAGCGTTACAAGTTCGTCAGCGGTTTGCGGATAGTTCCCTGTATTAATCGTATCCGGCTGGGTTTTGTCCAGAAAGTCATCGTTACAACTGGACAGGGTTAGGGTAAGTAAAGCAAATAGTGCTATTTTTATCTTTTTCATTTTTTGTAAAATTAAAATCCAACATTAAGTCCAAGAGACACGGTTCTGGTTACAGGATATGTGCCTATATCCACACCGTTTACAGAAACTTCAGGATCAAAACCAGTATAGTTGGTCCATGTTACCAGATTCTGACCAGAAAGGAATACTTTCACCACTTTAAAGTTTTCTCCGAATACTCCTTTTGGCAATGTATAGCTCAGGTTCACATTTTTCAGTTTTAGGTAAGAACCGTCTTCTACGAAGCGATCGCTTACTCTACCGTTTTGGTTAGGATCTCCAAACACCGCTCTCGGCATTGAATTGCTGGTTCCTTCTCCTGTCCAACGTCCTAATACTGATGTGCTCTGGTTGTTGATTACCGCCATAGATTCGGTATCCATCCGGTTTACATTGAAAATATCGTTTCCATAGGATCCCTGAAAGAATACAGTAAGATCAAAATTTTTGTAAGTGAATGTGTTGTTCAGCGAGAAAGTAAAGGTCGGATTTGGATTTCCGATAATGGTACGGTCGCTACCATTAATTACTCCATCATTGTTCAAATCTTTGAAACGAATATCTCCAGGTGCTGTACCGGAAGTTTGAAATGCGTGTGCACTCACTTCAGCCTGATTCTGGAAAATTCCATCAGTAACATATCCGTAGAATACATTTACAGGATATCCTGCATTAATAATGGTAAATAAACGGTTGATGTTTGTACCATCTCCAGCTCCCGGAAGATATGTATCACTGTTGATGTCTTCCACATTGTTTTTGTTATAAGAGAAAACGGCATCTGTTGACCATTTGAAATTTTCTTTTACAAAGTTTTTGGTGGAAAGGGTAAATTCAATCCCTTTGTTCTGGATTTTACCTGCATTAATGTACGGTGTGTATACATCGGAATATCCGGATGTTACAGGAACCGACATTGGTACAAGCATGTCTTTCGTATTTTTCACGTAAGCATCTACGATCAGGCTGATTCTGTTGTTGAACAAATCCAAATCGATCCCTGCGTTATATTGTTCCTGCCCTTCCCATTTCACGTTCGGATTTGGAAGAACGGTTGGCAATACCGCACTTACGAAAGTATTGTTGAAGTTATACAGATAGGTATTGTAGGAACTTGAGAATGAATAATTCCCGATATCCTGATTACCCGTGATTCCGTATCCGACTCTCAATTTCAGGTTGTTGATGGTTTTGGAGTCTTTCAGGAAATTTTCATTTGAGATTCTCCATGCCAAAGCTGCGGATGGGAACCATCCCCAACGGTTATCTACACCAAATCGGGAAGATCCGTCACGACGAATTGTTGCGGTTACATAATATTTACCATCATAAATATAGTTTACACGACCAAGGTAAGACATGATGGCCCATTCCGACATATTTCCGTGTGGTGTAGGCTGCAGGATACCGTTATCAATCTGCTGAGTGCTTTCACTTGGGAATTTCTGGATGGAAACATTCAAATATTTGAAATAGTTGCTTTGAGCACTGCTCCCTACCACTGCATTGATGTGATGTTTACCAAATTCATGATCGTAGGTTAATGTATTATCCCAAAGTAAGGTGGTACTTCTGTTTGATCCTTCGTAGAGATAGGAGTTTTCCTGACTTTTTATTCCCCAAACGTATTTTGGCGACCAGGTTCTGTCTTCCCAAATATTCAATTCAATACCTCCTAAAGATTTGAATTTTAAATCCTTAACGATTTCTGCTTCTGCAAAAATATTTCCCTGAATATTGTATCCCGTTGTTTTGTTATCCACGATTGTTGCGCTACCAATTGGGTTTGCAATATCTCCGTACAACATTGAGTTGCTTCCAGGTCCTGCAAAGTTTCCGCTTGCATCATAGATTGGGCGTGTTGGTAGGGAAAGCATAGTGCTTCTTATGTCATAAGAACCCTTTCTTTTAAGATCGTGCTGAAGTTTTGCACTGTTACCAATTTTAAGGAAAGGTTTTATTTTGGTATCACTGTTAATCTGCACAATATAACGGTCGTAATCGGTATTCAGCACTACCCCTTTTTGTTTAAAGTAACTGGCAGAAACATATAGGTTACTTTTTTCCGTTCTGTCACCATAAGAAAGGGAATAATTGGACATCAAAGCCGGGCTGAAAAGTGCTTTCAACCAGTCGGTTCCGGCACCTAAAGATTCAGGATTGGCGAATTCGGCGTTGGTTGAAAGTCCTGCATTCGTAAGTAATTCATTGTTTAGCTGAGCGTACTGAGAAGCATTAAGCATTTTCGGCATATTGGCTACACTTTGAATTCCGGTGAAGGTATCAAAGTTAAGAATACCGCCTTTTGCCCCTCTTTTAGTGGTAATCATCACCACACCGTTTGCTCCACGGGAACCGTAAATCGCGGTTGAGGAAGCGTCTTTCAGGATGTTGATGGATTCCACATCGCTCATATTGATTTGGTTCAAACCTCCGTTAAGTGGCATTCCGTCCACCACAATCAGTGGATTGTTACCATTAATGGTACCAGTACCACGAATACGGAAAGTTACATTATCTCCTGGTGTTCCGGAATTTAATACGGTAACTCCGGAGGCTCTACCCTGGATAGCTTGCCCGATATCTGCTACAGGCTGATTTTCTGCTTTGTTCAGATTAATGACAGATACTGAACCGGTAAGATCTTTTGCTTTTGCCTTACCGTAACCAATCACTACTACTTCATCAATTTTTTGTTCTTTAAGGGTATCAGTTTCCTGTCCGTAAAGACCACCAGAGAGATAAAGAGCTGCGACGGCAACTGTGATTCTTAGGTATTTTGAATTCATTTAAAAAGGATTTTTTGGTATTATTTAATGATGATTTTTTGTCCTGCAATCGTGTGGTCAAGCGTGAGGTTAAGAATGTAGTTTCCTTTTGCCAGACCGGATACATTGATCTCGCATTCTTTCCCGTTCGCTGTGCCTTTTCTCACGAGTTTTCCACTCATATCGTAAATTTCGAAAGTGCGAATATTTTCATTTTTTGAATTGATGAAGATGCTTTTATCTGCCGGAATCGGATAAATCTGGATTTTTTCTTTCACCGTATTGTTTACAGACAGTTGATTGTAAATCTGATAATAAAGCGTCATATCATTGAATTCCACATTATAACTTCCCGCCTCTTCAATATTAAAGGTAATATTAGCTCCGCCTCCGGTTGTTTCCTGTGCCGTTCCGTTTAATCCGTTAGCATTTCCCCAGTCTTTGCCGCTCCAGTTTCCGGTATTGGCAAATTTCAGTTCGTTTGCTCCTGCTGTTAAGGAAACTCCTGATTTTTTCCAAATATCATTTTCTAAAGTCATCGCCTGCGGTGCCCATCCTGTAAAAGTTCCTGCTACATACATTTCGTTTTGATGAACCGGCGTGAAAGTAATGTTGTACTGAAGCGTAATATCATTAAATTCCACGGTATAAGTTCCCGGCGTTGTAATGGTAAAACTTACGTTGGCACCTCCACCGGTTGTTTCCTGTGCGGTTCCGCTTAACCCGTTTGCATTTCCCCAATCTTTGCCGCTCCAGTTTCCGGTGTTGGCAAATTTCAGTTCGTAATCTCCGGCAAGGAACACCTGATTTTGAAGTTTCCAAACATTATTATCATAAGTCATTGGTTTTAATGACCATCCGGTAAAAGTTCCGGCAATGTACATTTCCTGATAATGCCCTCCCGTTACGTTGAAAGATTGTAATTGAGGGATCGCACCGCAAAAAGTAGCATTTCCAGATTGTTTTGCCTGAACATACACTTTTCCGTTAAATCCTGTAAGGTGAATTTTATTATTGACAATGGTTGCCGGTCCTGCCGCCACTTCGTATTGTACCGGAAGTGCAGAAGAAGCTGTTGCTCCCGGATCAAAATCCGGTGCGTTGGATACCTGATCTGCAATCGCAGGGAAACTAATCGTTTGCGGATTACAGGTTTCATTAGAGTTTCGTACTAATTTCAGAATAACACAACCGTGAGGTGGAACGGTTACAGAAACCTGACTCATCTTTCCAAGATTTGCATGCTGCCAAAGATCACGCACCATTACTTCTCCTTGTATTCCCAGTTGTGTACTGAAGTTCATTGAGCGGGTTTGCTCAGTGCTTTCACGGTTAAAGAATCCGATTACATAATCGCCGTTTTGCAGTTGCCCTCTCCAGGTTTGGCTGCCAACATTTGTCGGATCATTGCTGAGTGGTTTTGCAACAAATTTATCATCAACAAGATCCATGATTTCCTGATTCTGGTACAACCAAAGATCATTACCAATGGTATTGTACTGATCGGAAATGGTAATTGGTCCTCCGGCAAGTGCGTTCAGGGAAATTACAGTTCTTTTTTCGGTATCGTTGGCATAAGAATTCATCATCAGGAAGTCTCCATCCAACTGAACTTTATTCCTTCCACTTACACGAGACCAATATATAAAGCCATCAAATGGATTGGCATATTGAGACCATGTTTCAAAATGGTGTCCGCGTTCGCTTTCACTAAATCTTTGCCATCCGCCTTCCCGTGCATCATCATTGATTCTGATAAGATGTCCGTATGTTTTTTCTACATCAGCATTATTGAAAAGGTTTGGCATTACCAAACTCAGATAAACACCGTTCTCATCGCATGCTTCACGCATCCAGCGAAGTGCAGTTACATAATATTCATGTGGTCTTTCAGGCCCTACTACACCAATATTTCTGTCGTAACCGCTTTCAAACCACGAAAGAAAGTCCACGCGTAAATACTTGATTCCCATATCGGCATAGTATTTTACATAACCTTTCACATATTCTTCCGCACCGGGACGATCTACCTGTACCCATGTAAACCAGAGTGCATTTTCGTCCGGATTTATTAATGAGGATACATTTATATTGGTTCCGACAATTTTTTTTGTGGTATCATTTTTGTCAACATGAATCCACAAAGGATTTTCATACATCCCGAGTGTCATGCCTTTGGCTTGCAGATAGTTGCTCCACCAAGCATAATCATGCTGCCAATGTGCAGAATGACTGCTTCGATAACCGTTTTCGTTAATTTGGCTTGTATCGCCCCAACCGTCTGTACATACCATGTTGTAACCATAGGACTTCAGGTTGTTATTCAGCCAATCGATATTGGCAGACAATACATCTTCGGGAAGATAATTGCTTGTTTCACCTGCCATGTCTTTGGTGATGTGATACTCATAAGGACTCCAGTATCGAGGAGCTTTGTAAGGATTAGATTGTGCATTTAAAGAAATGCTGCCCAATAGAAAGGTGCAAAATACTGCGCACCATTGGTAAAGGAGGCAAAATTTTCTCATAATAAATAGGGATTAGGGATTTCAAAATTAACGATACTTTAACGGTATGTTAATTTCTTATTGCTAATATATTTACATTAAGAGCACCAATTGCATTGTTTTGGATTGTTGTAAAGGTTTAGGTAAAGGATTTCAGTGTTATGTAAATGTTATAATTTTAATAATCAATAAATTACATTTCAAGTATAACAAGGAAAAAGTAAACACTATGAAGGTGAAAATGAACCAATTTGCATGATTTTAGCTTCAAAATCATCATTTTCAATCACCGATTTTGCCTTCACCTTGCTCCTGTAATTATAAATCGTCCGTAAAGAATATCTTAAAAATTCTGAAATCTGTGCCGTGTCTTTTATTCCTAAACGAATAAGAGCATAAATTCGGAGCTCGGTATTCAATGTACCGGATTTTAAATCGTAATGTTCTTCCGGTTTCAGGAGTTTATTTACTTCTACTACAAAGTTGGGATATATTCTCAGAAAGGCTTTATCGAAATTATGGTATAGCTCATCAATATCCATTTCATCATTTTTTTTGTTGTTCACCATTTCCGAAAGTTTTTTTACCTGCCCCATTGATAAACGAAGTGAAATTAATTTTTTATACCGATCAAATTTATCCAGATAAATGGAACACTGATTGATAAAATAAGCCACATATTCTTCCTTTATTCTGTTGGCTTCATCCAACTTTAGATTCAGAATATGTAGATTCTTATTGGCGATTTTCAATTCTTTTCGAGATCGCGCAATAATTTTCAACTGTCTAACAATCAGATAAATAACCACACCCAACAAGACTAACATAATACTGATTACAATAAGGGAAAGTTTTAGTTTTTCATTGGTCTTATTGATTTGTAAGGTATAGGCTTTTTCAATAATAGGCTGAATTTTACTGATTTGAAAAGTCCGGAACCGGGCATTATAAAAATTCGCATCATCAATGGCAGATCCTAAAAAAAAGTAAGCTGTTTTATAATCCCCTTCTTTATATAAAAGATAAGCTAGCTCGCCAAGTGAACGGTTTTCTGTAGTGGCAGATTCCACATCTTCTATGGCGGAAAGTGCGAGATATTTTTTCTGTGCTGCGATATTCCCGATTTGTCCTTCTGCAAATGCTTTACAATAAAAACCAATCGCTTTAAGTCTGGTTTTGGGTGGAACTGCCGCGATAAAACGATCAATACAGGCAATTCCGTTTTTCCAGTCTTTGTTCATTTTATAGATATTGTACCGGAAGAGATCTTTGAAAACGGGATCATCTGAAGAAGAATACCCTTTATGATAAAATTCCAGCAGTTTTTCCCGGTAAACATCGGCAAACATTTCATTGCTGCTGCTATATTCGTACAGATTGGTGTATAGCGATTCGGACGTGGAATTGTATGAAAACAGCAATGGTTGCGGCAAATCGGTTTTGATACTGTCCAGAATCATTTTCGATTCTGTAAAAAGCCCGATAGAATTCAGCAGACTGCTTTTCGAGATCAGGGTTTCGTAATACCATTCTTTATTATTTGCCGCTTTTGCAAGTGCAAAATTTTTCTGAAGATAAACAATTACCGAATCACTCTGAAATCCAAAATAATTATCCGACAAAGATTTGTTGATTTCAAAAATATCTTCTTGAGTTTTCTTTTTGTCATTCAGTTGCTGTTTAAGTTCAAGAATCTGTTTTTCTTTCGCGGACCGAAATTTCATTTTGTTTTCCAGTACAGTACTTAATTTCTTGATTTCCGGCGTTTCTAAAACGGTACTTGTTTCCTTTTTGCATGAGAACAACAGTATGGAAAAACCTGCCAAGAAAAAAAATTTAGACCATAAAGAAAAAGGCATCTCAAAGAATTTGTTGCTAATTTATAAAAAAAGAATCTTGACTACAAGGCATATCGCCACTCCACCGCATTTGTAGCGTTTCTAAATAATGAAATAAAATCGAATAAACAGAAACTAATCCAATTAAAATATAAAGGATTTCTGTACAATAAACTTACTGAAGAAGTGAATTTTATTTTCTAGCAATAACGCCATACAAAAATTTCCCTGCCGAAACAATCAGAAACACGGACAGTCCTGCAACAATTCCGAAACCAAACTGTTTCAAAGTTTCATTTACATTCGGAAGAACATGGTGAAGAAAATCAATGTAATGTGCAAAAATTCCACCCGAAACTAGAAGAAGCGCAATGGTTCCCACAACTCCCAAAACTTTGATAATCAGCGGAAGTGCTTTCACCAAAAGGTTTCCCAAAGTATTGAGAGATCCTTTTTCTCCGGATTTGCGAATGAGTTTGAAACCTGCATCATCCATTCTCACAATCAGCGCCACAATTCCGTAAACGCCAACAGTTGCCAGAAGCGAAACCACACAAACCGTCATAATCTGGATGGAAAGCGGTTGTGTAAGCACGGTTCCCAAAGCAATGATTACAATTTCTATGGAGAGGATAAAATCAGTTAAAACCGCCGATTTTATTTTACTTTTTTCCGCTGTTTCAGGATTGGTTTCTACTTCCTGAATCACTTCTTCGCCTGTTTTGGAACGGTGAAAAAGAAAATGAATGATTTTTTCTACTCCTTCAAAAGCCAGATAAAAACCACCAAGAACAAGAATGACTTTAATGGCTGCCGGAAAAAACACATTCAGCGCCAGCGCCATGGGAATAATAATGATTTTGTTGAGAAAAGAACCTTTTGTAATCGCCCAAAGCACCGGCAATTCGCGGGAAGACATAAATCCGGTTGCTTTTTCAGCATTCACCGCAAGATCATCACCTAAAATTCCCGCAGTTTTTTGGGTTGCAATTTTGCTGGCCACTGCCACATCGTCCATCAATGCAGCGATATCATCTAAAATTGCAAAAATTCCTGAAGCCATATTTTTGTATTAAAGATGCAAATATAATGATTTTAAAGCCCTTTTTAAACGGTCGTTAAACGAAAAGTTCTAAAATTTCTTCTGCGGTTACATTCCCGAAATATTGGGTAAGATCGGTGGAGGAAAGCAAATGCCGAAGCTCTTCCAACTCATGTTTTTTCCCGATGAGTTTCGCTTCAAAATCTTCAATGGCATTGGACGCAAAAAAATCTCCGAATATTTTGGCTTTTTCAATAAGTCCGTGAACCACATCCAAATGAATTTCGATAAATCCTGCCGGAATTTTTATGGCTTTATTGAAATTATAATTGGGCGAAAAACCGAAATTCCAGTCCCAGGTCTCATATTTTTCCTTCATCAGTTTTTCAATACCTTCCAAATCTTCAGGAGTTAAGGTATAAATTTCTGCACCTTCATTATCGGCTTTCATTTTTTCGACTAATTTTTCCTTTAGTGTTTCCAGAGTGGTTTCTGAAGGCAAATATTCAATCAGATTGGTTACGCGCGCCCGATTGGATTTTACGGCTTTGTCGATAAATTTCAGTGGATTCACTTTCAGCGCTTCACCCAAAACACTCATTTCCGAATTGAAAAGTATGGTTCCGTGCTGAATCATTTTCCCGTTGCGTGCAAGTTTGGCATTGCCGGAAAATTTTTTCCCATCTACCAAAAGATCATTTCTTCCTTCCAGTTTTGCAGGCACGTTTAAATCGTTCAACAAAGCCAGAACCGGCTTTGTAAACCGAGAAAAATCCATAAAATCATAATCACCCAACAAAGTGTGAAAAGAAAAATTAAGGTTTCCCAAATCGTGATACACGGTTCCGCCGCCGGACATTCTGCGTACCACTTTTATATTATTTTCATTTACATAGTCCAGATTGATTTCCGCCAGTGTATTCTGAAATTTGCCCACAATAATGGAAGGTGCATTTATATACAACAGAAAAATATCTTCTGTAGGATATTTGTGCAACAGAAATTCTTCGGAAGCAATATTGAAATACGCATTGGTGGAAGGAGAATCGATAATGAGCATAGCGGAATTTTTGCAAAAATACAAAGAATTAAGTGAGTTTCCGGAAAATGGATGTATGATAAAATCCTTGTAAAATACTTCTCTCAGAATTTTTTTAAGGAAGGAAATTCATCATTTTGCCAAGCTGTTAGCATTTCTTTAAAGAAAATTTAGATTTCTGCGAAATGGTAAATGTTGTGCTTAAAGGTTTCTGTATATTTATTAATTTGTGAAAAAAACATAAGATATAGCCATCAATCTTCAATTTTTTGAGACCTTGAAGAGGTCATATTTTTAAAGAAATTCCTAATATTCAAATGGGATTCGACCCCTTCGGGGTCGAACAATTCAACAACAATTTTAGTTCTGTAAAATTTGAATTCTTCGGATTCTTATCATCATTATTAACCTATATTTTTTTGCCTATTCCCTATATTTTAATACTGATCCAACATTATTCCGAAAGCCGGCTCAGTGTTTCTCTGGAAACTCCAAGATAATGAGCAATCAAAGTTTTGGAAACCCGTTGAAAAAGCGCAGGATATTGCTCCAGAAGCAACTCATATTTTTCTTTTGCTGAATTTTTCATCAGGGAAAGCACCCGTTTCTGAAGGGCAACATAACCGGAAAATGATTTTGTACCATGAAACTGATACATCTTCGGTACTTTTTCGCACATTAATATGCGGTTTTCCCATGAAAGTTCGAGTACAAAACATTCTTCCAAAGCCTGAACACATAGCTCCCCTTTCTGCTGATTTTTAAATGCCGAATAATCGGAAATCCACCAGTTTTCCATTGCAAACTGCATAATATATTCTTTTCCTGATTCATCATGAACAAATGCTTTTAGCATGCCTTTTACAACCAGATATTCGCAGTTTACAATTTGTCCACTTTCAATTAAAAGGTCTTTTTTAAGAATTTTTTTAGGGCAAAAATATTGCAAAACTTCTTGAAATTCCTCATCCGAAAGTTCTACAATTTCCTCAATATGATGGCGCAAAAAAGAAGCGTATTCCATCCTGTAAAAATACAAAATGAAATACGCAAGATTTGCTTTTCTTTAAAAAAATCTATTTCGCAAGCGCTAAAGTTTCATGCCATTGCTTTCAATACCGCAGGTGTGATGTGGTTTAAAAAGGTTTTCCAAATGTTCCCGGTATTGTTTTTTATAACTGGCAACTCTTTCCGTAGTGGCATTTTTTTCCAAATCGTGAAAGTGAAATCCTTGCATTTTTTCCATTCCCGTAAAAGCATTCATGCGGTGAAAACCAAAGAGCGGACCGTCATCCACAGAAGTTTGTCCGAAAAATTCTCCGGGAAGCGTGAACGCTGTTTCCGGTGCATTCCAAGTGCTGTTTACCATGTATTTTTTCCCGTGCATCAAACCTCCGGTTCCATAGTTGATTTCAGGATTGGTTCGGGAACGCCCGTCGTTTTTGTAAATCCCGTTCTGATGGCCGGCGGTAAAAACCTCATCAATATATTTTTTCAGTCGGTTCGGAACCTGAAACCACCAAATCGGCGTATTGTATACCACAACATCTGCCCATTTGAAATTTTCAACCTCATCTGCCGGAACAAATTCATCATTGATATCGGTTACGCGCACATTCCATCCATTTTCCCTGAAAAAATCAACAGTCCATCCGGTTAATGTTTTATTGAAAGCACCTCCGGAATGGGCAAAATGCTGTCCACCGTTGATGATAAATACATTTTTCATTTCGTTCTAATTTTTATGATGCAAAGTTCATCACAAACGAAGAAAAAAAACGGTGATGCAGATCACTATTTTTATAAAATGCAATTGAAACCGAAATAAAAATTTAGAAGAAAAAAGACAGGAAAAGCCTATGGATGCATTAGAATTTCAATATTGTTGCGGTTTAATTTAATTTCGCCTTCTCTTTCCAGTGCTTTCAAAAGTCTTGAAATGACCACTCGTGAACTGTTCAGCGCATCGGCAATTTCCTGATGGGTTTTGTTGATGATTCTCGAACGGTTGATTTTGGATGCTTCAAGCAAATAGTTTCTCAAGCGTTCATCCATTTTCATAAAGGCAATATTATCCACTGCCGCAAGCAACTCGTTAAAACGGCTGTTGTAAGATTCAAAAACAAATGCGCGCCAGGTTTTGTATTTCCCCAGCCATTCCTCCATTTTCCCAACAGGAATCATCGCTACAGTTCCTTTATTTTCGGCTACGGCACGGATTTCACTTTTTTTATCGCCAATGCAGCACGCCAAAGTCATGGCACAGGTATCGCCTTTTTCCAGAAAGTACAAAAGCAGTTCTCCGGCATCAAAATCTTCACGCAAAATCCGGATGGCTCCACTCACGAGCAGCGGCATCATTTTTATATAATTTCCAATTTCAATCAGCACTTCTCCTTCATGAAAGTGTAACAGCTTCGCCACTTCTATAATTTCACTGATAAGTTCCGGCTCAAAAATTCCGCCATAGGTTTCTTCCAAAATATCTTTCATAAAAAGAGATTTAATGCCTGTTTTTCATTCACAGCAAGATACTACAATTTTATGTAAAAGCTGGTAGCTGTGTCCTTTTTTCAACCAGCTGAACCGGATTATGAACCGCAGCAGTTTTCGTTTCCGTCTTTTTTCACACCTAATTTATTCAGAATCATATACATCAGGCACCAGTTTGTCGAGGCGTGAATCAGCATGTTGAGTCTACAAAACCAGTGAGCCAGAACCAGTTTTGATTGACGTAAATTCCTAATAAAAGACTTGTTAATATTAAAGTTCCTGCAATGGCGTGGACAATTCTTGTTTGCATATTTTTTAGTTTAAAGTTTAAGGTTCAATGATTAAAGTTGTGATAAGTTATAGAATTTTAAAATGTTTAACATCTACAATCTCACGTCTCTAAATTGATTTTTCAATACTAAAACTTGTCAGATGGATTTTGGAAAGTGTGGTTTGTCCGGCATTGAAAGTTTCAATTTCTTTGATGATTTCATCCAAATATTTTTCTTGAATAAATACTGTGAATAAAAGGGAATCAATCGCAACCTGATCGGAGCTGAACCAGTTGTCCAGTTCGCTTTCGCTGTTGTTTTTATATCCCTGAACCGACTGCAGCGTAAAGGCTTTTACTCCGGAAAGATTCAGTATTTTTTTCACGTCTTTTTCAAATTCTTCAATGCAGGTGATGAGTAATAGTTTCATAATGATTTTTTTGTTCGAAGTCCGAAGATGGAAGTCGGAAGTTTTACAATATAATTTCTGGACACCAATTAATCTTCTGATCTCTGACTTCGCGCTTCCGGTTTTTTCTCCCATTTTTTGCGTTCCACCATATAATAAACGAGCGGAACAACCACCAAAGTCAGTAATGTGGAAACGATTGCTCCAAATACGAGTGAAATTGCCAATCCCTGAAAAATCGGGTCAAAGAGAATAATCACCGCACCAATGACAACCGCACCTGTCGTTAACAAAATTGGCGTTGTTCTTACGGCTCCAGCTTCGATGATGGATTGTTTCAAAGTTTCGCCTTGTTCTAAACGGATTTCAATAAAATCGATTAACAAAACGGAATTCCGAACCATTACTCCAGTTAAAGCAATCATTCCGATAAATGAAGTTGCGGTGAAAAACGCTCCCAAAAGCCAGTGTCCAAGCACAATTCCGATGAGGGAAAGCGGAATGGCCACCATCATCACAAACGGAGTTTTGAAATTCTGGAACCAACCAACAATCAACATATAAATAATGATGATAACCACTGCAAAAGCCACTGCAAAATCACGGAAAACTTCCAGCGTAATTTGCCATTCTCCATCCCATTTTACGGTATAATCCGATTCGGATTCGGGCTGTCCCATATACAATTCGTTCAATTTGTATCCGTTGGGAATTTCAATGTTTTTCAGTTTTTCGTCCATTCCGAGAATTGCGTATGCAGGACTTTCTAATTTTCCAGCCATATCCGCCATTACATAAACCACACGTTGCTGGTCTTTTCTATAAATGGTTTTATCCACATTTTTTTCTTCAATTTTTACAAGGTCGGAAACCGGAACCATTCCCATTTGTCCTTTCACTTTCAGATTGGTCACTTCCTGAATATTGGTTTTATCGGCATCATTCAGTTTCATGACGATATTGATCGGATTGACGGATTTTTCATCATACAAAGTTCCGATGGGATATTGTCCCATCAAATATGTCATATTTCCGACAATTTGTTGCGGTGAAACTCCGTTTAACATGGCTTTTTCTTTATCGGGAATCAGTTTGAATTCCGTTTGGTCATCTTCAATTCTTGTGTCAACATCTACAACATCGTCGGTTTTTTGAAGGATTTTCTCCACGTCTTTTGCAATGCGCATTTGCTCATCATAATTCGGTCCGTACACTTCTGCAACAATGGTTGATAAAACCGGTGGTCCTGGCGGAACTTCCACGATTTTTACATTGGCATTATATTTTTTTGCTATTTTCTGAATTTCGGGGCGAATATTTTTTGCTACGTCATGACTTTGAACATTTCGTTCTTCTTTTCCTTTCAGATTCACCTGAATATCCGCCGTATTACTGGCTCCTCTCATATCATAATGACGCACCAAACCGTTGAACGTAATCGGAGCAGAAGAACCCACATAATTCTGATAATTCACCACTTCGGGGACGGTTTTCAGATATTGGGCAATGTCTTTGGTTAAAGCATTTGTTCGTTCCAAAGTTGTTCCTTCCGGCATATCAATCACGACTTGGATTTCATTTTTATTATCGAATGGAAGCAGTTTTACCGCTACCCATTTCGTGAAGAAAGCCGATACGGAAATCAATAATAAAACGGCTGTAATTCCCAGCATCAAAATTCTTTTTGGAAATGAATTCAGAAGCGGAAGTTCAATTTTTTTATAGATTTTATAAATTCTTGAAGTTTCCAAACCTTGTTCTTCTTTATGTTCCTGCTCGTCTTTCACCTGAAGTAAATGATACCCCAAATATGGCGTAATCGTAAGTGCCACAAAAAGCGAAAGCATCATCGCAATTGAAGCTCCAATCGGCATCGGCGACATATAAGGCCCCATCATTCCGGAAACAAAAGCCATTGGTAAAATCGCTGCAATTACAATAAATGTGGCTAAAATTGTCGGATTTCCAACTTCGTTAATTGCATAAATCGCTGCTTGTTTAAATGGAAGTTTCTTCATGTGAAAATGCCGGTGCATATTTTCGGCAATGATAATACTGTCATCGACGACAATTCCCACAACGAAAACAAGGGCAAAAAGTGTAATTCTGTTCAGCGTATAACCGAGAATATAATAACTGAAAAGTGTTAATGCAAACGTCAATGGAACCGATAAAAACACCACCAAACCGCCACGCCAACCCATAGCAAGCATTACCAAAACAGTAACGGCAATTATGGCAACACCAAGATGCATCAACAATTCGGAAACTTTGTGCGAAGCCGTTTCTCCGTAATTTCTGGTCACTTCTACATGAACATCATCGGGAATCATTGTTTTTTTGAGTTCATCAACTTTAGCGATGATTTGCTCTGAAATTTTCATTGCATCCGCACCTTTCACTTTTGAAACAGAAAGAGTAACCGCAGGATATTCCGATTTGAATTTTTCACCGTTTTCTACGGCATTTCCGTAACCGAAACTCACATAATTCACTGGGTCAGAAGGTCCATCTGAAATTTTCGCTACTTGTTTAAGATAAACAGGCATATTTTGAGAAGTTCCAACCACCAGATTTTCTACATCTTCCTGAGAATTGAGAAATTGTCCTGTTGTCAGCATAAATTCTTTGTCTCCAGAATCGAATTTCCCTGATTGCGAACTTCCGTTATTCGCCTGAATCATCTGCATAATGCTAAGCGGATCAATATTCAGTTCCGCCATTTTATCTTTATCCAGCGTTACGGAAAGCTGTCGGTTTCTACCTCCAATGACATTGGTAAGGGAAACATCTTTGATTTTTTTGATTTCGGAAGCGACTTCTTCACCGATTTGGCGGATTTCATAATCACTTTCTTTATCACTCCAAAGCGTGAGTCCCAACATCGGAACATCATCAATAGAACGGGTTTTCACCATTGGTCGCATCACTCCTTTCGGGAAAATATCCTGATGTTTCATGAGTTCATCGTACAATTTCACATACGAACGTTCCGTATCTTCGCCCACCAAAAACTGAACGATAATCATTCCTTGTCCGTTCATCGCCATCGAATGTAAATGTTCCACCCCTTTGATGTTGGAAATGATTTTTTCCAAAGGTTTGATGACACGACTTTCCACTTCCTGCGGATTGGCACCAGCATAGCCAACCATAACATCCGCCATCGGAATGATAATTTGGGGTTCCTCTTCACGAGGTATTAATGTTGAACTGTACACACCGATAATCATCAGCGCAATCATCAGCAAAATGGTGAGTTTTGAATTGATGAAAAACTCGGCAATACGTCCTGCGAATCCTTTTTCCATATTTCTTTTGTTTAAAGTTTAAGGTTCAAGATTTAAAGTTCCCAAACGTTGAACTTTAAACATTAAACTTTGAACTATTTTAATTGCACTTTTGCTCCGTTAAACAATCTTCCGTTGGAAGTTAAAATGTACGTTTCGTTTGGTTGAAGTCCAGAAAGGATTTCCACTTGGTCACCGAAATTTTTCCCAACTTTTACCCAACGTAAAACCGCTGTGTTTTGAGAACTTACAACGTAAACTCCCGTTAATTGTCCATTTTCTACCAAGGCAGGTTTCGGAACGCTCACACTTTCCTGAAAATTCTGATTGATTTTTCCCGAATTTTTTATTGGAAATTTCACATTTGCAAACATTCCCGGAAGTAAGTCCGAAGAATTTGCAATGTTGATTTTCACCATATATTGTCCGCCCGTATTCGCTGCAGATTTACTGATTTCCGAAACCGTTCCCGAAACCGTTTTGTTCAAAGATTTTAAAGTAACTTGAACCGGCATTCCGTTGGTGATTTGGGTAATATTCTGCTCGGAAACCAATACTTGTGCTTGTAAAGACGAAGGTGATTCTATAGTTAACAGCGGCATTCCCGGACTTGCCATATCGCCTTGCTCGGCGTATTTTGCGGTAATTATTCCCGAAATGGGTGCTGTAATATTCGTGTAACGATATTGTGCATTGACTTCATTTTTCATTTGGTTTGCGGCTTCCAAACCTGCCCTTGCCATTTCGTAACGGGCTTTCATATCATCCAGTTCTTTTTGGGAAGCACTTTGCGTTTTGTAGAGATTGGAAAAGCGTTCGTAATCTTTTTTGGCGATGTTGTAATTGACCTTAGCCTGCGAAATTTGTGCATTAGCTTGTCCGCCTTTTGCCTGAATATCGGTGGAATTAATGGACACCAGTAATTGTCCGGCACTTACATTTTGACCAACTTCAACGCGCATTCCTGTAATGTAGCCCATCATTCTGGTGGAAACATTCACGATGTTTTTGGCTACGAGCTTTCCGCTGGCTGTCGCTTGAGAAACGTCATTGCTGACCCCGGATTTGTTAACGGTTACAGAGATCGGTTTTTCGTTAAGTCCGACACTTTTTTCTTTGTCGGAAGAGCAACTCTGCAAAGCAATTGCTCCTAAAATAAATGTGGTGTAAAGGTATTTTTTCATTGTGGATATTTTTCTTTTTTTTTTAACCTTGTCAAGGTTTTTAACGTTCTTTTTTTTAGCCCCGATTGCAGCGGTTACCCCGCAACAAGCGATGGGAAGGCATTGGCGTGAGGAGTATGAGCGGAAAGCGGGATGAAGCTCCTGAAAATTATTTCCTCAAAAATTCCAGATACGCCAAAGCGGTGTTGTGCTCGAAAATGGCTTGTTGATACTCCAGTTCTTTTTGAGACATCAAGGTTTCGGCAGACAATACATCGGCGGATTTTTCCAAGCCCTGATCGTAACGGTTTTTGCGGATTCTGTAGGCTTCTTTGCTTTGTTCCCAGGCTTTTTGGGTGAATACAATTTTGGATTCGGCATCTTCTACACTTCGATTCGCTTTGGAAAGTTCCAGTTCGCTTTGTTTGTTGTATTGCTGGATTTCGGTTTGGGCTTTGGTAAGTTCGGATTTGTATTTTTCCTGTTCGGATTTTGATTTCAAACCATCGAAAACATTCCAGGAAAGTTGAAGTCCGACCAAATAACCGCTCGCATCGAATTGTGCAATTTTGTTGTCATACATTTCCCAGCTTCCAAACGCATTCAGTCGCGGCAAAAATTTGGATTTTGAAGATTTGATGAGCCAGTCATACGCTTCCAGAGATTTGTTGTAGGCTTGTAAATCTTTACGATTGGCGTTCAGTTTTGTATCTTCTGAAGTTAAACTTCCTTGATATTCCAATGGTTCTTTTGGTTGTAAAACTTCACTGTGAGAATCTTCGTTCAACAGAAAATAGACATAATCCGAAGCATTTCTGACATTGGATTTTGCGGTTTGAATCTGGCTTTCGATTTCGCTGACACGAACTTCCATGTACAAAACTTCCGATTTCTGGATGAGTCCGTTTTTAAAATAATTATCAATGACTTTTTTATTTGCCAAAGTGGTCGCTTTTGCATTTTCCAGAGTTTCCACCATTTTGTACGCCAATTGCAGCATCATATATGCTTTTTTCAGTTCAAACTGAATGTATTCTCTGATGCGTTCGGTTTTGATTTTCAGGACATCAACTTTTACTTCACCTGCTTTTTTCTGATACACTGCATCCATATTGATAATCGGCTGCTGAACTTCCACTTTCGTTCCGAAATTGGAAATGCTTTTGGGATCATTCAATTTTGTAGGATCAAAATCCATTGCGGCAATTCGTTCCTGATTCAGTTTTGAACCAAATGCCATGAGTGGATTATTGGTATTGGTAAAGGTATACGAAGCCGTTACATTCGGGAGGTACATGGCTCTGGTTGCCAAAAGTTCGGTTTGGGCAAGGTCGGCTTCGGATTTTGAAAGTTTTACCTGAAGATTTTCGTCCAAAGATTTCGTTTCCAGTTCTGCTCTGGAAATACGAATGGTATCTTGTGAAAAACTTTTTAATGAAAAGGATAATGCTAAAATAGAAAACAAAATTTGTTTCATTCCGTCTAAATTTTCAGCAAAAATAGATTGACGAAATCTATTGTACAGTGATTAATGTTACAGAAGGAAAACGGAAATACCTGAAAAACGGAAAAAATAGCAGCAACAACTTTTCAATAAAATTAAAAAGTTGTTTTTAAAATTGTGAAAATATATTTAATTCGTTATTATGAAACCCTCAAAAAAAAATTGTATACTCTCTGGAATTAAATCCCGAATGTCTTTTTTAGGATAAGGAAAATAATATTTTGAAGTTAATTTTAAATTACTGTAGAACAGCTGTTTTTTTTAAAATCCCAGTATCGCCTGCATCAGCATAACAATATAAGGCGTTAATACCGCGGTTAGAATTCCGTTAATAATAAGACCTAATGTGGAAAATGCGCCGTAAGAAGCACTGATGTCCATTGATTTTGAAGTTCCTACAGCATGCGCCGACATTCCTATGGACAAGCCTTGTGCAATCGGACTGTGAATTCTGGATTTTTTTAAAATGACATATCCGTAAATCGCACCAAAAATCCCAACAAAAATTACGACGCAAGAAGTTAATGCCGGAATTCCGCCAATGGTTTTGGAAACTTCCATTGCAATTGGAGTGGTGACTGATTTTGGGGCTAAAGACAAAATAATTTCTTTCGGAGCGCCCATTGCCCAGGCAATTCCTACAACACTTACCACCCCTATTACACAGCCGACCAGCGAACTTACCAAAAGCGGAATTAACTGCTGCTGAATTTTTTTCAACTGCTGATAAAGAGGAATGGCCAAACATACAATCGCGGGCTGTAGCATGAAATCAATCAGTTTACTGTTTTCGTGATAGGTTTCATAATCGATATGAAAAACCTCTAAAAAACCGATCAACAATACCATTGCAATTAAAATGGGATTCAGCAGCAAACTTTTTGTTTTCCTCTGAATGAGCAGCCCAATATAGAATGCACCAACGGTAATGGCAATAAAAAAAGTAGGATTTAAAATTGATTCTTTCATTTCTTTTTGTTTTTAAATCGCATAAACTGATGTGCCCATCCTGTTGCAATAATTACCAGAACTGTACTGACAAAAGCAGAGACTACAATGGGAAGGAAATTTGCCTTAATAATATCAAGATACAGCATTACCGAAACTCCTGCCGGAACAAAGAAAAATGCCATATGAGCATTAAAAAAATCACTGAGGGTTTTCAGATCACCCACTTTTACCACTTTGGTCACCAGTAAAACGGTAAGCAGGAGCATTCCCACAATGCTTGATGGAAGTGGAATCCCGGTAAGCGAAACAATAATATTTCCCAAAGCAAGACATCCAAAAACAATGAATACAGGCTTAATCATGTAAATAAAATTTTAAGTTGCAAAGTTCCGAAAGATTCCTGACACCGAAATGGGAATTATGGATTTTTTCGGATTAAATCTTAATTATCAGGTATGTGAAACTGAATCAAAGCATGTTTCAATTTCTTAATTTTTGTATTATGGAAAGTGAATTGTGCGCTTTTCTGATATTTATTTTTCCAATGTTATTCAATGATTTCTACCAAAAATATTCTTGTAAAAATAAAATATGCAATAAAACAGAATTACATTTTCAAATTTAATGTAATGCACAAAATACAGATATCCACAATTTTAGAGTTCAAGGTTCTTTCCAGATATAGAATCGAAATAAATTCAGAAAACAAACATTAAAACAAATACGATCATTTCATAAATTACTAATAATCATAATATTACAAATAAAAATACCCTAAACAAGTTGAATCTTAAATTATTTATTCCTTACTATTGCTCAAGATAAGGTTTTAGTTTGATGAATTTTTTGTTAATTATTTGTGGATAATTTTGTTTTTTCGGAAAAACGTTATAATTTTAGTAGCGAATAAAAAAAACATGCCCTGAATGCAAAAGAAATCTAAATCACAAAAAAAATCTAAAATCCGCGTAAAAATAGCTCCTAAAAGAGTTCAGAAAAGACATTGATTTTCAAGTGTGCCATCCACGCTGAAAATCTTTTTTTGTGCTGCTTATTGATTTTTCACCATGATCTTTTAATCATTTTTAAAAGATCTCTCAAAAATTTTCTTCAGAAATTTTTCGATATTCGAAAAGTGCGGATATTTTTTCCTCAATTAATAAGCCTCCAAAGTATAATGCGCAAAAGCATCTTCAAGGTTTTGGAATTTCCCTTTAAATTCATCAATAGGGGAATCCTGCACAATTTTCCCTTTATGAATCAGGATTACGCGGGAACATAAAGCCTCCACTTCCTGCATAATATGGGTAGAAATAATGACCGTTTTTTCTCTCCCAATTTCCTTAATCACATGGCGGATTTCAAGGATTTGATTAGGATCCAAACCATTGGTCGGTTCATCCAGAATCAAAAGATCAGGCTGATGAAGAATAGCCTGTGCAAGCCCGACACGCTGTTTATACCCTTTGGAAAGCTGACCGATTTTCTTTGATTTTTCCGGAGTAATGCCCACCAAATCAATAATTTTTTCAATACTCGTTTTGGAAACCTGATGAAGATCAGCCACGAAATCCAAATATTCCTTCACATACATTTCGGGATAGAGTGGATTGTTTTCCGGCAGAAAACCCATTTTACTTTTCGATTCAATCGGGTTTTCGGTAATGTCTTTTCCGTTGAAAAGGATTTGTCCTTCCTCAATATTCAGAACTCCGGTTATGGATTTCATTAGGGTAGATTTTCCGGCACCGTTCGGACCAAGAAGACCAATGATTTCGTTTGTATTGATGCTGATATTTACCAAATCCAAAGCGGTTTGTTCTCCAAATTTCTTGGTAAGATTGATGATTTCCAAAGACATATTCAAAATGTTTCCTGCAAATTTAACGCAAAAAAAGAGAAATCCTTATGTAAGAATTTCTCTTTGTGACCTCGACAGGATTCAAACCTGTAACCTTCTGAGCCGTAATCAGATGCGCTATTCAGTTGCGCCACGAGGCCGTTTTTCGGTTTGCAAATATAGTACAAATTTACGTTCTTTGAAAGATGAAATCAAATTTTTTTCTGTTCGCACTGCTTCTTTTCTTTTTTTCCTGTAAAAAAGAAACTCCAAAATTCAATAAAGAATGGATTTCCGTTTCGGATCGCATTCAGTATCAGGAAAATCCGGATTTTCTGGAAGTAAAATCGGGGAAATTCAATTATAAAATTCCGAAAGAAAAACTTCCTTTCAAAAAAATCATGCTGCTCAACTCCAGCCTTACCGGATATATTCTGGAATTGGGAAAAGAAGATGTGATTAAAGGAATTTCCAGCCCGGAATATGTGTATTCGCGAAAAATTCATCAGTTACTGAAATCCGGGAAAATCCAAAATATCGGTAACGAAACGAAATATGATGTTGAAAAAATCATCAGCCAGAAACCCGAAGTTGTTTTCACCAATTACATCCAAAGTTTTGACAATACCTATGATCTGCTGAAAAAAAACGGAATTGAAATTATTTTTATTGATGAATATATGGAAACCGAACCTTTAAAAAAATCCAGCGTAATTAAGCTCTTCGGTATTTTGCTTGGAGCCGAAAATCAGGCCGGAAAAATATATTCGGAAGTGGAGAAAAATTATAAAGCATTAAAAGAAACCGCTCGAAAAGCAGCAAAGAAGCCGGTGGTTCTCACCAATGAAATGTACGGAAGCCAATGGTTTCTGCCGGGAGGAAAAACCTTTACTGCAAACTATTTCAAGGATGCCAATGCCGATTATTTATTGAAAGATAATCAGGAAGACCGTAGCATTCCGCTCACTTTTGAGGAAGTGTTCATCAAAGCCAAAGATGCAGAATACTGGGTAAATCTTTCCAATTATTCCAACCGCAGACAACTGCTCCAGATTAACCCGAATTACGCCAAAATGAATGTGTACCAGAAAGGAAAACTCTATTCCCTTTACGGAAAAACCAACGGGACCGGAAACGATGCTTTTGAAAGAGGAGCGGTGCGCGCCGATTGGGTGCTGAAGGATTACATCAAAATCTTTCATCCTGAACTCTTTACCGGCGAACCTTTTACGTATATGAAAGAAATTCCCTGAGAAAAAGACCAAAACCTTTATATTTGCATCAGAAACGGGCATTGATATGCCAAAATCCAAGCACGCTTTTTTATGTGGAAGAAGATCAAAAAACTCTTGTATATTCTTATTCTTGCCAATGTTCTGTTCATTTTTTTCGGCAGGTTTTTCAATCCACCCATTACCATTACACAGATTGAAGGAATATTTAAATACGGAAAACTTCAGCGGGATTATATTTCCTATGATGAAATGGGCAACAACATCAAAAAAGCTGTAATTGCAGCCGAGGATCAGAAATTTTTCAGTCATAACGGGTTTGATTATGATGCGATTGAAAAAGCCATGGATCATAATCAGAAAGGAAAAAAAATCCGTGGCGGAAGCACCATTTCCCAGCAAACTGCAAAAAATGTTTTTCTGTGGCAAGGAAGAAGCTGGTTCAGGAAAGGGCTGGAAACCGTGTATACCTTCATCATCGAAAATCTTTGGAGTAAAGATGTAATTCTGGAACGGTATCTGAATTCCATTGAAATGGGACAAGGTGTTTTCGGCATTGAAGCTGCATCGGAATATTATTTCGGAAAACCGTCTAAAGATCTCACCAAAAGCGAAGCGGCATGGATTGCTGCCATTTTGCCCAATCCTAAAAAATACGATCCAAAAAATCCTTCAACTTATTTAAATAAAAGGCATAACTGGATTATGCGACAAATGAGAAATGTAGTGCTGCAATAATTTGGAATGATTTTCAATAAACGACATAATAGTTTTGATTCGGTGCTGAAGAAGTATTTTTCTTTCAGAAACGAAACGGCATCTCTGATTCCGCTTGCCGAATTTCTTTCCAGTATCCGGAATGAAGATTTTGATGTCGTGGTTTCCTATTTAAAAGAGTTTCCCGATATTACCGAAAATCTGCGCCATTATTTTCATGGTGTTTTTGCCGACAAAACATTTACCCTTTCCCTAACAGAAGCCAATATTCTGTCGGAAAATGCATTCATTCCAGAATTCAGAAAAAGAATTTTAAATAAAATCCTTCCTCCGGTTCAGAACGAAAACACCGTGTGGTATGTGGTGGAAAATATATCGGTTCGCCCGAAATCCGATCTGGAGTTTCTCCGCAATATTCATGAGGAAGATCTGGATGAATTTTTCCGCATGATGAGCATTGATGCTTTTATCCAAAATCCTTCAGTAAAAAAGGAACTGGTATATTCCATGAATGTTTTGATCTGGCGTGTAACAGGAAATGCAATGGAAGCGGAAATTTCGGATATGGTTCCGGAATATAAAAATTTCGATAATCCTTTTCTGGCTCTTCAAAATGAAATTGAAACGGTTTATAATACTCTCGAATCTGATGAAAATTTTCATCTTGCTTCCAGAGATGAGCATTACAAACAGATTAAAATATACCTTACCCAATGTCTTGAATTTGTGGATCAGGCATTTAAGAATTCCTACAAATACGGAATTTCCAGCAAGATCAATCAGGCATTGATGAAAATGCGGCAACAGTTGCAGCGGATCTCCGATATTGTATGGCTTTTGGTCATCGATTCAGAAGAAGACCGGCTCATCAAATCCAAACAATTGGTGTACAATATTCTCGATTACCGCTCGCACAAGAACAATATTAAGGAACTTTTTGACGACAGTACTTTGCTGATGTCGCACCTCATCACCAATCATACTGCCGAAACCGGTAAACATTATATTACGGCAACCTACAAAGATTACATGAAAATGTTCTGGAAAGCAGTGGGCGGCGGCGTAATTGTAGGGGCACTCTGCGTTTTGAAAATGCTGTACGGATATCTTCACGGCAGCGAATTTTTTCATGCCATTATGTACGCATTCAATTATGCAATGGGATTTGTAATGATTTATCTGATGAAATTCACACTGGCAACAAAACAGCCGGCAATGACGGCTGCGGCAATGGCAAAGGCGATTTCGGATGAAGACAGTTCTACCCGAAATTACCAAAAATTTGCCATTCTGGTTTCACGATTGGTCAGAAGCCAGTTTATTGCTTTTGTCGGAAATGTTTTGCTTTCGTTTCCGGTAGCGCTGGCGATTATTTACGGTTTGGATGTGCTGCTCAATGCCAATATGGCGGCTGCCAAAGCAGACAATCTGCTTCATGATCTTAATCCTGTGGAGTCGAAAGCAATACTTCATGCGTGTATTGCCGGATTTTTCTTGTTTCTGTCGGGGATTATTGCCGGGAATATTGGCAATAATTCTGTGTATTATAAAATTCCGCTGAGGATTTCAAAAAACGCATTTATTACCAATCTCTTTGGCAAAAATGTCGCATTGAGGATTTCAAAATATTATGCCAAAAACTGGGCTGGAATTGTTTCCAATGCGTGGTTTGGGGTTTTCCTCGGAATTACCGGACCGGTTGGGAAATTTTTAGGACTGGATCTCGATATACGCCACATTACATTTGCCGCCGGAAACTTTGCTTTGGGACTTTATGGTAAGGAATTTTCGGTAACTTCATCCGTTTTCATCATCAGTTTTATTACCGTATTTTTAATTGGATTTTTCAATTTTGCAGTGAGTTTCGGGCTTTCGATGTTTCTCGCTTTCCGTTCCAGAAAGGTTCATTTTGATGATATTCGCAAAATCATGCATGAGATTTTCAGGTATTTCCTTCGTCATCCGTTGAAGTTTTTCTTCCCTATCCGTTCTTATCTGGAAGCCACTTCCAAAAGAAAATAAATGTATACAGTAAGAAAAAAGAGTTTTGGATTTTATTTCATGAGAACTCTTAAACAATCTGTAAATCCTGAATTTTTTCTCTCCCGAATTCTTCCTGAAATTTTTTCAAAAAGAAACTTTTCCGCATTCGGAAATCGTTTTTCAGAAGTGGAGAACCAATTTTCATGATGAGGATTTTGTCTTTTAAATCCACACTGTTGATTTCACTGAAAAGGCTTTCGTCAAGATAATTTTCCAGAAAATCTTTTACATCCAATGCCAGAAGTTTGTTTTCAAAACCGTAGATTTTCGCAAAAGATTTTACCAGTTCCGAACTTTGAAATTCTCTTTTTTTCTTTTTCAATGGCGTGCGTTTTAAAAGTTATATCTCGAATATTTTGCTTTCTTCATCAATGCGTTTTACCACGCTTTCCGTGCGTTCTTTATGCGTATCGGTAATGAAAATCTGCCCGAAACTTTCTTTATTTACCAGCTCAATCAGTTGGGAAACACGGGAATCATCCAGTTTGTCGAAAATATCATCCAAAAGCAGAATCGGGGATTTTCCGGTTCTCGTTTTAATGCGGTTAATCTGCGCAAGTTTCAATGCAATCAGAAACGATTTTTGCTGTCCCTGCGAACCGATTTTTTTGATGAGTGAACCGTTCATTTCAAAAACCAGATCATCCTTATGAATTCCTTTTGAAGTATAGGTTAACTGACGGTCTTTTTCAAGATTGTTTTTCAGCAGATTTTTAAAATCATTTTCCTGTAAATGAGACTGATACAAAATGGTAACCTGCTCTTTTCCTCCGGAAATAATTTCGTAAAAATGCTGCACAATCGGACTTAGTTTCTCAATAAAATCTTTTCTTTTTTCAAAAATTCTGGTTCCGAATTTGGTGATGGGTTCGGTATAAATTTCCAAAGAATCCGGATCAAAAGTTCGGTTTTTGGCAAAGTATTTTAGCAGTGCATTTCTCTGTTGAAGTGTTTTCTGATACTGAATCAAATCAAAAAGATATTCCGAATCGGTTTGCGAAATCATAGCATCCAGAAAACGTCTGCGGCTGTCTCCGGAATCGGAAATTAAATTGGAATCATACGGCGAAATCATCACACTGGGCAGAAAACCGATATGATCGGCAATTCTTTCGTAGGTTTTTTCGTTTTTCTTAATGAGTTTTTTAGCTTCTTTCGGTTGCTGAATTTTTATAATGTCGGTTTTTTCATCACCTTCAATTTTGGCTTCGATGGTAAAAAAATCTTCTCCGTTTTTAATATTGAACGCATCGGAATTTCCCAAAAAACTTTTCCCTACCGAAACATAGTGCAAAGCATCCAGAATATTGGTTTTTCCCACCCCGTTATTACCGACAAAACAATTGATTTGCGGCGAAAAATCGAATCGTTGTTCGGTATGATTTTTAAAATTAAGCAGGGTGAGTTTTCGGATAATCATTCTTCAAAAATACTTCAATAAAATTAGAAACAAAAACGGAATTCCGCTGCACGTTTCCAATCCAAAAGAAAAATATGCATCTTTCTTTTCGGGCGACGAAAAAAAGATGATTAAAAATGTAATCGCTGTCGTGATATAAAACGAAACGGCATATTCGGTTTTTAGAAAATAAACCGCCAAAATACAGGCGGTAAACGCAAACAGATACGAAAGATATTTGGTATTCTGAATGCCGATAAGTTTCGGAAAAGTCACAATTGTATCGGTTTTCATATCGCGGATATCAAAAGGCAGAATTAATGCCGTTACAAATAAAAATGTGATGAAAAAAACAGGAAGTTTCAAATGCTCAAAACTCAGCCAGGAATTCATCAACGCCCAAACCAATCCTACATAAAACACCTTTAATAAAGGAATTTTTCGGATAAATTTTTCCAGAAAAAAGCTATTGTAAAACAATCCCATCATCACGATAACCAGCCATTTGTACAGCCGCGAAATATGATGATTATGGATGATGAAAAATGCACAGACAATGCCTGCAATCACATTCAAAATCAAAATTCTGAAGAAATATTTTGAATGTTGATATTTCGTATACAGATAGCCGCAGAAGTAGGTAATAAAAATTAAAACAACTGTAGGAAAACGGAATGCATTTTGTTCATACAGAAAAAAGACAGCCAGCAAAGTTCCCATTAAAGAAACGTAAATCTGGCTGTCGACAAATGTTTTTTTTAGTATATTTAAAACTTGCATTTTTAAAGCATTTTCAGGATTTCAAGTCCTGAAAATAGTGAACAAAAATAGCAAATAATCGTCATACAATTTTTGTGAAAATTTCGTTTTTTGCAGAGCTTTTTATAAAATAAAACCTTATGAAACCTATTTTACATTCCCTCGCGATTCTGATTTTTGTAGGCATTTTTTCACCTTTTTTCGGTCAGAATTATTACGACCAACAATGGAAGAAAATTGAAGAAAATGCACAAAAAGGAATGTATAAATCCAATCTCCCCATTATTCAGGAAATTCAAAAACAAGCCATGAAAGACCAAAACGCAGTACAGCTCATCAAATCGCTGAAAGCAGAAATCAGTATTGCGCTCGAAACCGAAGACGATACGCAAAATGATGCCACTTCAAAAGCATTTGCAAAAATTCAAAATGTTGAAAAAGAAATGAAAGGAAATGATTTGTTGCTTTTTCAAGTTTTGAAATCGGAATTTTTTCTGGATTATTACAATCAAAAATCATGGCAAATCAACCAGAGAACGAACCTCTCCCAAGAAAAGGACTTCAGCACAGAGAAGTCCCTTCCTTTTGGGGAGGGATTTAGGGAGGGGATTGAAACCTGGACCAAACTTGATTTTAAGGATTATCTGGAAAAAAATTTTGCAGAACTCGATCAAAAATATACCGCATTAAAATCCATTCCGCTAAACAATTATAAAAATATTTTTGACCAAAATCAGGACTTGGACTATTTTCCAACACTTCTGGATTGGTATATCAACGGTAAAAATGATTTTTTGGAAGATCAAGATCTTTTCACGCCTAATGAACTGAAAACCAATCATCCCAAAATTATTTCCAATTATGATGCTTTAATTCAGGGAAATACCGGAAATCCGAAATTGTATTTTGCCACAAAAAAAATAGATTATAATTGTGAATTCTCCAATTGCAAAGATCAGTTCCGACAGTTGCAAAAATTAGTAGAAGATCAAGGGATTGACGGCGATTACAAAGTCAAAATCATCGCGGATATGATGGGACTTTTGCAACAAGAAAAGGAAAATAAACAGGCATTGATTTGGGCAGAAAAAGCGCGTCAACTGTATCCAAAATCACCTTTTCAAAATAATATTTCCAATATAGAAAACGCCATTAAAGGTTCCACTTTGATTTTGCATTACGAAACACAAACCCAAAGCAACAAACCGATTCATTTGGTGGCAGAACATAAAAATATCGATCAGTTTTCCATAAATATTTATCAGGTAAAAAGCGACATCAAAGGTTTTGTGAATTATCTGGGAGATTCTTACCGAAACAAATTTTCTTCTGTAAAAAAATCTTTGGTAAGAAAAGATCAGTTCAGTATAAAAAATCCGCTGGATTTCAAAACGTATAAAACTTCGGTTGAAATGCAACCGCTTTCTGCCGGAATTTATATGGCGGAATATGTGGTGAATAGCGATATTCAGGATACTTTTTATTTTATTGTTTCCGACCGAAAAGCGATTTTTATGGTTAAAGACGGTGATGAAAAAGTGGGCTCAACTTTCACAATTGCCGATAGCGAAACAGGAAAAACCATTCAGAATCCGAGTCTTGAAATTTTTGAATACAACCGTTCTTCCGGTGTTTTGAATAAAACGATTTCGGCTGATTCTAAAGGAGTTTTCAGTTTTCCGAACGATACAAAAAACAATTATTACCGCAATTTTCTTATCAAAGTTGATGAACATCAATACACGCTCTTTCAAACTTCCGGAAGAGATTATTATCGGGATCCAAAAGTTCGGGAAAATGTTCGCCAGGTTCAGATATTTTTAGATCGAGGAATTTACAGACCGGGGCAAATCGTGTATTTTAAAGTCATCAATACCATTTTAAAAGGTGAAAAAGAATCCGTGAATTCCGGAATTTCTCAGGAAATTAAAATGATGGATGCCAATGGTGAAGAAATTTCAAAACAGAAATTCACTACCAACGAATTTGGTTCGTATAACGGAAGTTTCACACTTCCATCCGGAAAATTGAATGGAAATTTCTCCCTTCAAATTCAGGATGGAAGCCAAAACGGTTACAAAAATTTTGAGGTTGAAGAATACAAAAGACCAAAATTTGAAGTGACTTTCGATCCTGTAAAAGGAGAATACAAATACGGACAAACCCTCGCTGTAAAAGGAAAAGCGATGATGTTTTCCGGAGTTGCGCTAAGCGATGCCACCGTGAATTATGAAATTAAAAAGAAAAACATTCGCTGGAAATATTTCTGGTGGTATCCACAAACGGATGATAATGAAAATTCTATTCTTGGAACTGTAAAAACCAATGAAAAAGGAGAATTCACGATTGAGGTAAAACTGGAAAAAGACGAAACTTTAGAAGGAATTCAGATTGATAATTACGAAATCAACGCTTCCGTTACCGACATCAATGG
The DNA here is from genome assembly GCA_031987605.1 of Bergeyella sp. GTDB lineage: Bacteria > Bacteroidota > Bacteroidia > Flavobacteriales > Weeksellaceae > JAFAGO01. Next base: position 92,583 of record DALZZF010000002.1, on the reverse strand, counting down.
TGAAACGCAATCCGATGAAACCAATATTCGCGTTGCTTCCGTTTCGCATTACATCAAAGCGGATGATATTTCGGATGTTTTTTCGGATGAAAACGTAAAACTAAATGTGGAAACCAAAAACTACAACGATCAAAATATAGCAAAATCCTATATGGCAAAACTTTCAAAACTGGAAGTCCCAAATCGGATTTTCAGAGATAATTTTGAAAATGAAATTCAGGATTATCCACAAATTTCAAAAGCGGATTTTGAGCAAAAATTTCCACATGATAAGTTTGATAAAAACGATGATGTTAAAAACTGGAAAGTTTCGTCTGTTATTTTGAATGAAGTAAAACAAACAGAAATTACTAAAAAAGAAAATCCATCAACCAATTTAGATTTAGGAAAACTTTCACCTGGAAAATATAAACTAGAACTTTTCAATATTGAAGGAAAAGACACGATAAAATCTGAACAATATTTTGATGTTTGGAGCAAAACAAAACTGGAAGAAAATCAACCATTTTTAACGGTTGTTTCTAAAAATGATCAATTAAAAAGAGGTGAAAAAGCCAAAGTATATGTGTATTCTGCCGTTCCAAATGCGCAAGTTCGTGTCTATTTTCAAAATGGAAATGGGAAAACAGAAACTACAGAACATAGTTTGAGAAATGGTGTCATGGAATATGAATTTACAGCGCAGTCCGATCCAAAAATTTCAATGATTCAGTTGCAGTTTGCATTGGTTGCCTATAATGATATTCAAACAAAAACGGTGAATATTGCTTTGGAAGATGCTACAAAACCTTTAAAAATCGAAACGATTACTTTCCGCGATAAATTGCAGCCCGGACAGAAAGAAAAATGGACCGTAAAAATTTCCGGCGAAGACAAAGAAGCCGTGAATGCCGAATTACTCGCAAGTATGTACGATATGTCTTTGGATCAGTTTGCATCGAATTCTTATTACTGGCAAAAACTCTATTCAGTTCCGAATTATTTTACAAGTTATGGTGTAAGGGAAAATTTAGCTCAGAAATATTACAGCCAGAGATTACAATATTTGCAAGGGAAAAATATTGTTGCCCCTTCCTTCAATTGGTTTGATCGAAGTATTTTAATGGGTAAAGCTGCCGGTATTAAGATTCGTGGTTACGCTTCCATGTCGGAATCCGTAGGTTCTGCTCCGGTTACAATGGCCAGAAAATCAGCAGATGTTGCAGATTCAGCTTCTGTTTCGGAGGTGGAAGAAGTTGTAGTACAAAGCAAAACTGCTGCATATGCTGTTGCAACAGCCCATTCAGATTTAAGCGATATAAAAGTGCGAGAAAACCTAAACGAAACTGCGTTTTTCTATCCGAATTTATTAACGGATAAGGACGGAAATGTCTCTTTTGAATTTACTTCTCCGGAAGCATTAACCAAATGGAAAGTTTTGTTTTTAGGACATACCAAAGAGGTCAAAGCAGCCACTTTGCAGAAAGAAGTGGTTACGCAGAAAGAATTTTCAATCACGCCGAATTATCCGAGATTTTTGAGGGAAGGCGATGAATTGGTGATTCAATCCAAACTGTCATCTTTATTGAATAAAAAATTAACCGGAACAGCTCAATTGCAGATTTTGGACGCATCCACGAATGAAGATATTTCTGAAAAATTCGGGTTGAGCAATATTACACAAGTGGCAGGTTACAATATTCAGCAGGCTTTTACTTTACATGAAAACGGAAACGAAGTGCTTTCCTGGAAATTGAAAACACCCCATAATATTTCTGCAATTGTGGTGAAAATCATTGCAAAAGCCGGAAATTATACGGATGGTGAACAAAAAGCCATTCCGATTTTGCCCAACAGAATGCTGGTAACCGATGCGCTGCCTATTTTTGTGAAGGAAGGTCAAACCAAAACCTTCACGTTGGATGCGCTGAAAAATGCAAATTCCACCACGCTTTCAAATGTTTCCAATACTTTGGAACTCACCACCAATCCGATTTGGGAAATTATGTTTGCGCTTCCAAGTTTGAAAGACGACACCAATCTTTCTGCGGATGTGGTGTTCAATAAATGGTTTGCAGATGTTCTGGCTTCAGAAATTTTCAAAGCCAATCCGAGAATGAAAACTGTTTTTGATGAATATCAATCCAAAGGTTTGCTGGTGTCCAATCTGGAAAAAAATCAGGAATTGAAACAGCTTTTACTGGATGAAACCCCTTGGGTTTTAGAATCCAAAAATGAAACCGAGCAAATGGCGAAACTTTCGCTTTTGTTTAACACCAATACCATGCGGAATGCAATCACCCAAGATTGGTCCGAGCTGGTGAAACTGCAAAATGCAGATGGCGGTTTCAGCTGGTATTCCGGTTATCCGAGTTCGTATTACACTTCGCTGTATATCCTTAAAAATTTAGGAAAAATAAATGAATGGCTTAAAGGAAACCTTGGAGATTATCAGTCCGAAGATCAGAAAGTTTTGGTGAAAAAACTCATTGATTATGTGGATACTGAAGTCGGCAGATATTATGAACCGAAAAAGGAAAACGTATGGAGCAATTACGCTTTGGATTATCTGGATACGCGTCATTATTGGGAAAAAACCTATCCGTTAAAAGGAAAAGGAGCCACAATGAAATCTCTGGTCATTTCCAAGGCGAAGAAAGCTGATATTAACGATTTTACATTTTTCGGATTGCACCGGGCAGCCATGCTTTTCGATGATTATGGCTTGAAAGAGGTTTCCAAAAAACTGATGACGTATTTAAAAGAAACCTCCACAAATACAGAAACACAGGGCGTTTATTGGAAGAAAAACCTGAACGACTGGGGTTGGTATTCATCCAAAACCGTGAATCATGCCGGTGCTTTGGAAGCGTTTGAAAAATTAACGCCAACGGATGAAAATTTCATTGAAGAATTGAAAATCTGGCTGGTTACACAAAAAGAAGTCAACAATTGGGGAACTTCCAGAAGCACGGCAGAAGTCATTTTCACGATTTTGAATTCTGGAAAATCATGGACAACGGCAGCTTCCGACAAAGCAGAAATTTCATGGGGCGGAAAAAATATTTTTTCGGAAAATGGAAATACTCCCCTCCCCTTTGGAGAGGAGTCGGGGGTGAGGTCTACAGGTTATGTGAAACAGTCCATAAATTCGGAAACTCTGGATAAAAATCTTTCGACCGTTACCATCAGGAAAGACAGTCCGGGAATTGTACAGGGTGGACTTTTCTGGCAGTACTATGAAGATCTGGATAAAATAAAATCTTCGGAAACCTATATTTCCGTCACGAAAGAACTCTACAAAAAAATCAAAACTGAAAACGGAGAACAGCTGCAAAAAATTACGCCGGAAACTCCATTGAAAGTGGGTGATAAAGTGACCGTTCGTATGATTTTGAATACCGATCGTAATATGGAATTCATTCATCTGAAAGACATGCGCGCAGCAGGTTTTGAACCGGTAAATGTAATTTCAATGTATCAATGGAAAAATAATCTGGGATATTATCAAAGTACAAAAGATGCATCCACGAATTTTTACATTCAGTATATGCCGAAAGGAAAATATATTTTTGAGTATGATTATTTGTGCAATGCAGCCGGAAAATTCAGCAACGGAATGACCACCTTACAAAATTATTATGCACCACAGATGAACGCCCATACAAAAGGAGATTACGTGGAAATACAACCATAACGGATTGCATTCAAAATGATATTTTATTAAGAATGTACTAATATTTTTGTTATTTTTTTGTGAAAAATTTCTACATTAGCGGTCTGATGATAAGAATGAGAACTCTTTTGCCTTTTTTCTTCTTTTTTATAATTTTCAATTGCGTGTCATGCCAAAATTCTGCTAAAAAGAATGTTACTGAAATCAGAAGTATCGCTTTTGATGAAATGAATCATGTAAATTTGAAACTGATTTCTTCCGAATATAAGGTAATGGAATCTCAAAAGGAAATCAATGCGGTTTACGGCATTGTAAATGATGACAAAAACAATCCTTCGCCAAGAAAAAGTCCGATTTTGGGATATTCTGATAAAGCCACAACCATTGTGCTTCAACCTATCCTCAAAACCAATGATTTTTTGGTATCGGAAATAAATTTGGAAGGGAATGTTCTCAATGTAAAAATTGAACCCTTTGATAATCCTCAATTTGATAAAAATAAAGGGGCATCCGCAATCATTATGCTTGCAGAACCCATCACTTTTAAAAAACTGAAAATACTTAAGTAACCTTAATTAATTTAATTATGATTAAAAAAATATTTTTTGCGGCTGGAATATTCCTATATGGAACTGCTTTTTCGCAAAGCAATTTCTGGAAGCCCGTAAATAGTGTTCAAAAGAGTTTAGAGCGCTATGAAGTAAAAGTAGAGCCTACAAAATCCAAACTATACCAACTGGATGTAGAAAATTTCACCCAGGCATTGGCAAATGCTCCACAGCGTTTGTCCGGTAATGAGTCTTTGGTGATGAAATTTCCGACAGCAGAAGGAAAATTAGAAGACTTTGTTGTACAGGAAGCATCTATATTTTCTCCTGAACTACAGGCAAAATATTCGAATATACGCTCATACGTGGGATATAAAAAAGGTGACAACCTGAATTCAATCCGTTTCAGTGTTTCTCCTTATGATGGTGTACACGTGATGTATTTAAAACCAGGTGCAACAGCCTATTTGGATACGTATACCAAAGATAATTCTTCTTATATCTTTTACGAAAGAAAAGACCTTCCTGCAAACCCAAATGGTTTTATCTGTAATTATGATGGTCCAGATATGGATGAACATGATTTCAAACCTGAAGCACAAACATTGGTTCAGGACGGATTGTTAAGAACCTATCGTCTTGCTTTGGGCTGTACAATTGAATATTCTGCTTTTCATGTGAACAGAGCCGGAATGGGCGGAGGAACACTTGAACAAAAGAAAGCAGCAGTTCTTGCTGCCATGAATACCACAATGACAAGGGTAAACGGCGTATATGAAACTACCGTTTCTTTAACAATGGTATTGGTTCCAAATAATGACCAGATTATTTTTATCGACAGTGATAATTATAACAATGAAAACCCTGCACCAGCATTCCCTATTCTTAATGAAAACCAAACGGTTTGTGATACCGTAATCGGATCTGCTAATTATGATATAGGACATGTTTTTAGTACTGCTTCCGGAGGTGTAGCACAACTTCGCTCTCCATGTGTAGAAGGTTCTAAAGCAAGAGGAACAACCGGTACAAATTCACCAGTTGGAGATCCTTTTGATATTGATTATGTTGCCCACGAAATGGGACACCAATATGGAGCAACCCATACATTTGATAATTCATGTGGAGGAAACAGAACAACATCAACTTCCGTTGAACCTGGAAGTGGTAGTACCATTATGGCATATGCAGGAATTTGCCCACCAAATGTTAAAGGAAACAGTGATGGATACTTCCATACCGTAAGTGTGAACCAAATGTATGTAAACATTACCACACAGGAGTCTTCTTCTTGCCCTGTTAAAACTCCAAATGGAAATGCTGTTCCGGTTGCCAATGCAGGTGCGGATTATAACATTCCTTTTGGAACAGCTTTCGTACTTACCGGAGAAGGAAGCGATCCGGATGGTGATGCCCTTACTTATCTTTGGGAACAAACCGATATTAGAGGAACCACTACTTCTACGATACCAAGCCAGACTCAGACCAATGGCGCAGTTTTCAGATCACAATGGCCAAGTACATCGAACCAAAGATATTTTCCATCATTAAACTTTATCATTGCTAATAATCTTAAACCAACCTGGGAAGTTATTCCATTGGTACCGAGAATTTTCAGATTTGCACTTTTGGTGAACGATAATAAAGTAACCGGAAATCAGGCTGCAAGAGATAATGTCGTTCTGCAGGTTAAAAATGCCGGACCATTTAAAGTAACTTCACATGCAACCACCGCAACTTTTCAGGGAAATACAGCAACCACCGTAACTTGGGATGTTGCCGGTACAGATGCTAATGATATCAATACCGCAAACGTAAAAATTTCGCTTTCTACAGATAACGGACTAACGTTCACTTATATATTAGCGGAAAGTGTACCGAATAATGGTAGTGCTTCGGTAATTTTGCCAAACATCAATACCACAAATGCCAGAATTAAAGTTGAAGCTATTGATAATATTTATTTCGCTTTTAATGCCGCTAAATTTACCATTACAGAAAACCTTGCGGTAAATGATGTTGAAGCAAATGCTTTTGCGATTTACCCTAATCCAGCAAAAGGTGAGGTGAATATCAGACTGAACCAAGCATCTAACGCAGAATATCAAATTTTTGATGCATCCGGAAGATTGGTAAAATCCGGTAAATTAACATCCAAAACCAATCAGTTGTCCATTTCTAATTTAACCAAAGGCGTATACAGAGTCTTGGTGAATACAGATGGTAAAACACATACTGAAAGTTTAATCGTAAAATAATACGAGATTCATATTTTATACGAAAAGCCATCCTTTTGGGTGGCTTTTTTATGCCTTTTCTTTGCGATAATAAAAAGCGAAAACAATATTCTTTATATTTGTCTCACTGAAATCTACCTATGGAAAATATCTTTGATGCCACAACGGTACAGCAATATATCGGCAGAATAAATCAACTTCGTCCGGATTCGCAAAGAAAATGGGGCAAAATGTCGGTCGATCAAATGCTGGCGCACTGCAATGTATCATATGTAATGATTTACGAACCTGAAAAACTCAAAAAACCCTGCGGTCTCGCTAAATGGATTCTGAAAACTTTTGTGAAGAAAAAAGTAGTGAATGATATTCCATACAAAGAAAATATCCCAACTGCACCACAGTTTATTGTGCAGGGCGACAAAGATTTTGATCTTGAAAAGAAACGTTTAATTGGTTTCCTCCAGAAAACCCAGGATTTGGGCACGACTGCTTTTGATGGTAAAGAAAGTTTCTCATTCGGGAAATTGACCGCTCAGGAATGGAACAATATGCTGGCAAAACACCTCAATCACCATTTAAAGCAGTTTGGAGTTTAACTCAAATAGAATAACAGAATACGATGAAAAAAATACTTTTACTCTTGGTTTTTATTTCCGCTTTTGTATTCGGGCAAATGCCAAATATTTCCAAAGTCTGGATAAATAACGGAAACCCTTATACCGGTTCCATCGGAAACCAGAATGATCTGGAGATTCTGAAAATGAGATTCACTGTTTCCGAACAGGACAAGAAAAACGATCAGGAATATTTTGTTTCCGGAGTATCTGCGGTGCAGAATATGCTATCAAACTTTGAAGGCAAATTGAAAATCACCAAATATAAAGACGGGAAAAAAAGAAGCACCGTTTTTGGAAAATATGACATTGCGGAAGAACCAAAAGGACAGCATTCAGGAGTGTTCAAGGGAAAATTCGTTTATACTTTTAAATGGAACAAAAAAACCGAAAAAATTGAAGACCAATACATTGAATTTATCGGAAATTGGACGAGTTATGATGGAAAACTCACTTACAAAGCCAACTGGAAAAATCAAGCCAAATAAACACGAAATCCCATGAAAATCCTCCGTATTATTCTAGCATTGATCTTGGGAATATTGGCAACGAGTATTGCTGTTGATTTAGTATGATGGAAATTGGCAATTAAAAAATAACTTCCAAAAAATGTCTGAAAATAAAACCAAACCAACCAACGCAAACGTTGAGGAATTTATCCGAAATTCAGATCCTAAAAAAGTTGCAGATAGTCTGAAACTAGTAGAAATCATGGAGCGGCTTTCTGGTGAAAAAGCCACAATGTGGGGATCTTCCATTATCGGTTTCGGAACCTATCATTATCAATACGAAAGCGGAAGACAAGGTGATATGTGCCGAATTGGTTTTTCGCCAAGAAAAGATAAATTTTCTCTTTATGTATTGGATTGCGACAATGAAGAAGAGCTTGATCTGACCGAAAAATTAGGAAAAATCACCAGATCAAAATCCTGCATTTATTTCAAAAAACTGGACGATCTTAATCTGGATATTCTGGAACAACTTATTGAAAAAGCGTTTCATTAATAAAAACTCAGTTTATACGCATTACAATTAACGCAAAGAGAAACGAAGAATTCATTCAAAAAATCTTTAAATAAAGATAAACAAGGGCGATAAATCTTAATTAAAGTAATACAAAATAATTTTCTTCGTATTACATTCGTAAATGAAATGTCTTTGTATTTCTTAAAATTATTGTTTAAACAAATGAAAAATCTTTGTTTTTCTTTGTGTTTATTAATTTTATTTCAATAAATCAATGTAATTTAATAATGATTTGATAATATTTTAATGTGTTTGACTTGAGGAAAACTGAAAACAATTGAAATTCCGAATATTTATTGTATCTTTGCAAAGCATTTAATAAATCAGGTTTCTGCCTTTGCTTTCTGTTACAGTTTAGAATATTAATTTTTTTCTTTCAGTTTTTGCTTTTCCAGCTGCCATTTTTTACTTTTTAATCTCAGATCAACACACAATGTCGGCAGTCTGAACCATACCAAGAATAATTATTAACAACAGTACACCCTTTCAAAGCAGAATAATACAAGATCACACAATTTCATTTACAAATTTCAGGTCTTTTCATTTATATTTTTCTCAGGATTTTATACAAACCCTGAATCATTCACTGCATAAAACAGCAGTTTGCATACCCTATATTTCAATAATCATTAACCGATAAAAAGACAAATTTATTTATGGCAGATTCTTCTTCAAAAAAAGAAAACTCTAAGAAAAAAATCCAGAAACAAAAAGAAAAGGCACTACGCCGGGAAGAGCGGAAATCCAATAACAACAAAGGAAAGGATTTAGAACAAATGTTTTCCTATGTGGATCAGTTTGGTAGAATTTCTTCAACACCGCCCGAAGAAACCGAAGAAATAAGTGTGGACGAAATTCGTCTGGGAGCAGCACCCATTGAAGCGGAAGACATAAGAAAAACAGGTATTGTTACATTTTTCAGTGAAAAGGGCTACGGCTTTATTACTGAAAACAGTACGAAAGAGAATGTATTTTTCCATTCCAATAACTGTACAGAACTGATAAAAAAAGGAAATAAAGTTTCTTACGAAAAGGAAAAATCAGTAAAAGGATTTTCAGCCATCAATATTCAACTTGTAAAATAATAACAATTTTTAATACCAATTACAATGCAACAAGGCACAGTAAAATTTTTCAATGAAGCAAAAGGCTTCGGATTTATTACTCCAAGTAACGGAGGAGAAGACATTTTTGTACATACTTCAGGATTAAAATCCAGAAACATCCGTGAAAACGATGTGGTAACATACGATGTAGAACAAGGAAAGAAAGGATTGAACGCAATAAACGTGAAATTAGCATAATCTTCCGAATGAATAAATCATTTCAAAAGATTATTCTTTTTGGAGTTTTATACGCGTACAGGAATTGATGAAAAGAGAGTAAAGAAAATCATCAAAGAATAAACTTCTTTAAAATTCACTTCCCTCAACGGAAATTCAACATATCGTATAAAACGACTTGACAACAAAAATCATTTAAAGTCCGAGAAATCGGGCTTTTTTTTATTGACATATACCATCCATAATTTCAAATTTTTAGTATCTTCGTAGCCGTAATCGTTCATCAATGAAATTATTATTCTCCATATTTTCCTTATTATTTTCCACTTTTATTCTTGCTCAGGAAGGAATCCGTTTTGAAGAAGGATCTTTTAGCGAAATTCTGAAAAAAGCAAAAGACCAGAAAAAACTTGTTTTTCTGGATGCGTATGCCGCTTGGTGCGGACCATGCAAACTGATGGAAAAAAATATTTTCAGCCTGAAAACAGTGGGCGAATATTACAATTCCAATTTCATCAATGCTCATTTTGATATGGAAAAAGGAGAAGGACGAGACATCGCCAAACAGTTTGCCGTACGCTCCTACCCGACTTATCTTTTTCTGAACGGAAACGGAGAAGTGGTGCTAAAAAATTACGGTTATATGTCCGAAGAAGATTTCATCACCATTGCCAAAGAAGCCAATAATCCTGAAAATCTGAAAAACTCACCAAAAGCAAGATTTGAAAACGGAGATTCCGATCCGCAATTGCTGCTAAACCTCATGCAACAGAACGCACAAACCGATTTTGAATTTGCAAAAAAAGTTTCGGAGCGTTATTTTGCCACTAAAAAATCTCAAAATTTTACAAAAGACGATGTGGGAATGCTGTTCTATTTCACGCGTTCTTCCGATGATACGAATTTCAAAATCATTGATAAAAACAAAGAAGCCATCACCAAATATATTGGTGAAAATGTGTACAATGAATTTAAAAATTCCCTCAAACTCTCCAAAATAATGGAAGCCACCATTGATGATAAAACCAAAACCATCAATGAAGATTATTATTTTAAAAATGCCGTTCCTTTGGTGGGAAAAGAAGAAGCCACGAAAGCGCTGAATCGTGTAAAAGTAAATTTTTATCCGATGGTCAACGATTTTGCAAAATATGAAACCGCTGCTTTGAATTACTACCAAGATGCCGATCAGTTTGATCCGAATGAATTATTAAAAGCAGCATGGATTTTCAGCGAACATATCACCAATCCCGAATCGCTGAAAAAAGCGAGAGAATGGGCAGAAAAGAGTGTAATGAAATCCGAAAGTCCAGAAAACACTTATATTCTGGCAAAATTATATCAGAAATCCGGAAACAAAGATTTGGCAATCATGTATGCTGAAACTTCAAAAAATTTGGCAGAAACCAACAATGCTGATGCTACCGCAGCCAATCAACTTTTAAAAGAACTTCAATAAAAATTTCAGTTTGAAAAAAATTATCTTCCTTGCCGCTTTTGCATTGCCATTTTTACCTAATGCCCAAAAAAAGGATTCTTTGTCTCAAAAATCAACCTATATCAAAGCCAATGCATTATTTCTTCCGTTAGGAATGCTCAATGCCGGAGTTGAAACACAACTTTCAAACAAATTCACTTTTCAGGGCGATATTTTCATTTCACCATGGAAATCCTTTATGAAACACGAAGCTCAGATTTATATGATCGGGTTTGAAGGACGGTACTATTTTAATGAAGCCTTTAAGCATTGGTATGTGGGAGCCAATATTTCTGCTGCGAGATTCGTCCTCCAAAAATGGGGTTATTGGTCAGATGAACCTTATCAGTATGCAGAAGGAGAGCCAATTTATGTAAAATCGGATTTATATCAGGAGGGATTTAACTTTATCATCGGTGCTTCAGGAGGATATCAGTTTGTGGTAAATGACAAATGGAATATTGATCTTTATCTGGGAATCGGTTCTTCACAGGATTTTTACAAAGGCTTCCACCGTGATTTGGGAGTTCGGTATGATGATCCTAACCGAAAATGGAATCGCAGCGGAGAATGGATTCCTTACCGTGGCGGCGTAATGATTTCCTATAAAATCAAGTAATGAATATACGCTCACCAAAATTTATCATTGTTGCCGTCATTACATTTGCAATTCTTTTTCTGATGAATTACATTGGCAATCCTGATCCTGATAAACTTTCAAGCGCACTGATGATTGCAGTTGCCGGCGTGGTAGGATTAACCATAGGAATGTGGTTTGTGTACAAAAACCGCGATGACAACTCTACACATCACGATTTTGATTAAAGACTTCTAATCCGGATAAACGATATAGCGTTCACGGATTTTCTGAAATTTTTCCAGATCATTTTTCCATGATTCACGAATTTCCTCGTGCGATTTTCCGGCAACAATTTGTTTCCGGAGTTGATCGCTTCCCGAAAGTTTATCGAAAAAATGATTTTTGAGGAAAAAACTTTTCTGTGGATTTTTGTAATGATGATAGGCTTTAAGCAACCATTCCAGATTTAATCTGCGCAAATCTTCAGGATATGTTGTAAGATTTTCACCAAAGCATTCCTTCCCATTTAAAAAAGGATCTTTCGCCCCGAAATTCGGATGTGGCGTAAAGCGATATGGCAAATCTTTTGTCCACGGACTTCCGTAAATCTGAAAAGGAAAATCGGTTCCGCGGCCGACAGAAACTTCCGTTCCTTCAAAAAAACAAAGCGACGGATAAAGGTTCACCGACAGATCATTCGGAAGATTGGGAGATGGTTTTTCCATCATCCCGTATCTTTTGGTTTTATGATAATTCTGCATCGGAATTAAAGTATAATTCGCCTGGATTCCCTCTTTCAACCACTTTTCACCGTTCACCATTTTTCCGTATTCGCCGATAGTTAATCCGTAAATTACCGGAACTTCGTGCATTCCGACAAAACTTTTCCATGCTTTTTTCAGCACAGGTCCGTCTATAAATCCATCCTGCGGATTTGGTCGATCCAGAACCATCACCTCAATTTGATGTTCGGCTGCTGCTTCCATTACATACGTTAATGTCGAAATATACGTGTAAAAACGAACGCCAACATCCTGAATATCAAATAGAATAATATCGGTTCCTGCCAATTGTTCAGGCTTTGGTTTTTTGTTGTTGCCGTATAAAGAAATAATCGGAAGTCCGGTTTTTTGATCGATTCCGTTTTTTACATGTTCGCCAGCGTCTGCATCTCCGCGAAATCCGTGTTCCGGAGCAAAAATAGATTTGATTTTTATTTTTTCAGAAACCAGAAAATCAACCAAATGTGTCCCGTTTTTCAAAAGTCCGGTTTGGTTGGTGACGATGCTTACCGTTTTATTTTTCAGCAGTGGAAGATAAAGTTCCGGGCGATCCGCTCCGGTTTTAAATCCATCAGAATCGAAATTTTTAACCTGTGAAAAAACAAGCGTTCCTAAAAAAATTAGGCAAATCGAAACTAAATTTTTAATTTTGAAAACAAATTGCATCTGCATTGAAATTTCCATTATATTTCTCAAGAAAAATAGCGTTTTCCAAAGATAACAAAAATAATCTGTCGCGGGTTATTATCTTTATTGGCCGGCTTTCGGTTGCGTTGGGCGTTATTGTGTCGCTGATTACGGTTTCCACCGGTTTTGGTTCCAAAAAAGCCATTAAAGAGCGCACTGCCGATTTTAGCGGTCACATTACCATAAAATCCAAGCATTCCAATTCTTCATACAACTCGTCGCCGCTGAGCAGCGAAGGTTTTCAGCTCAAAAAAATCCAGCAGCTTCCGGATGTTGCTTCTACCCAAAAATATGCGACGGTAAGTGGAATCCTGCGGACTGAAGATAATTTTGCCGGTATTATTTATAAAGGTATCGGAAAGGATTTTGATCATAAACGTTTTGAGAAATTCCTGATTTCTGGAACTACTCCAAAAATTACGGAAAACGGCTACAACAGCGGAGTAACCATTTCGGAGAAAATTTCAAAAAATCTGAAACTAAAACTGAAAGACAGCATTGTTGCCGTGTTTTCAAAGGTGGATCAAATGCCTATTTACCGAAAATTTGAAGTGGTGGGAATTTATAAAACCGACATTAATTTAATTGATGATCTTTTCGTAATCGGCGATTTGAATCATGCCCGAAAAATTCTCGGAATGGATCGCAACCAAGAAGGTGGCGTTGATATTTTTCTGAAAAATGTAAACGACATCAATAAAGATTTTCCACAGATTGAATCGTTTTCCGGCTACAAAAATTATGCGGAAAGAGCAACCGACAAATATCCGGAAATTGCAGACTGGATCAGTATTTTCGATATTAATATTGCATTGATTATCACCCTGATGCTCATTGTAGTCGTCATCAACATCATCATGATTTTGCTGATTCTGATTATTGAGCGCACCAATTCCATCGGAATTCTGAAAACTCTGGGATCTTCCAACCGGCAGATTCGCGCGATTTTCATCAATTATACCTTATTGATTATGATTCCGGGTCTTTTGGTCGGAAATATTATCGGTCTTGGATTTTTAATTCTTCAAAAGATTTTCGGCTTCATTACCTTAAATCCGGAAAACTATTATGTAAGTGTAGTGCCTGTGGATCTGGATTTTCTGACCATTTTTGCCATTTCCGCCGGAATCCTGATTATTTCCGCTATTGCACTGATTCTGCCAAGTTACCTGATTAGTAAAATTTCTCCTGTAAAAGCAGTGAAGTATAATTAGATTTGGGATTTGGGGATTTGGGGATTTGAAGGTTTGATTGTTTGATTGTTTGATTGTTTGATTGTTTGAGAAGTTTGAATTTTTGAGTATTCCTTGATACAAACTCAATATCTATTATACATACAAGATTTTTTGTTGAAAACATTCCTATCATAATTCATTGTTTCTTTCGGAGATTTATTCACATAAAAATCCTATTTTTGGGAGATTCGAAAATTATAAAACTATGAAAAGTAAACATCCTAAAGGTTTGCCCTACCTCTTTTTTACCGAAATGTGGGAGCGGTTTGGCTATTATCTTATTCTTGGAATTTTTGTACTCTACCTTATCGAACCACAAAGTGCGCATGGCGGACTCGGAATTCCGGACAAATCTGCGGATGATATTTTCGGAACTTATATTGCTTTAACGTATTTAACTCCTTTTCTTGGTGGATTTCTGGCGGATCGTGTTTTGGGATATGTGAAATCCATTTATCTGGGCGGAATTCTGATGGCTGCCGGATATATTGGTTTGGGATTATTTAAAGAACTGCCTTTATTTTACACATCACTTGCATTAATCATTATCGGAAATGGATTTTTTAAACCCACCATTTCTACCCTTTTAGGAAATTTGTATGCTGAAGAACCTTATAAAGCCAACAAAGATTCCGGTTACAATATTTTCTATATGGGCATTAATATTGGGGCATTTATCTGCAATATTATTGCTGCATTTATGCGGAACAAATTCGGTTGGGGCGAAGCATTTATTACCGCCGGAGTTGGAATGCTACTTGGTTTGGTCATTTTCACCATAGGAAGAAAACATTATCTCCACGCCGCAAAAATGAAACCTAAAGAAGAAGGCGATACCAAACTTTCCGAAATTTTACTCAAAGTTTTTGTTCCAGCTATTATTGCCGGGGTAATTGGATGGTTTATTCCGGAAAATATTTTCGGAAGCGACTCTACCGATGCGTTTATTTTCGCCTGTATTCCGGTGATTTACTTTTATGTTTCCCTTTATTTTAAAGCCAATGAAAGAGAAAAACCGGCCATTGGTGCACTGCTTTCTATTTTCTTAATCAGTATGTTTTTCTGGGCAGTTTTCAAACAAAACGGAACAGCTTTAACGCGCTGGGCAAATTATTATACCGACCGCGGAGTTCCGGCAAGTGTGGAAAAACCTTTGGCGGCACTTTATCTCGTTGAAGACAAGTCGTATACAAACCAAGAAGTTCCGATATATGATGACCAATTCCGCTCCCAAAAAGGAGAAGATGGAAAAACCCTGAAAACGGAAGGAAAAGACATCTACTTTAGAAATATTTCAGAGCCTGAAAAAGCAAAACTGGAATCCAGCCCCGATAAAAAAGTATATCTCTATAATACCGAACTTTTCCAATCTGTGAATCCGTTTTGGGTGATTGTTTTAACGCCGGTAATTGTAGGAATCTGGGCATTTTTGCGAAAACGTGGAAAAGAACCGTTAACGCCAACAAAAATTGTCATCGGGCTTTTTATTTCAGCACTCTCCTGTTTGGTGATGGTATTTGCAGTTCAGGCCGGAAGCAACGGAGCCATAAAAGTTTCGCCTTGGTGGTTGATTGCAGGTTATGGTGTGGTAACAATTGGTGAGCTCTGTCTTTCGCCGATGGGACTTTCGTTTGTTTCTAAAATTTCTCCTGCCAGAATTACGGCTTTAATGATGGGCGGATTTTTCCTTGCGAATTCCGTAGGGAATAAATTATCCGGAATTCTGGCGAGCACTTGGTACGATTACGAAAACAAAGAAAATTATTTTTACGTGAATTTTGCCCTTCTGATTTTTGCAACACTCCTTGGTCTGCTTATGCTGAAACGCCTGAACAGAATTATGCACGAACAGGGACATTAAAATCTTTTTTCTGAAACTTTTAAAACTGCCGTGCTTTCGGCAGTTTTTTCATTTCAAACCCTACAAAAGCTTGCATAAATCTCAAAATAAGCTATATTTGTGAGTCTTAACAAAAATTTAACAAACAAAAACTATATGGATACAGTACAACAACCGACAAAAGGACATCCTAAAGGATTATACTTGCTCTTTATGACCGAAATGTGGGAACGGTTTTCCTACTACGGAATGAGAGCAATTTTTGTTTTATACATGACAAAAATGCTGTTAATGGGTGATGCGGAAGCATCCGAAATTTACGGAAGTTACACCGGTTTGGTTTACCTCACGCCACTTCTTGGTGGTTACCTTGCCGACCGATTTTTGGGAAACAGAAGAAGTATTGAAATCGGAGGAATCCTAATGGCAATCGGACAGTTTATTCTGTTTTTCAGTGCCTCAACAACCGGAGCAAGCGCAATTACACTTATGTGGATGGGACTTACAATGCTGATTATCGGAAACGGATTTTTCAAACCGAATATTTCCACAATGGTAGGGCAACTTTATCCTCAGGGTGACCGAAGAGTAGATTCTGCCTTCACCATTTTCTATATGGGAATTAATTTGGGAGCATTTATGTCGCCATTAATCTGCGGAACACTTGCTGAAAAAGTAGATTTTAAATGGGGTTTTCTGGCAGCCGGAATCGGAATGCTAATTGGTTTAGCCACTTTTATCCTTCAGAAAAATAAAGTTCTCGTAGATGCGGAACACAAACCAATCGGAATGCCAACTGCAAAATTCGGAATTGCACAATACGGAATGGTTTTAGGATCCATCGCACTCATTTTCTTCCTGATGAATTTCAAAACAATGTTCAACAGTAATCTGGATGTGATTGGTTATTTAATTTATGGGGCTATGATTTTAATGCCGCTTATTGTGTTAACCGATAAAAGCCTTACCAAAGACGAAAGAGACAGAATTGTAGTAATCTTCATCCTTGCATTTTTTGTAATTTTCTTTTGGGGAGCATTTGAACAGGCTGGAGCATCACTTACTATTTTTGCAGACCGACAAACGGATCGTCATATTTTCGGGTGGGAAATGCCAGCAAGTTATTTTCAATCCGTGAATGCGTTTGCAATTTTACTGCTTGCCCCACTGTTTTCTTCCATTTGGCTGAGACTTGGTAACAGAGGAAAAGAACCTTCTTCTCCTAAAAAAATGGCACTCGGACTTGCATTGATTTCCTTCGGTTATGCTGTGATTGCTTATGCCGTTTACGGACTTGGAATGATGGACAAGGTTTCCATGTTCTGGCTCATCGGTTTATATGTAATTCATACAATGGGGGAACTTTGCCTTTCGCCAATCGGATTGTCAATGGTTTCAAAACTTTCACCGGTACGCTTTTCATCTTTATTGATGGGAACATGGTTTTTGGCGAATGCTGCAGCAAATAAATTTGCAGGAACATTATCCGCTCTCATTCCCGGTGGTGGTGAAAGTGGAGCACCTGCAAAAACCACACAAATTCTTGGTTTTCAAATCACAAATCTTTTTGATTTCTTTATCGTATTTGTAATCATGTGCGGTGTTGCAGCCATAATTCTTTTTGTAATGAGCCGTTGGCTGGAAAAGAAAATGCACGGAATAAAATAAGCGCCAACTCAAATAAACAACCAAACCTCTGATTTAATCGGAGGTTTTTTTATAAATTCGCCCTTTCAAAATATTTGTTATGAGCCAAACTTTAGCCGAAATCCAGAATTTTAAAGGAAAATATCCCCGACAAATCTGGAGCCTTTTCTTTTCCGAAATGTGGGAGCGTTTCTGTTTCTACGGAATGCGCGGAATGCTGGTATTTTTTATGATTCACCAATTGAATTTTGCCGAAAAAGAAGCCAATTTACAGTACGGCGCAACACAGGCTTTTGTATACGCTTTTACTTTTGTAGGCGGACTTTTTGCAGATAAAATCTTAGGATTTCGCAAATCACTTTTCTGGGGCGGATTGCTGATGATCGTAGGAAGTACCTTGCTTGCAATCGATCCTCATGTTTATTTCTTTTTAGGGTTGTCATTCATCATTATCGGAACCGGATTTTTCAAACCGAATATTTCCACAATGGTAGGCGAATTGTATAAAGATGGCGATCACAGGACAGATGCCGGTTTCTCACTTTTTTATGCCGGAATTAATTTAGGAGCTTTCCTCGGCGGATATATTTGTGTGGCCATTGGAAAAGGATATATGTTTTCTTCTGTAATTGATGAAGCTCACCGCTGGAATGTCGCGTTCGGACTTGCAGCTGTGGGAATGATTATCAGTTTAATCAATTTCCATTTCACAAAAAGAAGATTAGGACCAATCGGACTTCACCCGGGACATCCGGAAGCAATTGTAAAAGCAAAAGCACTTCCGAAATGGGTAGAATATGCCGTATATGCCGGAACTTTATTATTGATTCCGATTATTCAGATTATGGTTTCCAAAACACAGTATACTGATTATTTTATGTATACAATCGGACCTCTAACGCTGATTTATCTGTTCTATGAAATGAGTAAAGTAACCTCTGCTGAACGTAAAAAACTGATTGCTGCACTGGTTTTCATCCTGTTCTCCATTTTATTTTGGGGAATTTATGAGCAGAGCGGCGGATCATTAAGCATCTTCGCTGCAAAAAATCTTAACGATCAGCTACTTTTCTTTAAAGCCGATCCAAATGGGGTGAACAATTCGGCAGGTGCGTTTTTTATCATTGCACTGGCGCCACTTCTTGGATTACTTTGGCTATGGCTGGGCAAAAGAAAAATTGAACCGAATACGATTATTAAATTTGGTTTAGGCTTCATTTTTCTCGGTCTCGGTTACTATGTATTGTTTGCAACAAAATTTTTTGCTGGAGCCAACGGAATTACTTCTTTAAATATCTTTTCCATCGCGCTTTTGGTTATTACATTCGGGGAACTTTGTCTTTCTCCAATTGGACTTTCGATTATGACGAAACTTTCACCTGCAAAACTTCAGGGAATTATGATGGGAATGTGGTTTCTGGCATCCGCTTACGGACAGTATGTTGCCGGATTAATCGGCGCCGGACTTGCAGAAGCTGATGAAAATGCAACCCCGACACAAACCCTTCTCGCATATACCGAAGGATATAAAATGCTTGGCGTATATGCATTAATTGCAGGAGTCGTACTGATTGCCATTTCTCCAATCGTGAAAAAATTAATGCAGGAAGTAAAATAAAAACATCATGGCAGAAAACAAAAAATCCTTCTTAGAAACTATTAAATCCATGAACAAAAACTTCTGGATTGCCAGCACCATGGAACTTTTTGAACGTTGGGCATGGTATGGAATTTTCACCTTATTCGGGTTGTATCTTGTTGGCTCAACCGATGATGGCGCACTTGGATTCAACCATATTCAGAAAGGAAGCATCATGGGAAATGTAACTGCAATTCTGTATTTGCTTCCGGTATTTTTCGGCGTAATTGCCGACCGAATAGGATATAAAATTTCATTGGTTTTAGCATATATCGTAATGATTGCCGGATATTATCTCATGGGTGAAGTAAACACCTATTGGAGCATGTATATGGCGTTTTTGCTGGTGGCATTGGGTGCTGCGTTTTTCAAACCTGTAGCTTCGGCAATTGTCGCAAGAAACACCGATGAAACCACAGGAACTCTGGGATTCGGAATTTTCTATATGATGGTTAATATCGGAGGATTTATAGGACCTGCCACTTCTTCCGTTTTGAGAAATGAATTCGGTTGGAAAATCATCTTCATTCAGGCAGCCGTTGTAATTGCCATCAACCTCATTATCGTACTGTTATTCTATAAAGAACCAAAAGTTGAAAAACCACAAGATTCCATTGTAAAAGCCATCGGTGATTCTTTAAAAGGAATTTTTGAAGCGTTGAAAGACGTTCGTCTCAGCATTCTGTTATTGTTAATGATTTGCTTCTGGACGATGTTCAACCAGTTATTTTACACCTTACCAAACTTTATTGAAGACTGGGTAGATTCCAGCTCCATCAGCAATTGGCTGAATGAAAATATCCCCGTTGTCGGAAAAGCCCTTTCTCTGGACGGACAGATCAAACCGGAATGGTTCTCAAATCTTGACGCACTGATGATTATTTTTCTGCAGATTTTCATTTCGTATTTCGTAACCAAAATGCGCCATATCAACGCGGTAATTCGTGGTGCAATCGTGGCATCCATCGGTGTTGGTTTAACGTTTTATACCGATAATGTTTGGTTTACCATTCTCGGAACCATTATTTTTGCCATCGGTGAAATGATGTCCAGCCCCACCGTTTCTTCATTTATCGCACTCATTACACCCAAAGGAAAAGAAGGATTATATCAGGGAACGTACTTTTTGCCGGTAGCGGCAGGAAATTTCTTTACCGGATTTATTGCCGGAGATTTATATCAGGCGTGGTCCGATAAATTGTCGCTTTTACAAAAAGATATGGCTGCCAAAAATATTGCCATGCCGGAAGTAGTTTCCAGAGAACAATTTATCGAGCAAGGTTCCAAAGCACTTAATATGCCGATTTCGCAGTTTGAAAACCAATTTGGTTTGAAAAAAGAAATCACCAATTGGGAACCTGTCGGAAATGCTTTCAGAGAATATGCTGCAAAAATCGGAAGCGACGTTTCTCAGGTACATTTGCCATTTTCCAAAAACGAATATTATACTTTGGCAGAACAAAAATTAGGCATGTCACATTGGGAACTGGTCGATTATTTATGGAACACTTATCAGCCGAACAAGATCTGGTATGTTGTGTTCGGAATCGGGATTTTTTCGGTGATTACATTAACCATTTACGATCGTTTAATCATTCGTCCGAGAGAAAAAAACGCCGCCCGTTCATAAAAAAACAGAATTTACGGTTTTGCCATCTTTTGTGGTACTGATTTTGATTTCTTTCGCCGTTGCCGTTTTTGTTGTATCTTTTCCTTTGAATTTTCAGATGTGGAAGGCAGAAAAGGTTTCTCACTGCATAAATCGTAAGAATATGAAAAAAATCTTAATCGTGTTTTTTGGGTTGTTGATGGTTTCTTTTCAGGCACAGGTAAAGTGGATGAGTCTTTCTCAGGCTCTTGAAGCGCAAAAGAAAAATCCGAAGAAAATCCTGATTGATTTTTATGCGGATTGGTGTGAACCCTGCAAAATAATGGATAAGCATACGTATAGTCACGAAATCATTGCAGAACAGTTGAACAATAACTATTATGCCGTAAAGTTCAATGCGGAAGGAGATGAAACCTTTTCTCTCTTCGGGAAAAAGTTCTCAAATCCGGGATTTATTTCCGGAAAAAATAGAAATACAATGCACGAATTCACCAAATATATGAACGTATCGGCAATACCAAGCATTGTATTTTTAGATGAAAACACCAATCCCATTACCATTTTGAACGGACTGCTGAGCGCAAAAGAAATTGAACCCTATCTCAGTCTTATTGCCAATAATGAATACAAAAAAATAAAATCCCGCAATGAATGGGATACCTATCACAAAAAATTCAAATCGAAAATTAAAGAGTAAACCCGGAAAATCAGTTTCCGGATTTTTTTATTCATCTATGAATTTTTACTTTTGTGCCATCAGATTTTACAATGGAAAAACAAATAAGCAGTATTCAGGAATGGCAGCAAATTGCAGATGAAATCTTTCCTCAACTCAAACATAAAATCCTTTTGCTGAAAGGAAATCTGGGCGCGGGAAAAACTACATTTACCCAGTTTCTTCTGAAAAAATTCGAAAGTGAAGATGAAGTGACTTCGCCCACCTATTCCATTGTAAACGAATATCATTCTCCCGAAGGAAAAATTTTCCATTTCGATTTGTACCGTTTAAAAAATATCGACGAAGTGTATGATATTGGTATTGATGAATATCTGGATCAGTCGCGTTTCTGCATTATTGAATGGCCGGAAATTTTTCAGGATGAACTCGAAGATGAGTATCATGAAATCAGCATCGAAAACGATGGAAATATCCGCAAAGTCAGTTTTCGGTAAATTGTTCATCATTCCTTGCGATTGCGTATCTTTGCAGTCCATTGATTTTTAAATTCTCACCGAAGTATGAGCAGCCATATCTTTACTCCTTTCTCCGAGGCCGAACTGATGCCCAAGGAAGAAAAACTCGAAGTTGTAAAAAAAGGGAAAAGTTTTACCATCGGAGTCCCGAAAGAAACCTGCCTTACGGAGCGCAGAACCTGCATCACTCCGGATGCTGTACAAGTACTTACTGCCCACGGCCACGAAATTTTTGTAGAATCCGGCGCAGGTGAAGGCTCATTTTTTACGGATATGCAGTATTCCGAAGCGGGAGCGACTATTGTACAGTCTCCGGCAGAAGCATTTGGGCAGGATCTTGTTCTGAAAATCAATCCGCCAACCGAAGAGGAAATTGATTTTTTAAGACCTTGCACATACTTGGTTTCCGCACTTCAAATTAACCTTCGCGATAAAGAATATTTCCTGAAACTGGCATCAAAAAAAGTAAATGCCATTGCTTTTGAATTTGTTGTTGATGAATACAAACAACTCGCTTTGGTACGCCTGATTGGCGAAATTGCCGGAACCATTTCCATTCTGTATGCCTCCGAACTTCTCGCCCTTTCCAACGGATTAATGCTGGGCGGAATTACCGGTGTTCGCCCAACAGAAGTGGTGATAATCGGTGCAGGAATCGTGGGTGAATTTGCCACAAAAGCAGCCATTGGTTTGGGCGCAAGTGTGAAAGTCTTCGATAATTCGCTTTCAAAACTTCGCCGTTTGCATACTTTGGTGGACAGCCGGGTTCCGACTTCTATTATCGATCCGAAAGAACTTACAAAAAGTTTGCGCCGTGCCGATGTAGTTATTGCTGCACTTCCAAGGCTAAACATGGCACCAATCGTCACCGAAGAAATGGTCGTGAAAATGAAAAAAGGCAGCGTTATTATCGACATTACCATCGACAACGGAAAAGCCGTGGAAACATCGGAACTCACCAATATGGAAGACCCGTATATTGTAAAACACGGGGTTATTCATTGTGGTTTGCCCAATCTCACCTCCAAAATGCCGCGCACCACAACCAAAGCAATTTCCAATTTTTTCCTTAGTTATATTTTAGGATATGATGAAGAAGGCGGATTTGAAAACATGATTTTAAAGAAAAACGAAGTGAAAGATTCGCTCTATATGTACAAAGGGCGGCACACCAAAAAACTGGTTTGCGACCGTTTCGATCTTACTTACCACGACATCAATCTGCTTATTTTCTAAAAAATGCTCCGAAAACTAAAATTTTACTTTATCGGATTGGTTCCAGGACTGGTAATCGTATTTTTTATCCTGAATAAGAAAGGCATAAGCTGTAGCGGTTACCTTCCAAACAGCCGGGTAATTGCAGAAACCCTTTCAAAAGAATTCGCCTATCTTCCTGAATTTCAAAATGAAATGAATACGCTTAAAATTGATGAAAAGTTCCTGAAAGACAGCATCATCACCAAAGGAAAAATTGATTTTGACCGAAGTCAGGCACAGAAAAAACCGTGCCCGGAATATATTCTCCTTTATCCCGAGAAAAATCCGGCTTATGAAGTTTCGTTTACCAAGTGTAAAGAATCTGCAACATTCACGAATTTTAAAAAAATAAAATAAATCATTCCGAATTTATAAAGCGAACAAAATAAATTTTCTATATTCGTACCGTGAAATTAACAAACAGCACATATTATTACGGATTGATAACCCTGAAAAAGGATTAGGAATCTCTGTGCTACAGTATATCAACCTCGTCCTTATGGCGGGGTTTTTTAATGAAAAAAAATATGAAAATCAGTATTATTGGTGTGGGATTAATCGGAGGTTCAATGGCGCTGAAACTTCGTGAAAAAAAAATTGCGGATCGTGTATTTGGAGTAGATCAGAACATTCAGCATCTCAACACCGCTCTTGAACTCGGAATTATTGATGAAATTTCAACACTGGAAAACGCCCTGAAAAAATCGGATCTCATTATTCTCGCGATTCCTGTGGATTCTGCGCGTAAACTCCTCCCTTCTGTTCTGGATCAAATCGGTGAAAATCAAACTATAATGGATGTCGGTTCCACCAAATTCGGAATTACCGAAGCCGTGAAAAATCATCCGAACCGCAAACGTTACGTTGCCTTCCACCCGATGTGGGGAACCGAAAATTCCGGTCCTGAAGCCGCAGTTGCCGACAGTTTTTCGGGAAAAGCTGCCGTAATCTGCAATGCCGAAGAATCTGCAGAAGATGCATTGGAAACCGTAAAAAATGTAGCAAAAAATCTTGACATGCACCTGATTTATATGAATGCCGAACATCACGATGTTCATACTGCCTATATTTCCCATATTTCCCATATTACCTCTTACGCTTTGGCCAATACGGTTCTGGAAAAGGAACGTGAGGAAGACACTATTTTTCAACTGGCGAGTTCGGGATTTTCAAGTACGGTTCGTCTGGCAAAATCGCATCCCGAAATGTGGGTTCCTATTTTCCGCCAAAACAAAGAAAATGTGCTGGATGTTTTGAATGAGCATATCACACAGCTTCGGAAATTCAAATCGGCATTGGAAAAGGAAAATTATGAATATTTGGAAGAATTAATTCGTAATGCCAACAAAATCAGAGGAATATTGAAATAAATTGTTTATTTTAGGCAAAAACTAAATCATGCCTGATTATGAAACTCCAGGAGTTTATGTGGAAGAAATCCCAACTCCTCTCCCATCCATAAAAGAAATTCCGACTTCGGTAATATATGTTGGCTATACTGAATTTGCTATAGATGAACACGGTCATTCTTTGATGAATATTCCTACAAAAATTGCCTCTTTAGAGGAATTTGAACTTTATTTTGGAAAAGCAAAACCTACAAATTTTTCGGTGGATATTCCATCGCCAGATTCAAGAAATATCACCATCAATGAAAATGAGGATAATATGTTTATACTGTATTATTCGGTGGAAAATTTCTACAAAAATTTTGATGCAGGTCTTAGTCTTACCATCCTTTCCTTAGGTTCCTTTACAGAAAAGTCCGCACCGAGCATTGACGACTACAAAAAAGCATTAGAAATTCTGAATCAAAATGAAGATTTTACCGTACTGGTTTTCTCCGAAATGCAATACTTACAAGATGATGATTATGCCGATTTTGTAACCGCCACATTAGAAATTTGCCAAAACAAAAACCGGTTTTTCATTATCGATTTACCCAATAAAAAAATTCAATGTACTTACCGTTATTTTGAAGAATTCCGGAATTTACTCCCTGACAACAGAGACGAATTATTAACTTCATGTGCGGCATATTTTTCAAGTCTGGAAACAAATTCCGGCTATCTTTTTTCAGAAGAAAAATCGATTGTGAATATTGGAAATCAAGCCATTAGTCTACACGCATTGAAAAATGAAAATCCTGAACTTTACTCACGGATTCTCTTCAGAATCAAAAACAAAAAAGTTATTCTTCCGCCAAGTAGTTTCATTGCAAAAATTTACTTAAAAAATGATGCGGAACGTGGCATTTGGAAAGCTCCTTCCACTATTCCATTACCTGTAAAGGCAATATTCTATACCATTAATGAAGTAGTACAATCCGAAATGAACGTGCATCCTACCGGAAAAAGCATTAATGCCATCCGAAATTTTCCGGGAAAAGGAACGTTAGTTTGGGGAGCCAGAACTTTGAATGGGAATAATCATGAATTTCGGTATATCAATGTTGTCCGTTTTATAAAATTGATTAAAGCATCGATTAATAGAAGTCTTGATACATTGGTATTTGAGACTAATAATTCAAATACGTGCTTCAAAATAAAATCAATGGTGGAAAATTTTCTGCATCAATATTGGAGAAATGGGGCTCTTCAAGGAGAAGAAAGCAAATATGCGTATTATGTTCGTTGTGGCTTAAACGAAAACATGACTGAAAATGATCTCACTGAAAATCATCTGATTATAGACTTCGCAATTGCGCTTTTTCGCCCTGGAGAATTCATCAATATCAGAATTCATAAAAATTTAAACTCAGAAAAAAGTTAGCATTCCGCTACATTTACCGCAATAGCCAGCCCGCCTTCGGAAGTTTCCTTAAAGCGGTCGCTCATGCTTTGTGCGGTTTCCCACATACTCTGAATTACCTGATCGAGAGAAACTCTCGCTTTTGCAGGATCGCTTTCCAAAGCAATATTTGCAGCGGTAATGGCTTTTATCGCACCCATAGAATTTCTTTCAATACAAGGAATCTGAACCAATCCGGCAATCGGATCACAGGTTAAACCAAGGTGATGCTCCATGGCGATTTCTGCTGCCTGTAAAACCTGAGCCGGAGTTCCGCCCATTATTTCCGTAAGTCCGGCTGCTGCCATGGCTGACGAAACGCCGACTTCCGCCTGACAACCGCCCATGGCTGCTGAAATTGTTGCATTTTTTTTGAATAAAGTTCCTATTTCACCTGCCACCAAAAGAAAACGGATAATATCTTCTTCTTTTGTAAATTCTGTAAAAGCCTGCGAATACATCAATACAGCAGGAATTACGCCGCTTGCGCCATTAGTGGGAGCAGTAATAATCCTTCCGAAACTGGCATTTTCTTCGTTTACGGCAAGCGCAAAGCATGAAATCCATTTGTTGATGTTGATGAAGGTTTCTTCCGCATCCACCACCATTTGAAACCACTGATCTAAATTTTTATAGATTTTATCTCCCAGAAGTTTCCGGTTAATGCCTGCCGCTCTTCTTGAAACATTCAAACCGCCGGGCAAAATTCCTTCTTTATTTACGCCTTTATAAATGCATTCTTTGATTTGCTGCCAAATGTAAAGGGCTTCTTTTTCAGTTTCTTTTCTGGTGCGCCAACTTTCTTCATTCAGGAAAATGAGATCGGAAAAATGTTTTAGATTGAGGATTTCACAATATTTCAAAACATCTTTGCCGTGATGGCATGGGTACAAAGTTCGTACGCAACCTTCTGTAAAAGAATTTTCCTCTTTGGTTGCCACAAAACCGCCACCCACGGAATAATAATCCTGAATCAACTCTTCTCCATTTTCAAAAACCGCTTTAAAAATCATTCCGTTCGGATGAAAAGGCAGGGTTTCGGATTTGTTTAAAATAAGATGATAGCCATATATAAACGGAATCGTTTTTTCCTGTGCAAGAAAAATTTCCTGATCTACTTTGATCTTCTGAATTTTCTCGTCGATTTTTGTGGTATCAATGGTTTTAAAATTTTCTCCGGAAAGTCCGAGCATTCCGGCAATATCAGTTCCGTGCCCGATTCCTGTTTTCGCCAGTGAACCAAAAAATTCTACAAAAACTTCTTTCACCTCTGAAATGGTATGATTTCTCCGGATGATGTCCAGAAAGATTTCGGCAGCATTCCAAGGTCCCATAGTGTGTGAACTGGAAGGGCCAATGCCCACTTTTATGATTTCAAAAACGGAGATGGATTGCATAATTTAATAGTAAAATCGCGGTAAAGGTAACTTATTTAAAGATGGTTTTCAGGATTTCGGAAACCTGTTTGGGTTTTGTAGCGGGAAATAAATGGGTTCCTCCCGGAATTACATAATCCGGTTTGGAATATTTTATAGGGAAAACAATATCCCGATCGCCCAAAATCTGGATGATTTCGGGGTTTTCTTCAAATTTCCATTCAGCTATTTTTTCGATGCTCCATTTCAGGTAATAAGGATCTTTCACCCGGAAATACTGCATCAGTCTTGAATTTTTGGGATCGAATAGTTTCCTCAGAAAAGCATAGGCTAAAGTTGATTTTTCATTGAAAATCCGTTCCGGAAGATAGCGCGGAATATGGGTAATTTCTCCGGCGCGAATCAATCGGGATTTTTCTTTGTCCGATTTTATGCTTCCAAGAATTACAGTTTTAGCGGCTGGTTTCAAACGGTTGATTTCCTGCACCATAATTCCGCCAAAGGAATATCCTAAAAGACCGAACGGTTCCGAATCATCAATTTCCTCCGCCATTCTTTCAACATAATGAGAAAAATTTTCTCCACGCTCTGGAATTTTCCAGCCGACAAAAACAGGTTGTACCGTAGTTGTGAACTCCAGTTTTTCAAGTACTTTATCATCGGCTCCAAGACCGCTAATCATGTAAACTTTCATGGTTCAAAAATAAAAAAAAGAGCAGAAATTCTGCTCTTTATATTGGATTTCAAATGATGAAACTTCAATTATTTTGCAGTTAATTTGATCTGCAAGTCCACTTCATCCTTTACTACTACATCTTTCATGGAAGATTTATAGGAAATATCGAATTTTTGTCTGTCGAAACTGAATTTATCTGACTGAATGCTTACTTCCCCATTTTTGTAAGTTACATTTGCAGGGAAAGAAACCGCTGCTGTTTTTCCTTTTGCAGTAAGATTACCGGTAATTACAGAGTTGTAATTTTTGTTTTTGGTATTTTTCTTTACAGAAGTGATTTTATAGGTTGCAGTCGGATATTTATTGGTTTCAAAGAAATCTCCGTTTTTCAGGTGACCGTTTAGTTTGGTCTGCATTTCTCCGGATACATCAGTCGCATTGATGGAATTCATATCCAGAATAAAAGTTG
The DNA here is from genome assembly GCA_031987605.1 of Bergeyella sp. GTDB lineage: Bacteria > Bacteroidota > Bacteroidia > Flavobacteriales > Weeksellaceae > JAFAGO01. The sequence continues at coordinate 63,962 of DALZZF010000002.1, read as the reverse complement.
CGGCTGCAATATTGTTTCCTTTCATTACGATGCTTCCGGATTTCAGATCAACCGTCCCGTCGTGAGAAGAGGATTCTGTTTTTGCGACTTTATATCCCCACCAGTGTATATCGGAATTTACTACTTTTTTCACCTGTGCAAAACCAAGGCTACTTACCAATACTAATGCTAATGCTAATTTTTTCATTGTTGTTCAATAATTTATTCACGGCAAAAGTAGTGGTTTTTGTGGTTCGGGTTCATTGATGTACATCAATAAAAACTAAAATATTTGATAGATTCTGTATATAACAAAAGGAACTTTTCAGTTCCTTCTATATTTTTTATTTTTCTGCAAATGCACCGTACATCGCGGCTCCCTGCAAAACTCCCTTATCATTTTTAATCAAATAAATCGGAATATCTTTGAGCAAATGCTGCATTTGATCAGAGATAATAAAATCTTTGTAAAACTTTTCTTTTTTAATCAGATCAAAAATACGCAAAGGAATTTCTCCAGTGATGATTAATGCACCGATTGCCTTCAGTTTGAGCACAAGATTATTGGCTTCGCGCGCCAGAAATTCCGCATACATATCGATGGTAAGATTGATGAGCCTGTACTCCTGAGTTTTTCCGGTTTCTGCAATTACAGAAAGGAAATCTTCATTATCAATTTTATTTTTCAGTTCTTCCGGTTCGGGCTGTCTTCCGATGTCGCGCAGAAAGCGGTAAATGTTGTACATTCCTTCTTTTGAAAGCACATTTTCCCAAGTTACAATTCCGTAGATTTTATTCAGAAACTGGTAAAGTTCTACTTCGAAATCGTTTCGTGGAGAAAATTCGGTATGTCCACCTTCTGTTGCAAACGGACGCAGACTTTCACCGTCCCAAAACATTCCGGCTTCTCCCAAACCATTTCCGGGAGCCAAAACAGCAACATTTCCACGCATTTTTTGGTCGGAAGTATACAACACTTCTAAATGGTTTTTGTCAATTTCCATAAAACTGTAAGCTGTTGCTTCCAGATCATTGATTAAATAGACATTCCCGATTCCCAACTCTTTTTCAAGTTCGGAACTTTCCACAATCCACGGAAGATTTTTAGTTTCGCATTTCCCATCAATCACAGGTCCGGGAACGGCAACCGAAATTTTGCTCACGGAATCAATATGATGATCGGAAATGTATTTCTTAATTAATTCCGCAACGGATGAAAAATCCTTACTGACATATTTTTCTTCATGAGAAATATTCACATTTCCTTCTTTACATTCGGCAAAAGCAAGATAGCTGTTTGTAAAGCGTAAATCTGCAATTACAAAACCAAAATTTTTCGCATCATTTTTTCCGGGGGAATATAGGGGCATATTGAACTTCGTATCCATAATTTTCTGTTTAAAATCAAATATAATAAAACTTTTTGCTCTGAAATAAAAAAACCTTTCCAAAAATCTGAAAAGGTCTTTTTTATCATCATTCTAAATATTTCTTCCTGAATATTTGCTATTTTCTTTTTTTCATAACGGGAGCACTCAGTGTAATCGCGACATCCTGCGTGATATTTTTACTTGAGGAATATTTGGCATCACAAATAGATGAAGTAAAGTTGTACTTCCCTTTGTCCACCAAAATAAAATTCTGTCCGCTTGCCGGAACCGTAAGGTTATAAAACTTTTTTCCGCTGATTTTTACGATGAGATTGCATTTGGACTGATTAACAATCTGGATGTAAGCTTCTTTGCTGGTAGGATCATTATTGAACATATGGGTAAGCAAAGCCGCGGTTTTTTTGTTCTGTTCGCTTGGTCCACCTGAAGATGCAATCGAATTGGATTTTTTCACTTCATTTTTAAGTTTACTGGTGGAAATCGGCTTTACATCAGGCTTTGCTATTTTTGCCTGTTCTTCAGGACTTTTTTCACTGTTCATCATGGAAATCATTTTCCTTTTCAGTTCACCGGATTTGGGATGGGTGGGATTATCTTTTACAAACTTTGCAATAACGGTAACATCGGTCGACCTTGCAGCCTGTTCATACGTGATTGCTTTTTGTGAAAACAATATTAAAGGGAATGAAAGCAATAAAAACAAGATAATTCTCTTCATATTTTGTGATTTTTTTCAACTTTTTATACCTCTTTAACGGTAAAATCTGCTTTTTAGTTTGTATTAATTTTCATATCTTTGCACCGCTTAAAAAGAGTACCAAAATAAGAATTATTTTTTACAAAAATCAACACTATGTATACACCAGCTGCTGCAGATGTAGCCAAACTTAGAAACACAACGGGTGCAGGAATGATGGACTGCAAAAAAGCATTAACAGAAGCAGAAGGAGACTTCGAAAAAGCTATTGAAATCCTTAGAAAAAAAGGACAGAAAGTGGCTGCCAACAGAGCGGACAGAGAATCTGCTGAAGGTGCTGTTATTGCAAGAGTAAATGAAGACAATACTTTGGGAGCAATTATTTCCCTGAACTGCGAAACTGATTTCGTTGCGAAAAACGCAGCATTTGTTGAACTGGCTTATGAATTGGCAGAACAGGCAATGAACTACGCTTCTAAAGAAGAATTCTTGGCTTCTGAGTTCAACGGGATGACCGTAGCAGAAAAACTGATTGAGCAAACCGGTGTAATCGGAGAAAAAATTGAGATCGGTGCTTTTGAAGTTTTGGAAGGACCATATCTTGGGGCATATATCCATGCCGGAAATAAAATTGCTGCCATCAGCGCATTATCTGAAAAAGTAAACGGAGCAGAAGAAATTGCACATGCCGTTTCCATGCAGGTTGCCGCAATGAACCCGATTGCTTTGGATGAAACACAGGTTTCTCAGGAAATCATCGATAAAGAATTAGAAATCGAAAGAGAACTTTTAACAAAAGAAGGAAAACCTGCTAATATTATTGAGAATATCCTTAAAGGTAAACTTCAGAAATTCTATAAAGAAAATACTTTGGTTCACCAGGCTTTCATTAAAGACGGACACATTTCTGTTGCAGAATATGTACGTTCTGAAAATCCTGAATTGAAAGTGGTAGGATTTGTAAGAGTAAGCCTTTCTTAATCTTAATCAATTTCTATAAAAAATAAAACTCTGTCTTTCGGCAGAGTTTTTTATTGCTTTTACACTTCTGGTGTGGATCGAATGATTATTTTCCTAAAGGAATATTGTAGGATACGGCAGCACCAAGGTTTCCTGCACTATAGTTCTGATCCCCAATCTGACCTTTGTCTCCCGTGAAAACTTTCTGATATTGCACTGCAAAATTCCAGTCTCTGTTGTGATACCCTATTTCTGGTTTAATATAGAAACCACCATCAGGACGATCTACAGCTCTGTTTTCCGCCACTTTGTCTTTTCCTGTAATAAATCCATACCCAAGATCAGTTCCCAGATAGAAACCGGTTTGCTTAGGATAAATTCTTACCAAAGCGGCAACAGGTACTACACCAAAATCGTTGTTTTCGTTTCCATTATTGTCTTTCCCGAAATATTGAGTATAACCCGTAGCAATACCCAAACCAAAACCTGGCGTTACCAAATTTTGATAAGCAACATCCAAACCGGCAGCCCAGAAAGCATTTTCAGCAGGCAAAGCCAAACCTACGTTGGCTCCAACTTTTAACATATTTCTCATATCTGCACTTTGTGCACTTACCAATCCAGCTGAAATAATCCCGGCAGCCAAGATGGCTTTTTTCTTTGTATTCATAATTCTAAATATTTCAATTTACGGAATGGTTACTTGTAAAAATCGTGCCAAATCGGGATTTCCGCACATTAAAACCTTTACAAACAACTTCTATCAGGCTGTTTATCAAATCACAACATGTAAAAAAAACAATCCAAAATATCAAAAAGAAATAAAATTTAAATACTCAAAACCCGAAATCTTAAATACCGTAAAATAAAAAAAGGAACATTACTGCTCCTCTATACTGTTTATGAATCGAATTAATAAAACTTCGGATATTTACAGACTCTCCAATGTTTCTTTTAGTTCAGCCCAACCGCCACCGTTGTAGCCCTCTTTTAATCCTTCTTCGGTAAGAAATTCAAGGGCTTTTCCACTTCTGTTTCCGCTTCTGCAGAACAAAACTACGGGACCTTCTATAGAAAGAATCTCTTCCTTGCGCTCATCCACTTCACCCAAGGGAATATTTCCTGCTCCTTCGATAAAACCATCCACTTCCAGTTCCAATGGCTCGCGTACATCAATCAGCGTATAGTTCCCTGATTTTAAAACATCTATTAATGACATATTTTTCTTGATTTTAAGATTGATAATTTTGTAATTCAGACAAATTTAATAAATAATGTTAGTTTTGCAATCAATTACGATGATTACCGCAGAAAAATATAGCATTTTAATTAAAAATAAAGCCCAAAAGTTTGGTTTTGACGGCTGTGGAATTTCGCGTGCAGATTTTTTAGAAGAAGAAGCTCCGCATCTTGAACGCTGGCTCAACAAGCAGTACAACGGCGAAATGAAGTATATGGAAAATTATTTCGACAAAAGGCTTGATCCGCGCCTTTTGGTTGAAGGTTCCAAATCCGTAATTTCTTTGATGTACAATTATTTTCCCAAAGAAGAAATCTCAACCTTTGATAATCTGAAAATTTCCAAATACGCATACGGTGAAGATTATCACGAAGTAATCAAAGAGATACTGAAAGAAATGCTGGCCGAAATTTGTGATGAAATCGGAAACTTCGGATTTAGGATTTTTGTGGATTCTGCACCGGTTCTGGAAAGGAGCTGGGCAAAAAAGTCAGGTTTGGGATGGATCGGTAAAAATGCGAATCTGATTTCCAAACAGAAAGGTTCCTTTTTCTTTCTTGCAGAAATTATCTGCGATCTGGATCTGGTGTACGATCATGAAACCAGCAGCCATTGCGGATCCTGCCGGAAATGCATTGATGCTTGCCCGACAAACGCTATTGTTTCCGATAAAATTGTGGATGGCAGTAAATGTATTTCCTACGCAACTATTGAATTGAAAAATGAAATTCCCGATTATTTTCAGGATAAAATGGAAGATTGGATGTTTGGCTGCGACATTTGCCAAGATGTTTGCCCATGGAATCGGTTTTCGGTGCCAAATTTACAGCCAAAATTTCAGCCCAACCATTTTCTGAAAAATTTCAAGCGTGAAGACTGGGAAGAAATTACCCCAGAACTTTTTTCAGAAATCTTCAAAAAATCGCCTGTAAAACGGACAAAATTTGCCGGTCTGAAACGAAATATCGAAATCCTCGGAAAGAATCTTCAACTTAAATAGTCATTATTCCTCCACAAAATTATGGGCTTTTTCCATATCGAATTCGCCTTCCCATTTTGCAATAACACAGGATGCAAGGCAGTTCCCGATTACATTTACCGAAGTTCTTCCCATATCCATTAACTCATCAATTCCTAAAATCGCGGCGATAATAAACAGCGGCAGTCCGAACTGATCTGCAGTAGCAATAAGAATTATCAGTGATGCGCGCGGAATTGCGGCAACACCTTTACTGGTAATCATTAAGGTGAGACAAATGAGCAACTGGTGGCCAAAAGAAAGATGCATTCCCGCAGCCTGCGCCACAAAAATTGAGGCAAGCGAAAGATAAAGTGTCGTCCCATCCAGATTAAAACTATATCCTGTGGGAACCACAAACGAAACAATTTTTCTTGGTACTCCAAAACGTTCCATATTCTGCATAACTACAGGAAGCGCCGCATCCGAACTGGTGGTGGCGAATGCAATAGAAACCGGTTCTTTTATAGCATCAAAAAATTTACGAATTGGTATTTTAATGTATAACGCAACCGGAAGTAAAACGAGCAGAATAAAAGCAATCAACGCACAATACAACGTAAGAAGCAAGAGAAACAGATATTTCAGAATATCAATTCCCATATGTCCGACTGTATACGCCATCGCTGCTCCAACACCAATGGGCGCAAAATACATAATAATATGGGTGTATTTGAACATGGTTTCTGCAAGGCTGTCCATTAAATCCACCAAAGGTCTCTTTTTGTTTTCTGGAAGTTTTGCCAAACCGATTCCGAAAATCACTGCAAAAACCACAATCTGCAAAACCTGATTTTCATAAATAGATTTGATGATGTTTTCGGGAAAAATATCTCTGAAAAAAGATGTGGTTTTAAAAATCCAGTGGTTGGCTTCCGGAATATTTTCAAGTGCCTTCATATCGGCTTCTTTCACAGTATTTTGGGTGGGAAGATCGTGATGTGGAATTTTTGATGCATCAATTCCGACTCCGGCTTTTGAAATATTAATGGCTGCAAGACCTATAAATAACGCTAAAGTAGTGGCCGTATAGAAATACAACAAGGATTTCCAAGCCATTCTTCCGACTTGCTTCAAATCCGAATGGCCTGCAATCCCATATACCAAAGTGGCAAAAAGAATAGGCCCGACAATGGTTTTTACCAATTTTATAAAGCCCTGACTTAATGGTTGAAGTGAAAGTGCAACTCCCGGAAAATCCCGACCAATGATAATTCCCATCACAATACTGACTAAAATCCAGGTGGTGAGGTGTTTTTTGTAGAGAGCATACAGCACTAAACCTAATGCGAAGAGAATATTTACGGCAATGATAATGGTATTGGAAAGAGGACTGAAATAATTAATCCCGTGAACAACGGCTGCAATCAGTACTGTAACCAGCGTGATTATCTTTGCGGTTTTAAAATTCATATTGTTTAGTTTCTTACTTCAACTACAAATATATGTTTTTTGGTTTTATTTTCTATTTTTATGAATTCTGAAAAACAAAAAAGACCTCTGAATGTTCAGAAGCCTTTACCATATATTTCAAAAAATTAAGCTTTCAGGTATCTTGCGTAAGCATATCCTTCTTCGCCATCAGTTGTTTTAACTTTCCACCATTCGTCAGAAGACTGCTCCACCAAAGTTACGGTTTCGCCTTTTGCCGCTTTCCCTACGATTGCCGCTTCTGTGGAAGGTTCCTGTCTGATGTTCAGGTTTGTGGCATCGGTAATCACGGTAAGTGGTGCTCCTGCTGCAAGACCTGCAACCTGCACATCAATATTGATGTCGGATGCGGAATAAGTGGAATCAATTGCTCCCAAAGCGTTCCAAACCGCATCTTTTGTAGCGGTGTTGGCTGCATTTCCGGAAACATAAAGAATTCCGTCCTGCTCTTTTACCTGAAGATCTGAAACTCCTACAGACTGTGCTGCAGCGATTACACTTGCGTATTTATCTTGTAATGCACTCATTTTACTTATTTTACAGTATAATTAAAGTTTACTTTTCCTACTTTCAAAGCATCTACTGATTCTTTGATTTTTCTTGCCTGTACCGGCGATACATTTCCGGTAAGCGTAAGTTCACCGTTTACCACTTCAACTTTTACGGAAGGGAAATCTTTCAAAGCATCGGTTACTTTTTGCTGAACCGCAGGATCCACAGCAGAAGTAGTAACCACTTCCGGTGCAACTGGTGCAACAGTAGCCATATCCATAACATCTTTTACGCCTTCAATTGCTTTCAAAGAAGTGATGGCAGCAGTTTTATCGGCTTCAGTAGCGAAAGTTCCGCTAAGATGAGCAACACCGTCTTTTACTTCAACAGAAGCAGTTGGATTAGTTGCTACAACAGCAGTTGCTTTGGTTAAAAGATCGGCATCAGATACTTTTTTCTTACAGGAAACAGCCCCAAAAGACACCATTAGTGCCAGTGCAGCCATTGCAATTGTTTTTTTCATAGTTGGATGAATTAAATTAAAAAGTTAATATTCTCAAATTTAATAATAAAAAACGTACCGAAAACTTAAAAACGGTTAATTTTTTCATAAATTATCCACAAAGATTCTGAAATTCAATAGTTTGAATTTAAAAAAAAATAGGTTGCCGAAAATGAAAAATGCACAAAAAAACTTCTTCAATTTCACTAATAAAATTTGCATATTATTAAAATAAATTTTAATTTTATACAATAATTTTTTAATTAAATTAAATATCATTTTAAAATGAAACTCCCCATTCTTTGTCCAAGCTGCGAAAATACACTGAACGTCAGCCAGTTGAAATGCAGCAACTGCAATACCGAAGTGACGGGAAATTACAATCTCCCTTTATTGCTTCACTTATCTCAGGAGGAACAGGATTTCATCCTGAATTTTTTCCTTTCCAGCGGAAGTATTAAAGAAATGGCAAAACAGGCATCGCTTTCCTACCCGACCATGCGAAACAAAATGGATGATCTGATTGAAAAAATTAAAATTTTGAAAAATGATGAATAAAGAAATCACCATAAGAAAAAACATCCCTCCGAAAATTGGCTGGGAACTGCTGCTCCCATTAAATGCAATTTCTATTTATACAGTCTATGCAGGTGTTGCAGATCAAAAATACGGAGCCATCATCTTGGGAATTGTATTGTTTATTTTCATTAATTATACCTTTTTCGGGATTAAGTATTCCGCAGATCAAAACTTTTTGTACGTCAGTAACGGAATTTTTGGCACCCAGAAAATCAACATTCATCATATTACCAGAATCGAAAAAACAGGGAATCCTCTGGCTTCACCGGCACCAAGTATTTTCGGAAGAGTGGAAATTTACTGGCCTGTCGGAAATTTCATCATCATTACTCCAAAAAATTATGACGAATTCAAAAAAACCTTGCTCAGCATTAACCCAAATATTATTGTAAAAGAATAAGCTATGAACTGGAATATTGTAATCAACCCCTTCAAAACCATTGCAGATAAAATACTTTTGCTTTTGGGAATCGTCAGTTTTATTATAGGCTGCTATCTTTCTTATCGTTTCGAAATGATTTACGATGGAATTTTTGATGCGCACGAATTTCCTGATATTCTCTTTTCACAGGCATTTACAGCCAATACAATTAATGTAATTGTGATTTGCCTGATATTTTTCGCCTTCGGAAAAATCATCAATCCGAAAACGAGAATGATCGATATTATGAATACGGCATTTATCTCCAGAATTCCGATTTATATTACGGTTCCATTGGCAGAAATCCCTCTGGTAAAATCCGTAATGCTGAAAATTCTGGACAATATGAAAGATATTCAGCATCTAAATCTTCCCACTTTTGATGTACTGGTATTACTGATATTCAGCAGTGTCGTAATTTTGCTTTTAGCATATAGTATCACCTTGATGGTCAATGGATTCCGAACAGCAACAAATGTAAAAAAGTTACAGCATTATCTTATTTTTTCGGTTTTAATTATCGCTGCGGAAGTACTTTCAAAATGGATTATTTCGCTGATATAACAATGGTTTAAATTGCAATATTTATCTTTGTAAAAAATATGCAGAATGCCATTACATGCAGTATTATTCGATATGGACGGCGTAATTGTGGATACCGAACCGCTCCACCGAAAAGCTTACTTTAAAACTTTTGATGATTTAGGAATTAATGTTTCTGATGAATTATACGCCAGCTTCACCGGATTTTCCACCCAAAAAGCGTGCACTACCCTCATCGAAAATTTTAATCTGACAGAAAGTGCGGATGAAATCGCAAGTATCAAACGGAAATATTTTAAACAACTGTTCGATCACGATCCGGATTTTGATTTAATTCCGGGTGTATTGCCCCTGATTCAGCATTATTTTGAAAACGGGATTAAACTGGTTTTAGCATCTTCTGCCCATCTCAACACGATTAACTGGGTTTTTGAACGCTTCGGTCTCGAACCTTATTTTATGGGAAAAATCAGCGGCGCTTCTTTAAAAGAATCCAAACCACATCCTGAAATTTTTATTCTTGCTGCCGAAATTTCGGATGAACCCAGAGAAAACTGCATGGTTATAGAAGATTCAACCAACGGAATTCTGGCGGCAAACCGAGCCGGAATTTTTTGTGCTGGCTACAGAAGTGCTCATTCCGAAATGCAGGATTATTCGCTTGCAAATATCGTCGCCGATGATTTTAAAGAGTTGCGACTGGAAAAAATTCAATCTTATTTCACATAAAAAAGACCATCATTTCTGACGGTCTTTTCGGTTTATTTTCAAATCAGTTAAACTCAATAACTGCTTTTATCAGAGGCTGATGAAAGTCCGGCTAATGCTTTCGCAGAAGAAGTTCCGATTCTTTTTACCCCAAGTGTAATCATTTCAATCGCTTCCTCTGGTGTCCGTACTCCACCTGCTGCTTTTACAGGAAGTTTTCCTGCATTTTCCAGCATAATTTTAATGCCTTTCACAGTTGCTCCGTTGGGTTTTCCATCTTCAGTTTTATAAAAACCGGTAGAAGATTTCACAAAAACTCTTTCCACATTTTCCGGAAAACGGGCGGTTACCCAATGTGAAATTTTGGAGGTTACATCTGCAATCTGCTCATTATTCAATGCCGCAATTTCAATAATCCATTTTGCAATTTTACCATTTTCCAATGCTAATGCGGTGCATTCCTCCACTTCTTGTTGAACTTGCTCCAAATCTCCTGCAAGATATGCCCGGAAATTAATCACAAAATCCAGTTCATCTGCTCCATCATCAATGGCTTTCTGTGCTTCTGCAAGTTTTTCCTGAACGGATTTAGTCCCTTCATGAAAACCGATTACCGTACCCAATTTCACATTGGCTTTTTGCTCATCAATCATCGTTCTCACCAATTTCACATAATCAGGACGAATCATGACGGCAAAAAAGTGGTTTTCAATCGCTTCTTGAACCAAATCTTTCACTTTGGAAATGGTTTCTTCTTCGGAAATTCCGGCTTGTTCTGGAGTTTTCAAATACGTGGAATCAAGGTAATTTTTAACGGGAATCATATTATCAGACTTTTAATTGGCGACCAATGCTTTGTTCCAAAGAGATAAAAGTTTCCGTTCTGGTTACCCCTTTAAACTTCTGGATTTTATTCAAAATCTTCATTAAATGGTCGTTGTCTTTACAGAGAACTTTAAGGAAAATCGTATAATTTCCCGTGGTGTAATGGGCTTCCACCACTTCATTAATATCCTGCAACGCTTTAATCGCATCCTGATAATGGCTCGGCTGATCGAGGAAAACCCCGATATAGGATACCACTTTGTATCCAATTTTTTTTGGATTTAAAAAGGAAATCGAATTTTCGATAATTCCTGCCTGTTCGAGTTTTTTAATGCGCTGGTGAACAGCGGTTGTAGAAATCCCTACATTCTTGGAAATCAACGCCAATGATGTTTTGGCATTGTCCATCAACATATAGATAATTTGTTTATCGATTTCATCTAAATGATAACCGACATTGGGTTGTGTTTTCATACTTTTCAAATTTTTCTTTTAAATATTTTATTTTTCTAATGCTTTTCTTAAACCATTTGTATTTGCAATTCTGCCAATACAGGAAAGTGATCGCTGTATCCTCCTAAGTAGCGTGATCCGGAATATGTTCTGAAGGGCCTTCCTTGATATTTGCGATCCCAATTACTAATCTTTTCAGGATTAAACACCTTTGCCTCGCTAAAGCGAAACAGAAAATCTGATGAAAAAAATTGCGTGGAAAATAATATTTGGTCAAAAAGCAGACCATTCTTGTAATGAAACGTTGAAAAATAATTATTCTTATACAATTCCTGAAAAGGGTTGGTTAAAGTTTTATTAAAATCCTTATCAAATGTTAAATTATCCATTAAATCACTGTCAGGATTCTCATTAAAATCTCCAAGAACAATTACTGCTTCATTTTTATCAGTGACAAGTTGTCCGATTTTTTCTCTCAACTCCCTGATAATGAATGCTCTTTTAGGAAGATTAATATCTCTTTCTCTTTTGGACGGCAAATGTACGACGAAAACATTCAATAATTGGTCGGCATATCTTAATTTGCAAAACAACACATCGCGAGTGGTATCAAATGCATCGGGATTGCCGTTATCAATTTTAAAAATAAAAGAAATAGGTTCTGAATGTTCCACTTTCAGTTTTGTTGCATCATACAATAACGCTACATCTACTCCTCGTTCATCTAGGGATTCGTAGTGAATGTAGCGGTGATTTTTAAGGCTTTCGCATTTCACCAAATCATTCAGTACATCATCATTCTGAATTTCAGACAAACCAATGATAAACGGGATTTGTCCTTCATTTTCCTGCACAAGATCGAAAACCTGCCCCAATTTGAAAATTTTATTTTCATATCGGTATTGATTCCATTTTCGTAATCCTGATGGTGTAGGATCAGTTTTATGAACCGGATCGGGATCGGGCGAAAAGAGATTTTCTACATTGTAGAACATTACGATTTCTTTCAAATCAAATCTGAATTAGCGGCCAAAAATAATGAATATGTTTTTTCTACAAAAGGTCGGGGCGTTTTTCCTCGGTAATTTTAAGTGCCTGTTCATGTCTCCATTCTTCAATTTTTGCAAAATTTCCACTCAGTAAAATTTCGGGAACGCGCAGTCCTTTGTATTCTTCAGGGCGGGTATAAATAGGTGGAGAAAGCAAATTATCCTGAAAACTGTCCGTTAACGCACTTGTTTCATCATTCAAAACGCCAGGCAACAAACGAATAACCGAATCTGCAAGCACGCATGCTGCCAATTCGCCACCGGTAAGCACATAATCCCCTATGGAAATTTCTCTCGTCACATGCATATCCCGAACTCTCTGGTCGATTCCTTTATAATGACCACATAAAAAAATCAAATTTTCTGTGATAGAAAGCGCGTTTGCAATCTTTTGGTTTAATGTTTCACCGTCCGGAGTAAGATAAATGATTTCGTCGTACTTGCGCTGCGATTTCAGTTCTGAGATGCATAAATCCAAAGGTTCAACAGTCATTACCATTCCTGCACCACCACCATATTGCTCATCATCAACACGTTTATGCTTATTGAAAGCCCAGTCTCTCAACTGATGAAAATGTACTTCTGCCAAACCTTTTTCCATTGCTCTTTTCAAAATTGAAGTCTGAAAAGGACTTTCCATTAATTCTGGAAGAACACTTATAATATCAATTCTCATTGTTCGGTAACATTCTTTTTATTAGGAAGGATAATGAGACGGAGCGATGAATCTTTGTTGAAATAACTCCACATCCAGTTGAAGAAAATTGCCAGTTTGTTGCGCACGGAAAGGATAAGCATTAAATGCAGAAACATCCAGAAATACCAGGCAAAAAATCCCTGAAATTTAAACTTCGGCAAATCTACCACGGCTCGGTGTTTCCCGATGGTAGCCATACTTCCGAGATCTTCATATTCGTATTCTTTCCATTTCTGTTCGGAATTCTGTTTGAAATTTTTTGCCATATTTTTACCCTGATGAATGGCAACATTCGCCACCTGCGGATGTCCTTGCGGATATTTGGGTGTTTCCATATACGCAATATCGCCAATGGCAAAGATATTTTTATAACCTTCCACACGATTATAGCGGTCTACGGTATAGCGGTTTCGTACAATTTTTGCTCTTTCAAGTCCGGGAATTACATTTCCGGTAACTCCTGCTGCCCAGATTACGTTGTTGCTGGGAATGGATTCGCCATCTTCAAGATATACGCGATCTCCGTCGTAATCCGTTACTCTGCGGTCGCTCATAAAATGAACGCCTAATTGTTTCAGATATTGCTCGGATTTGGACTGGGATTCTGTACTCATCGTACTGAGTGGTTTTTCAGTACCACTGACGAGAATAATTTTCAGATCTTGGAAATTCATGTGCGGGTAATCTCTCGGAAGAATTTCCTTTTTCATTTCGGCAAATGCTCCTGCAAGTTCAACTCCCGTTGGTCCGCTTCCTACGATTACAATATTCCAGTTTCCGTCGTCACTCCGGCTTTTCTCGATAATGAGTTTTTCAAAAGTCAGCAATATATGGTTTCGGATACTGATGGCTTCCTGTGTATTTTTCATTCCGAAAGTCAGCTTCTCCATTTTTGCATTGCCAAAAAAATTGGTTTTGCAACCGGTCGCAATTACCAATTTATCATAAGTAAAACTTCCATCTGAACAAATTACTTTATGTTCACTTGGGACAATCTGCTCTACTTCCGTCATTCTGAACTGAACGTTTCGGGAACGCTGAAAAATCTTTCTGAACGGGAAAGAAATATTGGAAGGTTCAATACGACCACAAGCCACCTGATAAAAAAGTGGCTGAAACATATGATGGTTCACCTTATCAATCACAATAATTTTGCTGTCCGAATTTCCGCTCATGGAACGGGCAAACTGCAAACCTGCAAAACCACCACCTATCACCACAATTTTCTCGCGCATTACATAATTTTTAAAAATTATTAAAAAATTTCATCCAAAAAAAAAACCCTGAAAGTTCAGGGTATTTATTGTTTTATTATCTGTGTTACTTTCTGGGTATTATCGCTCAGGGTGTAGCGCATTAAATACTTCCCGGGCTTCAGCCGATCCAGCCTTATTTCACCGGAATTCATATTTACATTTACTTCAGAAACCTGCATCCCCAATATGGTATAGAAAGCAACTGACTTGATTTTTAATGAAGCATCTTTCGATTTCACAATAATATAATCTTTCGCAGGATTAGGATATGCGATAAGCACACCATCATCGGAACGTTGCGAAGATGAAACAGGTTCTTTTAATGACTGTGCATTCAGCGAACTGAACCCAGACATTATCCCTATAAAAAATACAAAAAATAGAATTCTTTTCATATTACAAAAAATACTCTTGCGAGTTTATCTTTACAAAATTATTTAAATAGATTTTAATACACAAGCAATATTTTAAAAATATTCGCCTTTGGGAAATGTAATGTCAAATTTTGTTCCAAAAAAAGATCAATTTTATTAAAATTTGTTAAAAGACAGAAACTCTGCGGTACAATAAATTAGAGGCTGTTTAAATTTTATTGTTAAAATTTTTATAGCTATTTTGAGATGGATTTTTTGCTTCATGTTTGCAGATTTAGCTGGCTAAATCTAAAATAGGAAGTAGAAAATACGCTCAAAAGAGCATCAAAATTTAGCAAAGATGATTTTCTGAGGCTATATAAAAAAAATTCGGTAAAATTTAAATAGGCTCTAAAGATTCAAAAATTATTTATCTTTGCCGTATGATTCTGCGTGGAGAAAATTTGATTAAGGAGTACGGCCCAAAAAAGGTTGTAAAAGGCGTTTCGGTAGAAGTTTCACAAGGTGAAATTGTTGGACTTCTTGGACCAAACGGTGCGGGAAAAACCACTACTTTCTATATGATTGTAGGTTTGGTAAAGCCCACTTCCGGAAAAATTTACCTTGACAATAAGGAAATTACTACTGATGCCATGTACCGACGCGCACAGAAAGGAATCGGCTACCTTGCCCAGGAAGCCTCTGTTTTCCGCAAACTGACGGTTGAAGACAACATCAAAGGCGTACTGGAACTCACCAAACTTTCCCGGCGCGAGCAGCAGATGAAATGCGACGAACTGATTGAGGAATTCTCGCTTCAGCATGTTCGCAAAAACCGGGGAGATCTGCTTTCCGGTGGTGAGCGAAGAAGAACGGAAATCGCAAGATGTTTGGCAACAAGCCCGAATTTTATTCTTCTCGATGAGCCTTTTGCCGGAGTTGATCCGATTGCGGTTGAAGATATTCAGAAAATTGTGAGAAGTTTGGTAGACAAAAACATAGGCATTCTGATTACCGACCACAATGTGCAGCAAACCCTCGCCATTACGCATAAAACCTACATCATGTTCGAAGGGAAAATCCTGAAAGAAGGTTTTCCTCAGGATCTTGCAAACGATCCGCAGGTGCGTGAAGCCTATCTTGGCGAAAACTTCGTATATCAGGACATTCTGAATAAACCAAAGAAAAAAGCATATGCCTATAATATCTGGGCAGGAAACTTTGATTCCAAAACTCAGTTTCAGGATTTTGTGGATCAGTCATTTTCCGGAATGGACAATCTGAGACTGTTTTATGGTTTTGAAGACATCAGTTTTGCGTCGCTCGCCAATTCGGAAATTGAGCATATTTTCAATGATGTTGTGGATAAAAACGCCAATAATTCATTTGTTTTTCAACGGAAAGAAATTGATTCACAATACACCAGAGAGGTTGCCAAACAGCAATCCGGTGAAATAAATTATCCTGAACTGCATTACCTCACAAGTGTGATTCTCGAAGAATAATCTAAAATTTTCCTCTAAAATAATTACCGGTGTTTACCGGTTTTTTTTGTGTATATTAAGAAAGCTGGATTGGCTAAATGAAGAAAAGCCTGAACTATTTTCACCGTAGTTCAGGCATATTTTTCTTGCAAAAATGAACTTAAACCCACCAACAAAAAGCATTGATAAATACATTCGACTACAATTTCAACTTCGCCATTAACGCAAAATCGTATTCTTGAGATGTAAAAAATTCTTGATAAAATAGTCAATATATAAGGGTTAACCCCTATAAAATCAGTAATTATTAATTGCACTTTTGCAGCAGTAATCATTTTAATTTTTAAAACCCAACAAATTAAAAAACCAAAGATTATGCTGAAAAACAAATGTTCAATTTTCCTGCTTTTCGGAATTACTCTCTTTCCTGTACATCAGGCGAAAGCGCAAGTTCCTGTTGGGACTGTTGTTGGTATCGCAAGTAAATATCTTTCACTTTTGCAATCTCATCAAAACGATGTGATTTTTGCCCACGACGACATCGAAGAAAGACTGGATGAACACAGCAAAATCGCCATTATCCCGTTTATTTCTCATATTTCTTACGCCAAACCCATTGTTCCTACTCAAGAAGAAGCGCAGGAACAATTCGAGAGTCAGCAAATGATTGGAAGAATGCTTCAGGAACAATTTTGGGATGTTTTCGACAATTATAAATCAGATGTATTTATACAAGACATTAGAATTACCAACAAAGTTCTGGAAGATGTCGGTTATTTTCTCCATCCGGGAGATTTTCCTCCGGCTTATATTGCCCAACTTTTGCAGGTAGATGCCGTTGTACTTTGTACTTTTGATATTCATGTGGATAATTCCAGAACGGGATGGCAAAATCTTACCAAGGCATTAGGAGATGTGGCAATGTCTTCTCTGAAAGGTGCTGTACCGGGAATGCAGGCTTTGCAATTTGTGAAAAACCCGAATATAATTATCAATCTGGTAACCAAACCCGGAGAGTTTTTTACAAAACTAAAAAATGGAGACATTTCCGATCTTGCAATTATTGCAGGCGGATTTTTACCGGAAGGACCTTGGCAGAAAGTAGCTGATGTAGCAGCAAAAAACTCCAAAACCATTGTAAAAGTTGCAAAAGGTGATACCAAAAATCTTATCAGCGATTTGGTAAAAGACAATGCTTCACTTATCGGAAGCGAGCTTAAACTGGACAACCAAGTTGTTAATCTGATTAAAAATAATTCGACATCGATACAAAACGTAATGCAGGGCAATACCAAAGGATTGATGTTTGATTTGATTAACAATAACGTAAGTACTTTAACGCAACAATACATTGGCGAACAAAACACACTGCTAACCAATGCGATAAATAATAACACTACTATTTTTGCCAATCTTGCTACCGGAAATACAAAAGGTATTATGAAGGATTTTCTTGACAAGAACCTAAGTGAAGCCGTTACACTGATTCCGGGAGAAAATGTTTCTTTCTATTCCAATCTCGTAATCCAAAACAAAGATGTGGTAAGCAAAATTGTAAAAGGCGATTTTACCGGATTAACCACTCAATTTCTCACGCAAAGTAGCGCTCTTCTCGGAGAATCAATTCCGCAGGAAGATGCACAGAAATATCTGGCATTGCTCGCTGACAAAGAAAAAATAAATCTGCTTTTACAGGGCGATACTTCCACAATTCTTACTACGCTTACCGAACAGGGAACAGAACTTTTCGGGGATCAGATACAGAATGTTGATATTCAGAAATTCGCAAAATTAGTGGGTGAAAATAAAGAAATTGTTTCCAGCATCATAGAAGGAGACAGCAACAAAATGCTCGCTTCTTTCCTGAAAACCGACAACAAATTGTTAGGACAGGAACTGAATCTGGATCAGGTGAATAACCTTGTTAATATTGTAAAAGACAACGGCTACTCTTTGGAAACAATACTTGATGGATCTGCAACCGGAATGTTGGGAAACTGGGTGTCCGATCTGGGTTTGAAAAGCGAAAAAGACAAAAACTTTGTAAATAATTTTTCCAAGGCTCTTCTGGAAAACAAAGATATTGTAAAAAGCATTTTTAAAGAAGACCGAACAGCACTCACAAAAGCATTGGGCGGAATCGCTGATAAAACACAAATTGATTTTATTATCAAAAACAAATCAAAATTCAATGAACTCGTTGGGCTGAATAGTGACGAAGATTTTTCAATCCTGAACAAAAGCGGTCAGGATATCGAAGTAATGGCATATCAACTGATGCAAAGCAAAGAAACCTTAGATGGTGTCATGAAAGGTTCTCCTGAAGAAATTTACGGCAGTTTAAAAACTGGTGACGACAACGCTTCTTCCAGTAGCGTGGATAAGAAATTAGCCTTAAAACTTTCCGAAGGGCTTCTCTCCGAAAGAAAAAATATTACAACAGTGATGGCAAATGCCAAGATTAATCAAATGCTGCTGACAGATATGATCGATTTACAGTTTTTTGATTTTGGCAGTGATGCGCTTCTCGAAGACTATGAAACCGTAAGCCTCCGGAAGAAAACCGTTTCCCAAACCACTGCCTCCATTCTGGATCCTACATTGGATCCCAAAGATTCCACAAAAATGAGCATCAATATCTTCGACAAACAAAATAACGACTTGCTTTGGCAATACATCAACGAAAACTCCAAAGCCAGACTTTATGATCTGAAAAAAACATTGGAATCTGTTGTAAATCGCATCAATAAAAGATTTCCCTATTTCACCAAATATAAATAACATTTAAATTTAAAAACAATGAAAAAACTTTATCTATTAGCAGCTTTTTCAATATCTACAATTGCTTTTGCTCAATCTGTGAGCGATGTTGTAACCGGAAAACTACTATCACCAAAAGCGAAAGCAAAAACGGCTTATGTTACATTTTCACCGGAAACAAAAACGGCGTACAAAAATCTGGTGGAAGAAGGTATCAAAAACGGATTACCCAAAGAAGAAGCCATAGAAAAAACTTTGGAAAATGCAGATTTCAAAAAAATCTACCTTAATGACCTGAAACAAGTAAATGAAGTCACTTCCAAACAAGGAATTATTTTATCCAAAAACTTCATAAAGCTCACCTCACACGTAAAAGTAGCCATCCTGCCTTTTTCCACAGAGATTGTAAGCGATAAAAAGAAACAAAGTAAAAAAGAAAATATCAAAAATCAAGAAAACGCAATGGATCTTATACAGGATGAAATGTATAAACATTTTGCAAAAAACCAGTTCGATTACTTTGTAGAATTCCAGGATATTGACAGAACCAACCAAATCCTGAGAAACAGTGGATTATGGAACAATCTTTCCAGAACACCTACCGAAGATATTGCAAAAGCATTGGGTGTGGATGCCGTTATCCGCGGAGATTACGAACAAGGAACTAAAAATAAAGGTGGAATATTAACCTTATCCATTGCTGATGCAAAAACCGGAGAAGTGCTGTGGAGAAAAGAATCTGCTGATAAATCTTCCCAAAAACCAGAAAAAATTCTAAAATTCATTATGGAAAGCATCAACAAATCTTTCCCTTATCTCAATGAATTGGTAGATTAATAACCATTCTATATATAAAACGGAGGAATCCAGTGCTAATGCAGGATTTCTTCGTTTACTCTTATTTTAAAATTAAGTGGTGCTCAGGAAAATATACAGTACTTCTTATTCACGTAATGATTCACAGGGAGCAAATAAGATTTTATTTCTGAAATTTTTAACAAAGACACAAATATCACATAAAACAAAGGGAAGAGTAAAATTTTAATATTAAATTTGACTCCCTGTTATCATTAAATTAAAAACTAATAACCATTAAAACTTATTATACAAATTCAACCAAACCCATGAAAAGTTTTTAATTTTTACGAAATATAGAATTAATGAGAAAATTTTACACGTTTTATTGGACTCTACTTCTATTATGTTCAATTCTATCCTGTCAGAAAAATCAGCAAACCCTTAGTGAAGAGGAAAAAACCGAAAAGCTGAAAATAGAGAACAACAAGTATAATCACTTGCCAGATTATGAGTGGCTCTCCAATTTAGAAAACTTTTCAGACAAAAAATATCAGGAAATATTCAGTAAAAATTATAACCTCAGCTTAAAAGAAAAAAAATACGAAAATGCAGCTGCCTATCTGAAAGCATACGGAGACGCTTCAAAACGAAACAGCAGTTATGACAGCGCGTACGTGGTAACCTTACTGAAATTTTATGAGGACAATGAAAGTAAAATTTCAGCAGAAGCAAAAACAAATCTATGCCATTATATAGGATCCCAGTATTCCGATGCGGGAAATCTGGAAAAAAGTTTTTACTGGCTCGAAAAAGGCATTTCATTTGAGCCCGAATCTATTGTCCATAAACAAAAACAAGGGTTTTCGCATTTTGCCATAGCCCAGAATTATTTAAGACAAAGAAATCTTGATAAAACCGAAAAGCACCTTGTTGAGGCACTAAAAATCTTTGAAGAAGTTGGAGATAATAAAAATAAAGGGACGGTGTATCTTCTCATGCACAATCTCTATGTACAAAACAGGGCTTATGATAAAGCGGAAAAAATTCTGCAAAAAGCAGTTGATATTTTCAAAAAAAACAAAGATGAATTTCTGACATTTTCTGCCATCGGAATGTCCGCCCATTTTCATATTGAGCAGGGCGACACTTTGAAAACAATTAAACAGATTGACGAACTGGCAAAATTTTCCAAAACCTATAAAACCATACCGGAATACCATAAAGGAATCCTGAATCAGTTTTTAGCCTTTAAATTCATTGCACAAAAAAAACAGGACAGTGCCGCCCATTATTTGCATCTCGCCGAAGAAATCTCAAACCAAACCGCCATTCCGGATTTGGAAATGAGAACTTTTTTTCAGGAAATATTATTTTCCAATGCATTTAAAACCCCGTTGAAAGACCCCGAAAAAGTAGAACGCTTTTACAAACAAATGGCGCAGTCCGAAGAACCGAATACCCAATATATGTTTCAGCTGGCCAGTGCACTGTATGATTATTACCAGAAAAAAGGAGACTATAAAAAAGCGAACGAATACAGTATGTTTCTCGTGGAAGACACCAACAAACAATCCAAAGACCGCCTGAAAAACCAGCTTTTTGAACTCGAAACAAAATTTGAAACCGAAAAAAAAGAACATAAAATACTGCTTCAGGAAAAAAAAATCAGTGAAAAAAACACACTTATCTGGCTGCTGATTGCCTGCATGACATTCCTTGTTCTGGCCGCTGTTATCATCCTATTTTGGATTAAAAACAAAAGTATTCTAAAAGAGAAAAAGCTGACAGAAAATTTTACATCTCAGTTGTTGCAGAAAACAGAAAACGAACGGAAAAGAATTGCTTCCGACCTTCATGACAGTGTGAGCAATGAACTGGTGAACCTTCGCCACAATATCGAAGAAAACAATACAAAACTGAAAACCAAGATTGATAATATTCTTGAAGAAGTCCGCAATATCAGCAGAAATATAAGCCCGATACTTTTCGATAAAATCGGATTGAAACTCAGTGTTGAAAACATGGTAGAACGCATTCAGAACCAGCATCAGTTTTTTGTAAGTTCAGAGATCGACTACAAAGGCGGCTTGGATCATGACAAAGAATTGCAGGTATACAGGATCATTCAGGAAGCGATTACCAATATCCTGAAACATGCCGATGCCGCCGCAGGAAAAATAACCGTTACAGAAGATTCAAATGCCGTAAAAGTGAACATCAAGGATAACGGAAAAGGCTTTGATGTGGCTAAAATGTTTGAAAAAGGCAATTGTTTCGGCTTACTGAACATTACAGAGCGGGTGAAATATTTAAAAGGCAAGGTTAATTTCCAGTCGGATCAATCCGGTACCATTATTAATATCATTATCCCAAAACAAAAATAATATGCATTTTGTAATCGCTGATGATCACCCACTTTTTCTTCTCGGAACTCAGGTTCTTGTAGAAAGCATGGGCTATGTAGTACTGGAAAACTGCAGAAATGGCAGAGTGGCATGGGATGTGGTGAAAAGACTGAAACCCGAATTTGTTATTCTGGATATTGAAATGCCCGAAATGGACGGTCTGGAAGTTTGTGAAAAAATCCGGGTTCACCAGTTGAATACAAAAGTAATTATGCTCACCTCTCATAAAGAAATCAGTATTTATAAAAAAGCAGACGAACTGAACATCAATGCTTATCTGCTCAAGGAATATGCACTCGAAGAATTGCGGGAATGTATCCGGCATTTACTCAGTCATGATAGATATTTCAGTTCTAAAATTAAATTTGATCTTGAGAAAGATGTCCATTATAAAAAAGGAGAAGTAATGGAACAACTTACCTTTTCCGAGAAAAAAATATTTGAGTTGATTATCTCCCAGAAAACGACAAAAGAAATTGCCAACACACTGTTTCTTTCAGAAAAAACCATTGAAACCCATCGCACATCCATCATCAACAAACTGGGTTTAAAATCCGAACGCAATGCATTACTGAAATACGCTGCTCAGTTCAACACCAACCCTACCAATAATTCGGAGTTTTAAACTTTTTTATCTTTTATGAAAATTTATGCCTGCATTTCTTTGCAGATTTACTGAAGATTCGGTTAATTTTACAATCTGCAAACATTCGGCATATGGCAAAACCTTTCAACAAAACCATCACCCTGATCGGAATTTACAGGCAGCTTCGACCTTTTATAAAACCTTATCGTGTGATGACTTTCGGCACGCTGATCCTTACTTTTCTTGGCGCAATTGCCGCTCAGGTAAATGCTGTGGTTTTAAAATATACGGTGGACGAAGTAGAAAAACTCACCAAACTGGCACATCCGATGAAAGAAGGAATTCATGTGCTGATGATTATTTCTGCCATTCTTTTGATAAAGGAAATCGCCAATATTTTCATCAACTTCGGGCAAAAATTTTACGGTGAAAAAATAAGAATCAACATCAGTTCCGAACTGGCACAAAAGGCAATTGATAAAATTTTAACGTACCGCATTGCCTATTTCACCGATGAAAATCACGAATCCGGAAAACTGCAAACCCGAATCGACCGTGGAATTGAAAGTTTAACCAAACTTGTTCAGAATTTTTTCATTGATATTCTGCCCATGTTTTCCAATGCGATTATTGCGCTGGTGATTATGTATATGCAAAATGTTTATGTAGGTCTGGTCGCCACTTTTATCGTACCGATTTATTTTTGGGTAACTGCGCTTCAGGCCAAAAAACTGGGCGGTGTACGCAGAACACTAAGAAATCAGCGTGAACAAAAAACCTCCGGTTTGCTCAACCTCATCAATTCCATTATGGTTATCAAAAGTTTTGTAAGAGAAAAATTTGAAGGCAAAAAACAATATGATCTTCAGATGCAACTGATGGAAAGCCAGCTCTACACAAGAAAAAACAGTTTTATTTACGAAGGTCTGAAAACATTTATTGAGCAAATCGGTGTCGTGTTGATTATTCTGCTCACGGTTTATCTGGTACTCGATCAGCAAATGACCATTGGTGCAATTATGCTCCACATCATGCTTTTTAATAATGTTTCTTCACCAATCCGGCAGCTGCACAGGATTTATGATGATATGAATGATGCCATGATTTATGCAGAAGGATATTTCGATATTCTTAATGCGGATTCCGAAACAGAACCCAATGGTACATTTACAAAAAAAGAGGTGAAAGGAAATTTTATCCTCAATCACATCAACTTCACTTATCCCAACGGAACTCAGGCACTTTATGATGTTTCCATGAATATTGAAGCTGGAAAAACCACCGCTTTGGTCGGACTTTCAGGAGCCGGAAAATCAACCATTATTAATCTTTTATGTAAATTTTATCTGCCGAATTCCGGAGAAATCCTTCTGGATAATGTGAATCTCAATCATTACGACAATGATTTCCTACGCCGTGATATTGGTCTGGTTTTGCAGAAAAATCACATTTTTAAAGGAAGTATTGAAGACAACATTCGTTACGGAAAAATGGATGCCTCGCACGAACAGATTGTGGAAGCGGCAAAAAAAGCCTATCTCCACGATCAGATTATGGAACTTCCGGAAAAATATGAGCACGATGCCACTCAACTTTCCGGCGGACAGCAACAGCGAATCGCCATCGCAAGATTATTCCTGAAAAATCCACCGATTATTTTTCTGGACGAACCCACCGCAAGTCTGGATGCCATTGCAACCGAACAGATTAAAAATTCGCTGGATGCCATAAAAGAAGGCCGAACCGTGATTATCATTTCCCATTCCCTTTCGCAAATTCTGGATTCGGATACCATTTATGTGATGAAAAAAGGACGTGTGGTGGAAAGCGGAACTCACGATGAACTCATCGATTTCGGAGGAACTTATAAAGAAATTTTCGATGCTTCTGCCAGAAGTTTAAACCTGGATAAACTGGTGAAAACGTATCGGGAATAATAGAAAAATTTAATTCATAAAAAATCTGATGCACGACCATTATTCCAAAAAAATTGACCGTGTAACTGCAATTCTTACCCAATTGCAGAGCAAACCTTTGGTTCGTGCCCAAACTTTGGCAGAAAAATTTAATGTCAGCATCAGAACGATTTACCGTGATATAAAAACTTTGGAAAATGCAGGAATTCCGATTATTGGCGAGGCCGGCAATGGATATTCGTTGATGGAAGGCTACAAAATTCCGCCCATAATGTTCACCAAAGAAGAAGTTCTGAGTTTTATAACTGCCGAAAAACTGATGAAAAAATTTGCCCATGAAAGTCTGGATGTTCATTACCATTCCGCAATGGAAAAAGTGAAATCGGTTCTTCGGACTTCGGACAAAAAATTTATTCAGAATATTGAGAATCAAATCAATATCTATTCCTACAAGCCTAAATCCACCGATTTAGTGCGCAACAGCATTCCCACAATTTTGGAAAGCATTGATGAAAAATTACAACTCACCATTTCGTATAAAAAAGATAATGGGGAAATCAGTGAACGGAATATTGAAGCCGTAGGAATTTTCTTTGAATTCAATTATTGGTACGTAATGGCATATTGTATTCTACGGAAAGATTTCCGGCAATTCCGGATCGATCGTTTCCAGAAAATAGGTAAAACTGAACTTCCTTTTCTGCAAAATTACGGCAATATAGAGCAATACCGTAAAAATTCTAAAAATCCCAAAACAGAAGTAAAAATTCTTGTGAACAGAAACGTGCTTCCACATATTACAAATTCCAAAAAATATTATGGTTTAACCCATGAAGAAGAAAAAGAAAACCGCATACTAATGACCTTTGAAACCGAATGGATTGCCGATGGATTTCCCCGATGGTTAATCACTTTTGCCGATTATATCGAAATTCTCGAACCTGAATTTCTAAAAGAAACGATGAAAAATTTGGTCACTTCAATTGCGGAAAATTTAAACAAAGAACCACTGTAAAAAGTGGTTCTTTATTCATATACTATCTTTCCCAGAAAAAAGGAGGCTCAATTCCAAGCGCTCTTAAATAGACGTAGGCTTGCCCACGATGATGAATTTCATTATCAATAAAATACAAAATATTTTGATATACAGGAAATTCATATTGCCCAAAAAGATTAAAATTTTCAAGGAAGCGCTCTTCTGAAATTTTCGGAAAATATTCATCAATCACCTTTGTCTGCTCATCCCATTTTGCAAGAATTTCCGATTTCGTGTTGAATTGAAAAGATTCCTCTTTAAATGATTTAGATTGATCGTCTACAATTTCTTTCAAACCCGGACCTGCAATCGCAAGCAGTTCTGTCACCATTTGGGAAAAAGGTCGCATTCCGCCAATAGAAAATTCAAATAAATCTTTTTCTGGAAATTTTTCAATTACTCTTCTCGTAAGATTTCGGTGTCCCTGCCATTCGTTAAGCAATTGCTCGGAAGACAGAAATTGTTTTTGGTTTGTTGTGGTCATAATTTGTAATTTTTGAGTTAAACTTAACACAAAAGTAATTGCAGATAATGACAACAGTATGTCAGTAGAGAAAATTAATTTTCAGGTTTAAAAAAACTGAAACTCACATTTCCGTATTTTCGGGTTTCAGTGATTTGCGGATGCTGCAATTTTAATCGGGTCTGATGCTCAAGAATAAAAACGCCGTTTTCCTTCAAATAATTGTTATTCAGCACCAAAGCAATCAGTTCCTGATATTTTTTTTCATCCGTAATATCAAAAGGAGCATCTGCAAAAACAATATCGTATTGCTTTCTGTTGCGGTTTCGTTTCAGCCATTCATACACATCGCCGCGCTGTACATTGAGTTGCAACGCCATATTCAGCTCGGCTGCGGTATTGTGAATAAATGCGGTATGTTTCGGATTCATTTCCACGGAAGTGATGTCCGGACAATCACGGGAAGCAAATTCCAGCGAAATGGAGCCGATTCCTGCAAAAAGATCCAAAACAGAACAGAATTCAAGATCGTAGCGGTTTTCAATCATGGAAAACAGAGCTTCTTTCGCATAATCTGTTGTCGGGCGAACATCAAAATTTTTAGGTGCGGAAATTTTTTTGGCTTTCCATTTGCCGGAGATGATTCGGAACATAGTGGATGTTGGGTGTTAGATGTTGGGTGCTGGATGTTGGATGATGAGTGTTGGGTGTTTTTTAACTGAGTTTGTTTCTGAAATCGATAATATGATTGATAAGTTTGTAAGAAAAATAATACATTTCTGTAAATTTTTATTCATCAATATAGTTTCTTCTCTTTGCTTTATAGAGGCAAGTTACAACTTCTGCAATACTTCGGATTGAATACCCTAAAAATTTTCTAAACTCAGGATTACTTTGCAAGATACTATCTTCTGAAATATTTAAAGCGACAGAATCTGCTGCTCTTCGGATTTGAGAGGTTAAATTAAAACTTTCATCATTTGGAAAACTGCAAGATAGCTTGAAAATATCTTCTCCAAAATTCATAGAATCCTGCCAAATAATTAATTTTTCAAATTTAAAACTCATAATTCCTATATTATAAAATCATCCAACATTCATCATCCAGCATCCATCATCCAGCAAGTATAAAATTCCTCTGGGGAATATTATCAAAAACAATTTTCAGTTTTTTCACAAACTTGCGAAGTTCGGAGATAAAGGTTTCATTTTCAGTGGTTTCACCGTACACGAAAAACTGCGTTTCATCAATCCCGAAACCGATTTTACTCAGCGTAAACATAATGAAATACAGAAAATCCACTTCGGAACTTACATCCAGATTGTTGTACAAAATCACTTTTTTGCGGTCAAAGGCAAAGAATTCACATTGGTTGTGATATAGGTTGATATGAATTTCCTTATTCCCTCGTAAAGAAATGGAATTGAGAAATTTTTCCCCGGAAAAATTAAAATGCACAGGTTTGTTGAGTGCTTTTATTTTTGTATAAAAAATTTTCGGAAAAGTATAATAAAACTGAACTGCAAATTTTTTGTTCACCGAAAGCATCAGTTCTTCATTTTTTTCTTCCACATTGGCATTGTAGGCAATCAACTGAAATCCCGATTCATGATCGGAAAAACCTTCTGGCATCAATGTAAAATGATTCAGTGCGGAAACGACGGAAATTTCTGAAAAGTCCTTTCCTAAAATGGTTTCAAGAGATTCCGTAATATCAATTTCAGGATTTTCTTCGGTTAAGAAATATCCATTTTCTTCCAGCACATTCCGACCTTTGGAAATCTGATACTGCAATCCGTCTTTGGTAAAAAGTAAATGAAGTTTTTTCATAATAAACTCCCGCAAATGTACGGAAAATGCTCGAAACCTTTTGAGTAGAAATCCGAAACATAAAAGTAAGAAATCCCTATTTTAATTGCCCATTTTTGCAAGATCTTCTTCCGACATTATGGTGTATCCCTCAGGAATTTCAAGGCTGAAAAATCCCGAATCCGGAACTTCCTTATCGAATTGGGTGGCGATATAATGCACATTCATACCATTGGTATCCATGGAAAATTCCATCGGAAATCCATCCACAGGAAACTGGTCCAGCTGTTCAATTCCTTTAAAATTTCCTTTCAGTTCTTTGGTGGTCCAAATTGTGATTTCAGTTCCATCGTCCGATTTCAGAATATTTTTATCACATTTAAAACCTAAAATTGATTTGGTTTCAGGGGTTATTTTCACCACGGTATAATTGGGTTTTTCTTGTAAAGGAGGTTTTGCAAGATCCATAGGTGTGGCAATTTTATTGCCCATCATTTCCATCAGCATCAACCCCTTTTTAGCCTTTACATCGATCACCGTATTCATTTTCATAAAACTTCCCATCAATACATTTGCTCTGGAAAAATCGGGAATAAAAAACATTTCCATGGTTGATCCTTGTAGCATCGGAATCGCCATTGCCATTTCCGGATTCGTTGAATCAAAATCCATGGAATAGGTAATTTTCCCTTTGTTTTGAGACGAAACGAATAGTGTGAAAAAAGTGAATACGAAAAGAAAGAACAGATTTTTCATATGTTTTGTTTATGTGGTAAAAGATATTTTAGATTTTTTTTAGAATTTAAAGATATGGAAATTTACGTTTTAAAACTGTAATTTCTTTTACAAGCTTTGAGTTCCTACCGGAAATTCACCAATACCGATCCCGAACTGTGATAGAAAAATTCATGATCTTCAAATTCCAGATTGATCTGGCTGTGGAGCACATCTACCACCATTTTTTGCAGAACGCCATCGCCGATTCCGTGGATAATTTCAAGTTTTTTAATTTTATTTGCCCTGCAAAATTCCAGTGTTTTAATCAGTTTTTCTTTCTGAAGAAACAGACGTTCAAAAGCATCATAATCAGACGGATTTTTCACCAGCCGTTCAAAATGAAGATCCAGAACAAAAGGCTCATTTTTATTTTTTTTGGAAATTGGTTTTTGAGAAGTTTCCTCTTTTTCCACTTTCATATTTTCATACAGATCTGTATCACGCAGCACGAGCTTATCTTTCGGATATTGATGGGTAAATCCAAATTCATCTTTGAAAACCACGATATTTCCGTGAACGGAAGTAATTGTTCCTTCCAAATTCTCGTCAATTGCTGAAACTTTATCGTTTATTTTCATTTCTTTTTTATTTCAAATTTGATGTCATTGCGAGAAGAAACGATGAAGCAATATGTTCAATGCAATTTCCATATTCTCCAGATTGCTTTGTTGCTCACTCTTCACTCCTCACAATGACGCACGGATTTCCACTTGATTCTTTTTACCTTCTATTTGCCTCCTTTTACTTTTTACTTGATTCTTTTTACTTTTTACTTGGCTCTTTTTACATTTTACTTGACTCTTTTCAAACTCACTTCACTCCCAACTCAATCACCTCCAAATCCTTAATCTCTTTCCCATCAATCACGAAACGAAGCATGGTTCTCATTTTATGCCAGCCTACTTTTCCGCATGCACCTGGATTCAAATGGAGCAGTTTATTCGTTTTATCATACATCACCTTTAGAATGTGCGAATGTCCTGAGATAAAAATATCGGGTGATTTTTCCATAATTTCTTTTCGTGCAACCGGTGTATATTTTCCGGGATAACCGCCGATATGCACCATCAACACTTCTACCTCTTCACAAAAGAAACGATTCACTTCCGGAAACTCGGAACGGATTTTTGCATCGTCGATATTTCCGTACACGCCTTTTAAAGGTTTTATTTTTTCCAGCGCTTCAATCACCTTCATATCGCCAAAATCTCCGGCATGCCAGATTTCGTCTGCCTGCTTTGCATATTCAAGAATTCGGTCGTCCAGATATGAGTGTGTGTCGGAAAGTAAAAGTATCTTGGTCAAAAGTTGTATTTTTGTATCTGCAAATTTAGCAAATTGAGATACTTCATCGAATTTTCTTACAACGGAAAAAATTATTTCGGTTATCAGATTCAGCCAAGGGAAAATTCCGTTCAGCAGGAACTGGAAAAAGCGTTGTCGACCATTCTCCGCGAAGAAATAAAAACCACCGGAGCAGGAAGAACAGATACCGGCGTTCATGCCAAAAAAATGTTTGCCCATTTTGATACTGAACAACATCCGGATGAAAATCTTACCTATAAACTGAACAGTTTTCTGCCTTCGGATATTGCCGTAAAAAGAATTTTTCCGGTTGCAGATCATTTGCATGCAAGATTTGATGCGACATACAGAACCTACGAATATTATATTTCGATGGAGAAAAATCCTTTTACACAAGATTTTTCTTGGCAAATGAAAAAGCCAAATCTTAATGTAAACAAAATGAATGATGCCTGCAAAATCCTCTTTGAATATGAAGATTTCGGAAGTTTTGCAAAATTAGGCGGAGATAATAAAACCAACCTCTGCACCATTTACCGTGCAGAATGGGAAGAAATAAACAGTGAATTAAAATTTACCATTTCTGCTAACCGATTCCTGAGAAATATGGTGCGTGCCATTGTAGGAACCATGGTAGAAATTGGTAATGGAAAAATTGAAGTTGAAGATTTGCGTACCATCATTGAAAACCAAAACCGAAGTTCGGCAGGAAGCTCGGCTCCTGCAAAAGGTCTTTTTCTGGTGGATGTGGGGTATCCGTTTGAAAGATTATTTGGAGATTTAGAGATTTAGAGATTGGAAGATGGAAGATGGAAGTTGGAAGTTGGAAGTCGGAAGTCGGAAGATGACTAAAATATTCCCCTCTTTCAGAGGGGTGGATTCCGAAGGGAGTTCGGGAAACGGGGTGTTAAATAATATATTGAATTTAAAATTTATAATTCGGAAAAAGGAATTTGAAGCGGAATTTTTTAAACTTCCAGCTTCTGACTTCCAACTTCTAACCTAATAAAAATGAGTAAAAAACAAGATACCTGGACGATTGTTAAAAGACTTTTCAAAATCGGAATGAAATTTCGCGGTTGGTTTATTGCAACCCTGCTGATTTCCATTTTGCTTTCGATTATTTCCACATATCGCCCTTATCTTTCTATGGAAATTGTGGATCACGACATCATCAAACTTCGGGACAAATCCCTGATGATGAAGCACATTTACATTTTTGTGGCTTTAATTTTTGCAGAAAGTATTCTTAATTTTTTTCTGGTTTATTTTTCAAATTTTATTTCGCAGAATGTGATTCGCGACATCCGCGAACGCCTGTACAACAAACTGATTTATTTCCGGACTTCTTTTTTTGATAAAACACCGATCGGGCAACTAGTCACGCGTGCTGTAGGCGATGTAGAAACCATTGCCACGGTTTATACCGACGGATTTCTGATGGTTTTCGGGGATGTGCTGAGAATTATTTTTGTACTGTTTATGATGTTTCAGGTGAATGTGCATCTGAGTTATATTTCCCTCGCGATTCTTCCTTTAATGGTGCTGATTACGCGGTTTTTTCAGAAGCGATTAAAGAAAGCATTCGGGGATGAAAGAAGCTGGACTGCTATTCAGAATTCCTTTGTTCAGGAACGTTTGGCGGGAATGCCGATTATTCAGGTTTTCGACCGACAGGAAGCGGAATTCAAAAAATTTGATGAAATCAATATCAAACTAAAAGCGGCACTTTTAAAAACGGTATTCATTTTTTCTTTATTCTTTCCGGTTGTGGAGCTTATTTCCTCACTTTTTATTGGTTTTATTCTTTTTTATGGCGGATACATTACCATTACTGCCGGTGAAGTGATTGCGTTTATCCAGTATATTTCGATGCTAATTCGGCCATTAAGACAAATTGCGGATCGATTCAATAATATTCAGCGTGGAATTGTGGGAGCAGAGCGCGTTCTTGGCGTAATGGATGAAGATTTTGCCATGCCCAACAACGGAAAAATAATCAAAAATGAATTCAACGGAAAAATTGAATTTCAAAACGTTCATTTCTCTTATGATGAAAAACAGGAAGTTCTGAAAGGGGTTTCATTTCTTGTAAATCCCGGAGAAACGGTAGCAATTGTGGGTGCAACAGGAGCCGGGAAATCAACGATTATCAGCCTGATTACGCGTTTGTACGACATTAATTCCGGGAAAATCCTGATTGACAATATTGATGTTAAAGATTATGAACTGTACAATCTGCGCCAGCATATTGGTGTTGTTTTGCAGGATGTTTTTCTGTTTCACGGGACTATTTATGAAAATCTTGCGTTTGGTGACGAAAGCATCAGTTTAGAAAAAGTAAAAAGAGCGGCACAGGAAATCGGCGTGGATGATTTTATCCGCAAACTTCCGGGAAATTATGATTTTATGGTGAGTGAACGAGGAAGTTCTATTTCTTTGGGACAACGCCAACTTCTCTCCTTTCTGCGCGCTTATCTTTCGGATCCTAAAATATTAATTTTAGATGAAGCCACTTCATCCATCGATCAGGAAAGTGAAAAACTCATTCAGAAAGCCACGGAAAAAATTACCCGAAACCGAACGTCCATTATTATTGCGCATCGGCTTTCCACCATCGAAAAGGCGGATAAAATTATTGTAATGGACAAAGGAAAAATTGTGGAAGAAGGAAAACACCTGAAACTTCTGGATAAAAACGGTTATTATGCCACGTTGTATAAGGCACAGCTACGGCATGAAGTGGAAAACGAAAACAATGAATAAAAAAACGGGCAGCATAACTGTCCGTTTTCACATTGATATTTGAAGAAAAAATTTCTAAAAACGATACCCAAAAGATAAACCCGAGCGCAATCCTGCCCAAGGTCCATTTAATTTTATATTTGCACCGTTTCCACTAGTGGTTACTTTATATTCGATAATAGGGATTTCCAGATCTTCAAGATCAAATTTTATTGCCTCCTGTTCGTCTGCGGTTAATGTGCGCAGACTTTTACCATTGAAATCTCCTTTGCCATTTCCATAATGACCCCCTAAAATCCACCAGTCCAGAACCCAATTCTGTTTTTTACCGAGTAAGAACTGTACCCCAAACATTAATCCGAAACTGTTTGCAGTCGCAGTCCCGGAAACATCCAATGGAATATCAATAAAGGTTCCGTCTTCGTGTTCATATTCATAAGTGTACACAAAATTGTTGGCTTTAAACTTGGAATGGCGATAATAGGGTGCTAAATAAAATCCTTTCCCAAAGCCTTCTCCCAAATAAAATCGCGGTTCGATGGTAAAGGTGGTCATTCCGACTTTGATATCGGTAAATTCTTTGTCTTCATCACCAATAAATTGTTTTAAAAAAGGAACACTTCCTTCGCCCATTGTTCCGAATCCTACATTCACAGAAATCCTTTTTGTGATACTTCGCTCATAGCTAAGATTCACATTTCGGAATGCGTACGCGGTAAGATTTGTTTTTACAATGTTCATTTTCTGTTCCTGAGAAAACAACATGCTGAATGTTGTGGCTGAGAGTAAAAGTAGTACTTTCTTCATCGTTTTTAGTTTTAGTTTTTTAATATATAGTTCATTTAGATTTTAATTTATTTTTGAATATCAATGAGTTAAACTATTAATACATTGAACCAAATTATTCTTTAATAAATTTCTGCGAGAAATTCTTTCCAGTTTTTGTTTGTCCGCTTAAAATATAATTGCCTTTAGGAAGGTGGCTTAATTCAATTTCTTTTGTTGGATTATTTTTCTGAAGTACAATTCTTCCTGAAAAATCAGATATGATAATGTTTTTGAGTTCTTCGGTTACTATAAGATTGTTTTTTACGGGGTTAAAGAATATTTTTACTTCTTCATTAATACTGCTCGAACGTTCAGAAAGAAATTCGCTGGTGATCTGAAAATATGAATACGTCCCATACCCATTTGCCTTAATGAATATCTTCTCTACCCCATTGGGCAAAATTTCTGTTTGATAAACCAATTCAGTATTGGGAGTTAAGAGCGAATTGAATAAAGAATCCTGAAACGATGTATTATAGGGACTTACGCAAGGCGTATCCACCTGTTGCAAAATATTGCCAAGCATAAACTCATTCCCACAACCGCATAAGGGATATAGAACTTCAATTTTCTTGTATCCACAGGCAGTAACTTCCAAATAAGGAAGCGACCACCCTGAAGCTGGGCGAAAATTTACTGGAATATTAGGTACCGATTCATCAAAATCAAAACTGAACTCCATATCGCCTTCAATCAGCATTGGATTATAGAGAAAATAATTTCCTGTGATATCCTGTGCAAACGGCTTTATGCCTAAAAGCACCAATAGGATCATAAATATTGTTTTCATGGTAATGTGTTTTTTAAAATTTAAGTTCTTTGTTCTTTACACTTTTAAGAATGGGAAGCAGTTCCCCGATGTTATCCGCACGAGATTCTGTCCAAAATTCAATAAAATCAACATTATTAAGGGAGATGGTGAGCCTGCGTGTTTTTTCTCGAATTAAAAATTTTAGTGTCATTTCTTCTGCATTGAAAATAAATTCCGATGATTTGTCTTTATATTTTACATCCATATTGGGAATTATTTGCTGTTCTATAAAGCTGATGAATTCATCAATTTCATTATATCCTATCCAAGAAGAAATGATTCCGTCATTCATCATGGCTTGAATAGCGTGGGCATTATTGCCCGTAAGAGCTCCTGCCATTCCGTTAAAAAAAGTAGAATTTCCTTTCATTTTTACTGCCATATCCATTTGTAGAGCATTTTCTTTTTCTCCTGTTTTCAGGTTGACTACTTGTACAGGAAAAAACTGCACAGTTTCTCCAATTCCGGAACGGAATTCGGCAATTTGCGACCAGTCTTTGTTAATTCGTGTGGTTTCGGCGTTCTCAATTATTTTTCGGGTAGAGGAAATATTGTCGTTATCCTGTGCATAAAGTACCACCGAGTACAAAAAAATAAGTAATGTAAGTTCTGTTTTCATCATGGTTTTTTATTTGGTTTTTAAATTTTTACTTGTAAATATTATAAACGACTTATATATTTTCCGTCTTATTTCCTCACCCCCAACCCCTTTGCCTCTTTCTTTCTATTTTTTTTAAGGAATCGGCGAATCCTGTGGATTTCCAAAGGAGAGGGGAGCTGAAATCGCATGTACTTATTTCGTTTATTATAATAACCGAATTCGAGTATACAAATTCTAAAACTCCTTGATAAAAAATAGAATCGGAATCCAGAATGACTTCCAGATTGAAGAATAAAAATTAGTTTTCATGGTTCTTAGTTTTATCCAAAACTAAAAACATTCAACCTTTCACGAAATACCGATTTTTCGTAATATTTAGGAATATCAGGATTGGGGAATTTCAACTTTCACCAGAATGGTGGTTCCATTTGTGCCGGATTGGATGGTGAAGTTGCCATCAATCATTTCCATACGCGTTTTCATATTGGTTAACCCATAACCCAAATAATCCTGCTGCTGAAATCCTTTTCCGTTGTCCTGTATTTTTAAAATGAAGGATGATTTTTTTTCTTCCATATCAACCAAAACTCTTTGGGCTTCACTATGTTTGATGATATTGTTGCAGGCTTCTTTCAATACCAGCAAAATATTCCGGCGAAATTCATAATTCACATTGGTTTCGTTGTTGGAAATCCTGTTCTGAACTTGCAGCGAAATATCCGTTTTAGAAAAAAACACTTCACAAAAATGAGCCATATATCCTGCTAAATTCGCCACCGAATCACTTTTGGAGTTAAGAGTCCACAGCATTTCACGCATCGATGTATTCATTTCTTCCGAAATGGAAATGAGGTGATCTATTTCTTCTGTGTGAAGGGTTTTTCCCTCCATTTGTTTTCGCAAAATTTCCGACTGGAGTTTGATGGCCGAAATTCCGGCTCCCAATTCATCATGCATATCTCGGGAAATCTTTTCCCGTTCCTGCTGAAGGGATTTTTGTTTTTCAATCTCCTGATACAAAAGTCGTTGCTTCATCGCATTTTTTTCGTTTTCGACAAGGACGGTGTTGTGAATAATCGCGGATACAAAACTCAAAATATTGATTAACACACAAAACTGCAACAATGCGAAAGAAAAATTGCTGAGCCCAACCCAATCGGTATAACCGAAAAGATGAGGATAGGCAATCTCCGCAGCACTGAACAACATGAAAACCAGCCCGACAAATCCGATTCTGTAATAAGCCCTGTTCATTCTGTTTTTCAGAATATAACCAGCAATCACAACCAGAATCACAAAATCTACAATGGAGGCACAGTTGAGATAAAACACTGCGAAATTAATCCAAAACGGATCATGAAAATTTGATAATTCAATAAAAATCTGAACGATCCAGAAAAAAATACCAAATTGTATAAAAAACCAAGTGAACGATTTCCGCTTAATATTAAAAAATTTACGGTAAAAAATATAGTAAAGCAAAATATTCAAATCTCCCAAAATATTCCAAACCTGACTGTTGGTAAAGGAAAACATGGGAAGTTCCAAATTAAGGATATAATACCGCGAAATAAAATAAAATATATCGGTAACATTCAGGAGCAGAAAAAATACCAGCAATTGTGAAATTTTTCGCCGGTAATTCAATCCCATAAAAACCAGTGCACACACAAAAATTGCCAGCTGAAATCCCGCAGTTATCAAAGAAACTTTACTCACGATCTTGCTCTCCTTATCTTCGTACAGATGCGGAGAAATGTAGATTTTGGGAATTCCGAGGGAATAGCGTTCCGGAGATAGTTTGAGAAAATACCTTCCCGAAGATTCCATCGGAAGCATAAATGCGTTGTATTCATCGGGAATATCCGCCGATCGTAACTGATTGGCAAAACCTGTATGCCCGATTTTTTGGTAATGTGCACCTTCTTTTTTGAAAAGATCCATTTTCGGAATCCGATGTTTGGTATATACAAAAAGAGAATCGCGAAAATTTCCTTGTACATCAAAAACCATCCAGACCGCTTTTGCCGTGTGCGGAACCGCAGAAAATTCTTCTTTTTTTATTTCCCTGAACGTCGGTTTTTTATTTACTCCATTGGTAAGCACCAGATAAAAACGGCTGCTTTTATTGAGTAAAATTTCTTCCTCATTTTGAAAAGCAGACCACGAAACTTCCTGTGCATGAAGGCAAAATCCCAAACACAGAAAAAGCTGAAAAAAGAGAAGAAATGTTTTCAACGGTTAACTTTTATTGAAAATATTGATGGCTTCCACCTTGTTATTGACTTTGAGTTTCTTATAAATATTCGTGACGTGTTTTTTTACCGTTTCAATGGAGATATTTTTTTTATCAGCAATTTCCTTATACAAAAATCCATCCGAAAGCAAAGCCAGAATGCTCATTTCTGTGGCTGTTAAAACCTCCAGAATTCCTTTATTGCTTTGCTGTTTCTGAAAATACTGTAAGACTTTTCTTGCAATATCATTGCTAATGGGAGCGCCACCGTTTTTGGCATCTTTAATGGAAGAAATGATTTTTTCCATGCTTTCACCTTTAATTAAATAGCCTACTGCACCGCAACGAAGGGAAGCAAAAATATTTTCCTCATCCTCAAAATTGGTGCACATAATGAAATTGGTAAACGGTAAATTCTGTTTCAGTTTTGCAATTACTTCCTGCCCCGAAAAATCATGCAGATGAATGTCCATAATCACCACATCTGGTTGTAAAACAGGAATATTTTCCAGCGCACTTTTCCCATTAAAAAACTGACCGGTACATTCCAGATCCGGTTGATAATCGATGAGTCGCTTTAAGGTATTGTTATAATTTTTGTCATCTTCCACAATGACAACCGATATTTTCATGGTTTAGTTTTTTATATATTCTAAAATTTATCCGAAAAATTTCGTTCTAAGTCTTCAATTTTTTAGAATTTTTCTAAAAATAGTTATTTTTAATGAAGTTATTTTCAAAACAGAATCTTTTATTTCTGAAATTCTTTACGGATAAACTCCATTCAAATGTATTGAAGTTCATTCTGCTAAAAAATAACACTTTTGTGTAATAAAAAATGTACTGAACTCTTGTTATGCTGTAAGCATTTCTATAAAGAGAATTTAGATTTCTGCAAAATGACAAACGTTGTGTTTAAGGGATTTTTTAGGATCAAGAACAAAACTTGTGGAGAAAGACTGGAAAAAAGGTGACATGATATTTTCATAAAAGATAGCGCACCTTCGGCGCGCGCAATCCTATATTCAAACCTATTCTACACAGATAGCATTCCTCCGGAATGCACTTTTACACCAACATACTATTTTTCATACCCACCAACAAAAGAACGATCATCATTCCGGAGGAATGAAATCTGTGTAGTAATAATCATAAACGCAGTAAAAAAGGCATTCCGGAGGAATGCTACCTTAATTATACTCATCAATCAGAATTGTAATTGGTAGAGTCTTGTAAATTCAAGTATGGGAAAAGAAAAAAAAGTTCCTCTTCAGTCTGGCTAATATTTTTGCCTAGTCCCCAGATTTTGATCCTGATCCATTTTTTATATATGATCTTAAAAAAATCCGCTCAGAAAAATTTCTGAACGGATTTATATGATTGGGAACGGATTGCTTCGTTCCTTTTCTAGTAATGACTATTTTAATTTTACATCATTCCCGGCATTCCTCCGCCGCCCATTGGCATTGCAGGGTCGTCTTTTGGAACTTCTGTAATTACGCATTCTGTGGTAAGCAACATTCCAGCTACGGAAGCGGCATTTTCCAAGGCTACTCTGGTTACTTTTGTCGGATCAATGATTCCTGCATCCAGCATATTTACGTATTCATCGGTTTTGGCATTGTACCCGTAGTCACCTTTTCCTTCGTAAACTTTTGCTACAATTACAGAACCTTCACCTCCGGCATTCGCCACAATCTGACGAAGTGGTTCTTCAATCGCTCTTTTCACGATTTTGATACCAGTTTCCTCATCAATATTTTCTCCCTGATAATCGTTTAATGAAGAGATGGCTCTCACCAAAGCAACACCACCACCAGCAACAATACCTTCTTCCACAGCAGCTCTTGTTGCGTGAAGGGCATCATCTACACGGTCTTTTTTCTCTTTCATTTCCACTTCAGAAGCAGCACCAACGTATAGTACGGCTACACCGCCTGCCAATTTGGCAAGTCTTTCCTGAAGTTTTTCTTTATCATAATCAGAAGTTGTAGTTTCAATCTGCGCTTTGATCTGGTTTACTCTGCCTTTAATCTGCGCTTCATCACCGCCACCGTTTACAATGGTTGTATTGTCTTTATCAATGACTACTTTTTCCGCAGTCCCCAATTGTTCAAGACTTACATTTTCCATGGTGAACCCTCTTTCTTCAGAAATGACGGTTCCGCCTGTAAGAATTGCAATATCTTCAAGCATTGCTTTTCTTCTGTCTCCAAATCCCGGAGCTTTTACAGCAGCAATTTTCAAAGAACCTCTTAATTTATTAACAACCAAAGTTGCTAAAGCCTCTCCTTCCACTTCTTCGGAGATAATCAATAATGATTTTCCGCCTTGTGCAACCGGTTCCAGAACAGGAAGCAATTCTTTCATGGAAGAGATTTTTTTCTCTACCAAAAGGATATACGGATTATCCAATTCAGCCACCATTTTTTCAGGATTGGTAACGAAATACGGAGATTGGAATCCTCTGTCGAACTGCATTCCTTCCACCACATCAACGGTAGTATCAATTCCTTTTGCTTCTTCCACCGTAATCACGCCTTCTTTTCCTACTTTTGAAAATGCTTCCGCAATTAATGAACCGATGGTTTCGTCGTTGTTTGCAGAAACAGAGGCCACCTGCTTAATCATTTCGTTGGAATCTCCCACTTCCTGAGACTGGGATTTTAGGTTTTCCACTACTTTGGTTACTGCTTTGTCGATTCCTCTTTTCAAATCCATTGGATTTGCACCTGCGGCAACGTTTTTCAAACCTTCGCGAACGATAGCCTGCGCCAAAACGGTTGCAGTGGTAGTACCGTCTCCGGCAATATCATTGGTTTTGGAAGCCACTTCTTTCACCATTTGTGCTCCCATATTTTCTACTTTGTCTTCGAGCTCGATTTCTTTCGCTACGGAAACCCCATCTTTGGTTACATGCGGTGCACCAAAAGATTTTTCGATGACCACGTTTCTACCTTTAGGTCCCAAAGTTACTTTTACTGCATTTGCCAGGGCGTCCACCCCTCTTTTTAATGCATCTCTTGATTCGATATCGAATTTTATTTCTTTTGCCATTGTTTAGATTTTAGATATGAGATATGAGATAAAAGACTCTCACTCTCGTTTTTAATTTTATTAAATGTCTTTAGTCTGATTTCTGAAATCTTGACTCTTAATTTATCCTAGAATTCCTAAAAGATCACCTTCTTTTACAATTAAGTAATCTTTTCCTTCAAATTTCAATTCTGTTCCGGAGTATTTTCCGTATAGTACTTTGTCTCCAACTTTTACAGTAGTAGGTTCGTCTTTTTTACCGGGACCAACTGCTACCACAGTTCCTTCCTGAGGTTTTTCTTTTGCAGTATCCGGAATAATGATTCCTGAAGCGGTTTTCGTTTCTGCAGGAGCCGGTTCCACAAGAACTCTGTCTGCTAATGGTTTAAAGTTTACTGACATATTTTTATAAATTTTAATGTTATTCTGCTTCCCAATTCTCCAAGAATGTGCCAATATGGATTTGAGATTTGAGATTCGAGATTTGAGATTAAAATGGCAGATTATCTTTTTTTGATATGAAATTTTGGCAGAAAACAGATAAAAAAAGCGTTGTCAGGGCTTGAAGCCCTGACAACGCTCTGTAAACAAATTGCTAAAAAATTCTATTTCTCCTTTGCCGCCTGCATCGGATTCAGTTTTCCGCTTGCGGCACCACGGCTTTTGCTCTGGTTTTCTTTGAAAACTTTAAATGCACTGCTGCTTTCCGGAACTTCGCCCCAGAAATTATTGGATGTATCGATATCAGCCGTTTCGCGCATGGGATCGAGTTGTATGGATTTCAGTTTCTTATCAAAATAATAGGTTAATGAAACGTTCTGCTCATCTTTTCTCCAAATTTGAGCCGCCACTTTGTCATGAAGTTTTGAGCCATCTTCAAATGTAAATTCCAGAATTATCGGCATTACCATTCCGCCTTTATTTTTGAAATCAATCTGATAGGCACGGATATTTTCAAACCTTTTTTGATCCGCTGATGATAGCGATTGCGGTGCATCCCGTTTAAAAGTTCTTTCTTTTGTTGTATTCACTTTTTCCAGACCACGGGCATAACGCCAGTAGAAATCACGGGTTTCTTTGTCTACATCGGTATAAAACTGAATGTTTTTATCTTCACGATCGCGCACTTTTGAAATATCCTCAAAATCATTGAGCATTGGAGCATCTACTTTGTATTTTTCTTCCAATGTAAGATCGGAATTTAATTTGAAATCCGGACTTGACACCATTACTTTTTCAATGGAAATATCCACGGGATCAATTCCATAGAACCACCCTCTCCAAAACCAATCCAGATTTTCCGCGCTGGCATCATTCATGGTTCTGAAAAAATCCGCAGGTTCAGGATGACGGAATGCCCAACGTTTTGAATAGGTCTTGAATGATTTATCAAACAATTCCCTTCCCATAATGGTTTCGCGAAGAATGTTCAATCCGGTTGCCGGCTTTGCATACGCATTTGGTCCGAACTGAATAATGTTTTCAGAATTCACCATTATCGGTTCCAGTTGATTTTTCGGAAGTTTCATATAATCGGTAATCAGATAGGCAGGCCCACGTCTGGAAGGGAATTTATTATCCCAAAGCTGCTCGGTCAGGAATTCCACAAAAGTATTGAGACCTTCATCCATCCAACTCCATTGCCGTTCATCGGAATTGATAATCATCGGGAAAAAATTGTGCCCGACTTCATGAACAATTACTCCGATCATTCCATATTTAATGGCTTCGGAATAGGTGCCGTCTTTTTCGGTTCTGCCGTAATTAAAGCAGATCATCGGATATTCCATTCCATTTGCGGCTTCTACAGATTGTGCTACAGGATACGGATACGGAATGGTAAATTCGGAATAGGTTTTAATAGTGTGTGCCACCACTTTTGTTGAAAATTTTCGGTAAAGGTGATAGGCTTCTTTTGGATAAAAACTCATGGCCATCACCTGATTATTGTTTTCAGGAATTACGGTTTTCATGGCATCCCAAATGTATTTTCTGGAAGATGTCCATGCAAAATCCCTCACATTATCCGCCTTATAAATCCATGTTTTTCTGGTTTTCGATTTTGATTTTTCTGCTTTTTCGGCTTCATCCAAAGTAATGATTTCCAACGGTTCTTTCGCTGTTTGAGCCTGTTTCCATCTGCTAAACTGGGAAGGAGAAAGCACATTTTCATAATTTTGGCATTCTCCTGTAGCGGCAACTACATGATCTGCCGGAACATTGATCTCTACTTCATAATTACCAAAAGTCAGCGCAAACTCACCACGCCCGGTAAACTGATTGTTCTGCCAACCTTTAAAATCGCTGTACACACACATTCTGGGAAACCATTGGGTAATGGTGAAAAGGTAATTTCCGTCTTCAGGAAAATACTCGTAACCACCTCTTCCGCCCTGCTTCATACGGTCTGCAAGGTTGTAATTCCAGTCGATGCTAAAAGTAATTTTTTCTTTGCTTTTCAATATTTTCGGCAAATCAATCCGCATCATGGTTTTATTGATAACGAAAGGAAGCGGACGACCGGAAGTATCCTGTATTTTCTCTATCGAAACGCCATATTTATTAGGAGTTTCAGGAAGTTGTGTAACTTTTAATCCATCGGAATTTGCCGCTTTCGGAATGGTGGAAGATACGGCATATCCGGAATTATTGATGTTGGATTGCTGATTTTCATCCAGTTGCAGCCATAGATATTCCAAATCATCGGGAGAATTATTGTAATAGGTAATGGTTTCGGAACCTTTGAGATTCAGTTTGTCTTCATCCAAATAGGCTTTGATTTTATAATCGGCGCGCTGCTGCCAGTATTCGTGTCCCGGCGCACCAGAAGCGGTTCTGTAGGAATTAGGTGTGGGAAGAATGGTTCCCAGTTGTTCAAATTTATTTGCGTGATTGCTTTCGGGGTTATTCTGAATATTCTGCGAAAAAACCAATACCGAACACAGTAAAAGTCCTAAAAACTTCCATTTCATCTTTTCCAAAAATTTTGATTGATTACTTAAATAGTAAACAAAAGTAGCGAAACGTTATTAAAATCCACATAAAATTGTGAATTTAACATTTATCAGAAGGGTAGCCTTTCCAAAGTCATTTTTAAAGAAAGGGCAAAAACTCCAGAAGAAATAAACAAAATCCAATCTTTCCGGCTA
The DNA here is from genome assembly GCA_031987605.1 of Bergeyella sp. GTDB lineage: Bacteria > Bacteroidota > Bacteroidia > Flavobacteriales > Weeksellaceae > JAFAGO01. The sequence continues at coordinate 20,622 of DALZZF010000002.1, read as the reverse complement.
ACCTTAAATAAGGATAACGCAACGAAAAAGAACACCAAAAGTACCATGACTACAAGAATTTGCCCCAATTCCAAACCGATATTGAAACCCAGTAAAGGAACAAAAATACTTTGCTCTTTTGCCAACATCATTCTTGCTGTGTTGGCAAATCCCATTCCGTGGATCAGCCCGAAAAACAGTGCGAGATAATAATTCAGTTTCATAAGACTTTTCTGGTGATTTTTCATCAGAATATTGTCGATTGCTGTTAAAACGATGGTCAACGGAATGAGAAACTCCACCCAATCCGAAGGAATCCGAAGCAAATCAAAAGTACTTAGCGCTAAAGTTATGGAATGCCCGATGGTAAATGCCGTAACCAAAATTAAAAGCTTCTTCCAGTCCTTGTAAGAATAAGCCGCCACCAATGCCAGTATGAAAAGCTGATGATCCAGCGCATCAAGAGAAATAATATGCTCCCAGCCAAGCTTCAGATAAAATAGAAAATCCTGCATTTTGCAATCTTTTTTAAGTTGCGATGATACAAAATTTTATTCTAAATTTGTTAAAAATAAAGTGCAATGACCTACATTCTTGAACTTGAAAATAAAGAAGATTTTCCAAAAGTGAAAAAACTGCTGGAACAGATAAAAGGGGCAAAACTTTTTGATACTGATGATGCCAGCGAAGCATATCCCGACGGAACACCTAGAGAATTCATCCAGAAATTAGCAGAATATGCAGATTCTGTGAAAGAAGAAGATTGGATTTCTGAGGAAGAGTTTTCAAATTTTGTACGCGAAGAACGATGCAGATTGAATTCAGCAAAATAGCAAAGATTTCTTTAAAAAAGAACATTGATTTTCTTGAGAAGGTATGGACAAGGAAAGAAATAAATGTATTTCTTGATGATGTTGACCATCTAACGCTGAGTTTAAAAGAAAATAAATTTTTACAATTTCAAAGGTATTCCGAAAATATCAGATCTGCACTAATCGGGAAAAACCATGTACGCGTTTACTTCAGAAAAGAGAATGAAAACCTGATTAAAGTGCTGCTTTTTTTTGATGTTCGCCAAAACCCTGATGAATTATTTGAACTTTTAAAACAATGAAATTTCTTTATAAAACCCTTTTTACCAGCTTTTTGACCGTTGCCCTCTGCTTAATTTTTTCTTTCGGGCTGCACCCGTATCATGTTGGTTCGGTAGAATTTAATTACAATCCGAAATCAAAAACTTTTGAAATTACCGGTAAATTTTTCATGGATGATTTAGAAAATGCATTACAAAAAAAATTTGGAAAACCCGTTCATTTTCTGGATCCGAAATACAAAAACGAACTGGATAAAGAACTCTCCAACTACACTGCCGAACATCTTAAAATAAAAGTCAATAACCAGTTTTTAAATTTAAAATATATTGGTTATCAGGAAGATAAAGAAAGCATTCAAATTTTTATGGAAACCGAAAAAACAGAAGTTCCAAAAAAAGTCGAGATTTCAACCAGTTTTATTTATAACCTTTATGATGACCAGATGAACATCATCCACATCATTGTAAACGGCACCAGAAAAAGTGACCGACTCAGTTATCCGGATCGGTATCTTTACCAGAATTTTTAAAACAAATTACTGATGAAAAAAATCCCGCTTATTTTTCAGCTGCTTTCATTATTGGGCATCTTTTTCCTGATTTTTCTGTTTATGGCTTTTGCGGGAGACTATTTTCACTGGCTGCTTCCCGAAAATTTCCTGTTTGGAATTCCGCTGTTTTTCGTGATTGGTGCAGTGTTATGCATCCGGAGTTATCGGCAGCAAAAAAGTATTCTTTCCATCGTCTTATTGATCCTTTTGATTCTTGCAGGACTACTTACGACAATTGGAATTGTCTATCTTTATTTGCTCGGAAATGCGTGGAGGAATTAGCCTTCGGTTGATATTTTACCCTCTTTACAAATTTCAGAAGGACTTCACAATGTCTTTAGTATACTGTTGCAACTCCGGAAAGAAAATATCATAATACCTTTGAAACTCAGGTTTGTGAGCCAAAAAAGTATCAAAAACAGGAATATTTTCATCCAGATACTTCGCTTTTCGCAGAACGTTTTTAATACTGAATTCTATTCCCCAATCATAGCGATAATTGTACAGCCAATCGTCTTTTTCCATGTGGTAAAGCATTTCCGAAAAATTCTTGGGAAAATAATTCAGATTTTCATTCAAAACTTTATATACGTGAAGGGAGAATTTCTTCCATTCTTCTGACGTTTTTACCGAAACATCATTCGCCAGAAAATAATCCATTACCACATCCACAAACGCCCCGGAATACAAACGAACCAAAGGTGAAAAAATCTTTTTTGCTTCGTGAATCGCGGGATGAGCATCGGTAAAAGTATCGATCGCACGGTGCAGCAAAATGCCCTTTACCAGCTCATCCGGAAAAGAAAACCGGTCTTTATTCCGGATAAAATCTTCCAAAAACTGCCCGATCAGTTGCCCGTCGGAATACGCAAGAAAAGAATGGGCAAGGAAGTTCATGTAATTGAGATCAAGGATTATTTATTTCTTCTTTTTTTGTATTGGAATAAATCTGTTCTTTTTTATAAATCTGCAATCTAATAGGTATGGAACTACTGAGAAAAAAGTATAAACTTGACCAAGTTCCTTATACGGCAGTTTACTACTTTCCAGAATTTCTTCAGTTCTCGAAAAAATATCGTGGTCTATTTTTAAAGATATGGTTTCAAAATTTCACAAATTTACATTCCATACAAATATGCAAAAAATATAGACTAATAGTTTAACTAATAGTCAAATTTAAGATTGTGATCCGTTAATTATCATAGGCTCTTAAGTTTTATGCCTTATTCAAAATTTAGAACAATATGAAAATCCACAAAAAAACTGAAACTTATGCAGTCTCAGTTTTTCAAAGTAGTAAAATTTAAAATTATGAAATTATTTTTGGGTTTTATGTTCAATATCCAAATCGGATTCTTTCAGATAGGCATCAATTATTTCAAATGCTTTGGCTTCATCTTCAATATTTACCTGAACCTGCAGAGATGTTGCTGTAGGCGTTGTGGTAAAAGTCATATATGCATTTTGGGTAAAGTTTTCAATTCCCGCATCATCCAATTTGGCTTTAATTAACTGAATTTCTGCCGGCTGATCGCTCTCAAAAACGCTTACTCTTGTCTGTCTTTCCATATTCCTATCGTTTTTAAGACAACTAATATAGAAAATTGAAACCTATATTACAAATATTCAAGTGTTAAATTTTGTTTACACATCCTTCAATTTTTTGCAAAGCAAGATCAATTTCCGCTTTGGAAACGTTTAAATGAGGACGGAAACGCAAAGATCTTTTTCCACATCCCAAAATAATCATGCCTTCATTATAAAGTTCGTTTTGCAGCTGATTCCTTATTTCTCCAGAAGGCAAATCAATGGCGCACATCAAACCGCGACCACGTGCATTTGAAAACTTTTCAGGATATTTTTCTGCCAGTTTTTCAAGTCCTAAAAGCAGATCTGCACCAATTTCGTTTACATTATTCAGTAGATTTTCGTTTTCAATAACTTCCAGAATTAGTTTAAAACGAAGCATATCGATGAAATTTCCTCCAAAAGTAGAATTGATTCTGGAGCTTTCCCGAAAAACATTATTCGGAATTTCATCAAACTTTTCTTTGTTGGCTAAAATTCCGCAAACCTGTGTTTTTTTCCCGAATGCAATCACATCCGGAACCACACTGAAATGCTGGAACGCCCACATTTTTCCGGTAATTCCGATTCCGGTCTGCACTTCATCAAAAATTAAAAGCACTTCATTTTCATCACAAATTTTGCGCAATTCCACGAAAAATTCATCCCGGAAATGATTATCTCCGCCTTCTGCCTGAATCGGTTCGATGATTATACATGCCACCTGATTCGGATGGGATAAAATGGCTTCCTGAATATGAAGAAGTGCCATTTGTTCATTCTGAATGGTGATTTCCAGCGTTTCTTCGGTAATCGGAAATTTTAATTTTGGATTGCGGATTCTCGGCCAGTCGAATTTTGGAAAATACTCGTATTTACGCGGATCTGCAGTATTCGTTAAGCTCAAAGTATAGCCGCTTCTTCCGTGAAAAGCCTGCCTGAAATGAATACAAATTCCGGCTTCTTCTTCAATTCCTTTTTCAAAATTTTTTCTGGTTTTCCAGTCGAAACAGGCTTTCATTGCGTTTTCAACCGCTAATGTTCCGCCGGAAATAAAGAAGGCATACTGCAGTTCTTTTGGCATGGCTACTCTTTCAAAAGTTTCCATAAATTCTGCATATTCTTCGGAATAAACATCGGCCAATGTAGGTTTGTTAACGGCCATTTTCCCCAGCCATGCGGATTTTTCGACAAGATACGAATGATTGTATCCAATGGATCCGGAGGCGAACATGGAAAACATATCGAGATAATCTTTTCCGGTTACTTTATCATGAATCCACGAACCGTGGGATTTATCAAAATCCATTACAAAATCAAAACCATCGGCAAGGATGTGCCGGGAAAGGATTTCTTTTACTTTATTGGTCGGGGTTGGATGTGATGCTATTGCGTCGTTCATTACTTTATTTTTTTTGTGAATGGGTTATTTTATTTTAAATATCAAATTTAATTCCCTGTGCTAAAGGAAGTTCAGCCGTGTAATTAATGGTATTGGTCTGTCTTCGCATATAATATTTCCATACATCCGATCCGGATTCTCTTCCGCCTCCGGTTTCTTTTTCACCACCGAAAGCACCACCGATTTCAGCACCGGAAGTTCCGATATTCACGTTGGCAATTCCGCAATCGGATCCGGCATGGGAAAGAAATAATTCCGCTTCGCGAAGATTCTGTGTCATGATTGCAGAGCTTAAACCTTGCGGAACATCATTCTGGATTTTAATGGCTTCCTCAAGCGTTTTATACTTTATTAAATAGAGAATCGGAGCAAAAGTTTCATTCTGAACAATTTCATACGAATTCTTCACTTCGGCAATACATGGTTTTACGTAACATCCTGATTCATATTCTGCACCTTCCAGAACACCACCTTCCACAATGAAGTTTCCGCCTTCTTTTTTACATTTTTTAATGGCATTTTCGTATTGTTTTACAGCAATTTTATCAATCAATGGCCCTACATGATTTTTTTGATCCAGCGGATTTCCGATTTTCAACTGTGCGTATGCTTTTACCAAACGCTCTTTCACCTCATCATAAACCGATTCCTGAATAATGAGTCGTCTTGTAGAAGTACAACGCTGTCCGGCAGTTCCCACAGCACCGAAAACCGCACCGATAATCGACATATTAATATCAGCATTTTCAGTAATGATGATCGAATTGTTGCCTCCTAATTCCAAAATGGATTTTCCGAAACGCTCAGCTACATTTTTCCCCACCGTTCTTCCCACAGCTGTGGAACCGGTAAAGGAAACCAGCGCAACATTTTTATCATTGACCAATTTGTCGCCAATTCTGTGATCGCCAACAATCAGGTTGGAAATTCCTTCCGGCATATTGTTTTCTTTTAAAACTTCGGCAATAATATTTTGACAAGCAATCGCACAAAGTCCTACTTTTTCCGAAGGTTTCCAGATGGTTACATTTCCACAAATCCACGCCAAAGCCGTATTCCAGGACCAAACTGCCACCGGAAAATTAAATGCAGAGATAATTCCCACAATTCCAAGCGGATGATATTGCTCGTACATGCGATGTCCGGGGCGTTCCGAATGCATGGTAAAACCGTGAAGCTGGCGCGAAAGTCCGACTGCAAAATCGCAGATGTCAATCATTTCCTGTACTTCACCGAATCCTTCCTGCAAAGATTTTCCCATTTCATAGGAAACCAATTTGCCCAGATCGTCTTTATATTCACGAAGTTTTAAACCAAACTGACGTACCAATTCTCCTCTTTTTGGGGCAGGAATCAATCGGAATTCTTCAAACGCTTTTTTGGCAGATTTCACAATTTCGCTGTAATCTTTTGCGTTTCCGGATTTTATTCCGGCGATGAGTTTTCCGTTTGTTGGGGAAAAAGATTCAATCTCGGAACCGTTTGCGAAAAACTTTCCTCCACTGGAAACACCGTCGTTTATTGATTTGATTCCTAAATTTTTAAGGGATTTTTCAATTCCTAAATCGGATGCTTTTTTAGCCATAAAATCTATTTTGGTTTGTTTCTAAAGATAATAAAGTATTGCACCAAAGTCCAAATTTAATTTTCAGAAGAAGAAAAGAGACAAGACAAAAGGCAAAAGTAAAAAGTGAAGGAAAAAAGTAAATTATATTTTGTATTCAAACAACTTCAAAAAAACCAAACCAATTCCCGCTTTCAAATGTTAAATTTCACACACTGCTATTTAGAATAGAAATAAATAATTAAATTTGCATAAAATTCAGAACAATGGAAAAGCAAAATGCAGAAACCAACGGAAATTCAAAATTCAAAAAATGGTTCAAACGTGTTGGTGTTGGAGGTTTAATCTTTTTTACCCTCAAAGGAATTGCGTGGCTTTTCGTGTTTTATTTTGGTTTTGATTTATTGGATGGCTGCGCCGGAAAATAATATTTTTTCTATACCGATTTACTCAAAATCACTTCGCTTATTTTCTTATTTTCCACCAATGCTTCCAGCCAGGAAATGAGATCCAGATACACAAAACTTCTGATATTATAAGGGTTTTCCGCCAGTTGCTGGTATTTTTCCAGAAAATGCCGGGCTACTTTTTTCCGCTGGTCGGGAAATGCTCCGTTCAAAGTTTTTATCAAATCAATCGTCAATGTATTAAATTCCGATTTTGATTTCATTTTTCGGTAAAACCGTTCTGTTTCTTCTATAAATTCATCCAGATCTTCATCAATTCCAGAATCAAGCATGGACATTACAGAAAGAATCCTCGAATTGAAATACATATCTTCCCGCACACTCGAACTTTTATGCTCAATAATTCCGCGAAGTTCACGAATACATTCCTCATAATCTGAATTCCCAAAATAGGTAGAAGCGATTTTAAACCTCAAAACTAAAATATGGTGATCGTCGATTTTACTGTTGTGAAACTCTTTATGCTCATTAATTTCTGCAATTAATTTTGAGGCATCACTGTAATCTCCCTTCAGGAAAAGAGCATTCATTTTGGCATTATAAATCACCGTAAAAGCAACAGCCTCAGTGTTTTCGTTCCAAGTAAAATGGGTATTTAGCGTTTCCTGAAGTTTATTCAGCCAGAACTCAAATCGATGCACGCGACGCAACAGAAAAAGCGCATTCAGCAGATAACTGTTTCCTTTTACAAACCAAACCGGATGGTTCTGGATCATTTCCGGATGATCGTAAAACAACTCCACCCATTGCAAAGAATATTTATATGCATTTACAAAATCCTGCAGCAAAAGATATTTCCAAACATGTGCTTTATAATACCATAATTTCTCGCGAAACCCCATCATTTCGAGATCTTTTTTCGGCATTCTGCTGTTGAAATAATGCAGAATATCTTCTTTATCACGGTTGTTTTTGGCGTAACCGTTGGACAGCATCATGCTGTACAGCTTCAGCGAAAGGTTGGATAATTTTGAATTCAGTGCGTTGAGTTTTGCCAGATGTTTGGCATCTTCAATCAAATCATCTGCGCGGTTTTTCATGCTTCGGGTAATAAACTGAGACTCAATAACTTTTTCAAATTCTACAATTTCAAAAGCAATATCATTCTCTTCAAGATCTTTAGCGAGTTGTTTGGTCCGGTCAAGAATTTTTAAACTCTGTTTATATAAACCTTTATTATAGAGAATTGTCGCGAAATCAAGCTGTTCGCGAATCATAATCCTATTATTCTGGTTGCTGGGATTTGTTCTTAAACTAATGAGAATCTGGCGGTAAAGATGCGCTTTCAGATTGGAAAGTTGCTGTTTGCTGGTAATTTTACGTTCCAGAATATGGTTTTCATCATACTCGTTCATCTTGTCCATTACATCAAACAAAAGCAGAAATTTTGCATCGGCATTGATTCCCAAACGGTTTACAAACAATCGAAATTGACGTTTTTCCGAGCGGGAAAGTGATTTTATAAGCGTTAATAAAGCATCTTTCTGAATTTCTGCCATCGTAATTTAAAAAACTATATATTATTGATTTACAATTTATTAAATATCAAAAACAGGCATCTGATGTTGTAAAACTTCACAAATTCATCAAAAAAAATGTTTCTGAAAAAATAGATTTGTTCAAAATTAGATAAAAAGAATTACAATGAAGCCTGAGAAAATACAAATATTTGATACTACTCTTCGCGACGGAGAGCAGGTTCCCGGTTGTAAACTGAATAAAGAACAAAAACTCATCGTTGCCCAAAAACTCGATGAACTGGGGGTTGATGTAATTGAAGCCGGTTTTCCGATTTCCAGCCCGGGAGATTTTGAAGCGGTGGATGCCATTTCTAAATTGGTAAAAAATGCAACGGTTTGCGGACTAACACGCGCCAACAAAAAAGATATTGAATGCGCAGCGCAAGCCCTTCAAAAAGCCGTAAAACCGAGAATCCACACCGGAATCGGAACTTCCGAAAGCCACATGAAGCATAAATTTAACTGCTCGCCTCAGGAAATTATCGACCGTGCCTGCGAAGCCGTTTCTTATGCAAAAACTTTTGTGTATGATGTGGAATTTTATGCCGAAGATGCAGGAAGATCCGATAATGAATTTCTTGCAAAAGTTTGCGAAGAAGTCATCAAAGCCGGAGCAACGGTTCTGAATATTCCCGACACCACAGGATATTGCCTGCCGGAAGAATACGGAAGAAAAATAAAATACCTGAAAGATCATGTTTCCGGAATTGAAAATGCCATACTTTCCTGCCATTGCCACAATGATCTGGGATTGGCAACTGCAAATTCCATCGCCGGAATCCAGAACGGTGCACGACAAATCGAGTGTACCATCAACGGAATCGGGGAACGCGCCGGAAATACCTCCATGGAAGAAGTAGTGATGATTCTGAAACAGCATCCTTACCTGAATTTGTATACGGATATTGATACCCGCAAATTTTTCGGAATGAGCCAGTTGGTTTCCGAAAGTATGGGAATGATGGTGCAGCCGAACAAAGCAATTGTAGGTTCCAATGCATTTGCGCACAGTTCAGGAATTCATCAGGATGGCGTGATTAAAAACCGCGAAACTTACGAAATTATTGATCCGAAGGAAGTGGGCGTTACAGAATCGTCCATCATTCTTACGGCAAGAAGCGGTAGATCAGCTTTGGCTTACCGTTTCAAAAATATCGGTTTTGAAATCACCAAATTGGAACTTGATGAATTATACATTCACTTTTTAGATGTAGCCGACCGTAAAAAAGAAGTAGATAATAACGATTTGCACGAGCTTTTCGAGCAATTTCAGTATATGCAAAAATCAAAAGCGATTTAAAAAATGGGAAAAACCTTATTTGATAAAGTTTGGGATGCACATGTGGTTGAATCCATCGAAAACGGTCCGCAGATTATTTATATTGACCGTCATTTGATTCATGAAGTAACCAGTCCGCAAGCCTTTGCCGAATTGGAAAACAGGAATATTCCGGTTTTTCGTCCGCAGCAGATTACAGCTACGGCAGATCATAATGTTCCCACACTTCATCAGGAACTTCCAATTCAGGACGAACTGTCCAGAAATCAGGTAAAACAACTGGAAATCAACTGTAAAAATCACAATGTGGAACTTTGGGGATTAGGTCATGAAAATCAGGGCATTGTCCATATCATAGCACCGGAATTGGGAATTACACAACCGGGAATGAGCATGGTTTGTGGCGACAGCCATACTTCTACGCACGGCGCTTTTGGTTCGATTGCTTTTGGAATTGGAACCAGCCAGGTTGCTATGGTTTTTGCCAGCCAGTGTTTGTTGATGAACAAACCAAAATCCATGCGTGTAAACGTGAATGGTACACTCAACAAAAATGTAACTCCGAAAGACGTGATTCTCTATATTATTTCCAAAACCGGAACCGATGCAGGAACCGGATATTTCTGTGAATACGCCGGAAATGTATTTGAAGAAATGAGCATGGAAGGCAGAATGACAGTTTGCAATATGAGCATTGAAATGGGCGCACGCGGCGGCATGATTGCTCCGGACGAAACCACTTTTGAATATATAAAAGGAAGAAAATACGCGCCAAAAGGAGAAGAATTTGAAGAGAAAGTTGCCTATTGGAAAACCTTGAAAACCGATAATGATGCCGTTTTCGATTTAGAATATAATTTCAACGCAGAAGATATTCATCCGATGATTACCTACGGAACCAATCCGGGAATGGGCATCAGTATTTTTGATGAAGTCCCGAATGCCGACAACGAATCCGAAGCCAAAGCACTGAATTACATGGGATTAAAATCCGGACAGAAAATGTCGGAAATCCCAGTCAATTATGTGTTCATCGGAAGTTGTACCAATGCGAGAATCGAAGATTTCCGTTCGGCAGCATCATATATTAAAGGAAAAAAGAAAGCCGAAAATATTACCGCGCTCATTGTTCCGGGATCGTTCCATGTTGCGCAGCAGATTAAAAACGAAGGTCTGGAAAAAGTATTTACCGATGCCGGATTTCAGATTCGTGAAGCGGGATGTTCCGCATGTCTGGCGATGAATGATGATAAAATTCCGGAAGGTGAATATTGTGTTTCCACCTCGAACCGAAATTTTGAAGGCAGACAAGGTCCAGGCGCAAGAACTTTATTAGCCAGTCCGTTAACCGCTGCAATTGCTGCAGTAGAAGGAAAAATCGATATTTCACAGAATTAAAAATCGCTTTTAAAACCTGATTAAAAAATGAAAAAACTCAATACATTACATTCCACCGCGGTTCCGCTTCCCAATGAAAATGTGGATACGGATCAGATTATTCCTGCGCGGTTTCTGAAAGCGATTGACAAAAAAGGTTTTGGTGAAAATCTTTTCCGCGACTGGCGGTATAAAAAAGACGGTTCTGTAAACGAACTTTTCGTACTGAACAATCCAAAATATCATGGCGAAATTCTCGTTGCCGGAAATAATTTCGGTTGCGGAAGCAGTCGTGAGCATGCAGCCTGGGCGCTCACCGATTATGGTTTTCGTGTGGTGATTTCCAGTTTTTTTGCGGATATTTTCAAAGGAAATGCCCTGAACAACGGACTGCTTCCGATTCAGGTTTCTGAAGAATTTTTAAAAGACCTTCTGGAAACCATTACCCAAAATCCGGAAACCGAAATTTCGGTAAATTTAGGAAATCAGACATTGAATTATCTGAACCAAACTGCATCCTTCGAGATTGATGGATACAAGAAAATCTGCCTGATGGAAGGCTATGATGATATTGATTTCCTCATCAGCAAAAAAGTAGAAATTGAAAAATTTGAACAACAAAAAGAAAACGTATACTGATGGAAAATAAAACATACAAAATCGCGGTATTATCCGGCGATGGAATTGGTCCGGAAGTCGTAAAAGAAGCCATAAAGGTTCTGAATACTGCGGCAAAAATTTATAAAGTAAACTTTGATTATCAGGAAGCATCTGTTGGCGCAAAAGCCATTTACGAAACCGGCAATCCTTTGCCGGATGAAACGCTGGAAATCTGCAAAAATTCCGATGCCGTACTGTTTGGTGCTATCGGAGATCCAAGTTTCGACCATAATCCCGATGCAAAAGTGCGTCCTGAACAGGGACTTTTAAAACTTCGTGCCGAACTTGGATTGTACGCCAACATCAGGCCGGTAAAAGCCTATCCCACTCTTGAAAAAATCAGTCCGCTGAAAAAAGAAATTTTTGAGAAAACCGATTTTGTGATTTATCGTGAACTGGTAAGCGGAATTTATTTCGGGGAAAAGAAAACTTCTGAAGACGGAAGCGAAGCCTACGACATTTGTGCTTACAAAAAATCCGAAATCGAACGTATCGCTCATCTTGCTTTTCAGGCCGCTGAAAAACGAAGAAATAAAGTAACACTGGTGGATAAAGCCAATGTTTTGGAAACCTCAAGACTGTGGAGAAGAACCTGCAAAGAAATTGCAGAACAATATCCAAATGTGCAACTGGATTATCTTTTTGTAGATAATGCCGCCATGCAGATGATCCTGAATCCGAGACAGTTTGATGTGATTTTAACGGAAAATATGTTTGGAGATATTATTTCAGATGAAGGCAGCGTAATCGGCGGATCTATCGGACTTTTACCTTCGGCTTCGATTGGTGAAAAAACAGGAATGTTCGAACCGATTCACGGTTCTTATCCTCAGGCAAAAGGGAAAAATATCGCCAATCCGATGGCTTCCATTTTAAGTGCGGCAATGATGCTGGAATATCTGGGTGAAAAAACAATGGCAGATCACATTGTTTTCTCTGTGGAACAGGCGATCAGCAATGGCGTGGTTTCTGTGGATTTGAATGACAAAAAGAATTTCAGCACCGGATTTATCGGAGATTACATCTGCAAAACTCTGGAAAACGAACATGAATTTTTCCACCATGAAAATGTGGAAATCGGAAAATCGACGATTATTTAGTTATTTATATCGGTTAGTTAGTTGAAATAAACCACCTGAAATTGAGGTGGTTTATTTTTTTTGTCAATAGATTGAAAAGTAAAATTTATTGTTTCAAAAATTTGGAGGTATAAACTTTTTCTGAAAGATAAATTTTAAGAATGTAAATGCCTTTTTCCAAATTGGAAACGTCTATTTTTTGGGTATTGAAAGTACTTAATTTATTTCCTGATACTGCAAAAATTTCAACTTTATCGATTTTTTGAAATGATTCTATTGTAATGAAATCTCTTGCTGGATTTGGATAGACATTGATCCTGCTTAACGGCGGATCTTTAACAATTAAATTCTCACAACCTTCTTCTGAGAAAGTTACCATTAAAAGATTGATGGTAAAATTACCAGTTTCGGGATCGGTAACTCGTACAAAAAAAGTCGTATCAGCCAGTATAAATTGAATAGGATTAATGGCATTTACATCTGCAGAAGCATCTGCATTCGTTGTATAAAACTTAAAAATATAGTTTGGATTTAGAGAGATCTTTTCTGTATAATCGGACAAATTAATCGTTTCTCCATCATGATCAATATCACAAAATATGAGTTGAGCATTTAATGTATCACCAAGTTGAGAAAAGTAAAAATGGGAAAAGATTATGAGAAATAAAAACGCAATTTTTTTCATCATTCAATAATATTTTTCAAATATAATCAATTAGCTTATTCATTCTTACAAAAATATTTACTTTATTAGTCATACAAATTCTTTGTTCTTTTTTCTTTACGTTTTTTTGATCCTTGATTCTTGGCTCATATCTATAAAAGAATTGCTTTTTCCAATTCCAACAATTTCTGTTTTCTCCAAATTCCGCCGCCGTAACCAGTTAGCTTACCGTCGCTTCCGATTACACGATGACATGGAATGAGAATGGAAATTTTGTTTAAACCATTTGCATTGGCAACCGCACGAACCGCTTTAGGATTTCCTAAAATCTCTGCCTGTTGCGCATAACTTCGGGTGGTTCCGTAAGGAATTTTTCGCAGAACTTCCCAAACTTTTTTCTGAAAATCGGTTCCCACTGGCGAAAGTGGAACGGTAAAATCTTGTCTTTTTCCTTCAAAATACTCCGAAAGTTCTTTTTCTAAGGTTTCAAAATGAATATTTTCACCTTGCAGAATATTGGCATCCAAATGTTTTGAAATCTGTTTTAATTCTGTTGGCAAAGCTTTTCTGTCAGAGAATTCCAAAAGGCAAATTCCATTTTCGTCGGCACACGCAATCATGGTTCCGATTGGTGTTTCAATTCTTTTAAAATCAACCACTTTTTCAAACATTGAATTACTCGGAGAAACCCCGAAAATATTTTTAAAACTTTCATTAAAACCGCTTAAGCTCTCATATCCCGAATCCAGTGCCGTTTCCAAAATCGTTTCACCATCATTCAATTTTTTAAAAGCCGAATTGATTTTAAACATCCGCTGAAATGCATGAAAAGTCATCCCGTGATTTTTCAGAAACCAACGCCTTATGGTTGCAGGTTCCAAACCGCGTTTTACCAGATCAAAATCTTTCAGCTTCAAAGAAGGATCTTCTGAAAGTTCTTGTAATAGATGTTTAATTTCTTGTGGCGTTTCGTTTGGATTTTCTAATGGTTTACAGATTTTGCACGGTCGGTATCCTTTCTGAATCGCGGCTTTTGTGGTTTCAAAAAATTCCACATTTTCAGGTTTAGGTTTTCTTGCGGTACAGGTTGGTCTGCAAAAAATTCCGGAGGTTTTCACGCCCATCCAGAAAACACCTTCAAATTCGGGATTTTTCTCAACCGAAGCCTGATACATCACCTCATTACTAATATTCATAACCTGTTTTTTGTGCAAAACTAAATACTCGTTTTTTTGCAGGCAACCGAAAAATGGACAAGCATTTTTGGGATTTGCAAATAACGATTTGAGATTTACAATTGATGATTTTGAAACTGATTCATTTTTTTAACATGAGAAAAACTTTTCCGATGCAGTTAATTAAATCCGAAGGAAGCATGGATTCCTCAGAATGTTCTTTTGCTGCAAAATCACCTGCTTTTCCGTGGAGCCAAACGCCTAAAATGGCTGCATTTTCTGAGGAATATTTTTGCGCGAGCAATGCGGTTAATATTCCGGTTAAAACATCGCCGCTTCCGCCTTTTGCCATTCCTGAATTTCCGGTGAGGTTGTAAAAAACTTTTCCTTCGGGCGTGATGATTTGCGTGTGATGATCTTTTAAAACAATATAAATTTTGAATTCTTTAGCTTTATTTATTCCCAATTCCAGCCATTGAAAAGAATTTTCAGTTTCACCGAAAAGCCTTGCAAATTCCTTTGGATGTGGTGATATTAAACTGTTTTCAGGAATCAGATCAAGATGTTTTTCATTTTTTGCAAGAATGTTCAACGCATCTGCATCCAGAACTACAGGAGTATTGCGGTTTTTTAAAAATTCTATAAGATTTTCTTCCGTTTCGGGATCCGTTCCCAAACCGGGACCAATACCGTAAACGGCATCATTTTCCTGTTCAAAAACCGAAATAAAATCTTCCCCTCCATATTGATACATCGCTTCCGGACAGGAATTTTGAAGAATTTCATAACCACATTTCGGTGCAAGAACAAAGGTTAATCCGCTTCCTGTTTTCAGGGCAGCTTTTGTAGCCAGAACTGCCGCTCCTATTTTCCCGAAACTTCCGGCTGCAATAATGATTTTTCCGTAATTGCCTTTATGAGAAAACTCTTTTCTGGGACGATAAATCCGGGTAATCAACGCATCATCAATCGTAAAAAAATCGGTTTCGGTTTGCTGAATGTATTTTTGGCTGATATCGATGTTCAAAATATGAACATTTCCGCAGAATTTTCCGATTTCAGGATGAAGAAAACTTTTTTTCCAGAACTGAAAACTCACGGTTTCATCTGCTTTAAAAATCGTTGCACCATCTTCAATAATTCCGTCGCAATATAAACCCGTGGGAATATCCACAGAAATTTTTACTGTATTTTGCTGATTGAGAAATTTTATTATTTCTTCAATTTTACCGGAAAGCGGCTTGTTGAGTCCGGTTCCCAAAAGCGCATCAATAATGACTGAAGATGTATGGAAATTTATATTTTTCGCCGCGCTAAATTCTTCAATGGAAATACCGGAAATTTCTTTAATCCTACTCAAATTAACCGAAGCATCTTCTGAAAATTTTGATTCTAAAGAACTGATGAAAACGCTTACATTTTTGCCTTTCTGATACAGCATTCGTGCAATGGCAAATCCGTCTCCGCCATTATTTCCGTTTCCGCAGAAAATATAGAAATTTTCGGATTCGGGATAATTTTTCAAAATCCATCGGGTGCAGGAATCGGCTGCGCGTTCCATTAAATTAACGGAACTTATGCCTTCATTTTTGATGGTAAACTTGTCTCCGTTTCGGATTTGTTCAGCTGAAAAAAGTTTCATTTCAAGAGGCTTTATCTCTGAAAACGAATGTAGTGAAAATCCGGCGATTGCTTTCCAAATTTATCTTAATCTTTCATTTTTTTTGTCTTAATATAATTTCTGTTTTAAAACATAAAACCCTACTTTTGTTTCAATAAACTATAAAAAAAACATATTATGAGCTTTATTAAAGAATTTAAAGAATTTGCTGTAAAAGGCAGCGTTGTAGATCTGGCAGTCGGTGTAATTATCGGTGGTGCCTTTGGAAAAATTGTAACCTCACTGGTAGATGATCTTATTACACCGGCTATTCTGAATCCGGCTCTGAAAGCAGTAAATGCCGAAGATCTTTCCAAACTTGTAATACCGGGAACGGCAATTAAATATGGAAACTTTTTATCCGCAGCTCTTTCATTTATCGTAATTGCATTCTGTCTTTTTTTAATGATTAAAGGCATCAACAAACTGAAAAAGACTGATCCTGCTCCTGCTCCGGAAGAACCTTCTTCTACCGATAAACTTCTTGCCGAAATTCGCGACGAGTTGAAAAAGAAATAAGCAGAATTTCTTTTACCAAATAAAAAAATACTTCCGGCTTTCGGAAGTATTTTTTTTAAACTCACTTATATTATCTTAATATTTTCTAATGTACCTGCAAAATGCTGCAGATTTGTTCCGCTAATGAAAGACCAATTCTGTCCTGCGCTTCAATGGTGGATGCTCCTGTATGCGGAGTGAGAGAAATTTTCGGATGATGAAGAATTTCTTTACAAGGTGTAGGCTCGTTTTCAAAAACATCAAGACCGGCGAATAAAACTTTTCCGCTGTCTAATGCTTCTATCAAAGCTTTTTCATCAATCACGCCACCTCTTGAGCAGTTTACGACTGCCACGCCATCTTTCATTTTATCAAACTCTGGTTTTCCGATCATGTGTCCTTCTTTCTGTGCCGGAACATGAAGCGTTATGAAATCTGAATGGGCAATCACCGCATCCAAAGGTTCGGTTTCGATATCCACATTGATGAACTGATTGTTGTAGAATTTCACTTTTATGGTCGCTTTTCCTACGCTACTATCTGCTGCAATTACGCGCATTCCCATTCCCAAAGCAATTTTGGCTACTTCCTGCCCGATTCTTCCCATTCCTACAATTCCGATGGTTTTGCCGCGAAGTTCAATTCCTTTGGAATAGTCTTTCTTCAATTTTGCAAATTCGGTGTCTCCCACAACAGGCATTTTACGGTTGGAATCTTCAAGAAAACGCGCTCCTGAAAACAAATGGGCAAACACCAGTTCTGCTACTGAAGCAGAAGATGCAGCCGGTGTATTGATGACATGAATTCCTTTTGAGCGGGCATATTCCACATCAATATTATCCATTCCTACTCCGCCTCTTCCGATGATTTCGATGCTTGGGCAGGCATCAATCAAATCTTTTCTGATTTGGGTGGCACTCCTTACCAGAACTGTTTTTATCTGGTTATCGTTGATATAATCGATCAGAAAATCCTGAGGAACTTTTGTGGTAATTACCTCAAAACCCTTTTCCGTAAGGGCATCAATTCCGGATTGATCCAAACCGTCGTTGGCTAATACTTTCATCATTATTAATCTTTAAAAACTTCGATGGTCACTTGTTTCTCGATCAAATCGGTAAATTTTCCTTTGTAGCGCGTTGCTCTCACCAAATGATTGTCGATCCAGTGATAATTTCCGCCTCTTGGTTTTCCACAAAGTACGCTGTGATATTTAAATCCGTGTTTATCCAGCCAGTCAATTGTAATTTGCTTCAGATCTTCCGTTCTCGAAGTAAAAAAGCAAATCTGATGTCCCTGATCGTACCAGCGGTTTATGGTTTCCAAAGCGTCCGGATATGGTTCGCAGGTTACCATTCTTTCAGGTTCTTCGTTGGGCACATCATCGGTAATTGTACCGTCAATATCAATCAGATAATTCTTGATACCGCCTTTCAGCATAGGGCTTAAATGGTCTAAATATTCGAGTTCCATTTTCTTAAAATTTGAAGCGACAAAGATATGGATTTCTATTCAAAGCTAAAGTTAAATTCACATAATGTTGAAAAATTTCAACAAAAAATAAAAAAAAACCTTTATAAAAAATATATTATTCAATAAACTCTTCATTTTTATGAATTATTTAGAATTTTATAAGTTTTAAAAAGGATTCATTAAAGAAAATTTCAAACATAAATTTCACCAAAATAAGAATTAAGACTACCTTTGTGTAAATGGAAGAACAGGTAGTATTGGTAAATCCTTCGGATGAAGTGATTGGCGTAATGGAAAAACAGCAGGCTCATATTTATGGTTTGCTCCACCGCGCATTTTCGGTATTTATTTTCAATTCTAAAGGTGAAATGTTGCTCCAGAAAAGAGCCGATGAAAAATACCATTCTCCAAATCAATGGACCAACGCCGTGTGTTCGCACCCGAGAATTAACGAAACCTATCTTGAAGCCGCAAATCGCCGCCTGAAAGAGGAACTCGGCATTGAAACTGAACTTACCGAACGCTTTCATTTTCTGTATAAAGCCGATGTTGGCGGAAATCTTTGGGAGCATGAGTTGGATTATGTTTTTTCTGGAAATTATGAAGGTGAATTCCATCTGAATCAGGAGGAAGTTTCCGAAGTGCGCTATATTTCAATGGAAAATCTTGAAAAAGAAATGGCCGAACATCCCGAACATTTTACCGAATGGTTCAAAATAATTCTGAAAGAATATCTGGATTATCTCAACTGAATATGAAGAATTTACTTTTAATTTCCAGTTTCATTTTTCTTAGTTTTTCCTTTATTAAAGGACAAAATACCAAGGTTTTTGAAACACCAAACTTTCAGATTCAATATCCTGAATTCTGGACGACTACCAATGATGAAGGCATCATCAATATTTTTCCGACCGGAGAAATTGGTGCTATTACGATTTCCGGATACAAAGACCTTAATCTTTCCGAGGCTGAAGTTAAAAATCTGATGCTTACCGTCATCAATTCTCAGGAAAATCCAGACCTGATTAAAGTAAAAAAATCCGGCAACAAAACCCAATACGATTACGAATATCACGATCCGGAAAAAGAAGGGGAATGGACTGCAAAAATCATTGTTGATAAAGGTTTGCTATATTTAGTCACGATTTTCTGCAAATCGAATTTATGGAACGGAAATATTAAAAATCAATTTTTAGACAGTTACAAAAGTTTTAAACTCAAATAAATATGAACAGAACATCCCTTTTTGACAAACACGTTTCGCTGGGCGCGAAAATCGTTCCTTTTGCCGGATTCGAAATGCCGGTGCAGTATTCCGGGATTACGGAAGAACATTTTGCCGTACGCGAAAAAGCCGGAATTTTTGATGTTTCGCACATGGGACAATTTTTTGTGGAAGGTCCTAAAGCAAAAGATTTATTGCAGTTTGTAACCTCCAATAATGTAGACCTTCTGGAAAACGGAAAAGCACAATATTCCTGTCTGCCCAACGGAAACGGCGGAATTGTGGATGATCTTATTGTGTACAAAATTTCCGACGAAAAATATTTTGTTGTGGTTAATGCATCCAATATTGAAAAAGACTGGAACCACATTCAAAAATACAATGAAAAATTTGGTGCAGACTTGAAAAACGTATCCGACGAAATGTCGCTTATCGCAATTCAGGGACCGAAAGCGACCGAAATTCTACAAAAACTTACGCCGGTAATACTTTCCGAAATTCCATATTATCATTTTGTAATCGGAACGGTGGGAACGGTTGACAATGTAATTATTTCCAACACCGGCTACACCGGAAGCGGCGGTTTTGAAATTTATTTTAAAAACTCTTATGCCGAAATGCTTTGGGATATGCTTTTGGAAGCAGGAAAAGAAGACGGACTCATTCCTTGCGGTTTGGCAGCGCGCGATACTTTACGTCTGGAAAAAGGATTTTGCCTATACGGAAATGATATTGACGATACCACTTCTCCTTTGGAAGCCGGTTTAGCATGGATAACCAAACTGGATAAAGGCGATTTTGTAGATGCTGAATTTTTGAGAAAACAAAAAGAAGAAGGCGTTTCCAGAAAACTGGTCGGTTTTGAAATGCTGGAAAAAGCCATTCCAAGACACGATTATGCAGTTGTGGATGCCGAAGGAAATACGATTGGTAAAGTAACCTCCGGAACCATGAGCCCCATACGAAAAGTGGGCATTGGTTTGGCGTATGTTGACAAACCTTATTTTAAACTGGGTTCAGAAATTTTCATTCAGATCCGAAACAAAAATATTCCTGCAAAAGTGGTAAAATTACCGTTTGTGTAAATTGAACATCAAATTCAACACAAAATATCAATTTTGAAATCCACTCTGAAAATGAATGGATTTTTTTTATTGAGGTCATCACATAACTTCATACATTAAAAACTTTACCGCATGGTTTTACGTGTTTTTGTCATTCCATAGGAATCTAAACTCACCCGTTGTGCATTTTAAATCGTTGTATTTCGAAGATAAGTTAACGGCTTTGTTTATCATATTTCCAGAAAAATTCGTTTCTTTTTTGTCTTGCTTTGCGTTTAAATTATCGCAAGGTGAAACGAAGTTTTTTTTAAGAAAACTGTTTTTAA
>DALZZF010000001.1:0-636343 GCA_031987605.1 Bergeyella sp. | reverse complement strand
AATATAGAAAAAATATATTTTTTTATTGGAAATTAACACAGAATCTACGGAGTCGAATCCCATTGAACATTAGGGATTTCTATAAAAATATGACCTCTTCAAGGTCACAAAAAATTAAAGATTGATGGCTCTTACTATTTTTTTAAAACATTCTAAAATTCCCTCCGAAAATTTATTTCTCCCGCATAATAATCCTGAACGTACTTCCTTTATTCACCTCGGTTTGCGCCACTTTCAGATCGCCATTATGATATTCCTGAATAACACGTTTTGCCAGACTTAAACCCAAACCCCAACCGCGTTTTTTGGTCGAATATCCGGGTTTGAAAACATTGCGAACCTGCTGACCTGTCATTCCGCAGCCCGTATCTTTAAAATCGATTAAAATATTCTGATTTTTTTCATAAACGGTAATATCAAGATTTCCGGTTCCTTTCATCGCATCCACGGCATTTTTCACAAGGTTTTCCATTACCCAGCTCAAAAGTATGCGGTTATGGGGAATCAGGATTTCTTTTCGGGGAAGATTCAGCGTAAAATTCACCTTTGTTGAAATTCTGCTTTTCAGATAATCGAAATTCTGCTGAATGGTTTCGTTCAGATTAAAATCATTGAGTTCCGGAACTGAACCGATTTTGGAAAAACGTTCGGAAATGGTTTTCAGGCGGAGAATATCTTTCTGAATTTCTTTTACCCCCATGGAATCCGGATTTTCTTCTTTCATAATTTCAATCCAGCCGATCATGGAGGAAAGTGGTGTGCCGATTTGGTGCGCGGTTTCTTTTGCCAAACCTGCCCACAGAAATCCTTCATCGGTTTTTTTCATCGTTCGCATAAACCAGATCGAAAAAAAGAGGTACAGCAAAATAAAAAGACCCAGAAAATACGGATAATACTGAAGATTATTGAGCAGCTGGGAATTATCATAAAATACATATTGCTTTTTTCCGTTGGCAATCTGGACTTCAAAAGGTTCATAATGGCTTTCCATTTTTTTCATGAAACGATCCAGTTTCGCAGGATCTTTTAAAACATCCGGCGGAATGTTTCGCACAAAGCCTTCATCCAAAAGCGGCTTTTTATGTTCATTGGTAACCACCAAAGGCAACTGGTTATTTTCTTCAAGAATGGAAAGAATCAAATCCTGCGTTTCGGGAGCAACTTCGGATTCGCTTTGAAGCAGTTTCATGGCTTTGGCAAAAATCTCAATCCGGTTGATTTCCCGCACGCGCAAATCATTAATCAAAAACGTGGAATACACCACTGCTCCGAAAACAATTGCGGTAAACAGAAAATACACAAACCAGATGTTAATGCGCGATAAAAAAGGCCTGCTTTTCATTCTACTTCAAATTATTGAGCACTTTGTATAAGGCATCGCTCACATTTCCGCCCTGATAATTATTGATGATGATGGAAAACACGAAACCATTGTGGTATCCAGCAAAAGATTTGGTGTCGCGCATGGTTCCGCTTTTCATTTTCATTCCGTTGCCCTGAGTGGGAAATCCTTCAAAAAAAGCATTGTACCACAATTGTTTTTTGGCATACAAAAGAGCCAGAACTTCAGCTCTTGCGGAAACATAATTCTGGGGTGAAAGACCGCTTCCGTCGGCAAAGTTAATCATTGCAGGGTTGATTCCTTTTCCCTTCCAAAATGTTTTCATATACTCAATTCCGGCGGCAAAACTGCCTTCTCCTTTCTTATCTTTCCCGAGGGTTTTTACCAAAGTTTCACCGTACAGATTCACGCTTTTTCGCATAAACCAATATATAATTTTTTCCAGAGTAGGCGATTTGTATTCCAAGAGAATATTCCCTTTTGAGGTGGAAATTTTGCTTCCCTGAATTTTTTCCTGCGAAGCTGAAGTTAAATTTCCTTTTAATTCGATTCCGGATTCCTGAAGCCATTTTTCCATTTCGTTGGCTAAAGTTAAAGGCGGATTTGGCGTTGATCCGGAAACCGTGGTTACTTTTCCTGCGGGCAAAGTTCCGTTGATGAAAGCCACATCCGAATGCGGTGCGGTAAAAATCAAACTCTGGTCGGAGTTTCCTCCGGTTTTCAGTTCAGAAACCCATTTCACTCCCGGAAGTTCCACATTTGAATTTTGAATTACATTTCCTTTTACATTCAAATCAAACTGGTTTTCTCGCCAGTTTACACCCCAAACTCCGGCTCCGTAATAATTTCCCAAATCATCCCAAGGCCAGCCTCCGGGAATATTTTGGAAATCAAAATACGAATCGTCAATCAGAATATTTCCTGTAATTTCCGAAATGCCTTTTTCTTTCAGTGCTGAAATTAATTTTGTTTTAAAATTTTCAGGTTTATAGCCGTCATACCGCCAACTTCCTAAAGTGGGATCACCATTTGAAAACAGGATTAAATCGCCATCCAGAATTCCATTATTCAACTTCCCGGAATAAGAAACAGTGGTGGTGTACTGATAGTCTTTACCCAAAGTTTCAAGCGCACAGGCTGCTGTAAAAATTTTCTGGGTGGAAGCTGTTGAAAGTCCTTTATTGCCATCGTATTCATATACAAAATTCCCTTTTTCATCCGAAACATATATCGACAAACTCGACGAATATGCTGCGGAAGTCGACAATAAATTCTTTACCGAAGCATCCAGTTTCGAAGCAACAGACTGTGAAAAACACCAAACATTCAACAATAAAAAAAACAACGCGGAAATGCGGTACATAGAGAACTTTTAATTTCAAAGATAACGAATTATTTATTTTGAAATTGTGAAGGTATGTTTGAGAGTTTGATAGGTTTGATGGGTTTGATGGATTTGACATTCTTAGAAACTGTTTAAATTTTATTTAATAATTCCAATACCATTATGCACTTTATTTTTCGTTGCTTTTTCCGTGAAAAAATTGTATTTTCGTTATACTAAAGGCACTTTGAGAAGATGGTTTATGATTTAGAACAAGAGAATAAGGAAATCCTTGCAAGATATAAGGATTTGATTTCCAATACCTACAGAACGCTTGATGAGGAAAACAACAAACTCATCCGAAAAGCGTTCGATATTGCTTTGGATGCGCATAAAGACCAGCGCAGAAAAACCGGCGAACCGTATATTTATCATCCGATTGCCGTGGCAAAAATTGTAGCCGAAGAAATCGGATTGGGAACCACTTCCATCGCTTGTGCACTGCTTCACGATGTTATTGAAGATTCGGATTACACCTATGAAGATCTGAAAAAAATATTCGGGGAAAAAATCGCCAATATTGTAAACGGTCTCACCAAAATTTCGGTGATGAACCATCAAAATATCTCGATCCAATCCGAAAATTACAGAAAACTGCTGCTTACCCTTTCCGAAGATTTCCGGGTAATTCTGATTAAAATTGCGGACCGCCTGCACAATATGCGTACTCTGGACAGCATGACACCGGAAAAGCAGAAAAAAATTGCATCGGAAACGGTATACATTTATGCTCCTTTGGCTCACAGATTGGGTTTGTACAACATCAAATCCGAGTTGGAAGATCTTTCATTAAAATTCAATAATCCGGATGTTTACAATGAAATTTCCGAAAAATTAGAACTCGCCAAAGAACAACGCGAGCGATATGTAGAAGAATTCAAAAAAGAAGTTTCCGAAAGACTAAAAGAAGAAGGCCTGAATTTTTCCATTAAAGGCAGGGCAAAAGCCATTTCTTCCATTTACCGGAAGATGCTGAAACAAGGCGTTTCTTTTGAAGAAGTATACGATAATTACGCTATCCGAATCATTTATAAATCCGACCTCAAGAATGAAAAATTCCTCGCATGGAAAATTTATTCCATCGTAACGGATGTTTACCACAGCAATCCTTCCCGAATGCGCGACTGGATTACGCAACCGAGATCTACAGGTTATGAAAGTCTGCATTTAACGGTTTTAGGGCCAGATAAAAAATGGATCGAAGTCCAGATCCGTTCTGAAAGAATGGATGATATTGCTGAAAAAGGCGTTGCCGCACATTACAAATACAAAGAAGGGTTCCGCCAAAGCAACGACGACAAAAATTTTGAAAGCTGGGTGCGGGAAATTCGTGAAGTGCTGGAACATCAGCAGGATTTTTCCACCAATGAACTTTTGGACAACATCAAACTCAATCTATATTCCAAAGAAGTTTTTGTGTTTACGCCAAAAGGAGAAATTAAAATTCTTCCTGTAAATTCCACCGCACTGGATTTTGCATTTTCGGTTCACAGTGATCTGGGAATGAAATGTTTGGGAGCAAAAGTAAACGGAAAACTGGTTCCGATTTCGTATGTGCTTCAAAACGGGGATCAGATTGATATTCTTTCTTCCCAAAACCAAAGACCGAAAGCCGACTGGCTGGATTTTGTTATTACATCCAAAGCAAAATCCAAAATAAAAGGCTACCTGAATTCCGAAAAAACCAATCTGGTACAGGAAGGAAGGGAAATTATGCAACGGAAATTCCGCCACGCCAAACTGAATTACAATGATGATGAAATTAATAAAATGCAGAAGTTTTTCAATTTTAAAACTTCGCAGGAGCTTTTTCTGAAATTTCAGGACGGAAGTATTGATGCCGGAGACATCCGAAAATATGTGGAAAGCAAAAGTGTACTGAACAATTTCCTTTCCCGGTTTAAGAAAAACCCGAACAAAAACAACGAATTTGAGGAAACTCCGGAAACCAATCTCGATATGATTGTTTTCGGAAAAGATGAGGAGAAACTGAACTATACTTTTGCAAAATGCTGTACCGTAATTCCGGGTGATAAAATTTTCGGTTTCATCACTATTTCCGACGGAATAAAAGTACACAACGACAACTGCCCGAATGCAATAAACCTGCGCGCTCAATACGATTACCGCGTAATGCCGGCAAAATGGGTAAATGCGGAAAGTTTCAAAAACCGTGTTAAAATTCAAATTGAAGGATTGGATCGATTAGGAATGATTAACGATATTACCCAAGTAATTTCTACATCGATGCATATGGATATGAAAAGCATGTCGATCGCCTCTAACAACGGAATTTTTACGGGAACCATTAACTTGGAAGTGAATAATAAAAATCAGTTAGAAGAAACGTTTAAAAAACTCAATACCATTTCCGGCGTTTCGAAAGTAACGCGACTTCAAAAATAAGCAATGACTTTATCTCAGTATTTTAAAAAATTTTTTAACAGCAGTCAGTCTTCTGGAATTCTATTAATTTTCTGTGTTCTAATATCGCTTTTAATTGCGAATTCTTCTTTGGGAGAACGCTTTCAAAATCTTTTGAACACCAATATTGGTACCGAAATTTTCCACCTGAATTATTCAATAAGCGTTTGGATTAATGATGGTTTAATGGCGATTTTTTTCCTGTTAGTAGGTCTAGAAATTAAACGCGAGTTGATTGAAGGAGAACTTTCGAGTTTAAAAAAAGCGTCCTTACCTATTTTTGCAGCATTGGGCGGAATGTTTATCCCCGCTTTAATCTTCACCATTTTTAATCATAACACTCCTTATTCTCACGGGTGGGGAATTCCCATGGCGACAGATATTGCTTTTTCTCTTGCCATAATTTCGCTTTTAGGAAAAAGCGTTCCAGCATCTTTAAAAATTTTTCTGGCTGCATTGGCGATCGTGGACGATTTAGGTGCAATTGTGGTCATTGCCCTATTTTACACCAACGAAATTCACTGGAGTTATCTCGGCGCATCCGCACTCATTTTTGCATTTCTAATTGCTTTAAATTATCTCAATGTAAAAAGGCATGTATTTTATATTATTCCGGGATTAGTATTGTGGTATTGCATGCATCACTCGGGAATTCACGCTACAATTGCTGGGGTTTTGTTGGCATTTACCATTCCAACCAACGAATCGACGACGCAGATTTCTCCATTAGAAAAGCTCGAACACCAGCTACACCTTCCCGTGAACTTTTTCATCATGCCAATTTTCGCATTGGCCAATACCAATATTTTATTTAAAAACGGAATGGTGGATGGACTTTTCACACCTCTCGGAGCAGGAATTATTCTTGGTTTATTTCTCGGAAAAGTAATCGGAATTAATGTATTTTCCTACGTCGCTATTCGTTTGAAGATTAGCTCACCGCCAAAAGACAGCACTTTTAAACAAATGATTGGAGTGGGATTTTTAGCTGGAATTGGGTTTACAATGTCAATTTTTATTGCCTTGCTTTCTTTCAAAGGCGATGCTGAAATTCAAGATGAAGCTAAATTTGCAATTCTGATTGCTTCGCTATTGTCGGGAATTACAGGATATATGATTCTAAAAAACAGCGCATCCAAAAGATTATGAAACCCCCGGTGCTGAAACCGGATGCTGAACAATTTCGCGGTAATCTCTTTCAATCTCGTCTTTCATCATTTTTTCAACCCGAACTTTTCTGATGGCAAGATTCAATTCATTCCCAAGCAAAATCAGAATGATATTGATATTGACCCAAATCATCGCAATAATAATGGTTCCGATAGATCCGTAAAACAAATTATAACGCGCAAATTTCTGCAAATAAATCGCAAATCCGTAGGTAAGCAAAATGAACAGAATGGTCGTTAACAAAGCTCCGGGAATTGCCTGCTTCCAGGCGGTTGTACGCAAACATCCAACCCAGTAAAAGAGACTAAGCAGCAATGCATAAAAAATCGGAAATGAAAAATACCCGATGATTTTACTTAAATTATTCACAAACCAAGAAATATCATACGACGGAGTGAAAAGTTTCAATACCACTTCACTGTAATAAATTCCCAGAATTGACAGCACCAAAAGGGCGATAAATGCAGTGGTAATAGCAATCGCCACAAGATATTCCTGAATGAAATTCCGTTTCAGTTCCGTATTCTGATTAAACCCGTTGATTAAGGAATGGGTTCCGTTGGTTCCAAAAATCAGGGAAAGAACAATGGTATAAATATTCAGACTTTTCATGTTCGGAATGAAAGAATTCTGAATATATCCGGTAACATCTTTTAAAATATTTTCGGGGAGAAAATTGGGCATTAAAACCTCAAAAATATAGAACTGGAGCTTGTCGTAATGCGGAAGATAAGGCAAAAGCGAAACCATAAAAAGAATAAACGGAAACAAACTGAGAAAGAACGCCCATGAAATTGCTGCCGCCTGTTTTCCCAATTTTGTTTCGGTGAGTCCCTGTCCGTAAACGCCTAACATTTTCCATAAAGAAATTCCCAAAAAAGGGATATGGATACCGTTGAGAAAGTTTTTTATTTTGACCAGAAATTTAGGAACTCTGAGTGTCATTCATTTATATTTGCAGCACAAAGATAAGGAAATGAAAATCAACCTGCTCTGCATCGGCAAAACGGATGACAAAGAAATCCGTACTTTGATCCAGTATTATCAGAACCGGCTTCCCAAACACTGGAATTTTGAAATCACTGAAATTCCGGATGTGAAGAATGCCAAAAACCTCACGCCTGATTTACTGAAAAAAGAGGAAGCAAAACTTTTTCTTCAGCATATTGAAAATAGCGATACAACTGTACTTTTGGATGAAAAAGGAAAGCAGTTTACCAGTCGGGAATTTGCCGCAAAACTACAGAACTGGCAGAATGCTTCGGTAAAGAAAATCAATATCCTGATTGGTGGTGCTTATGGTTTTTCTGAAGAAATATATGTGAAAGCCAATGAAAAAATTTCCCTTTCGAAAATGACGTTTACACACCAAATGATTCGTCTTTTCATCGTGGAACAATTGTATCGTGCAGACCAGATTTTGCAGGGAAAACCGTATCATAATGACTGATATGATTCTGAATTAAGGATGAATAAAAGTTTTTCCGGAAACCACATTTTTCGCCAGCGTAGAAAAAAATCCACCCAATAAGAATCCGACTAAAGCACCAAAAATAATATCCATAGGAAAATGAACGCCCAGATAAATCCTGCTGTATGAAACGATGGCTGCCCACATCATCAGCAAATAAGGGATGAATTTCAATTTATCTTTCAACATAAAACTCATAAAAGTAGCGATGAAAAACGTATTGGAAGCATGCGCAGAATAAAATCCGTACGCACCACCACATTTTACAACCCGCATAAGATTCTGAAGTTCAGGATCGTGACAAGGTCGTAAACGCGCAATTCCAAATTTGAAAATCCCGGAAAGCTGATCGGAAATTACCACTCCTAACACAATGAAAATCAACATGTACAACACAGATTTCCACTTAAAATTTTTAAAAAGCAAATAGAGGAAAATCACATACAGCGGAATCCAGATAAATGTCTCCGAAACCAAAAGCCAAAACTGGTCAAAAGGCTGACTTCCCAACGTATTGAGTTCCAGAAAAAGTTCTTTGTCCTCCTGAATAATTTCGTGCATTTTTATCGGCTTACGGGACCTTCGTAGGTTTCATCTTCGGAAGGTTTAATCTGGGGTTGAGGCTCTTCTTCAGAGATTGAGGAAGTTTGATCTTTGGGTTTTGAGGACAGGATATCTTCTTTCAGATCTTTAACGGGATTGGCATTTTGAGCCGCTTCTTTTACCTTTTCGATTTCTTTTTTAATATCGGAAACAGGATTATCTGCTTCTTTCAGGATTTCTGTTTTTATATCTTCAACGGCACCACGCATTTTGCGTACACCCTGTCCCAGTTCGCGCGCAATTTGCGGAAGTTTATCCGGTCCGAACAATACAATGATTACCAAGGCAATCATCAACATTTCACCTATACTCAATTCCATTTTACAAAAATACGAATTATGGTTTACTTCTTTTTTCAGAAGTAAAAAGTTTAATACAATTTTAAGATTTTTTCTTTTTTGAAAACCCTGAATGCACGATAAATATACTGATAATCATTAAAATACAACCCAGAAAAAATGGCGCCCCCGACATTTTGAACGGAGCCTGATCGTGCGTGAAATAATAAAAAATCTGCGTCATTAATGGCGGACCGATAATAGAAGTCGCACTCATCAAACTGGTTAATGCTCCCTGCAATTCCCCCTGTTCATTAGGTTTTACACTTTTTGTAATCACCGATTGCAATGCCGGACCGCAAATTCCTCCCAAACAATAAGGAACGGTAAACGCAAGCATCATCCATCCTTCATTAGCCAAACCGTACAGCAGCATTCCCAGCGCATAAAGTCCGAGACCATAATAAATACTTTTTTCATCGCCGATTCTCGGGTTTATCCAACGGATTAAAAGCCCCTGAACCAAACCTACCATCAATCCTACAACGCCAAGCGAAACGCCAACCATTTTGGTATCCCAGTCGAATTTGTACATGGTATAAAAACTCCAGTTGCTCTGGACAGCATGCCCGGCAATATAAATCAGAATTAATGCGGTGGTAAGCATTGAAATTTCGGGATGTTTTTTCAGGAAACGGAACGAGCCGATTGGGTTTGCTCTTTTCCAGTCAAAAGGACGGCGGTTTTCCTTAGGTAAACTTTCCGGAAGGATGAAATATCCGTACAGCCAGTTCAACGCGCATAAAGCTGCAGCTGCATAAAACGGAACTCGGGAACCGTAATGTCCCAAAACACCACCAATTACAGGTCCGATTATAAATCCGACTCCGAAAGCCGCACCAATTAATCCGAAATTCTTTGCCCGGTCTTCATCCGTAGAAATATCGGCAATATACGCACTTGCCGTTGTAATGCTGGCTCCCGTAATTCCGGCAACAATTCTTCCGATAAAAAGCCAGTAAATATTTGGCGAAAGGGCAAGCACAATATAATCGATGGCGAAACCAAAAAGCGAGATCAGAATGATCGGTCTTCTTCCGTATTTATCGCTTAAATTTCCAACCAGTGGTGAAAATATAAACTGTACGAATGCATACGCAAAACCAAGCCAACCTCCGTATTTGGCTGCTTCGCTGATGTCGCCGTGAATCAATTCTTCAATCAGTTTCGGGATTACGGGAATAATAATTCCCAGACCAATTACATCAATCAGTAATGTGACAAAAATAAATCCAATGGCGGCAGATTTGCTTGAATTTTTCATGAGGGCAAAGATAAGTGGTTCTTCGTGAAAAATGATGAGTTCTAAAATTTATAGTGACTCTTTGATTATTTCATATCAGAAAAAAACCATTGTTGTCCGATAAAAAAAATAAACAAATCGAAAAACGCAATATTAATAGGATAAATAAACAGGTCGCTCCTTTGGATTCTGTATTAATCCCGTTGGGATTTACTGTTAATAGAAAAAAAATCTGCCAGTGAAAACAGAGCTCCGGAGGAGCGACCTGTTAATTATATTTCTAATTTTTATCAGTCAACGATGAAAAAAAACTAAAAAACCATTTAAATACAATGTTTTTCATTTATCAGAAATCCAAATTATCTCTTTAAAGAAGCATAAACATTGAGAAAAATACAGTCTATTTTTTTATTGGATTGAAAAAAAAAATTATTTTTCGATGAAAAATTTGGCTTTTTCTACTGGTCTGGCAATCATTGCGATTTTGCCTTTTATCAGGATCGGACGCTGGATTAAAGAAGGATTTTCTGCAAGAATCCTGATCCATTCCTCATCCGAAAATTCTTTTCCTTCAAACTGATTTTTATACAGGGTTTCGTTGGTTCTAATGATGGAACGTGCTGTTTTCCCCATTTTTTTCAGCAAGGTTTTAATTTCCAGTTCGGATAAGGGATCATTTACAATATCAATGATTTCAAAGTCTGCATTATTTTCGTCCAGAAATTCCAAAACGGAACGGGATTTTGAGCAATTGCTGTTGTGAAGAACTTTTATCAATTTGTTGGGTGTTGGGTGTTGGATGTTTGTATTTTTTTAAAACCTTTCTATGGAATACATTTTAAAAAAGTCCGTGTAATTCCGCATCAATACTGTCGAGAATCAATCCGAAATGTTCAGGATTTTCTACAAAATCGAGATCATCTACTTCGATAATCAGGAGTTTTCCGTCTTTATAATTAGAAATCCACTTTTCGTATTTCTGGTTCAGTTTGGAAAGATATTCGATGCTGATGGAAGCCTCATATTCGCGGCCGCGTTTGTAGATTTTTTTTACCAAATTGGGTACATCCGATTTCAGATAAATCAATAAATCCGGCGCGGAAACAAAATCCTTCATCAATGAAAATACCGAAAAATAATTATTGAAATCCCTTTCTGAAAGTAATCCCATATCATACAGATTTTCTGCAAAAATATGGGCATCTTCGTAAATGGTACGGTCCTGAACGATATTTTTCCCGCTTTCACGAATTTCTTTTACCTGTCGAAAACGGCTTCCCAGAAAATAAATCTGCAGTGCAAAACTCCATTTGCTCATGTCGGCATAAAAATCCTCAAGATAAGGGTTGTGATCTACGTCTTCAAACTGGGCTTCCCAGCCGTAATGTTTGGAAAGCATTGTGGTGAGCGTGGTTTTCCCGGCACCAATATTTCCTGTAATGGCAATATGCATTGAAAAAGATTAAGTTAATGAGATAAAAATCAGGTATTTAAAAATAAATATCCGATTACTTTTCGATTTTGTAAAGATAGAATTTCCCTGCTTTCAGTTCAAAATATGAGGACGAGTTTTTATCCACAATCTTTGCCTCTTCTTTATGGAAAACAGTTTCGAGTGATTGAGATTCCTCAAATTTTAGAATTTCTTTTTCGCAGATGATGTACACGGAATCATTTTCACGCGCTATTTTCCGGGGATTAGGAACTTGTTTTTCAAAAATAAGGTTGCCTTTAAAATCATAAACAGCAAACTGATTTTCCGAAATGGTGTAAAGTTTTTTATCAAAAACCAAAATCGCAGTCAGTAAATCAAAATTGATATTTAACGGAAAAGAATTGATTTCCAAACTATTGCGATAATTGTACTGTACAAATCTTTTTGTACTTTCATCCAAAAGCCAGATTTGCTGAAGATCTTCGGTATAGGCAGCTTTTACAAAACCGAAACGGTTCCGGAAATCCACACGCTGAATTTCATTCAGATTTACATCCAACATTTTCAGTTCCTGATTGTTTTCTGAAAAAAGGAAAATATTAAGCGGATTTTGTACGCTTTGCACCCGAAACGGCACCGTCATCATTAGTTTCCCTAATTGTTTTCCGCGGGCATCGTATTTGGTAAAACTAAAATCCTGTTTTTTGTAGAGGTAAAGATTTCCGTAATCATCCGCAAAAAAATCGTTCACCCCATTTAATTTTAAAGAATCAAAAGCGATGGTTTGCTGTGCGGAAAACAAAGCAGAAATGAACACCAGAAGAAATACAAAAGCTCTCATTCTTCAAAAATAAAAAAAGATGCGGAAACCTCCACATCTTTAAAAACTGCAATTGAGTTTAAATATTTTACTGAATCGTTACTTCATAAATCGTAGGCCAGTTTTTGCCGGTAACCAGCATATTATTGCCTTTAAAAGCGATACCGTTCAGAACATCATCATTTCCTTTGGTGTGTTTTTTCACCAATTCGGAGAAATCAAATTTACCCAGAACTTCTCCGCTTTTCGGATTTATTTTCAGGATGTAAGGCGTTTGCCAAACATTGGCGTAGAGGTATCCGTTGTGATATTCCAGCTCGTTCAACTGATCGTAAACTTCTGTATTTCCGGCAACCGAAATATAGCGCAATACTTTACTCGGATCGGAAGGACTCAGGAAATAAATATTCTTGGTTCCGTCGGAAACAATTAAATCTTTTCCGTCATACGTTAATCCCCAGCCTTCACCCAGAATATTCGGATAATCGAATTCGCTCAGGAGTTTTAAGGAATTTTTATCGTACACAAAACCTTTCTTATTCTGCCAAGTTAACTGATACACTTTATCGCCAACAATTGTGGATCCTTCAGAAAAAATATCTGCGGCTTGCGGTGTAGAAATCGTGGCGGTGGAGGAACCTAAAGGATATTTCAAAATTCTGGATTCGCCTTTCTGCCCGTCGCTTTCATATATAGTATTGCCTTCCAACTGAAATCCCTGCACAAAATTTTTAGGATCGTGAGGATATTCTTTAACGATGGTATAATTGAGTTTTGCTTCCGGGTTTTTGGCATATACATTAATGGTGGCATCCTGAGTAAGAACCTTCCCGTCTTTCTTTTTGATGTTAAAGGTTACCGCATTATCGCCCAGAGTAAAATAAGCAGGATCTACGGTAAGTTTGCTGGTTTCTTTGTCTCCGAAACTGATGCTGATGCTTTCGGCATTGTTAGTTACTTCTTTCGGAATATTCAGCTGATCGCCAAAATGATACCCCTGACTTTCCATGGAGATATTATAATTGTTCAGCGAGTCGAGAATCTCTTTGTCTTTATTACACGAAACAAGCAATACTGCTGCAAAAAGGGAAATAAGAAAACTTTTTTTCATTTGATTTTCAAAAATTTACGCAAAAATACACTTTTTGGAGTTCAGACTCAATGAAGAACCTGATAAAATTCTGTTAAGATTTCAGCAAATATCATTCCTTATTGATAAAAAGAAAACCGCCCGAAAAAAACAGGCGGTTTTCAGAATAATAAAATAGGATTTAATTTTCTACATAATTCTTCAGGGATTTCCCTACAATATCATTCCAGGTTTCCGTAATTGTGTTTCTGGAAAAGTCTTTGCCAAGATGTTCTAAATTTTCCAAACCTTTATGGGTTAAGGTAATTTCTGTTCCGTTTTCCACGGGTTGCAGTTCCCATTTTACAATGGTTTTTTCTTTGGTAATTTCCGGATAGCTCCAGGACATTTTCAATTTCTGTTTGGGTACAACTTCAAGAATTTCAGCATGATGATGATGCCTGTCGTTGTTTTCAGAACCGTAAAAACTGAATTCACGGTTTTCTTCCAGTTCAAAATCAGGAATATCAAAATACCATTCTTTCATTTTGGAGCGGTCTGTAATCGCTTCCCAAACCTTGTCTACCGGAGCAGACACTTTTTCTTTCACTATAATATTATCATGCATAATTTGGGGAGTTTGTATTAAAGATAGCAAAAATCTGTTGGAGAAAAAATTGATGTGAACTAACTTTTATCATTTATTCTGCCGATACTCTTTGATTCTTACTTTAAGAAAGATTCGGAAGTTTTTTTAAAGTAAATCAAGATTCCGTTCGTCATGGTAAAAGTGAGCGGAATGAAACATTTTTCACAAACCTTATCTTTACCACCATAATCTTTAGATTTTGAAATTTTTTAAAAGAATGATCTTTATAATTTTAATTCCTGCAACACTATTAATTGTTGCAGTTTACCTCTTTCTTCAACAGCCGAAATTCGGGAAACAGCCTTCAGGAAAAAGGATGGAACGCATACAACAGTCGCCAAACTTTCGGGACGGAAGTTTCAAAAACCTTTCTGAAACACCAAATCTTGCCGAAGACACCAATTATTTCAAAGTAATGTACCGTTTTCTGTTTGGGAAAACCCAGCGCACAGAACCTTCCCATGCCTTTCATTTTGAAAAAACAGATTTAAAATCCATTCCGCAAAACGAAAATGTGTACATCTGGATGGGACATTCTTCCTATTATCTCCAAATTGATGGAAAAAAAATTCTGGTTGATCCCGTTTTCAGCGGTGCAGCATCGCCGATTAGTTATACCACAAAAGCGTTTAAAGGAAGCGACCTTTATACCGCAGATGATATTCCTGAACTCGATTTTCTCATCATTACGCACGATCATTGGGATCATCTTGATTATGAAACCGTAACGAGATTACTGCCAAAAGTAAAACATGTGGTTACCGGTCTCGGAACAGGCGAACATTTGGAATACTGGAAATACAATCCGAAAATCATTACCGAACTAGATTGGTATGAAGCGAAAAATTTTGGCAACAGTTTCATCATTACCGCTGAACCTGCACGGCATTTTTCCGGAAGAGGGCTGAAACGCGATCAGGCAATTTGGGCAAGTTTTATCCTGCAAACCCCAAACAAAACGATCTATATCGGTGGCGATTCCGGATATGATGAACACTTCAAAAAAATTGGGAAAGATTTTCCGGATATTGATGTGGCCATTTTGGAAAACGGGCAATACAACAAAGATTGGCGCTACATCCACATGCTTCCTGAAGAGCACGATAAAGCCATGATCGACCTGAATGCCAAAGTTCTGATTCCCGTGCACAATTCAAAATTTAAACTCGCCACGCATGAATGGGATGATCCGTTGAAAGATCTGGACAAAATAAAAACCGGGAACTACATCATTCAAACTCCGAAAATTGGGGAAAAATTTCCTTTGGACGACGAAAATTATCATACCGAAAAATGGTGGGAAAAATACCCGTAAATCCAACCTCTGCTTCACTCTTTTTTTATTCTTATCTTTGATTGCCTCTACTAAAAAAAGAAGAATGAAACTGTACAAACTTACTGTTGTCGCATTTACGTTGATTTCCACATTGGTTTTTTCACAACAAAAATTAATCGCTTATGATGCTGAACTTACGCAGGCAAAATATCCTTTTCCCATTCATTTCAAAACGATTAACAGCCAGGATCAACAACTGAAAATGGCGTTTATGGATATTCATCCCGAAAAACCAAACGGCAAAACCATCCTTTTGCTTCACGGTAAAAATTTCAACGGTTCTTATTGGGAAAAAACGGCAGAAGTGCTTACGAAAAATGGGTTCCGGGTCATTATTACGGATCAGATCGGATTTGGAAAATCTTCAAAACCGAAACGATATCAGTTTTCATTTCATCAACTGTCCGAAAACACAAAATCCATTCTCGACAGTTTAAAAATTGAAAAATTCCAGATTCTGGGACATTCCATGGGCGGAATGCTGGCTACAAGAATGGCACTGATGTATCCGGAAAAAGTAGAAAAACTCATCCTCGAAAACCCAATCGGACTGGAAGATTACCGGCTTTTCGGAACTTATCAGGATATTGACAAACAATATAAAGATGAGCTTTCCAAAAATTTTGATGCCTATAAAAAATACATGAACGAATTTTATTTCGACAATAAATGGAAACCGGAATACGATGAACTTCTGAATTATATTGCAGGCTGGACCATTTCCAATGATTTCCCGATTACCGCATGGAATGCCGCCTTAACATCCGACATGGTGTACACCCAACCTGTGGTTTATGAATTTGAAAAGTTAAAAGTCCCGACTTTGCTCATTATCGGAACAAGAGACAGAACCGCCATCGGAAAAGCATTTGCGCCAAAAGAACTTCAGCCTTTAATGGGACAGTATCAGATTTTAGGCAAAGAAACCCACAAAAAAATCCCCAATTCAAAATTGGTAGAACTGGAAGGAGTGGGACATTTGCCGCATGTGGAAGTTTTTGATAGATTTATAGCACCACTTTTAGAATTCATCAGCAAATGAACAATGCTTATATAATCGACGGAACACGTTCTGCCATTGGAAATTTCGGTGGTACTTTAGCCGCAGTACGAACGGATGATGTAATGGCTTCCATCCTGAAAAATCTAATCCAGAAACATCCTGAAATTCCGTTACAGGAAATTGATGACGTGATTATAGGTTGCGCCAATCAGGCAGGAGAAGACAACCGCAATATTGCAAGAATGGCGCTTCTTTTGGCCGGACTTCCCTATTCTGTTCCCGGAGAAACGGTGAACCGCCTTTGTGCTTCGGGAATGAGTGCAATTGTTCATGCTTGTCGTGCCATAAAATCAGGAGAAGGAAATCTGTTTATTTCCGGTGGTGTTGAAGGAATGTCGCGAGGTCCGTATGTATTTTCAAAATCAGAAAAAGCCTTTGATACCGGGCAAAAAATCTACGACAGCAGTTTCGGGTGGCGGTTCATCAACCCTGAAATGGAAAAAACGTACGGAACGGAAGCCATGGGAAAAACTGCGGAAAACCTCGCTTTGCAGTTTAAGATTTCCCGAGAAGAACAAGATGAATTTGCATTCCGTTCGCAAATGAAAGCTAAAAAAGCACAGGAAAGCGGAAGATTTTCAGAAGAAATTTCGGATATTTTGATTCCGCAAAAAAATGCAGAACCGAAAATTTTCAATCAAGATGAATTTCTAAAACCCAACTCAACTTTGGAAATTCTTTCCAAGCTGAAACCTGCATTTGTGAAGGAAAACGGAAGTGTAACCGCCGGAAATTCCTCCGGACTGAATGATGGTGCCGCTGCCGTTTTGGTGGGCTCGGAATATGCTGTAAATAAATTTGGATTAAAACCTTTGGCTAAAATCATTGCCTCATCTGCGGTCGGTGTAGAACCACGGATTATGGGTATCGGTCCTGTTGACGCTACAAAACTGGCTTTAAAAAGAGCTGGATTAGATTTGGATGACATCGGAGTTATCGAACTGAACGAAGCCTTTGCTGCACAAAGTATTGCCTGCCTGAAAGCACTGGAAATTTCTTCCGAAGATCCGCGTATAAATCCTAACGGCGGAGCCATTGCGCTTGGGCATCCTTTGGGAATGAGTGGAACGAGAATTGTGTATTCTGCTGCTTTGGAACTTCAGAAAACCGGAGAAAAATATGCGCTGGCAACCATGTGCATTGGTGTAGGACAAGGGTATGCTGTAATTCTGGAAAATCCTTTCCTCTAATTCTATATTTTGTTACCTGACAATCGTTGCTTGTAAACATGAATGATTTCAGCGATTTCCGAAAGATTGAATTTCAGGAATTGTTCCTTAATGCGGAAAGCTTTTCCGTTAATCACCAGAATTTTTTGTTCTTCCACTTCCCTTTTCCCGGACGTATTTCCACCAGAAGTAAGTACGTCGTAAGACAGAAATTTCTTTCCGATACGGAAATCATAAATATCTTTCCATGCGAAGAAATCTTTTTCGTAAAAGGTAATTCCGTTTTCATCCAAACGTATTACGCTTTTTTTTAAAGACTGCAAAAGCCTTAACATAAAAACCACCAACAAAACAAAACTGTACAGAAGGTAAATCCAAAGGAAAACCTGTTGCATTTTTCCATTATCTTTTTCAGCCAAAGGATTATCCTGAACTTCACCAAAAACCATGATAAGCAGCGGACTTGCCATCAACCATAAAAATAAAAATCTTTTGAAAATTTTGAAAGGAGATTCCCTGATAAAAACGGTTTTATTTTGCATCGCTACAAAATTACATCTTATAAAAACAATTTTGCCAAAGTTTTGAAAACTCTGGCAAAAATAGATGGGTAATAGGATATTTAAATTTCAGAAATTTATTTTACAATTTTCATTTCATCCAAAAGCCATTTTGCATTAGCATATTTGTCCACGATGAACAGAATGTACTTCGTATCTACCATAATATTCCGGCATAATTTGGGATCATAATTAATGTCGCTCATGGTTCCCTCCCATTGTCTGTCGAAATTCAGACCGACTAAATTTCCGTGGGCATCCAAAGCCGGACTTCCGGAATTTCCGCCTGTAGTATGATTGGTCGCCGTGAAATTCACCGGTACATCACCAGTTTTATTTTTATAAATTCCGTAATCTTTGGTGTTGTATAACTGGATGAGTTTCTGCGGAACATCAAATTCATAATCGCCCGGAATATATTTTTCTATCACTCCGGAAAGATGCGTTTGATAACCGTAATACAGCGCATCCTTTGGGTTGGAACCGGCAACTTTTCCGTAAGTTACCCGCAATGTTGAATTGGCATCGGGGAAAAACTTGCGGTCTTTATCGGTTTCCAGCATTTGTGCCATGTATTTTTTCTGAAGCGCATCAATCTGCTGCTGATATTCCGAGAATTTTCCATCGGTATTTGTGGTATAGGCATTTTTAAGATCGGCAGCGAGCTTATAAAACGGATCTTTTTTAATTTCTGTTACAAAATTCGGATCGTTCAGAATTCCGTTTAAATCGGTATACGTTGTTTTGCCATTCAATTTTCCTCTTCCGCTGATAACGGAATTTTTCGACCAGTCTTCAAAAATTTCTTCATTTTTTTTGGCATCTGAAAATTGATTGAAACCCGGAGGCAATAAAGAAGGATTATTTTTCAGTTGATAAAGTGCCACTACTTTTGCGGCTACTTTTGCATCCAAAGCACCATCATAATCTTTATAAAATCCGGAAAGATAATCCACAGAACGCTGTTGTGCAGCAGCATCAAATTTTCCAGCTTCTTTCAGGCTGATAATATTGATGAAATAATTCGCCAGACGAAGGGTTTCCGCATTTCGGGTAACTTCTGAATAATACGCCCGGTTCAGGGCAAACGGAGCCTGTGCATTGTAGAGGGAATTCAAACCGTCCAAAGTGGATTTTATGGCCGGATTTTTAGAAATTAATGTTTGCTCGTATTGTTTCTTTTTGGCTACAGCATTGGATTTTTTCAAACCTTCCACTTCGCCCATCCATTTTTTCCAGTAGTTGGCAACAGAAGCAAACTTGGATGCATATTTTATTTTTGTGGCAGGATCCACGCGCATTTTTTCGTCCAAAGTTTTCAAAGCCACATCCCGCACGGAAATCATGGCAGGATCGGTTTCATTCACAATTTTTTCTACGGCAATCGCGGGTAAATATTCCTGAGTTCTTCCCGGAAAACCGAATACAAATGTGAAATCACCTTCATTTTTATCTTTTATGGAAACCGGAAGAAAATGTTTCGGAACGTAAGGAACATTGTCTTTGGAATATTCCGCAGGTTTATTGTTTTTATCCGCATAAATCCTGAACATTGAAAAATCTCCTGTATGACGCGGAAAAACCCAATTATCCGTATCAGAACCGAATTTTCCGATTGAACTTGGCGGTGCTCCAACCAAGCGAATGTCTTTATAGGTTTCAATAACGTAGGCATAATATTTATTGCCATAATACATGGGTTTTACTACGATTTTCTGGAACTCTTCAATTTTTTGAGAATTTCTGTATGTATCCGTATTGGCTTTTACTTTGGCTTCCAGTTCAGCACCGGTAAGATTTTCAGTTCCGGGTAAAATTTTATCAGAAATATCTTTTATATCGACAATAAAATCTACCGTTACACCGGGATTTGGGAGTTCTTCACCCATATTTTTCGCCCAGAAACCGTCTGCCAGTAAATTATTTTCAACAGTGGAATGACTTTGAATATTGTCGTAACCGCAATGGTGATTGGTCAGCAGTAATCCTTTTGGTGAAATAATTTCTGCGGTGCAGCCACCATCAAATTGTACAACCGCATCTTTTATGCTTGGTTTTTCGGTATTGAAAATATCTTTTGCGGAAATTTTCATTCCCATTTCTTTCATTTCCTTTTCATTTACTTCGGTAGGAATCCACATTCCTCCATATTGCTGTGCCCATCCAAAACCAAAAGCGAGGAAAGCCGCCGCAATAAAAATCTGTTTTCTGATCATAAAAAAAATTTGTCCCGAATTTACAAATAATATTTCAAGTGTTTGGTTCATTACCATCGGATGCTAAATTTATTTTTAACACTTTCTTAACATTGCCTTGGCTTTATTCTTGAACTTTTTGCATCAATTAATTATAAATATCCAAATGGATTTGGAATTTAATTAAACAAATGGATTATGAAAAATATAGTAATTACAGCGTTAATGTCCACATTGCTTTTCACTGCCTGTAAAAAAGACGATCAGGTTGCAGAGAAAACGCTCGATCAGCAAAAGATTGAATATCAGATGCGACAGTTGGAAATTGAAAAACAGAAACTGGCCATAGAAAAGGAGAAAATAGCGTACGAAGCACAAAAAAAATCCGACAGCATTGTTCAGGCAAAAGAAAACGCGAATATAAAAGCCGCTGCACAACCGCAAGTTGTGCGGGAAACCAAGACCGTATATGTGAACCAGGCTCCAAAACAAAGCAGCAATAACGGCACGTATGCAAACAATTCCTCAGCCGGAAACAGTAATTCCGGAACACAAAATTCAAACGAAAAAAAAGGAATGAGTAAAGCGGCAAAAGGAACCATAATCGGTACTGCAGGAGGTGCAGCTGCAGGTGCGATTATCAGTAAGAAAAATCGTGGAGCAGGAGCCGTTATTGGTGGAATTGTAGGCGGTGCAACAGGATATACCATTGGCCGTTCGAAAGATAAAAAAGACGGAAGAGTGCAATAAGACACACCCTAACAATAAATGATAAAGATTGCTTAATTTTAGGCAATCTTTTTTTATGCTTTATCTTTTTTTCACCATCATCTTTCTTTTGCCTGTTTTTATGGGAATCGGGAAATTATCGGAACTGGTTTTCGGGCGATTCTGGAACGGCATTTCGGGGCTTTTAATTTCGGGAATGTTTCTCATGTCGATGGTTTGGATGCTGATGTCTTTCTTTACCGGCATCGGTTTTTGGGTAGAAACAGGAACGATAATCGCAGGGCTTTTTTCTTTTTTCTATTTTAAATTGTTTGAAAACGGGTATGATTTTGTTTCTAAAAACAGATTAATTTTTCTCTCAGGACTTGTCGTGATACTGTTTGCCGGAACGTTCTATCCTTTTATTCTCGATTATTTCGGGTATTATGTACCCACCATAAAATGGATTTCGGAGTTTGGCCTGGTAAAAGGGATTTCCAATCTGGATTTGCTTTTGGGGCAAATGTCGATCTGGCATATTTTACAGGCTGGATTTTCGCATTTTGCAGATCCTTTTCTTCGGCTTAACACGGTATTTCTGGTTGTTTATTTCATTTATGCTTGTGAAAAAAAATCGTGGTTGCATCTTGCGATAATTCCGGTTCTGTTATTATTTGCGCAATCTCCAAGTCCGGATTTACCGGTTATTGGTATTGCACTGATGATTTTGGATGAAGTTTTTTCCGGCAATCAACGTTATGCTGTGTTGTTTATGCTTTCTGCATTTGTTTTCACCATAAAACCAACGATGATCTGGCTTCCGCTGTTTACCTTTTCGTACGCAGTTTTTGTACATCGGTCAGGACTTAAATTT
The DNA here is from genome assembly GCA_031987605.1 of Bergeyella sp. Taxonomy (GTDB): domain Bacteria; phylum Bacteroidota; class Bacteroidia; order Flavobacteriales; family Weeksellaceae; genus JAFAGO01. The sequence continues at coordinate 614,490 of DALZZF010000001.1, read as the reverse complement.
TTAGGAATGGGAATATTGGTGTTTACCGTTTTCATTTTTAAAAATATCTGGTGTTTTGGATTTCCGGTTTTTCCGGTTCAGATTGGTGATGTTGATGTTCCTTGGAAACCCAATTCGGTTTTGCTGCAGCTTTCATCGCAAACGGCGATTGAGAAAACGTTTGACATGCAGTATTCCTATAAGGAAATTCAAAATTTTTCTACTTTGGAATACCTCAAAAACTGGTTTTTTCTGAAGGGCATAAAAGCAAAAATACATCTGGTTTTTGTTTTATCTCTACTTGCTCTGCTCTGTTTTTCATTTTGGAAAAAAAATAAAATTACTTCCATTCTTTGCATCAGTATTTTGGTGAAAAGCATTTTGGTGTTGATATTTTCAGCACAGTACCGATTTTTTCTGGATGTTTTCTTTGTTGTATTTTTTGTGCTTGCCTATCAGAAAATTTCAAAAAAAATGATGATGTCATCGTTCTTTGCTTTGAGTTTATTTTTCATTGGATTTCTCTCCTTTCCCGGAATGGTGAAAAAATTTGTACCGAGTTTTAAACTGGGACAGTTCATGCTCGGTTTTCAGAAAAAACAAATCTGGGAACCTGCATATTTTGTCCTCAATGAATACGATACTTATAAAATCGGAAATTTGAAGTTTCAGGTGGTAAAAGGATATCCTTTCAGTTTTGACATTCCGATTCCTGCCATTTCTCCGGAATTTTTAATGGAAGACCTGCAAGCCGGAATTTTTCCGCAAGCCTTTGATGAAAACAATCTGAAATACGGATTTTACTGGCGAAAACTAAATCAATCAGAAAAAAACAAACTCTTTCACATCATTGAAAAATCAAAAGCGGATTACAAAAAACGAATCGCTCAACCTTAAAAATGCTTTAAAATCCGCCATAACTTTCCTTATCTTTGCACTATGTTTACACTTGGAAATTTTCTTACCCTCTCCACATTTGGTGAAAGTCATGGTTTGGCTTACGGTGGTATTCTGTCCAATTTTCCTGCAGGAATCACACTGAATCTGGAAGAAGTTCAGCATCAGTTGGATCGTCGGAAACCCGGGCAATCCGCCATTGTTACCCAACGTAAAGAAAGCGACACCGTGCGTTTTCTTTCGGGAATTTTTGATGGTCAGTCTACCGGAACGCCCATCGGCTTTATCATCGAAAATGAAAACCAGAAATCCAAAGATTACGAACATATCAAAGACCAGTATCGCCCTTCTCATGCGGATTTTACGTATGACCAGAAGTTTGGAGTACGCGATTATCGTGGTGGCGGAAAATCCTCGGCACGCGAAACCATAAATTGGGTTGCGGCAGGTGCTTTGGCAAAACAGATTCTCCCGGAAAATGTAGAAATCAACGCATATGTTTCATCGGTAGGTGATATTTTTTGTGAAAAACCATATCAGGATCTTGATTTTTCAAAAACGGAAAGCAATGAAGTCCGTTGTCCGGATGAAGAAACGGCTGCCAGAATGATTGAAAGAATCAAGGAAATTAAAAAAGAAGGCAATACGATTGGAGGAACCATTACCGCTGTTATTAAAAACCTCCCGATCGGAATTGGTGAACCGGTATTTGGAAAACTTCAGGCAGAACTGGCAAAAGCCATGATGAACATCAATGCTGCCAAAGGATTTGAATACGGAAGCGGTTTCTGCGGCGCAAGAATGACCGGAAAGGAACACAATGATATTTTCAATGAAGATTTTACCACCAAAAGCAATCTTTCCGGTGGAATTCAGGGTGGAATTTCAAACGGAATGGATATTTATTTCAGAATTGCTTTTAAACCGATTGCCACCATTTTAAGACCTCAGGAAAGCATCGACAAATACGGGAATCCTGTTGTTGTTGAAGGAAAAGGCAGACACGATCCTTGCGTTTTGCCAAGAGCCGTTCCGATTGTGGAAAATCTGGCTGCTTTTGTTCTGGCAGATTTATTTTTGATTCATAAACTGAGAAAATTTTAATTTTTTTTGATTATCCGGAATTCATAATAAGTGAAATCAGACTTGTTTTCCTTTGCTAAGTAAAACGCCTATGTGAGCCTAAAAGCATACAGAAAAACAAAAATCTTTGAGAACTTTGCTTTTTATGATTAAAAGTGGATATTCGTTTAAAATTTATATAAACCCCAATTCGGGATAAGCTTTTTGAAACGCAAAGTCAAACAAAAAAAAATAATAATTTGATTATTAATATTTTAAGGCATACAAAGCCGTAAAACTTATTGAAATAATACAAGTTTTGTATTTCTTTTATAAACGAAGTGGCTTTTGTATTTCTTAAAAACATTTTAGAAATGAAAAAAGTCTTTGTCTTTCATTGCGATAAAAAATTATTAATTAATTAAAAATCAATGCAATATCGTGTTCCCTTATCCTGAACTCAGGTTATATTATGTAATCTTTGTAACACACGACAATTATTGATTTCCGGACATTTGTATAAAAAAGAACAATGAAAAAATATTGGCAAAATGCCGTTGGATTTCCACAATATCTGGAAGATACCGAACAGAAAATTAAGGATTTGGAAAAAAGCACAGATCCGCAAGATCAAATCTATCTTAATTATTATCAGTTAGGGCTTACCAGAATGAAGCGCGTCCTGAAAACCTTTACCCCTTTAGTACAGCAACAGCAGATTCTGGAAGAAAAAAATTTTAAAGGAAAAATCCTGATTATTTCCGAAGGTTGGTGCGGAGATGCTGCCATGATTATTCCTGTGATTTACCGTTTATTTGAAGGAAAAAATGAAATAAAAATCACGTATCGGGATCAAAGTAATTTAATTGACGATTATTTAACCCATGGCGGAAAATCCATTCCGATTGTCTTGATTTTAAATGAAAAATATGAAGTTATTTCGCATTGGGGACCGCGCCCGAAATACGGAATGGAACTTTTGAAAAAACATAAAACCGATCCGGGAAATTATACTTCTGATGATTTTCACAACGATTTGCAAGTGTATTATACCAAGAACAAAGGTCAAGATATTATTGATGAACTTTTAAAAATCCTATAAAAATGAATTTTTTGCGCAAAAACATCCTATATATTCTTTTGCTGGCAATTTTGGCAGCGATTGCATTTGTTCCCGGTTTGAAACTAAAAATCAGAGATCTGTTCTTCCCCGTCGCAGAAATAAAAAGCGCGATTACCGTTCCTGAAGCGGATTTCGACATTGATTTAAAGGGAATAAATGTTCCCGACACCAATCTTAAAACCCTGAAAAATGACAAATTAATTTTCCTGAATTTTTGGGGAACATGGTGTCCGCCGTGTCGGGAAGAATGGCCCACCATCCAGAAACTGTATGAAGGGAAGAAAGATAAAGTGAATTTTGTGCTGATTGCCATGCAGGATAAAGAAGAAGAAGTAAAAGAATTCCTGAAAAAAAATAATTATACCGCGCCGGTTTATATCGCCCAAAGCCCAATTTCCGAGAAAATACTTCCAAAAGTTTTTCCGACCACATTTTTACTCAGCAAAGACGGGCAGATTTTGTTAAAAGAAGATTCATCCAAAGACTGGAATTCGCAAACCGTGCACCAGTTCATCGACCGCGTAACCCCATGATTCTGAAAGAAGAAATTATCACAAACTCTTAAAACAAGCTCTTATTTTTTGGTATGCTTTTTGCGAATTAGAATTCGCTATAAAAGCATTTTAAAAAATGAAATACTCAAAAATTCATCTGGCTCAGGAAGCCATTAAGCACAAAGGATTCGTAAAAAAAATACCGGATGTTTTCCGTATGGTGAAACTCTGGAGAAAAGGAGTGTATAAAGTGAATTCCATGGACATTATTTTGCCACTTTTGGGATTTGCCTATATTATTTCACCGATTGATTTACTTCCGGAAATTGCGTTACCTGTCATTGGTGTTTTGGATGATCTGGCGGTTCTTTCGCTGGCTTTGCCGAAACTGATGAAAGAGGTTGACAAATTCCTGCTTTGGGAAACACAAAGAGGAATGAGCAATCCCAAAATCATGGAAGCAGAAATTGTAAAGTAATTTTTTAGATTAGTAACAGGAATCGCCTCAATTGTTGGGGCGATTTTTTTATTCTGAAAATATTAAGGAAATTTAGGGCGTGAAAACTTTAATCTCCATCGTCGGCACAACCGGAATCGGGAAAACAAAACTTGCCATTGATTTGGCGCGACACTTCAAAACCGAAATTATTTCCTGTGATTCCCGGCAGTTTTTCAGCGAAATGAAAATCGGAACGGCAGCACCTACCCAACAGGAACTTTTGGAAGCTCCCCATCATTTTGTGGGAAACCTTTCGGTAAAAGAGGCCTACTCTATCGGTCAGTTTGAAATTGATGCCCTGAAAAAACTGGACGAGCTTTTTCAAAATCATGATTTTGTAATCATGGTTGGCGGAAGTATGATGTACGAAAAAGCCGTGATTGAAGGTTTGCATAACCTTCCGGAAGCTGATCCGGAAAATCAGGACAAACTGCACAAAATCTGGGAAGAAAAAGGAATCTTATTTCTTCAGCAACTATTAAAAGAAGCCGATCCGGAATATTTCGAAATGGTAGATCAGGAAAACCCGAGAAGACTTTTTCGGGCACTGGATATCATCTGGCAAACCGGAAAAAAATATTCGGAAATTATTTCTAAGCCCAAAGAAAAAAGGGGTTTTCGGGTGGTAAGAATCGGGATTGAAGCACCTCGGGAAATTATTTATGAAAAAATCAATCAACGGGTTCTTGGAATGATGGAAAGCGGATTAACCGATGAAGTAAAAAAACTTACGGATTACCGCAATCATGTAGCTTTAAAAACCGTGGGCTATACCGAAATATTTAATGTTCTGGATGGAAAGTGGACACTGGATTTTGCCGTTTCTGAAATACAGAAAAATTCCCGGAGATTTGCTAAACGACAACTGACCTGGTACCGAAATGAAGAAAATATCCGTTGGGTAAATTATCAGAATTCTTTTGAAGAATCCTTATCTTTGTTATCTACTTTAAACCTTAAATTTTAAACCAAACGTATATGTCAAATACTCCTTCCAATATGCTTCCTTTGGGAACAAGAGCGCCTTTTTTCGAATTGCCGAATCCTGCGGAAGACAATCAGGTTCAGTCTTTGGAGCAACTCAAAGGTGAGAAGGGAACACTGGTGATTTTTATGTGCAACCATTGTCCGTTTGTATTGCACGTGATTGAAAAACTGAAAGAGTTGTATGAAGATTATAAAGATCTGGGCATAGAATTCATCGGGATTAATGCCAATGATGTGGAAAAATACCCTGCAGATTCTCCCGAAAAAATGATTGAATTCCAGAAAGAGAAAATATTTGGATTTCCTTATCTGTACGATGAAAGTCAGGCTGTTGCCAAAGCGTATGATGCTGCCTGTACGCCGGATTTTTTCTTTTTTGATGATAAACTGGATTTGATTTATCGCGGACAAATGGATGATTCCCGACCGGGAAATCAGAAAGAAATTACCGGTGAGGATTTAATCATTGCTTTCGAAAATCTTCTGGCAGGCGAACCTCAGGAAGAACTTCAAAAACCGAGTATGGGTTGTAATATCAAGTGGAAAGCATAAATAAAATACTTAACTATTGAAAAATCCCGAGTATAATTCGGGATTTTTTTTATTTTAAAAACGGATTGTATTCTTTTTCAAACTGGATTGTAGTTGGATTTCCATGTCCCGAATATACAATGGTAGCATCATCAAGAATAAATAATTTCTCGCGGATGCTGTTCAGTAATTGTTCAAAATCTCCTTTGTACAAATCTGTTCTCCCGATACTTCCTTCAAAAAGTACATCTCCGGAAATGATAAATTTCTGATCTTTGTTGTGAAAAGCGATATGACCGGGTGAATGTCCCGGAACAAAATAAATATGCAGTTCGTCATCATCCAGAAAGAGCGTATCGCCGTCTTTTACATACTCAAGATTTCCTTCAAAAGGTTTTAAGAAAAATCCATATTGCTTTGCGGTAAAAGGATTTCGATCCAGAATTTCTTGTTCTGTTTCATGCAGCAATACCGGAACTTTATAGGTGTCAAAAGCCCATTGCAATCCCAATATATGGTCAATATGGGCATGGGTAAGCAAAATATTTTTTACTTTGAGCTGGTGTTCTGAAATAAAATGCTGCAAAACCGCGGTTTCAGAATCCTGAATATTTCCCGGATCAATGATAAAAGCACTTCCCTGATCATTGTAAAGAATATACGTGTTTTCTGAAAATGGATTGAAGGTGAATGATTTTAAATGAAGCATACCGCGTATTTTTTACAAATGTACTACAGTTCCGTTTCTTATCAAACATCATACTTTGGAATAAAATTCGTTATCTTCGTACAAATGAAAGCAATCCGATTCCTTTTCCTGTTTATTTCTTTGTCCTTTTTCGGGCAGGATATCCGAAGTATACAACTTTTTAATCCTACAACCAATGACGAAACACCGGTGATTGGTTTTAATCAAACCTTGATCCTGAGATTTGATGATCTCACCAATTCAAGCAATATTTACCGGTATACGCTGAAGCATTATGACCGGGACTGGAATGATGATGGTTTGTTTTTTACGGAATATGCCAACGGAACTTTGAACGGAATGATCGATCAGTTCCAGTATTCTTTTAATACATATCAGAAATATACCCATTATGAATTGAAGTTTCCCAATGAAAAAATGAGCCCGAAAATTTCAGGGAATTTTGAGTTGGTGGTATATAAAGATTCTTCGGAACGACCGCTCTTTACCAAGAGATTTTGCGTGGTTGAAGACGCCGCTTCCATAGGTGTAAATGTTACCCGTTTTTCCGATGCAAGAAATCCCGGTGCCAATCAGCGTGTTGAAGTTCAGGCTGCTGCTACCAATTCTTCGTTGATGAGTAATGTGAATTCAGTTTCGCTAAATGTGATTCAGAATAATAACTGGGGAATCGGAATTTTTAATCAGAAACCCAGTGCAACAGCGGGAAACCAGTTGCTTTTCCAGCAATTAAATCTTGTTTTTCCGGGTAATAATGAATTTTATTACTTCGACAATAAAAATATCGATCAGGCTTTTGATATGGTTTCCGGAGTGGAAGTAAAAGACGGATACAATTACACTTATCTGTATCCGGTTTGGGCCTATCCTTTAAATTATCAGTATCAGCCGGATGTGAATGGTGCTTTCTATTTCCGGAGAAATGATTTGGGAATCGAGCGTGATGCTGCAAGAGAAGGGGATTATTCATGGGTTTATTTTTCTCTGGAATCCGAACCTTTGGACAAGGACATTTATGTATTGGGCTCTTTCAATGATTTTCTTCCTTCCAAAGAAAATAAAATGGTTTATGATGAATCGGGTAAAAGATATGTGGCAAAAATTTATCTCAAACAGGGATTTTACAATTACATTCTTGCAACCAGAAGCGCAGATGGCACTTTGAATGCCGGAGAAATAAACGGTTCGTTCTGGCAGACGGAAAATCTGTATCAGGCATTTCTGTATTACCGACCTTTTGGGAGAAATTATGATGGATTAATTGGTTATGGAGAATTCCGGACTCCGGTACGCTAAGCCTATAAAAAAGAAAAAGAGAATTAAATAAATTTAATCCCCTTTTTCAAACAAATCCCCTTTTTATGAACATTAATCCTTATTCTCTTTAAAAACTGCTGTAATCAGCAGATAATCTTCCTGATTGTTTACGGTGTAATGAATATGTGCCGGAAAATCATTCATTTTAATGACACTGATTTCCTGATATGCCATATCAGCCGTTTCAGGATGACTGGATATTTCGGCTATATTTTCTTTTAATTTTTCCAGAAATTGGATTCCCTTTCCTTTTTCCTCTGCGTTAAACACACGCATTAATAGCCTAATATCGTTTTTTGCAATGGATGAGAGCAATATTTTCACCATGCAAAACTCTTTTCCAAGTCCTTGATATTCTCAAGAAAATCAAGTCGGGTATTGGGATGCTGTCTGTGAAAATTCAGACGTTCCATTACTTCTTCCATCTGGAACTGCGGGATTGAAACTTTACCGGTGAACCCAAAATTCTCAACTGCGTGCGTGAACTTGTCTAAAAGTTCCGGAGTAAGATTTTCAATCATCTTTTTTAAAATTTCAACATTTGCGTTCATGATACTATGATTTTTTTTAATGAATCACCCCTCATTTTTGATAGGACAAATGTAAAGCAAAAAATATTTAACTTCCAAACAAACCCCATAAAAATTTAGGGGTTAATTTAAAATTAACATTAAATTAATATTAGATTTGTATAAAAAATAGGGGTTCAAATTTGAAAAAAGTATATTTTTTCAGAATGAACCCCTATTTTTTTTATTATATCCTAATGAAAAATCAAAAAAAATCAAAAAAACAAGTTTTTTTTCAATTCCCTGAAAATTTGAAATCAAGAATTAACCGTTAACAGCTTCTACTTTTTCTACAAGATCCGGCAAAAACTGTTTCAGGATATTTTCGATGCCGTTTTTTAGGGTAGCCGTAGAACTCGGACATCCGGAACAAGCTCCCTGTAAAAGCATTTTTGCGGTTTTATTTTCCCCGTCATATTCCATGAGTGAAATTTTCCCTCCGTCGTTTTCCACAGCAGGCGCTACATATTCGGTTAAGATATCCGAAATTTTCTGTTCATCATTGGTGTATTCACGATTGATAATTTTCTCTACCGGATTTTCATGCTGTTGAGGTTCAATATTGGATACCACACCTCCATTTTGCAAATATTCAGCAATTAAACTTCTTACCGGAGTCATCACTTCATGCCATTCCAGTTGATTATTTTTGGTGACTGCCACGAAATTATCCGAAATAAAAACTTCCTCAGCAAAATCAAATTCATCAAAAATTGCTTTAGCCAAAGGAACTTCGTCGGCTTCGCTACGGGATTTCACTTCCACAAAACCATCCAGAATTAATTTTGACGATACAAATTTCATTACGTTTGGATTCGGAGTCATTTCAGCATAAATAGGGAAAACTTCTTTCCTTTTCTGGAGGTAAATTCTCGGGTTTGCCAGAAGTTCATCTTCGATTACATTTTTCAGGCTTTGTGCCACATCATGCCATGCCACAATATCTTCTTTGGCTACCGCAATAAAATTGGCGGTAATGAAAATCTGTTTCACAAAAGGATAATTGAAGAGTTCCTGAGCAATAGGAATCTCAGAAATATCCGAATTTCTGTCCAGTTCAAGAGATCCGGGAATTAAAGTGTAATCCGCCACGAATTTGTAAACTCTGGGATTTGCTGTTGGTTCTATATGGATTTGTCGCATTTTATCATTAAATTTGAATATACAAAAATAGAGAATTGACAATGAAATCCGGTGCACTTGCATTAGACTTTTTCAATCATTTTGATACAATTCTGTAACGTATATTTTTTAATTCAAATTCCTAAAAAAATGACATTAATAAGAGAACTTTTGGGCAAAACCCCAATCATCGGAGCAGGAACTTTCCTCGCGGAAAGCGCAACCGTAATCGGAGATGTGGAAATGGGTGAAAACTGTAGCGTATGGTACAACGCGGTGATTAGAGGTGATGTAAATTTCATCCGGTTGGGAAACAAAGTAAACGTTCAGGATAACGCCATGCTGCATTGTACTTATGAAAAATTTCCGCTGATTATCGGCAATAATGTTTCTGTCGGGCATAATGCAATTGTACATGGCTGCACCATAAAAGACAATGTTTTGATCGGAATGGGAGCCATTGTTATGGATAATTGTGTGGTGGAAGAAAATTCCATTGTCGGTGCCGGTTCTGTGGTGACACAGGGAACACAAATTAAATCAGGCGAAGTCTGGGGCGGAGTTCCGGCTCGTAAAATAAAAGATATTTCCGCCGATCTTCTCGAAGGTGAAGTGGATAGAATTGCCAATAATTATGTGAAGTATTCTTCCTGGTACCAATAATTTCACTCTGCTTTTGGCGAATTTGAAGCCGGTTTAGACTGAACGAGAACAGCATATCCGTTTTCACACTTAATTCCTGATGGCGGTAAAACAATAATACAGTCCGAAGTCAGATTATGTGCCTTGTTGTATGCGGTCTGCAATGTGGTATAATCCTTTATTTTCGATAAAATTTCGCTTTCTTTGCTTTTAGGATAGGCGATGTATTTTGTAGGTCCGCCACAAGGTTTTGCTCCCAATGGTGAAATGCGCCATTGTGAAATATCGGTACAGGTTTCGGATGCTATTAAAGATTCTATTTCTTCTCTTAGATCCTGCATTTTTTTGGCAGCTCCCGGATCAAATTCTTCTTTTTTCACCACAGTTATGCTGTCGGAAACAGGCTTCTGCCTTAAAGCAATATCTTTCGGAAGATTTTCGCGCTCACTTTTTTTGATGCCACAAGAAGCGAAAAGCAGAATGAAAATAAAAAAAACAAAAACAGATTTCATATTTTTTTCGTAAACCTAACTAAAAAAGTTAATTCGTAAAAATTATTCCGCAGGTTTTTACTTAAATTTGAATGATGAAGGAAACCCTTTTTGATTTAGTAGAATTTACCAACCGAAGTTTGTTTCTTACCGGAAAAGCCGGAACCGGGAAAACAACTTTCCTCAATGAATTTGTAAGCAAAACGCAAAAAAAACACATTGTTGTTGCGCCAACCGGTATTGCTGCCATTAATGCAGGCGGTGCAACCATTCATTCGATGTTTGGGCTTCCTTTGCGCACTTTTATCCCGACTTTAGAAAGAATCGACCAGAATTTAGCCAACAATATTCCCGATCTGATGCAGCATTTTCGCTATCGGAAAGAAAAATTAAAACTGCTACGCGAAATTGAAATTATTATTATTGATGAAGTTTCCATGTTAAGAGCTGATGTGCTGGATATGATGGATTTTTCATTGCGGCATGTTCGGAGAAATCAGCAGAAATTCGGTGGTGTACAGATGTTGTTTATTGGCGATCTGTATCAGCTTCCGCCGGTTGTACGGGATGAATATTTATTGAAAAAATATTATCAGTCTCCTTTCTTTTTTGATAGTTTCGCACTGAAAGACAGTCCATTAATTACCGTTGAACTCACTGAAGTTTTTCGCCAGAAAGACGAACATTTTCTGTCTATCTTAAATGCAATTCGCAACGGCGACCGCTTCAATATTGATTTTGAAGAGCTGAACAAAAGGTATGATCCTGATTTTGAACCTCAGGATGAACCCTATGTTTACCTGACTTCCCATAACCGAATGGCCGATGAAATCAATCAGAAAAAACTGAAACAGCAGAAAGGAAAATCGTATTTCTATACTTCAAAAATTGTTGGAAACTTTAAAGAAAATCAATATCCCAATGATGAAATTCTGGAGCTAAGAGAAGGTGCACAGATTATGTTTATCCGAAATGATGCCAGTGGTGAACGCAGATATTTCAACGGTAAACTTGCGGAAGTAGTCCGCCTTGATGATGAGGAAATTTGGGTAAGAATTGAAGGCCGTACCGAAGATTATAAACTTAAAAAAGAAGTATGGGAAAACAAGAATTATACGCTGGATTCCGATAAAAATATTAAGGAAGATGTGCTGGGAAGTTTTGAGCAGTTTCCGATCCGTTTGGCTTGGGCAGTTACCATCCATAAAAGTCAGGGATTAACGTTTGACCGCCTGATTATTGATGCCGGAAAATCCTTTGCTTCAGGGCAGGTATATGTAGCACTTTCTCGTTGCCGGACTCTGGAAGGAATTGTTTTGAAATCGAAAATCACGCCGGATGTTATTTTCAGTGATGATCGCGTGAATGAATTTCAGCATGAAACGAATGCGAATGAAAGAATGGGAGAAATCCTGCAAAACGAAAAATACGATTATGCCGTCCAAAAAGTCATTCGAAATACGGAATGCTCATGGTTGAGAAACAGTATTGAAAAATGGAATAATGCTTCAATTCTTTCAAAAAATATAGACAAGCAAAAGGCGAAATCACTATACACCATCATTAAACCTGCAGTGGAAAATTTAATTTCCGTGCATGAAAAATTTGAAAAAATACTGAATCAGAAAACCCAGAAATTTATTCAGGGAAGCGAAGACTGGCAAAGTATTGAATTAAAAGCGGAAGGTGCAGTACAGTTTTTTTTCACGCAGGTAAATGAAAAAATCTTTGAAAATCTGAAACAGTTGTATGCTGAAACTAAAGGAATTAAAGGATTAAGGCAGTACAACGATGATTTCCGAATTCTATTGGACGATCTGAAGGATTATCTCGATGATTTAAAACGCACAAAATTACTTGAAAAATCACTTTTCAAAAGTGTAAAAGAGACAGAAGTTTCTCTGGAAGTAAAAAAAATACCTTCCCACATTCTGAGTTTTCAAATGTTTGAAGACGGAAAAACCATTTCGGAAATTGCAAAGGAAAGAGGTTTGGTAACGGAAACGATATACGGGCATCTTGCAAAGTTTGCAGAGCAGGGCATTCTGGATATTGAAAAGGTAATTCCCAAAGCCAAAATTAAAGAATTTGAAAAAGTTTTTGAAACGCATTACGAGGAATCATCATTATCCGAATGGAAAAAGATTCTTTCTGAAGAATTTCAGTTCAATGAGATCCGAATTTTACTGAATCATTACCATTATCAAATCCGCAAAAAGGAAAACTAAACGGTATAAGTCCTGAAATCGAGCATTTTGATCTTACCGGCATCGAGAAGGAGAATGAGATTTTCGCGTACTTTTTCTTTTTTATGGCTGTTCATTTTTACAAAAATTTCTTCCAGAGTCGATGGTTTCTGGTGCAAAAGACGGATGAGCTGTTCTTCGATTCCGGTACTGAAAATGTGATCTTTTTTGCCAGTACACACACTACATTTTCCACAGTTTTTTACATTTTTTTCTCCAAAATAGGTAAGGATCATTTTCATCTTGCAATGGCTTTGCTCTTCTGTGTAGAATTTCATTTCCTGCCATTTCTGCCATTTATTTTTTTGAATCTGTAAAAAAGAAGCCCACCATTTCCCCTCAAATGCACGGTCATTTCTTGGTAGAATAAAGCGAATACTTGCCTGCTCACCATCGAGATATTCCAGATATTCTTTTTCCCGAAAATCGTTGAGTCTTTGTTTCAACATTGCGGGCTGTGTTCCTATTTTTTGTGCCAGTTTCATTTCACTGAAATACACTTTATGGCTGGAAAAACCATCCAAATTCCGTAATAAAAGTTCAAAAAAATAAGCATCACTTTTCGGAAGCAATTCAAAATCTTCCACATTAAACCGAAGGGCTAAAGATGAAGGTTTTTTATTGGGATTATAATAAATAATTCCCTGATTATGAAGAAATTGAAGGATATTTTTTATCTTGGGAATAGAAACATTGGAGAGCGATTTTATTCTGTTAATATTGAACTGATGCATATTTTCTGAAAAGTCCAGATCGCCAATCTGAAAAATGGAATACAGATATTGGATCACTTTCAGAAAGTCTTTCTTTCCGGGAATCTGGTTTTGCAGAATATCATCCAAACTTTTCATTTCCTGAGGATTCCATAACAGAATCGCCTGTGATTCCATGCCATTTCTTCCTGCTCTTCCGATTTCCTGATAATAGTTTTCCAACGATGCAGGAGGCGAAAGATGGATAACGAATTGCACATTATCCTTGTCAATTCCCATTCCGAAGGCATTTGTGGCTATAAGCACGGAATTGTTGCTCTGCAGCCAGATTTTTTGTTTTTCGTTTTTTTCTTTTACGGTAAGCCCGGCGTGATAGAAATCAACATTATTTAATCCATTACGATTCAGAAAAGCGGACAGTTCCTGAGTTTCCTTTCTTGTTCGCGCATAGATGATTCCGGAGGTATTGTTGTATTTTAAATAATTACTGATAAAACCATATTTATCTGCTGTTTCGCTGGTAATAATCTGGATATTGTCCCGCCTGAAACTCTCCTGAAAAACAGCAGGATTTTGTAGACCGAGTTTTGTTTTTATTTCTTCGAGTACTTTCGGAGTTGCGGTTGCAGTAAGCGCAATACACGGCGCTTTTTTAAACTCGTTTCGGAAGGTCTGAATATTCTGATAACTTGGCCGGAAATCCTGTCCCCATTCAGAAATACAATGCGCTTCATCGATGGCAATAAACGAAATATCAATGGTTTCAATATTGGAAATGAAGTTTGGATTTAAGATTCTTTCCGGTGAAATATAAAGAATTTTAGTAATTCCTTCACGGCATCTTGCGTAAATAACTTCAGCATCGCTTTCGTCCAATTCCGAGGTAATGAGATCAGCATCAATTCCTAAACGTTGTAACTGGTTTACCTGATCTTTCATCAATGCCAAAAGTGGGGAAACAACAAGTGCGGTTCCTTCTGCCATTAATGCCGGAAGCTGAAAACAGAGTGATTTCCCACCACCGGTCGGGAAAAGCACCAATACATCCTTTCCAGAAAGCAAAGCATCAATTGCCATTTCCTGATCTCCACGAAAAGCATCAAATCCCCACACGGAATTCAGGAGGGAGTGTTTTAGTTTCTGATAGGTATTGCTCTCACTTTGCATGGGATAAAATTAAGGATTGTATGTGCACCAAACAAAAAAGTCACGCAAATTGCGTGACTTTTATTATTCAATAATTGTATTTCAAATTATTTTGCTTCGAAGTAAACCCTTCTGTTTGCTCTGTTTTTCCATTCAGGACATTTCGTAGCCGGGTCGCATTCTGGGTATTTAAGGTCTTTTTCACCTCTACCTACTGCTTCAAGTTTGCTGCTATCCACTCCATTCTGAACCAAATAGCTTTTAACGTTGTTTGCTCTTCTTTCAGAAAGTTTCTGGTTGTAAGCATCAGAAGCTCTGGTATCGGTTGCTCCGATCACCTGATAAGAACCAGTAGTAGAATTAATATAACTTACTGCATTGTTCAAGATTGGAGTATTTGAAGGTAAAATTCTATCTGAATTCAAATCAAATTCAATTCCTTCCAATGCAATAGAGTTATCTTTTACGACACCGCTGCTTCCTGCAGGAGGACATCCGTCATTTTCAACAGGTCCAGGAACAGTTACACATTTGTCATAAAGATCAATTACACCATCCAAGTCAGCATCAAGAGCCACACCGGCACCGTCCACTCTTGCTCCTGCAGGAGTATCCAGTTGTCTATCCCAATCGTCGCAAACTCCGTCATTATCAGCATCTCCTTTTTTACAAACTTCAACATCCTGATTTTTATCTGCCAATACATCAAGTTTGTAATAGATTTCCTGCAATGGATCATGCCAGAATAAGTGAGATTGGTGCTTTCCTAATTTTAGAGTAAGACCAAGGGTTGCATTGAAGAAATTATCAGAAACTTGTTCTTCTCTAAGGTTCACATTACTATACTGCTTACCACCACCATCAAATTCATCATCACCAGTTACCACATACATAAGTCTTCCTTCGATATCAAGTCTTCTGGAAACTTTATATTTTACACCGGCACCTGCCTGTCCGAACAATGAATTAAATTTAAATGGTTTTATTTCTGTTACCAAAGCTTGTCCTCCAACTAGCGGACTTTTCTGATATGCTCTATATGCTAAAGTACCTACACCTGCATATCCATGTAATGCCCATCTGAAAGGGGAATGATTATCTACTCTTCTCAAAAGATTAGAGAAATTAACATCTCCTAAGATTGAGATTGCATCATATTGTGTTCTTCCTGCATATTGGTTATATCCGGTTCCTGATGAAGCAGGAATTGGATCTTTTGTATTGTACCAACCTTGTCTTGTTTCACCTCTGTCATATTGAAGTTTCAAACCAAATGCATGAGTAATAGCTTTATCAATACTGAAATAAGCGGAATAGCCAAAAAGATTTTTACCTGAACCGTTACCATTCTTGATTGAAGTTAAATCAGCAGATTGCACCAAAGGTACACCACCACCGACAGAGATTGACCAATCGTTAAACCTTTTTGAAGATTGAGTGAAAGGAGACACATTAGCAGATCCTGAAGAAAAAGTATTCGGATACCCTTCAGATGATACTACTACAGAATCCTGTGCATAAATAGCAGTAGGTAATGCTAATGCTAATGCTGCGATTGCTAAATTTAGTTTCATAATTTATGTATATTTTTTTTAATTATTAATGAATAAGATATCACAGAGTTACTGAGCTACAAAAAACACTCTTCTGTTGGCTTCGTTTTTCCATTCAGGACATTTTGTTGCCGGATCGCATTCAGGATATTTCAAATCCTTTTTACCACGACCTTCTGCTGTTAAAATTCCTGAATTTACTCCTTTATCAGTAAGATATTTTACAACTGAATTTGCTCTCTTTTGTGATAGAGAAAGGTTGTAAGCTTCAGAACCTCTGGTATCAGTTGCACCTACTACTAAAAATTTACTATTTTGATCTAAAGTTTTAATAATTTCAGCAGCATTATCCAATTTACCATAGGATTGAGTTCTTATTTTATCGCTGTTCAGTTCGAATTCAATTCCTTCAAAATGTTTATTGATTTCTTCAATTGAATTGGTTACCGCTGGAGCAGGCGTCGTAGGACAACCATCATTTTCTACGGGACCAGGAACAGTTACACATTTATCATAAAGGTCGATAACTCCATCAAGATCCAAATCCAATGCTACACCAGCACCATCAACTCTTGCTCCTGCAGGAGTATCCAGTTGTCTGTCCCAATCATCACAAACTCCGTCATTATCATTATCTCCTTTTTCACAAACCACAAGATCTTTGGAGTCATTTTCAAGAACAGATGCTCTGTAATATGCTTCCTGTAACGGATCATGCCATGCAAGATGAGAAAGATGCTTTCCAAGTTTGAAAGATAATCCTAAATTAACGGTAAACATGTTATCTGACCGTGTATCATTAATCGTATTATAGGCAACTCTAGGATCTAAATTCTGGATTCCAGACGATGCAGGAAATACAGGTCGACTCAAAGTACCTCCTCCATCAAATTCATCATCTCCACTGATGACATACATTCCTCTAAGCTCAACATCTATAAGTCTAGATACCTTGTATTTAAGACCTAAACCACCTTGGTAGAAAAAGGAACTAATATCCATATCTTGCTTTAATTCCAAAGCAGGGCGACTAGGAGGCTGATTCAGCAAAAGGTAATTATCAGTTAGTAAAGTCTCGTAACTCATCAATCCAATACCTGCATACCCATGTAACGCCCATCTGTAGGGAGAATGATTATCTACTCTTCTCAAAAGGTTAGAGAAATTTACATCCCCCAAAATGGAAACCTGTTGAAATTTTGTCCAGGCATTGGCAACACCTGCAAGTTCCCCATTAATACCGGGAAGCTGCCCTTTCTGATTAGTTTTACCCATGGAATACTGCAAACTTAATCCAAAAGTATGCGTAATTTGTTTATCCAAACTTACATATGCGTTCCATCCCCAATTTATTTTTCCATCATTAAAAGAAGTTAAATCGGCATGAGACATGAAAGCAGGACCTCCACCTATGGAAATAGCCCAATCCTTAAATCTCCGTGAAGAATTGTCAAATTTCTGCACGTTCGCCGAACCTGAGGAAAAGGTATTCGGGTAAGTCCCTGCAGAATTCAGAGAAGTACTATCCTGCGCATATAAAGCTATGGGCAAGGACATCATTAGTAATAAACTTAATTTCATACTTTATGTTTTATGATTCTATTTGTTCAATAATTTTTCTGGAAAAATCACGTTCCAATAAATGTTTTTGATGCGGGATTTCAAGCCGACTGCATCTAAAAACAACACCAGAATACTTTACGATATCGATATCAATGATTCGATCCATATAGTATCCGGTTACCGACGAATCCGTTGTTCTGCCCATTTCTTTTTCAATCTCTTTTATTGTTTTTAAGAGTTGTATCGGCGAAAAACAGGTATTTATCAGTAGTGCAAAATTAAGAAAATAATTGAAACTACAAAATTCTACTGGTTTTGTTTCCATTATTTCACTTTCCCTTAATATACTACCAACCTTTTGCTGAATGAGGTTTGCAGCCTCGATCAGATTTTTTTTCCGGTCACCGATATTTGATCCAAGTAACAAAAGAACGGTTTGTTGCGACATATTATAAAATACTTAATTTAATGAAAAATTTTTTCAATGCGGTTTTAGCAAATATGATGGCAATTATATTATTGCTGTTTTTATTTTCTATAATGACGGTTGTCATCTTGTTGATGAGTTCTCTGGGAAGCAACTCAAGTGTAAAAGTAAAGAAAAATTCAGTTCTGACGCTGGATTTCCGAACCAATATTATCGACAGCCCTTCCGAAGATCAAGGGACAATGTTTTCTTTTGATACCAAAAACAAAAATTTAATGCTGTATGATATGGTGCAGGCCATTCAGAAAGCAAAAACAGATGATAATATAAAAGGCATCAGTATCGAGACCGATCACCTTGATGCCGGATTAACGCAACTGGACGATATTCGCACGGCTCTTGAAGATTTCAAAAAATCCGGAAAGTTTGTTCTGGCTTATGGAAACAGCGTTTCACAGGGAGCTTATTTCTTGGGTTCTGTAGCCGATCAGTATTACCTTCATCCTGCTGGCGGAATTGAACTGAAAGGAATGGCCGCAGAAGTTGCTTTTTATAAAGATTTTACAGATAAATACGGAATTGGGGTTGATGTTATCCGCCACGGAAAATACAAATCCGCCGTAGAACCTTTTTTAAGAAATGATATTTCGGAAGAAAACAGAGAGCAGCTTTCGGTACTTCTGAACGATATATGGAGTGTCACTTCAAAGAAAATTGCAGTTTCAAGAAAAATGGATTCCCTTCAACTGAAAACCACTGTTGACAGTCTGTACGGTTTCATCCCGGAGCTTAGCCTTGCGCATCATTTAACCGATAAATTACTTCAAAAATCAGAGTATGATGATATTCTAAAAAGTAAACTTAAGATTGACAAAAAGGGTAAACTAAATAAGATTTCTTTCAGTAAATACATTGATTCCTTCAGTTCAGATAACGAAAGCAAAGACAATCAGGTTGCCGTTTTATATGCTTCGGGATCCATCAATGACGGTGAAGGCTACGACAATATTTATTCCAGAGATTTTGTGAAACACATTCGTGAACTCGCAGATAATGATAAGGTGAAAGCGGTAGTCTTCCGCATCAATTCTCCGGGTGGAAGTGCGAATGCTTCCGATCAAATTTTGTTTGAACTTCAGGAGCTTCGCAAAAAGAAACCACTTATCGTTTCTTTTGGAGATTATGCAGCTTCCGGAGGATACTATATTGCAATGGCAGGCGATAAAATTTATTCCGAACCGAATACTTTAACGGGTTCAATCGGGGTTTTCGGTGTAATTTTCAATTTTAAAGATTTAGCAAACCGAAATGGAATCCGTGCAGATGCCGTGGAAACCAACGCCAATTCTTCCATGTACAGTACTTTGAGAGGGCTCAATCCGAATTCTGTTGGAATTATCACACGAAGTGTTGAAGGAACATACAAAAGATTTGTAGATCACATCACCAAAAACAGAAAGAAAAGTTTTGAGCAGATTGATGAAATCGGCGGCGGAAGAGTGTGGAGCGGAACCCGAGCAAAACAACTGGGATTGGTAGATGAATTGGGAACCTTGCAGGATGCGGTAAATTATGCAGCAAAACAGGCAAAACTCAGTGATTATAACGTAAGTTCTTATCCGAAGAAAAAGTCCCAGTTTGAAATTCTTTTTGAAGATATGGATGAACAAGATGTTTCTGCAAAAATCCTAAAAAACAAGTTGGGGGACGATAAATACAAAACTTTTGAAATGCTTACCAATCCGAAATTCCAGAATTCTGTGGTGATGGAACTTCCGTACCGGTTGAGCTACTAATCAATATCTATTAAACGAAAAAATCGGATTCAGTTTGTACTGAATCCGATTTTGTTTTTTTTACTAAAAAAGAGACTTTATCTTTTTGTCGCCAATCCGTATAACCAAAGAACGATTAATGCTCCCCCAATGGCAAGAAGCATACTTCCGAAGTTAAATCCGGTTACATCTCCAAGTCCTAAAAGTTGACCGACAAAAGCACCTACATAAGCGCCCACGATTCCTAAAATAATCGTCCAAAGCCAACCCATATTTTGGTTGCCCGGCATAATAAATTTTGCTAAAGCGCCTGCAATAAGACCAAAAATGATCCAAGTTAAAATACCCATAGTTTATAATTTTAAAGTTAGTAATCGGTTTGCTTTTTAAAAGACATTCAAATGTATGCCTTTTTGAAAACTTGAAATAAATTTATTAAAATTATATAACAAAAGGGTGATTTTGTAGAAAAAATCAGTTTCTCGTGAAAAAAGAATTTACAAATTCCTTTCCGTTGAAGAGTTGTAGATCATACATTTTTTCGCCTACACCGATATATTTCACCGGAATTTGAAACTGGTCCGAAATTCCGATAACCACTCCACCTTTTGCGGTTCCGTCCAACTTTGTTACCGCTAAAGCATTTACTTCGGTTGCGGCGGTAAACTGTTTAGCCTGTTCAAAAGCGTTCTGACCAGTTGATCCGTCCAAAACCAAAAGAATCTCGTGTGGTGCATCCGGAATCAGTTTCTGCATCACTCTTTTGATTTTTGAAAGTTCATTCATCAGGTTTACTTTGTTGTGCAGTCTTCCTGCAGTGTCGATAATAACAACATCGGCATTTTGTGCGAGGGCACTTTGTAAAGTATCGAATGCGACTGATGCAGGATCGCTCCCCATATTTTGTTTCACAATGGGAACTCCTACTCTTTCACTCCAGATGTTGAGTTGATCTACGGCAGCAGCACGAAAAGTATCTGCTGCACCCAAAACCACTTTTTTACCTTGATTTTTAAACTGATAAGCGAGTTTTCCGATGGTTGTGGTTTTCCCGACACCATTTACACCTACGACCATAATCACGTATGGTTTTTTGGTTTCGTCAATATTTCCGGTAGAAGCATGTGGATTTTCTAGTAAAAGAGTTGTGATTTCATCTTTCAGAATACCGTCCAGTTCATCGGTTCCTACATATTTATCGCGGGCAACGCGCTCTTCGATACGTTCGATAATTTTTATAGTGGTTGCCGCACCTACATCGGAAGCAATGAGGATTTCCTCCAGATTATCCAGAACTTCATCATCTACTTTGCTTTTCCCAACAACGGCTTTGGTCATTTTTTCGAAGAACCCTGTTCTGGATTTTTCAAGCCCCTGATCCAAAGATTCCTTTTCTTCTTTGCCGAATATGTTTTTAAACCAACTCATCTATATTATTTACGATTTTTGATTTTGATTTATGATTTTATGAAAATCTACTTTAATAATAAACCTCTGTTTCTTGCGATTTCTTTCTAAAGAACGGAACCATAATGTATTAACCGTAGGCTTTTATATTTTTGTTCTGAATAACAAAGATAACAAAAAAACTACCCAAAAATTTTGGATAGTTTCTATTTCTATTGATGTTGTAAAATTATTTCTTTAGGAAATCAGTTACATCATCAGCATGCATTACTTTTTCTTCGAAAACATAAGCACCTGTTTTAGGAGACTTAACCATTTTCACCACTTTAGTCATTTTTTTTGACTGTCCGGACTGAAGCGTTGCTACTACTTTCTTTGCCATTGTTAAAGATCTTTATAAGGTGATTACTTGATTTCTTTGTGAACGGTATACTTTTTCAGTACCGGATTGTATTTTTTCAATTCCAGTCTGTCGGTAGTGTTCTTTTTATTTTTAGTGGTAATATATCTGCTCATTCCGGCTTGTCCACTTTCTTTATGTTCAGTGCATTCAAGGATTACCTGAACTCTGTTCCCTTTTTTTGCCATGATTACTTATTTAATAAATCCGTTTCTTGTTGCTCTTTCAATTGCTTCTTCGATACCAACTTTATTGATAACTCTCAATCCGTGCGCAGAAACTTTTAAAGTAACGTGTTTTTCCTGCTCCGGAAGGTAAAACTTCTTCTCCAATAGGTTGATTTCAAAACGTCTTTTCGTTTTGTTGTTTGCGTGAGAAACGTGGTTACCAACCATTGCACGCTTTCCTGTTATTTGGCAAATTCTTGACATATCTCGATGTTCTTATTTACTTTGTGTACATTTTGAGTGTGCAAAAATAGTTAGAATATTTTATCTGGGCAAACTTTATCCAAATTATTTTTTCACTTTTGGTAAAGACGAGTTCTTTTGCCTCCTTTTCTGAATGAGATCCCAAAGACAGTAAAATATCAGGAATCCTAAGGCAAATATTGAAAAACGGGTGATAAAATCTCCGGATCTTACGTAAAAGGTTTCATGATTATACAAATTTATTTTTGCAAACAATGCCGTTTGATCTCCATAAATCGTGTCTTCTTCAATTTCTCCCAACGCATTGATATGAGCAGAAATTCCGCTATTGGCAGCCCGTGCAATTTCCCGTCTGGTTTCAATGGCGCGAAGCCGGGCATACGAAAGCAACTGCCGATGTCCTTCGGAAACGCCCCACCACGAATCATTGGTCATAATTCCTAAAAAGTTGGCTCCATTCTTCACATATTCGGTCACAAATTCACCATAGATACTTTCATAACAGATAATGGGTGCCATTTTTCCTTTGTTGTATGGGTTACTGAAAACCAAACGCTCCGGACCTCTTCCCAATGAAGCGACCGTTCCGCCAAGATTAAGCATGGCATCACCTAAGATGGGTTTCAGATAATTCATATAAGGGAAAATTTCGACTCCCGGAACAAGCTTCCCTTTATGATAGACTTCCACATTTTGGTTGGGAATAATCTGTGCGGCGGTATTGTAGGCTTCCACCCAAGAACCTTGTCTGGTTTGATAGGCATTGTCCGGTTTATCGCTTTCGGGAAAGAAACGGTGTGATGAAATTCCGGTCTCAAAAACAGATTTAGGATGCTGCGCAAGAAATGTTTTAACGGAATTCAGTAATGTGTTTTGTTCCAAACCGGTTTCCGAAATACTTCCATATCCCGGCAATGCTGTTTCCGGAGCAATATAAAAATCAATTTTCCCCGTGGAATGATCCTGCGCAAGTTTCAGTAAATCGTTCAGAATGGTGAGGCTGTCTTTGGAATATTTTTCAGTGTAAGGATCCAAATCCGGTTGCAACATTAAAACATTTACCTGCCCGATTGGTTTTTCGTTAAAGGAATTGTATTTGATAATGGAGACCAACATCGGAACAAAGATGAGAACCGCAAGCAATGCAAAATTGATGAACAGTGGTTTTCTTTTCCTGCCTGCTTCCCAAATTCTTATACTATAAAATGCAAGAAGATTGATGCAGAGAATCCAGAACGTTCCGCCGGTTGCGCCAATCGTATCGTACCACTGAATTATTTTCGGATATTCTGAAAATACATTTCCTAAATTCAACCAAGGCCAGGTTAACTCCCAATTCAAATGAAATTTTTCAAAACTCATCCAAATGGCAATGAAAAAAGCAAAACCCCAATAGGTTCCCATGGCATTTTTAAACCAATGATAACACTGAAAAACAATGGAGTACAGCAAGGAATTTACAATAACCGGAAAAAAAACCGCGAGTAAAGAATGTGATCCGTCCGGATTAAGCGAACCATAAAGCCAACCTGTTGTAACAATATTCCAAATGACAAAGCAAAGGTAAGAAAGCCCGAAAATAACCCCGCCTTTTCTTTTTATTTTGGAAAATTTGGAAATTTCATGTTCCATCATCAGCAAAGGAACCAGTGCGATGAAAATAAAAAAAGGAACGCCATACGTTGGCCACGAAATCGAAAGTAGCAATGCTGAAATCAGGGTGAGTAAAAGATATTTCATAAGATTGGAAAATCTGGTGTAAAAATAAAGTTTTTAGTTGAGAGTTTTTCTTTAAAAGAATATTGACTTAAAAAGTATAAATGATTTTCCAAGTATAATTTGATGATTCAAAGGATGATTTCTTTGGCTGAAACAAGGATTAAAATGTATTTTTGCCCTATGAAATCTTTAAAAATAGTTTTTTTCGGAACTCCCGATTTCGCTGCTGCTGCTTTGAATGCCGTAAACCTTTCGCAACATCAAGTGGTTGCTGTAGTTACCGCTCCGGATAAACTGGCAGGGCGCGGACAGAAACTTCATGAATCTTCCGTAAAAAAATATGCAGTACAGCATCAGTTATCTGTGTTTCAACCGGAAAAACTCCGCAATCCGGAATTTCTGGAAGATATGCGAAACCTCAACGCTGATGTTTTTGTAGTGGTAGCATTCCGGATGATGCCGAAAGTGCTTTTTGAAATTCCAAAGTTGGGAACTTTTAATCTTCATGCTTCCTTGTTGCCGGATTATCGTGGTGCGGCACCGATTAATTATGCTATTATTAATGGAGAAACCAAAACCGGAGCAACCACATTCTTTATTAATGAAAAGATTGACGAAGGAAATATTCTGCTTCAGGATTTTCTGGAAATTTTTCCCGAAGAAAATGCCGGACAGCTTCATGACCGTTTAATGGAACTGGGTGCTAAACTTGTGGTAAAAACTTTGGACGGACTTGCAGAAGATTCTGTTCACGAACAGCCACAACCTTTTGTGGAGCATCCGAAGAACGCATTTAAAATTTTTAAAGAAGATTTAAAAATTAACTGGAATCAGAATTCCAAAACCATCTATGATTTTATCCGCGGAATGTCGCCTTATCCCTGTTCGTTCACTGTATTGAAAATAGGTGATGAACTAAAAGGTTTGAAAATATTTTCCGGTGATTATAAAATTGGACCCCATTCCCAATCTTCGGGAACGCTGGAAATCTCGAAAAACGGATTTAAAATTTTCACCAATGATGGTGTTTATTTCCCCTCTGAAGTTCAGTTGGAAGGAAAAAAAAGAATGAGTGCGAAGGATTTTCTCAATGGCTTGCAAAATTTCGATCAAATAAAAATGGACTGAAAATAAATTTTCAGTCCATTTTAGTATTTAATTATTTGGTGCTTAATCTGCGGATTTTGTTGCATAAAGCCTGTTTACAGGACTTGTTTGCGGTGCAATTGCAAAATTCACCAAACGCGAAACATTCGTACTATTAAAATTGCTATTTTGTGTGGATACCATATAATAATAGGTTTTAGGATTTGGCCCAGAGTTTTTTACTTTAAACTCACCAATCATTGTGGTATTGGTTGCCGGCCCTACAATTTCTTTACTGATCAGCGGTCGATCCAGAATGTCCGCAGAAGAATTGGCATAACCTGTGGATGTGGCACTATCGTACAAAGAGCTTCTTACCCATACTGATCGGTCATTTGGAAGCGCATTTGTTCCTGAACTTCCATAGTAAATATTTACATCCATTACAAAAGTTACCAACCATGTACCGACAGGAAGAGTGATGGATGTTCCTGTAGACTGTGCCTGTGTGGTGTTACTTCCTGTATTGCTTATTGTAGTGGTCGCAGTTGCATAGTTCGCTGTAACAGAAGCATTTATAGGCAATGTTACATTTTGCCAAGTTGCATTTCCATCCGCATCCGAGGTTAATACTTTTCCGGTGGTTGCGGCGGGATTTGTTCCGGAAACTGCTGGCTCAAAACGCATCGTTCCATTTACATGCAATAATTCTTTTGGATCATTGGTATTAATTCCTACATTTTGTGCAAAACTCATTGTTGCACAAAGATTTATTATTAAAAGTAAGGTATTTTTCATCATTATTGGTTTAGTGGAATTGCATAGATAATATTTTGTGTTTCACTCCTGATTCCTAAATTGGAAATCGTACAGTTAAGTCCGCTATCACCCAAATAGGTTCTGTTTGCAATCAGCGTGTAATTCTTTTTTGTTCCTGTATTATTAATAATGATGCTTCCTGTAAGAAGGCTTTTATTCAAAGGAGTGTTCAGAACTCCCTGATATATCCCCGTTCCTGTTTTTGAACCCGGTGTATTTCCTTCGATATCGCCGGACGGCACAAGCGTTCCCTCATCCGCTAAAGTCGCCTTTACCAATACCGCATTGTTGTTTCTGGACGATACATCCTGTTGGCATTTTAACAGCAAATTGGTTACAATTGTCCATCTTCCATTGGGGATTTCAAAAGTTAACCCTGTGGTCTGCCATCCGGGAGCAGCAGTAGTAATATTTGTTCCTGTAGTGGGAAGTGAAACTACAAACGTTGTTTTGAAAGCGTTGGTCTGTGTTTTTTTGAATGTTCCCAAGTTATCCGAAGAGGTCACCACATAATCACCGTAACGGGTATCCTGGCTGTCTTCTAAACGCATTATATATTCTACATCATCTTTGGTTTTCACGTGCAAAGTCGCAGTTGGCTCATCTGTTCCGATACCTACTTTATCGTTTTGCCCATAAAAGAAAGGAGAAATCAGTATTGATAATATTGTCAGTTTTTTCATAATTTGTGTTTTTATTCGAAAGGTATTGCATAGATTTTATCCTCATTCCAAGCATCACCAGCTAAAGATCCGGAGTATAAAGAAGTCGCTGTATTCGGAAATGCTTCGTGTTGAGCCCAAAGATAATAGGTTTTAGGTGTTGAAGTTGTGTTATTAATGACTACACCTCCTACAATCATTCCAAAAGAGGCGGGATATTTAATACTCCCTCCAAAATGGGTTGCAGAGTTTGCAACATAATCCGGAGATAAAGTTCCGGCAGTATCAGAATTGGAAAGGTAGCAATCAACCCAAAGGCCTTGATTGGCACTCATGGAAACATCCGGAATTAAAAGATTGAGTTTTACAATCCAACGACCGGTGGGCAGTGTGATTCTCATTCCCGTATACTTTGCGGTAGTAGAAGTTTGAACACCTGCTGAAATGGTTTTTTCTCCTCTTATCGGCTGGGAAACGAAAAGGCTTTTCCATTTCATAGAGCCTTCATCATATACGCGCAGGACTGCTCCATTGGATTTGGAACTGTTTTCCAAACGGAGTGTTCCTTTTACATGTAAGTTGGTTTGAGGACTTGTGGTATTAATCCCTACATTGCCACTTTGGGCAAAGAAAGAAACTGATACCAAAGATAGAATCATTGATAGAGTTTTCATCATCATGTTGGTTTTTTACTGCTCTTGTTATAAAACAATGCAGTTTGTTAAAATTTTTTTCATCAGATTGCATGCAATATACAATTTAAATTAATTCTTGCAAGAAAAATTTTACCCAACCAAAAAAACTAAAATTAATAAATTAAAAAATCCTTTGGTAGTCTAATAAAATTCACGCTGCTTGGAAAATAGCAGACTTCATTTGCTGTGTTTTTTCAGGAATTTACAACAAAAAAAACTCCCATAATTAATGGGAGCAGTAAAATTATCATCGATTTTAAGTTCTAACCGATTATTTTTTAATAAAATTTAGTCCAAAGCAACCATTTCAGTTACTTCTACACCATATCCTGATACTAAAGGTTTATGTTCGGGATTTTGGGTAATCACACGAAATTTTGTAATACCTAATTTTTTCAGAATTTGCGTACCAATTCCATATTCCATAAAGTTGGCGGCAAGTGTTGGGTGAATTTCTTTGCCATCCTGATAATCCAGAAACTGCTGTAATTTTCTCATGGTTTGTTCCGCGTTCGATACATTGTTGATGAAAATCAGTGCTCCTTTTCCTTCTTCGTTAATCATATCGGTTACCTTTTTCAATAAAGGTTTCTCACCGTTAGTCAATCGGGAAAGTACATCGAAATAAGCACTGGAGCTCTGTACTCTTACCAGAATAGGCTCGTTCATTTCCCAGTTTCCTTTTGTAATGGCAAAGTGGATCTGATCGGTATGTTTTTCCTGAAAAGCATGAAAATCAAATTCGCCATAATGGGTTTTTACTCTTCGTTCCTCAATTTTGTTGATGAGGTCTCCTTTTTTCAATTGATAATCAATAAGATCTTCGATGGAAACAACCTTAATATCAAGTTTTTCCGCCAGTTCCACCAATTCAGGAAGTCTTGCCATTGTTCCGTCTTCATTCATGATTTCGCAAATCACGCCGCCTTCTTTCAAACCGGCAAGCCTTGTGAGATCTATTGCAGCTTCAGTATGTCCGGCTCTTTTCAGTACACCACCTGTTTTGGCACGAAGTGGAAAAATATGTCCTGGACGCATCAAATCGGCAGGTTTGGTGTTGTCGTCCATGAGTGCAAGAATAGTTCTGGCGCGATCTGCAGCGGAAATTCCTGTTGAAACGCCGTGTCCCAGTAAATCTACGGAAACGGTAAATGCTGTTTCTTTAGGATCGGTACTTCTGGAAACCATTACGTCAAGTCCCAGTTCATCACATCTTTTTTCGGGAAGCGGCGTGCAAATTAGTCCACGCCCGTGAATCGTCATAAAATTTATAACTTCCGTGGTCACCAGTTCGGCTGCGGATAAAAAATCGCCTTCATTTTCACGGTTTTCATCATCGACTACAATGATTACTTTTCCGTTTTTCAAGTCTTCAATGGCTTCAGGTATAGTGTTGAGTTTTATTTCTGTAGATACCATAGGTAAAAAATTTGCACAAATATAGCGCATTTGGCTTCACCATACAATTGAGCATTAATTATTTAGTCTATCGTTTTCAATGACAGATTCTGCTGGAAATACCTGAAATAAATAATTTGTTTTTAAAAGAATTTTTTCCAAAGTTATGGTTGGGGAATATAAAATCTGAGGAACTTTAGGCTATTGATTTTATAATACACCTTAAATTTAACGCAAAGAATCCGAAAAGATTTTATTATTTATCTGGATGCTATTAAGTTCGTAAAGGCATTTCACTTAGCAAAATACAACAAAGAAATAATTGAATATTATTCATTAGGAATGATTAGAAAAAAATCGATTTCCAAACAAAATGGCGAAATGTCAAGTTTATTTTATGCCTCACTTGAAAAAGCAAGATCGAAAAGGATTTGGGGTTTTTCTCCATTCAAAAGATATGGGAAATAATAGATTCGGGTTTTGAGCGGAAGATTATCGTTTTTAAATTTCAGAAAAATAGCGACAGCATCCGTTTTTCCTTCATTCAGATTAAGGGAAACATTGTAGGTTACACAAAATCCGATATATTCGGGTTGCTGCATTTTCTCTCCTGCAAAATCTTTGAATGTATCGATCAGATAAGTGCTTTCGGGATAATCATTATCGGTTTGCGGAACGACAGAAATAATTTTTCCTTCCGCATCAATCATAAAGCAAAACGGATAAAATTCCCGAGCTTCATCTAAAAATTTTATGGCACAATCCAGAGCAAAATCTATGGATTTGTCTAATGAGGTTTCAAAATTCATCATTTATTGGTTGAGTTCCTGAGAACGTTTTTCGGCGGCAATAATTCCTTTTTTCAACGTTTCTTTTAAATGCTCATCATTGAAAACTTTTAAAGCAGCTTCGGTCGTTCCTCCTTTTGAAGCCACATCTTTTATGAGTTCTTCCAGAGATTTTTCCGAATTATTAATCAAATGATAAGCACCCAACATGGTTTGTTTTACAAAAAGTTTGGAAAGATTTTCATCGATTCCCATTTCGGTTCCGGCTTTAATCATTGCATCGACAATGTAATAAAAATACGCTGGTCCGCTTCCGGAAAGCGCGGTAACACCGTTGAGTAAATCTTCATTTTCCAGATAAACGGAGCGCCCGGTGGAATTCATCAAACGTTCAATCTGAATCAGTTGATTAAAAGAAATCCCTTCTGCAGCGGTATATCCCGTAATTCCCATTCCCAGAAGAGTGGGTGCATTGGGCATTGCCCTTACCACCAATTTGTGTTGAAATGCAGTCTGTATATTTTTAATGGAAACGCCTGCCATAATCGAAAGAATCATGGAATTTTCAGGAATTTTGAATGGAAGATTTTCAGCAACGAAAGCAAAATCCTGAGGTTTTACAGAAATAATAATTAAATCGGCATCGAGCTCCCTGATTTCATCAAAAGAAGTGACTTTGGATTCCGGAAAAACAGAAAGAATTTCTGCTTTTTTTAATGGATTTCTGGTGATGAGCTGAAGATTTTGCGGTTTAATCAGTTCGTATTTCAAAAAAGATTTTGAAAACGAAAGTCCCATTTTTCCGGCTCCTAAAACGGCAATTTTCATTTATTTATGTTAATTTTTTTGATTATTCTTCATGCATCCAGCATCCAGCATCCAACCTCAAACATCCGACACCACATTCATCATCCCACAATATTCACTTCTCGTTCCAGTTCAATTCCATATTGTTCTTTTACGGAATCAATAATCTTTTGAGAAAAATCGAAAATTTCCTTTCCTGTGGCGTTTCCTGTGGCATTGATGATTACCAGTGCCTGTAATTTATGGGAGGCTACATTTCCGATTTGTTTCCCTTTCCAGCCGCATTGCTCAATCAGCCAACCTGCAGGAACTTTCACCCATTCCCCATTTGGATAGCCTGGAATTTGGGGAAATTTCAGTTTTAAATCTTCAAATTCTTGAAGTGGAATCGTCGGGTTTTTGAAAAAACTTCCAGCATTTCCCAAAACTTTCGGATCGGGAAGTTTGCTCTGGCGAATGGCAACAACGGCTTTGGAAACTTCCTGAATCGTCGGATTCTGAATACCCATTTTTTCCAGTTCGGATTTTATGGCACCATATTCTACTGAAATTTTATGATCTCTTTTTGTGAGGTGAAACGTAACCTCCAAAATCACATATTTTCCTTTTCCTTCCTGCTTGAAAATCGAATCCCGATAGCCAAATTTCATTTGATTCAGCTGCAAGGTTTCAATTTCAAGATTTTCCAGATTCAAAACAGTGCACGACACAAAAACATCCTTTATTTCCGTACCATACGCCCCAATATTCTGCATCGGCGATGTACCAACATTTCCCGGAATTAAGGAAAGATTTTCAATTCCCCCGTAGTTTTTATCCAAATTTGAAAGTACAAACTGATGCCAGTTTTCGCCTGCTGCTGCGGTTACGTAAACTGTATTTTCGTCGATGGATTTTTCGGAAATTCCTTTTAAATTAAGCTTGATTACAATTCCGTCGTAATCCTTTGTGAAGAGCACATTACTTCCGCCACCCAAAAATAGAAGATTTGAGTTTTGAGATTTGAGATTTGAGATTTTGTGATGCTTCAAAACATCAACAAGTTCTTCAACAGAATGTACTTCTACAAAGTATTTTGCAAAAACCGATACTCCGAAAGTATTGTAAGGTTTCAGCGAGACGTTTTCCTGTATCTGCATTTACAATCCGAATTCCAGTTTATATTTTTGAAGTGCGTCATTCAAAAGTTCCACACTTCTTTTTAAGTCTTCTTCTTTCAGTACATAAGCAATACGAACCTGTTTTTTGCCCAATTCCGGATCGCTGTAGAATCCGCCCATTGGCGCAACCATTACCGTTTCGTTTTCATAGGAATAATGCTCCAGAAGCCACTGCGCAAAAACATCGGTATCGTCCACCGGAAGTTCAGCCACACAGTAAAAAGCTCCTTTTGGTTTCGGACAGATTACACCCGGAATTCCGTTGAGCAAGTCCACCAAAAGATTTCTTCGTTTTGTGTATTCTTCGCGAACACTTCTTATGTAAGCCCCATCATTTACATGCGCTGCGGTTGCCGCAATCTGCCCCAGCAAAACCGGACTTAATCTCGCCTGTGCAAATAGAATTGCAGATTTTCGGATTTTTTTGGAACGGGTAAGCAAACATCCGATTCTCGCGCCACACATGGAATATCTTTTGGATTCGGAATCAATGATAATCACATTTTCGGCAGCTTCTGGGAATTCAAGCATGGAAATTTGCTGTTTTCCGTCATACACATATTCGCGATATACTTCATCGGAAATAATGGCAATATCATATTTCAGGGCAATATCTGCCAGTTTCTGCAATTCTTCCCGGGTATAAAGATAACCGCTTGGATTTCCCGGATTGCAAATAATGATGGCACGGGTATTTTCGGTAATTTTTTTCTCAAAATCTTCAATTGGCGGAAGCGCAAATCCCGTTTCAATTGTTGATGGAACGGCTACTACATTGATGTTAAAAGTTCCGGCAAAACCGTTATAGTTGGCGTAATACGGTTCAGGAATAATGATTTCATCACCATCATCACACAACGTGGAAATGGCAAAATTCAATGCTTCAGAACCACCGTTGGTTACAATAAATTCTTCCGTCGTTAAATCTGTAAATCCCAAAGAATGATAATAATCCCTAAGCGCGGTGCGGTATTCAATTCCACCCTCGGAAAGCGAATAATCAAAAATTTTCAAATGATTGTTCCGAATGGCTTCCAGAGCGGTTTCGGGAGTTTCAATATCGGGTTGCCCGATGTTCAGATGATATACTTTGATGCCTTTCTGTTTGGCTGCAACAGCATAGGGAACTAATTTTCTTACCGGAGATGCAGGCATATTCTGCGCCCGCTGGGAAATATTTGGCATGATACAAATTGCTTTTAGATGGTGTACAAAAGTAACGATTTTGCCGGATAATATAAAGCAAAACAAAACCTGACCTTTGGAAAATATTTTTCTTTGAAATCAAGATAAAAATGGAACTTCCTATTTTATTCAATTAAGATCATTACATCACTTCATACTTTGTTTACCCTATTGTAATTCAATATTATAAAAAATATACGCCATTTTTGTCATGCTGTAAGCATCTCTGCAAAGAGAATGTAGATTTGCAAACCTTTTATTTAAGAGTCTTTCACATTCTTTAAGATATGAAATCATCATGTACCCTCTATTATTTAATTTGAATTTATTTTTTACACCTCATTATCAATGATTTACAATTTAAAAAATGTTAAAATTTAATTTTATTAGTCTACTAACTTGGTAGACTAAAAATTTATTTACAAATTTGTCTTGTTAATAATTTCCCAATGCACAGAAATTCTTGTCATAGAATAATGAAAATGTTCAATTCTTTTAAATTATAGAATGGGATAAAGGTTTGTTTTTTCAGGCTTCACCATTCGTGAAGCCTGTTTTTATTTTA
Organism: Bergeyella sp.; assembly: GCA_031987605.1. GTDB lineage: Bacteria > Bacteroidota > Bacteroidia > Flavobacteriales > Weeksellaceae > JAFAGO01. The sequence goes on along the minus strand of DALZZF010000001.1, from coordinate 581,523 downwards.
TTGAATCCGAAAAAAATTATACATCATGATACACCAGAACACAAGCACAGAAAAATTGCCCGGCGCAAACAGGAAAACATTGCTTTTAGAAATTGAATTAAACGGAAAAATCGCATTTGAATTTCTTCTGAATGCGATTTATGATAAGTTTGGAATTTCGTACAGAATTTTAAATGCCGAAATTGAATTTTATAGTGGGCAGAATTTTGGTAAAGTCCAGCTTTTAATCGAGCCGGAGTTCAACCAGCACCAAGATCTTGAATTTTATCTGAACCGTTCACGAGTACTGAACACTTTTATTGAATATCCGCAACGCAAGGCGGTTTAGGATTATACTCTTTCAATATCCGCTCCCAGCGCTTTTAATCTTCCGTCGATATTTTCGTAACCGCGGTCGATTTGCTCAATGTTGTGGATTAATGATTTTCCTTCCGCAGAAAGTGCCGCAATCAGCAACGCATTTCCGGCACGAATATCCGGTGAAGTCATGGTAGTTCCTCGTAAAGGATATTCATGATTTAGCCCTACAACTGTCGCCCGATGCGGATCGCAAAGAATAATCTGTGCGCCCATATCAATCAGTTTGTCTACAAAAAACAAACGAGATTCAAACATTTTCTGGTGAATAAGCACCGTTCCTTTTGCCTGAGTGGCAACCACTAAAACGATCGAGAGCAAATCCGGAGTAAATCCCGGCCAAGGTGCATCGGAAACCGTGAGAATAGATCCGTCGATAAATTTCTGAATTTTATAATTTTCCTGTGCCGGAATCACCATATCATCACCGGACTGATCGATCAAAATACCCAATTTTCGGAAGGTATCAGGAATAATTCCCAATTGGTTCCAGTGTACATTTTTGATGGTGATATGGGATTTTGTCATGGCAGCCAATCCGATCCAAGAACCGATTTCCACCATATCCGGAAGCATGGTATGTTCCGTTCCATGCAGATGCGAAACACCTTCAATGGTAATCAGATTGGATCCGATTCCGGAAATATTGGCTCCCATTCTGTTCAGCATTTTACAGAGTTGCTGAAGATAAGGTTCGCAGGCGGCATTATAAATTCTGGTTTTTCCTTTGGCCAAAACCGCCGCCATAATAATGTTGGCCGTTCCGGTTACGGAAGCTTCTTCCAAAAGGATGAATTTCCCCACAAGTTCTTTGGCTTTCAGCGAATAGAAGAATTCATCTTCATCATAACTGAATTCTGCGCCTAATTCTACAAAACCCTGAAAGTGAGTATCCAAACGGCGCCTTCCGATTTTATCGCCTCCCGGAGTTGGCATATATGCTTCACCAAAACGCGCCAGCATCGGGCCTAGAAGCATAATGGAGCCACGAAGTTTTGCTCCGTTTTTTTTGAAATCTTTGGATTTGATGTAATCGAAATTTACATCATCCGCTTTAAATGTATAATCGCCATGTGCATTTTTGGTGATTTTCACCCCGAAATCTCCGAGGATTTCGATTAAGCGATTTACGTCATGAATATCCGGAATGTTTTTTACACGGACTTCTTCATCAGTTAAAAGAACTGCGCACAGAATCTGCAGGGCTTCGTTTTTTGCACCTTGAGGTGTAATTTCGCCTTGCAATTGCTTCCCACCTCTGATTTGGAATGTTCCGCTCATTATTTTCTTTTTTTATTTTGATTCTGATTTTGGTTTCTACGGTGGTTGTGGTTTTTCTGATTTTTATTGTTCCGGTTATTGTGGGAGTGGTAGATTTTACTTTTTTCAAGAGAATCAATTCCGGTTAGATCCAGACGGTTTGCAGAAAGTTCTTTTAAATGACGGAATATAACATCATCGGTTACATGTTCTTTATTGTAAACATTGTAGGATTTTTTCATGTTGTTGGCGATGACTTCAATCAGAGCCTCTTTTTCATCGCCTTCATCTAGTTCGATGGCTTTTTCAATCAATTGAAGAATGCTTTTCCCATAAAATTTAAAATCTCCCTGAAGTTTTGGATATTCCATTTTCTTTGGTCTGGTTGCCAGCTCTTCTCTAGAAACAATCGGGTACGGCGCATCCACATCCAAATCATAATCTGCCAAAATATAAAGGTGATCCCAAAGTTTATGTTTATAATTTTCCTCATCCCGAAGTTGCGGATTCCGCTGCCCCATAAAATCAACAATAGCCACTGCCATTTCATTGCGCTTTTCCCTGTCGGGAACGATTTTGCAGCGTTCTACAAGGTTTTGTATTATACGGCCGTATTCCGGCATATTGAGATGAGTTCTTTCTGTATTGTATTCCATAAGTGCAAATATATTGAATAAAATGGATTGTTCAATTTTTCGGGTTTCAGTCTTTCAATACTTTTCTTATAGAGGCTTTGCTTTAAACCCGTTGTAATAAGATTGCATCGATATTTAATAAAATAAATCCATCAAAAGAAACACTAAAAAAGAGATAAAATAAAGCTGTCACCCCTATTATCTCCATATTAATCAACAAAAAAACCCTAAAACATTGTAAATAAATGAATTAGGGTTTTGTTATGAGGTACCTAGCGGATTCGAACCGCTGTAAATGGTGTTGCAGACCACTGCCTAGCCACTCGGCCAAAGTACCATTTTCTTTGGTTTGCAAATATAGAAAATTTTTAGAATTTCCAAAATGATAAATCCTATAATTTTACAATCCTGCGATATGTTTATCTCACAAACTTATCACATTCTCTAAAGACCTTTCACCAACAGGCGTAAACTTGCCTGAGTATCAATTACAGCCGTTAAACCCGTATCCGAAATCAGGATCTGGCCAGGTTTCAAAGAGTATACTTTTCCGGAAATGTTCAATCCTTTGTAATAACCTTTATTAAAGGATTCTTCAATACTTTTCTTGGCGGAATCTTCCATTTCCTGTGTTGGAATGCCATATTCATCTTCAATCATTCGGATGATTTTACCTTTAAAGAAAAACACCGCTGTTTTCTGTAAAACATTTTTCGTTTTGAGGTTAAATCTTGTGTCGTGCAGAACAATTTTCCGCTTGACCTCATCATAAACCGGAACTCCGGAAATAAATGCCGTTCCCTGTACCGCTCCCTCAGTTTGGGCTTCGATCATTACACGGTTTTCATCGCGGTAGACTTTAATATTGGTAATTTTAATTTTAGATTTGCCTTCTCTAAAATCAAATTCCTTATTCAGAAACATATTTTTTGCAATCGTTGTAGCTTCTGTAAAAGGGACATTGGAAGTGGTTTGCAGTTTAAATGCTGGTGGCAAAGTCTGCACACAATTAAAATTGGCAATCGTTTTTATTTCAGGTGTTGAAATGGGTTTTGAACCGGTAAAAGTTTCGGAATAGGTATCAATTCCAATATTAGCATCGATGGCATCGGCATAAAAAATTAGCGGAGTTACATTTACAGAAACCGGTGTAATCTTCAGCCATGTGTTGTACTCTTCAGAAACACTAAACGGTTGCGAAAAAAGATTCCAGGCCATGATTGCATATTTCTGAAAATTCAGCTGCGTTCCCATTTGTTTGTCGATGGTCTTACAAAATTCTGTCTGCTGTTCTTTCAAGTTTTTTTCTACAATCGGCGTAATGGGAATTTTAATTCTTCCATAATCCAGCACAGGTTTGGATACCCATTTGAATCCGACAGGAGTGGTTTTCGTACTAACGGTCCAGTTATTATTGAAAATAATCGAGCTGCTGAAATACATTACGGTTTCAAATGTGGTGTTCTGATAGGTATAAACGCCTAATGTTCCCACTCCTTTTTCCGCCCAAATTTTCAAAGGAACTTCGATAACCACATTCTGATTTCTACCTCCTGAAAGTTTGATAGGAGCAGTTTTCCAGACTTTAATCCGAAACTGGTCGTTATCATTATCGGTATAGGAATCATCCTGATAGATAAGGTTTCCGACTGATCCATTCACCATATTACTGATTTCTGAAAGCGGAATGCGAACCGGCATCGTTATAGAAGATTTGATCTGCGGAAAAGTATATTGATTAAGGCTGTTTTGGGCAAACAATCCTGCGCCGAATATCAGGACTAAAAACTGGAATAATTTCACGGTGAATATTTCTCTCAAAACTTTAAAAACAAAAAATTAGTATGATGAGCGGTAGGATTTTTCAAATTCTACGGCCGCGCATTTCAGTTCGCCTTTCATCGGTGGACTGGTTTTGCTGATTTTGATTTTCGCGAAAAAAATTTCCGGAAATTTCTGATGAATGGAATTCAAAATTCGTCCGGCAACATGCTCAATCAGTTTGGAAGGAACTTCCATTTCATCATGAATAATTTCATTTAAATCGGCATAACTTATGGTATCGCCCAATTCATCGGTTTCGGTTGATTTCCAAATGTCGGCATGCACTTCCAAATCGGTGATAAAATATGTTCCCACCACATTTTCTTCCGGAATTGCGCCGTGAAAAGCATAAATTTTAACGCCTTCAAGCAAAATTTTTGAAATCATCTTGATTTAATTTTGAAGTAAAAATGTTTTCAAATCTAAAAATTCCGGAGCGATTTCTATTGATTTTTTTTCCTGCTGCATGAGTTGATGCAGTTCGGAAGGAAGTTCAACGGCTTTACCAGTCGCTTTTTCCACCGCATCGGGAAATTTCACGGGATGTGCGGTTTCCAGAATAAATCCTTTTTGTTCAGGATGATTTTCCAAATAATTTTGCAATCCCAAATATGCAACTGCGCCGTGCGGTTCAAGAACATAATTGAATTTTTTATAAACTTCGGTGATGGTTTCAACTGTTTGTTCATCGGTAATTGTTGCTCCTGAAATCATTTCGCTCAAGGTTCCAAATTCTTGATGAAACAATTCCAAAATTCTTACAAAATTACTCGGATCGCCCACATCCATTGCGTTAGAAAGTGTGGCTACGGTTTCTTTAGGTTTTAAAATCTCTGTTTTTAAATATTCGGGAACCACATCATTCACATTGCAAGCTGCCACAAAATGCGCTACCGGAAGTCCACGAAAATAGGCAAGAATTCCGGCACAGATGTTTCCGAAATTCCCGCTGGGAACGCAAATCACGGGCTTTTCAGAATATTTTTGTTTCCATTGTTTATAGGCCAGAAGATAATAAATCTGTTGTGGAAGCCAACGTGCCACATTAATGGAATTGGCGGAGGTGAGAAGCAGTTTTTCATGAATTTCTTCATCCGAAAAAGCCTGTTTTACCAAACGCTGACAGTCATCAAAACTGCCGTTGATTTCCAGCGCGGTAATATTGGAACCCAAAGCCGTCAGTTGTTTTTCCTGAACAGGACTTACCCGATTTTTGGGGTAAAGAATGACTACTTCCACATTCGGAACCTGATAAAAACCATTGGCAACCGCACCGCCGGTATCTCCGGAAGTAGCGACCAGAACGGTAACTTTTCGTTTTTCATTTTTAAGAAAATAAGAAAGACAGCGGCTCATAAACCGTGCTCCGACATCTTTAAAAGCAAGCGTTGGGCCATGAAAAAGTTCCAAAACAGCAATTTTTTCATTTATAGATTTTAAAGGAATATCAAACTGAATGGTTTCGGAAACGATTTTCCGCAGTTCAGCTTCGGGAATTCCATCGCCTACGAAATCTTTCATGCCTTGAAATGCAATTTCTTCATCCGGAAATTTTTCAATATTCTGAATAAATTCTTCATCAAATGGCGGGATGGATTCCGGGAAAAACAGACCTTTTTCTTTCCCCTGTCCTTTTATGGTGGCTTCCCTGAAGGAAACGGTTTCTTCTTTATGTTTAAGGTTGTAAAATTTCATTTTTTTTGCATTTAAATTCAGACTATTTTTATTCCGGCATCATTGATGGTGGAAACGTACACAAAATTTTCAATATCAATACTGTGGAAAACCGATTTCATGTGTTCGGCAACTTTTTGGGCGGTTTCTTCCGTTTCACTCAGCATGAAAATGGAGGGTCCCGATCCTGAAATCCCGCCTCCCAAAGCACCAAGTTTCATACTTCCGGTTTTCACCTCATCAAATTTCGGAATCAAAATGCTGCGTACCGGTTCTACAATAACATCGTTTAAACTTCTGCCAATTAATGCAAAATCATTTTTTAAAATTCCGGTAACTAGACCTGCGATATTTCCCCATTGTACCACTGCATCTTTCAATTGAATACTTTTTTTGAGGATTTGCCGCGCATCGGAAGTTTTTACTTCAACCTGTGGATGAACGGCGGTAACAAAGAGTTTCGGTGAACTTAACGGAATAATATCAATCGGATTTGAGGATTTTACCAACGCAATTCCGCCATAAATGCACGGCGCAATATTATCGGCATGACGCACTCCGGAAGCCAGTTCTTCACCAAACATTGCAAAATGAATCATTTCTTTTTCAGAAAAAGGTTTTCCCAGAATTTCATTCATTCCGAAAGCAGCTCCTGCTACACTTGCCGCACTGGAACCCAATCCGCTTCCGGGTTTGATGTGTTTGTGAATTTTCACTTCCACGCCCTGATGTTCGATTTGCAAATGTTGCAGAATTTTTAGAATAACGACTCCTGCGACATTTTTGTCGGCTTCTTCGGGCAAACCAAAACCGTCGGAATGCGTAATCCTGATTCCCGGTTGTTCGGAAAGCGAAAATTCCATTTCATCAAACGGTTCATTTACCGCCATTCCGAGAATATCAAAACCGCAAACCAAATTGGCGACCGTTGCCGGAACTTCTATTTTTAATTTTTTCATTTATTTTTATTCTTGTAAAGTTGACTTCCAACATTAAACGGTTCTCATAATATCTGCAAATACGCCACTTGCGGTTACCTCTGCTCCGGCTCCTGCACCTTTTACGACCAATGGCTGTTCGGAATAGCGCAAAGTTTTGAAAATGGCAATATTATCTTTTCCGTAAAGGTGATACAAATCGCTTTCCGGCGCAATCTGCTGCAAACCGACTTTTGCTTTTCCGTCTTTAAATTCTGCCACATACTTCAGAATTTTGCCTTCAGATTTTGCCTTATCATACAATTTTTTGAAGTGATCTTCAAAGGTAGTCAGACTTTGATAAAAATCGGCTACACTTCCCTGCATACATTCTTCCGGAAGGAAACCCACATTTTCAATTTCGTTGAATTCCAGTTGATATCCGGCTTCACGGGCAAGAATTAAAATTTTACGTGCCACATCGGTTCCTGCCAGGTCCAGGCGCGGATCCGGTTCAGTATAGCCTTCGTCCTGTGCCTGTTTTACCACTTCGGAAAAACTTCTTGTTCCGTTGTAATTATTAAAAACAAAATTTAAAGTTCCGCTTAAAACCGCCTGAATAGAAGTGATTTTGTCTCCCGTTTTAATCAGATCGTTAATGGTTCCGATAATCGGCAAACCGGCACCAACATTGGTTTCAAAGAAGAATTTGCAATTGTGGTTTTTGGCAAGATTTTTCAGTTTCAGATAGTTTTCATAGCTGGATGCAGCCGCAATCTTATTGCAGGCAACAATGCTAACGCTCTTTTTCAGAAGGGTTTCGTAGATTTCCACGACTTTATCGTTTGCGGTGACATCCACAAAAATAGAATTTCGCAGATTTCGCTCGATAATTTCCTGAGCTAATTTTTCAGGTGTGGAATCAAGTCCGTTTTCTAATGAATTCAAAAGATTCGATTCTTCAATTCCACGGTTTTCAAAAGTCATTTTCCGGCTGTTGGAAGCTCCTGAAAGCCGAAGATTCATTCTGAGATTTTCTTTGAGATAATCATTTTGGGAATATATCTGTTGAATCAGTTTTGAACCCACATTTCCGACTCCGCAAATATAGAGATGCAAATGCTTGATTTCGGATTCAAAAAACTCTTCATGTAAAACATTTACGGCTTTCCGAACATCTTTTTCAGCGATTACGGCACTAATGTTTTTCTCGGAAGAACCTTGTGCAATTGCCCGAATGTTGACACCGTTATGCCCCAACGAACTGAAGAGTTTTCCACTTACCCCGCTTCGGTTTTTCATATTTTCACCGACTAATGCAATGATGGAAAGTCCGGTTTCTAATTTCAGCGGATCAATTCTTTTGAGATAGATATCATCGGCAAATGCGCCGTTTACAGATAATTCTGCATGATGCGCTTCATTTTCGTTAATGGCAATCGTGATGGAATGCTCCGAAGAACTTTGGGTAATCAGGATTACATTGATCTGCTCATCACTCAAACATTTAAAAAGTTTTGCCGAAACACCGGGAATTCCCACCATTCCGCTTCCTTCCAAAGTCAAAAGTGCAATTTTGGACATATTGGAAATTCCTACCGCGACCTGACTGTCGTCCCATTCCAGATTATTGGTCACCAAAGTTCCGGAATCTTCCGGTCTGAATGTATTTTTAATCCAGAGATTGATGCCTTTATTTTTTACCGGGGAAATGGTAGGCGGATAAATCACTTTTGCCCCGAAATGCGAAAGTTCCATCGCTTCCTGATATGAAATCTGCGGAATTACTTTTGCATTGGAAACAAGTCGTGGATCGGAAGTCATCATTCCGCTAACATCGGTCCAGATCTGGAGTTCATCGGCGTTGATGGCAGCAGCGATGATGGATGCCGTATAATCGGAACCTCCCCTTCCCAAAGTGGTTGGCGTTCCATCTTCATCACTGGCGATAAAGCCGGGAACCATGACAATCTGGTGCCGATTTTCCGCAAAATAGTTCTGCAAATTTTTATCCGTCGTTTTGAAATCTACTTTTGCATGGGTAAAATGGCTGTCGGTTTTGATATATTCCGGAGCATTGAACCAAACTGCATCCAAACCTTCGGATTGCAATTTTGCGGCAATAATTCGGGAAGACATCCATTCTCCGTAACCTGTAATTCTGTCCCGGATTTTCCCGGTAAACTCTCCCAGAACAAAAATTCCGTTGCAGATATCTTCCAGATCATTGAACTGCTTTTTTACAAAACTCAGCCATGAACTCTGTTCCGCAATCGGAAATAACTGCTGTACCGCTTCTATATGTTTGGCTTCAAGACTTTTAAGGATTTCAAGGTATTCTTCATTATTTTGAGAAGCGGTTTCTGCTGATTTAATGAGCAAATCGGTAACGCCCGAAAATGCAGAAACCACGACTGCTATTTTATTTTTTTCTGCTTCCTGACGGACAATTCCGCAAACCAATTCGATATTTTCTGCATTGGCAACTGAGGAACCTCCAAATTTCAGAACTTTCATATAATGTATTTTTTGTTGATGTAATAGGATTAATGTTTTTATTTTTACCCTTTTTGAAAAAGAGCAATACGTGCCGAAATGATATGTGAAAACCAACCCCTTATGGGGTAATAATGGTGTTGGAAATGGTGATAACGGAAGGGATGAAAATCTCCCGCAGAGAAATCTGCGGTATAGAATAAAAAGTTATAAACTGTGAATTATTCATCATAGACAGGACAAATGTATAAATAATTCTGAAATGACCATTATTTTTTAATGATTTTCTACTTTTCATTTTTCAACAGGCAAGGTTTCTTCCTTTTCATGAGTGGGTTCGACCTCGGTATCTGGTGAGAAATTATGCAGAGAAATATTGACATCATTCTGAGGTAATTCTAGTGTATCACTATCCACTGCTTCTCCCGATTCTCTAGCACAAGCATACAAAAACTCACCGTCTTTATAGTATTCATCAGTCCATTTTCCATAAATGTCCATAAGCGAGATTTTACCATCAAGTTTTCCATTTTTAAAATGCTGAATTGCGGAAAGCTTGCTTTCTCGGTATTGCTCGGAATATTTTTGATCGCCTCGGTCATCATAAACGGTGTAATAATACTTCTCGCCGGTAGGCGAATAACTTATTTTATCAATAATTTTCTGGTTTTTATAGTTGATTTCCTGAAAGGGAACTTCCGGTGTATTTTTGGGCAGATTGGTTGTATGATAAATAATTTTCTTGATCATAATTCCGTTTTCGTAGAACTCACGACGCGTGAGAAAGCCTTTGGTACCCCGAAATTCGGCTATACCGCTGAAAACACTTATATCGCTGCTTCGGTAAGCAATATTATGATCGAAATAAATCTGATGTCTCTGCAATACTTGCTGTGAAAATAAATAGGTCACTGAAAGAAAAAAAGCAAGAAAAAGAATACGTTTCATGAGGGTTTTTAAAATAAGTTCTTCTATGTTCTGATTTTAAATTCTTCATCAACGTTTGTGTTTTTATTATTTCTTTTTCTTTCATCTTTTTTTGTGTGTACTGAACGAGCATTGATAACTATTTTACCATTTTCGAAAGTTCCAGCATAGCCTCAATTGGTTTCAGGGCTTTCAAGCGGAGATCTTCTTCTATCTCAATCTGTGGAAGCTCGTACTGAAGGCAAAGATATAATTTTTCCATGGTATTTCGCTTCATATAGAAACATTCGGAACAGTTACAGCTTTCATCAAAAACCAAAGCCGGAAGCAAAGTTTTGTGCGGTGCCCGTTTTTTCATTTCATGCAGAATTCCTTCTTCGGTCGCCACAATAAATTTCTGACAATCGTCTTTTTCCACATAATTCAACAGTGCAGAAGTAGATCCGATGAAATGTGCCAGTTCCAAAACCGCTGTTTCGCTTTCCGGATGCGCAATCAGTTTGGCATCGGGATTTTCGGCAAGTTGTTTTGCAATTCTTTCCATGGAAAATGCTTCGTGAACAATGCAGCTTCCATCCCACAGAATCATATCACGACCGGTTTTTTTCATCAGATAACGCCCTAAATTTTTATCCGGAGCAAAAATAATCGGACGGTCTTTCGGTAAAGCCTTGATAATGGTTTCCGCATTGGAACTGGTAACGATAATATCGCTCTCTGCCTTGGTTTCCGCATTGCAGTTGATGTAAGTAGCGATTAAAGCATCGGGGTGTTTTTCGCGCATTTTTCTCAAACCTTCACCGCTGCAGCCGTCTGCCAAAGAGCATCCTGCCAAAGTATCGGGTAAAACTACTTTTTTAGTTGGATTGAGAATTTTTGCGGCTTCTGCCATAAAATGAACGCCACAAAACGCAATCATATCCGCATCAGTCTCTTTTGCCTGACGTGCCAATTGTAGAGAATCACCCAGAAAATCCGCAATATCCTGAATCGCAGCAGGCTGATAATAATGCGCCAGAATCACCGCATTTTTTTCTTTTTTCAGGTCGAGAATCGCCCGAACCAAATCATCCCCCTGCGGAATTTGAAGATCCTTAAATTTTAAAAATCCGTAAACCGGAAGGTTTTCTGTAAGGGTTGCCAATGTTTCTGTGCTCATGTTATTGCAAAGTTCTTAGTTAAAATATGTGGCTACGATTTCAAAAAATCAGCAACCAGATTTCCGATTTCCTTTTTTGCGTCATCCAGATCGGTATTCACCACGATTACATCAAATTCGGGATGAAACGTCATTTCGTGCTCCGCTTTTGCCACACGGGTTTTGATGGTTTCCGCATCATCGGTATTTCTGCTGTACAATCTTCGTTCCAATTCTTCAACAGACGGCGGCATAATGAAAATGGAGAGTGCCTGTTCTTTAAAATATTTTTTTAATGAAATTCCGCCTTTCACATCTACATCAAAGATAACGGTTTTCCCGGAATTCCAGATTCTTTCGACTTCAGATTTCAGTGTTCCGTAATATTTATCGGTATATACTTCTTCGTATTCCACAAAAGCATTTTCAGCCATTTTTTTTCGGAATTCATCAGGCGAAATAAAATAGTAATCCACTCCGTTTTTCTCGGTTCCACGCGGATTTCTGGTGGTGCACGATATGCTGAATTCCAGTTCCGGGAAAGTTTCCAGACAGTGCTTCACCAAAGTGGTTTTTCCGCTTCCTGAAGGGGCTGAAAAAATGAGGACTTTATTCATGAATAGGAATTTTGAGTGAAAAATCAGAGGCGTACAATTAAAGTACGTTTAAGGTTTGTTCTTTAATTTTTTCGAGGTCGTCTTTCATTTTTACCACCAGTTTCTGGATTTCGGCATGGTTGGCTTTGGATCCCATCGTATTGATTTCCCGACCGATTTCCTGAGAAATAAATCCGAGTTTTTTACCGTTCAGATCTTCATTTTCAGCAACTTCTTTGTAATAATTCAAGTGTTGTGCAAGCCGGACTTTTTCCTCAGAAATGTCCAGTTTTTCAGCATAATACGATAATTCCTGATAGAAACGCGTTTCATCAATATTTTCAAATTCCTGAAGCGCTTTCTGGAAACGGTCTTTTACAGCATCCATTCTTCCTTCTTCATGCGGAATAACTTCCGAAAGATTCTGCCCGATATTCTGAATATACCTCAAAAGTTCATTTTGCAAAGTAAATCCTTCGGATTTGCGGAAATCTTTAAACTTGCTTATCGCTTCTTTCACCAGTTGTTCCAGAAACAGCCATTCTTCTTCATCCAGTTCATCCGGTTTGGATGAAATGGCATCAGGAAGTCGAACTGCCATTTTCAGATATTCAAATTCAGGAGCATCTGAAGCGCATTCTTTCAGTTGATTCATATAGGATTTTATCAATTCTTTATTGATTTTTACATCAGATTTTTCATCGAAAGTTTCACAATTGATAAAGCAGTCTACTTTTCCACGGATAATCCCGTCATTCAGCATTTTACGGATTTCAAATTCTTTTTCTTTGTATCGCACCGGAATCCGGATGTTGAGATCAAAATTTTTGCTGTTCAGCGATTTAATTTCCACGGAGAGTTTTTTCCCTTCATACATGCCTTCACTCCGCCCAAAACCTGTCATTGATAAAATCATATATCGATATTTCGGACAAAGATAAAAATTTGAAACAAGAGCCATTTCATTATCACAAACAAACTGTTGAAAATAGTTATCCACATCTTAGTAAAATATAGGAAAAAATTTCTCCAAAACTCCTATTTTTGCAACCTATGAAAAGATGGTATCTCTACCCTTTTTCCTTAGTATATCACATGGTTACGGCGTTACGAAACACCGGATATGACTGGGGTCTTTTAAAATCCACGAAATTCAGAACACCGATGATCTGCGTTGGCAATCTTTCTGTGGGTGGAAGTGGAAAATCACCCATGGTCATGTATCTGGCCGATTACCTGTCGAAACATTTCAGAACAGGCGTTCTTTCCCGGGGTTATGGAAGAATGACCAAAGGATACGGCATTACCAATTACGAAAGCAATTATAAAACCGTGGGTGATGAAGCGATGCAACTTTTTGAGCGTTTCAAGAATCGCTTTGTAATCGGCGTTTGCGAAGACCGTGTTTTCGGTGCAAAAAAAATAATCGAGGATATGGATCTGGATGTGCTGATTCTGGATGATGCACTGCAACACCGCGCCATTAAACCGGGATTTACCATTTTGATGACGGATTTTAATGATCCTTTTTTCAAAGATTACCTTCTTCCTGCGGGAGATTTACGGGAAAGCAGATCCGGAGCAAAAAGAGCCGATATTATTATGGTTTCCAAATGTCCGGATAATCTGACTGAAGAAACCAAGCAGTATTATATCTCAAGAATTCGTCCGCAGCATTATCAGAAAGTATTTTTTTCCTCCATCGGGTACGATGAAAATATATATTCAAAAGACAAACAGCTTCCGGACAACAATCTTTCCTATTACGACATTCTGCTGATTACAGGAATTGCAAACCCTAAACCTTTGGTGGAACATCTGGCAAAATTTTCGCAAAGAGTAAAGCACCTGAAATTCAGGGATCACCATAATTTTACCGATTCCGATATTAAAAACATATTGGCGGAATATAAAAAAATGGGCGAATACAAGATGATTCTGACGACAGAAAAGGATTATGTACGGTTAAAAACTTTTGACTACCTTAGAGATCTTGTGTATTACTGGCCGATTAATGTGAACATCGACCGAAAAGAAGAATTCAACCAGACGATTTTGGATTATGTTAGAAAAATTTAAAGAAACGGCGGATTTTATTAAAAATATTATTCAGGAAACCCCTGATTTTGCGATTGTTTTAGGTTCCGGACTGGGCGCACTGAAAGAAGAAGTGGAAGCCATCCATACTTTGGACTACAAAGAAATTCCAAATTTTCCGCAAACAACTGTTGCCGGACACGGTGGGAAATTGATTTACGGAATTTTGGAAGGCAAAAAAGTACTGATGATGAGCGGAAGATTCCATTATTATGAAGGGCACGACATCAAAACCGTGGTTTTCCCGTTCCGGGTTTTTAAACTTCTGGGAATACAAAATCTTATCGTTTCCAATGCTGCCGGTGGTGTAAATCCGAATTTCAGTGTAGCCGATGTGATGATTATCCGCGACCATATCAACATGATGCCGGAACATCCGCTTCGCGGAAGAAATATTGATGAACTCGGTCCTCGTTTTGTGGACATGAGTGAACCATACAGCCGAAAAATGATTGAAATTGCCGAAAATATTGCCGCCGAAGAAAATATAAAAGTTCATAGCGGTGTTTACCTTGCTTTGCAGGGGCCAACTTTTGAAACCCCAGCCGAATACGGAATGGTTCGCGCCGTTGGTGCAGATGCTGTGGGAATGAGCACTGTTCCCGAAGTAATTGTTGCCAAACATCAGGGAATGGATTGTTTTGGGATTTCGATTATCACCGATCTTGGCGGTCCGGACATTGCCTTTACCGTTTCGCATGAAGAAGTTTTGCATGCAGCAGACAAAGCGATGCCGAATGTGATTAAAATCGTGAAAGGTGTAGTTAAAAATTATGCCTGAAAAAAAATTCTTACAATAAAGGAGAAATGAAAACATCTATTTAATCTGTTTTTTTCAGTTAAAATGAAATAAATCGTGCATAAAAAATTTTAAACACGAAAAGTAAATTTGTTTATAACACACTGAAAGCCTTATTACAAAAGGTTATTTTTTCCACAAACACCTGTGAGAAACCCGTGCAAAATCTGTGAAGAAAAACATCAAATTTTATTTGCAGTTCACATTTCCTTCATACTATATTTACATCAACGATAAAGTTCAGAACCGGGGAATAAAGAATTAAAGCCGAAAGGGTTTACTACTTTTTTTCAGATTCAGGGAAGACATAAAAATCGAAATCTGAAATCGTTCTGTTGAATGAAAACCGAAAGGTCAACATTTAAATGGAAACGAAAAAGACAAAGATTTTCATTCAGACTTGTTGAGGGAATGAATTTTTTCGGAATCAGAACTCGAGGAATTCTCGATGAAAAGCCGAAAGGCTCAAATCAGATATGCAAAGCCAAAGAGTTAAGATTTACAATGTTGGAACTTTTATACTTCATTTTTGAAAGTCAGTATTTAAGGTTTAATAATTGAAAATTGGAGTTGAAAAACAAAAATTGAAAATTTGAAAATCTGCTGTTAGTAAATTTTTAAGACTGAAAAAGACAATAACGTTTGTAAAAATTTGAAAAACGGAACAATTCCGAAAGGAAAAAGTGAAGTTAGAACAATAAAAACAGGCAAGTCTTCTACAGAAAAGGAACAACGAAACCTGACTGATGATTCAGCGAAAAAACTTGCAAAAGTTGGCTCACCGAATCATCAGTTTTCTTTTTACCAAAATTCTTTTTCCATTGCGTATTTTTGTATATGGATCTGCCGCAACGAAAAATCATCCACATTGATATGGACGCATTTTATGCTTCCGTAGAACAACTGGACAATCCCGAACTCCGCGGGAAACCCGTTGCTGTAGGAGGCGGACAGTACGGCGTAGTTGCTGCCGCCAGTTATGAAGCTCGAAAATTCGGAATCCGTTCTGCAATGCCCGGAAAAATTGCACTCCAAAAATGCGCAAATCTGATTGTGGTAAAGCCAAGATTCCACCGCTACAAAGAAATTTCAAAAAAAATCCGTGATATTTTTTTTGAATACACCGATCTGGTGGAACCACTTTCTTTGGATGAAGCCTACCTCGATGTTACCGAAAACAAAAAAGGAATTGAATCTGCCAACGAAATCGCAAAAGAAATCCGGGACAGAATTTTTAAAGAAACCGGACTTACTGCTTCCGCCGGAATTTCCATTAATAAATTTTTGGCCAAAATCGCATCAGATTACCGAAAACCAAACGGTCAGAAAACCATTCATCCTTCACAAATTGAAGGTTTTATGAATCAACTTCCTATCGAAAAATTTTACGGAATCGGAAAAGTGACGGCCAACAAAATGTTGACGATGCACATCCACAACGGAGCAGATCTGAAAAAAAAATCGCTTCAGGAATTAACCCAGCTTTTCGGTAAATCCGGACATTATTATTACAATGCCGTGCGTGGAATTCATCATTCCGAAGTGAAACCGCACCGAATCCAGAAAAGCGTGGGCGTGGAAGAAACCTATTGGGAAAACCTTATCGAAGATCAGCAGGTGTATGAACAATTACAACTCATCAGCGATGAACTTTCCGAAAGACTTTCAAAGAGAAACATCAAAGGAAGAACCTTAACTTTAAAAATTAAATACAAAGATTTTTCTGTTTTTACCCGAAGTAAAACTCAGGATTTCTACTTTGAAAATACGGATGAATTTTACCGCGAATCCCGAAAATTATGGGAAATGAGACCTTATGATAAACCGATTCGGCTACTCGGTCTTTCCGTTTCCAACCTCAATACCGAACAGAAAAAAATGATTTCTGTACAGCTTAAAATTCCTTTTGAAGAGTTTGAAGACTAAAAAGCCCGCATCAATCCTGATATTACAACGAATTAAAAAGATTTTATAAAAAAACAAAACCTTCAATCCAATACATTTGTATAAAATAAAAAAATATGAATGCAACCATGATTCAGTTTTTCCACTGGTATGTTGAAGGTGACGGTTTTATTTATGAAAAAGCCAAAGAATGTGCAGATTATTTCAATGATTTAGGTATAACTGCAGTATGGTTTCCGCCCGCTTACAAAGCAAATAGTGGAACTTATTCCGTGGGCTACGATTCATACGACCTCTTCGATCTTGGTGAATTCGACCAAAAAGGAAGTCTCCCGACCAAATACGGAACGAAAGAAGCCTACATGGACACCTGCAAAACCCTTCAGGAAAAAGGAATTGGCGTAATTGCAGATATTGTCCTCAATCATAAAGCTGGTGGCGATGAAAAGGAAAAATTTCAGGTCGTAAAGGTAGATCCCAACAACCGCGAAAAAACCATTTCCGAACCTTTTGAAATCGAGAGCTACACGAAATTCACATTTCCCGGAAGAAATAAAAAATATTCCGATTTTATCTGGACATTTGACTGTTTTTCGGGCGTGGATTTTGCGGAAGGAATGGACAAAGGAATTTTCAGAATTTTTAATGAATTCAACCATTCATGGGAAGAAATGGTAGGCGATGAAAAAGGAAATTATGATTATTTGATGTTTAACGACATCAACCACGATAATCCTTTTGTACGCAAGGAACTGAATTACTGGGGAAAATGGTACCACGACCAAATTCATTTTGATGGCGTGCGTTTGGATGCGGTAAAACACCAGTCACCACAGTTTTACAAAGAATGGTTGCAGCTTTTGCGTTCAAACACCGGGAAAAACATCTTTGCCGTCGGCGAATATTGGGCTCCCGGACATTTGGATCTGCTTCAGGAATATATTGCTGCAACAGACAGAACAATGAGTCTTTTCGACAGTTCTCTGCACCACAATTTTCATATCGCATCAACATCAGGTTCTAATTATGATTTAAGAAAAATTTTCGATGATACGCTTACTCTTGCAGATCCCACACTTTCCGTAACGGTGGTCGACAATCACGATACACAACCGCTTCAGGCATTGGAAGCACCGGTGGAAGAATGGTTCAAACCGATGGCGTATGCCATGATTTTGTTGAGAGAAAATGGGTATCCGTGTATTTTTTATCCGGATTTATTTGGCGCACATTATACCGACAAAGGAAAAGACGGCAACGATCACGAAATATTTCTGAATAAAGTTGATGGAATTGAAGAACTCTTAAAAGCCAGAAAAAACAATGCTTACGGCATACAACGCGACTATTTTGAAGATGCCAACTGTCTTGGATGGATTCGTGAAGGTGACGGAAAAAATAAAGGTTGCGCCGTGGTTTTAAGCAACAAAGACGCGTATAACAAACCTATGGAAATAGGCATACCATACGCCGGACAAGTTTTCCATGATGCTTTGGGAAGAATTAAGGAGACCGTAACCATTGATGAAAAAGGATGGGGAAATTTCCCGGTTCCGGCAGGAAATGTTAGCGTTTGGATTCCTGAATAATTTATATCGTATAAGATTCCTTTCATCAATTGAAGATGAAAATTTGATGGAAAATAGGAGGAAAGGCGCGAGCGAAGCGAGCGTCGAAAAGTATAGTATTAGAATCCTGATTTTAAACCCTAAATTATTACAAAGGGCGAATCCAGATATTCCGGAAAGAAATCGGTTCACTCGGATCGCCGTGAGCTTGCAATTTTATCGGCAATGCACCATGTTTTCGGTAAAAAGGCAAACCGGTATATACCGTTTCTCCGGAAAGTTTAAAATGATTCTGAACCAAAACCCCATTATGAAAAACCGTAACATAAGCCACCTCTTTCAATGATCCGTTATCGGCAAAACGAGGAGCCCGCCAAACAATATCATAAGTTTGCCATTCTCCGTTTTTTCGGGAAACATTCGCCAGCGGAATACCCTGTTTGTAGACACTTCCTGCCTGCCCATTTACATACGTCGGATTGTGATAACTGTCAAGAATCTGGATTTCATATCCTTCATCGCCGTTTCCTGTACTGGCAAGAAAAATTCCACTGTTTCCTCGCATTTGTCCTTCTCCTGAAATATTTTCAGGAATTTTCCATTCAATATGAAGTTGATAATCCGTGAAATTTTGTTTGGTTACAATTCCACCTGATTTTTTATTGACCTCCAAAGTTTTATCTTTAATCAACCATTCTGCCGGTGCATTTTCTCCTTTTTCTCCATGCCAGGAATCTAAGTTCGTCCCATCAAAAAGAATAATAGCATCCGAAGGCGGCATTCCCATTTGACTTGCAGGAGTCACTGTTTTCGGTACAGGATAATATACTTCCGTATCCTCAGGTTTCATTTCCTGACCTTTCATTTGAAAAGCAAAAAAATAAATAACGACGGTAAGTTTTAATAAAAATTTCATGTTGTACGTCTTGAAATTTTTTTTTTAATTTTTGAGCACCTTTTTCAAAACTTTAATATTTCCATCAATCGATTGTGGTACATCAAGTCCTAAAATTTCAGCAATTAAAGGATATATATTTACATTCTGAAATTCTGCAATTTTTAAATGATTTTTAAATTCCGGACCCCATGCATAAAAAACAGCCTTCATTTCAGGTGTGGTTCTCGGATTATATCCGTGTTTCCCTACTGAAGTTTTCTTCCCTTTTTCAAGAAAAATTTTGGGGGCTTTCGGAATCAGAATAATCTGCCCGATTCTTTTATAAATATCATCTTTCACTCCATAATGCAGTCTTCCCGGAAAACGTTTTGCTAAAACTACTTTGTAATCATCTGTTGCATTTTTCTTTAAATTCCGGTACACCTCTATTGTTTCTGATGGATTCTTCACCACCACACGAAGTAATGTCTGCGCATTAAAATAATCAAACCGGTTTTTATCCATCAGTATTTCAGGAATTTCCAAAGGCTGATCTTTGTCGACTTTTATCATTCCGTGATCAGAAACAAATACAAAATTTACATTTTTTAATCCCAGTCTATTTACTTCCTCATTCAACTTTCCGATGGCGGCATCTACTTTTTGTACAGCCTGAGCCGTTTCTTCAGAATCGGGTCCGAAATGATGCCCCGCAGCATCCACTTCCGGAAAATATAAAGTAATAAAATGAGGACGAATGTTTTCAGGCAACTTCAACCAATGGATTACTTTCTGAACTTTATCATCCGGCGTAAATTTTTCGTGATAATGATAATAACGGGTTGGCCGGGTTCCTCCTGCATCGCTGGCTGAACCTACCCATTGTAAAGAAGCAGACAATATTCCCTGTTTTTCCGCCAGGCTCCATAAAGGTGTACCGCCATACCAACTTCCGTCTTCTGCATTTTCCTGTTTGCTCATGGCATAAAATTGTTTTCGGGAATAATCATAAAAATAATTATCCACCAAACCATGATGGGCTGGATAAAGGCCGGTAATCAAACTCCAGTGGTTGGGAAATGTAATACTGGGAAAACTCGGGAGCATTGCTTTGGCAGAAACTCCGCTTTCCAAAAGTTTTTTAAGATGGGATGCTTTGTATTTTTCTGAATAATCATAACGGTAGCCATCTGCAGAAATAAAAATCACGTATGGTTTTTTCATGGCTTCCTCGGAATTGAAACGTCCGGAAACAACTACCTGTGCCGTATCTATCCCATTTTGTGCTGCAAAAAAGAGGGGCACCACAAACAAAAATACTTTTATTAGTTTACTCATTCCACAAAGGTAATAAGGTTTAGAGAATGGAATATAAAAAGAAATTTAATTTTTTAGGAATGATAAAAACTTTTTAGAATATGTCGATTCCAAATTTAAAAATAGAGCCGTTCTCTTACGCGCACCGTTTGTCATTTCGAAGAAATCTAAATTCTTATTATGGAGAAGTTAGAAAATATCCTCTAAAAATGTTTAGCGTATACTATTTTACAAAGAAAAATTTTTTGTAGATCAGAAATCCGGTTGTCATCCCTATGGAATTCAGCATTACATCATCAAATTCTGCATAACCTCTTCTGGAAAAAAGCTGAAGAAATTCTAAAAAATTAATACTGATAAAAAATGTAATCAATAATGGAAGATAACGGTTGAGCTTGGGATAGAGAATGCCCAAAAATCCGTATGGAACAAACATTAAAATATTTCCTCCCAAATTTTTGAAAATATCCCAGTTACTCCATGAATTTTTCAAAACATAGGTAATGCTTTCAAATGGAAGAGCACGAACCATATATTGAGTTCCTCCCTCTTCTCTGGAAAATGCAAAAAACATCAGATACAATATCCAAACCGTGTAGATATTGATAAGAAAAGGATAATATTG
Organism: Bergeyella sp.; assembly: GCA_031987605.1. Taxonomy (GTDB): domain Bacteria; phylum Bacteroidota; class Bacteroidia; order Flavobacteriales; family Weeksellaceae; genus JAFAGO01. The sequence continues at coordinate 560,511 of DALZZF010000001.1, read as the reverse complement.
GTGAAGGAGTTTTCGCATCATAAAAAAACCCGGCAAAAAACCGGGTTCTGTATTGTATTTAAAATATTACGCCTGAACGTTATTCTGTCCTACAACAAAAGGTTCAACTTCTTTGATTTCACCAAATTGCTGCTCATAGTTTGCGATATTTTGCTGAAGTGCATTCAATACTCTTTTTGCATGAAGCGGAGCCAAAATAACTCTTGAACGTACATTTGCCTGCTGAACTCCAGGCATCAACTGGATAAAATCCAATACAAATTCTGATGGAGAATGGTTTACCAGTGCAAGGTTGCAATAAACGCCTGCGGCTACCATTTCGTTCAATTGGATGTTGATGTTGTTTGGATCTTGATTTTGATTGTTGTCCATTTTAAATTTTGTTTAAAAGTTTAAGGTTTAAAGTTCAAAGTTAAGGAAAAGACGGTTAAAAACCTTAAACCCTTATACTTTGAACTTTAATTTTTATTAATTCAGGTCTTCAAATTCCTTTTTGGAACCTACAATAATGTTCTGATATTCTTTCAGTCCGGTTCCTGCAGGGATTCTGTGTCCTACGATTACGTTTTCTTTCAGTCCGTTCAGTTCGTCTACTTTCCCTGCAACTGCGGCTTCGTTCAGTACTTTTGTGGTTTCCTGGAAAGACGCGGCAGACATGAACGATTTCGTTTGCAGTGCTGCTCTTGTAATTCCCTGAAGTACTGGTGTTGCGGTTGCTGGAAGTGCTTCACGAACTTCTACCAACTGTAGGTCTTCACGTTTCAACTTAGAGTTTTCATCGCGAAGTTCTCTTGCGGTAATCATTTGTCCCGGTTTGAATTCTTTGGAATCACCGGCTTCAACTACAACTTTCATTCCGAAGATACGGTTGTTTTCTTCCAAGAAATCCAGTTTGTGTTCCAATGCTCCCTCAAGGAATTGGGTATCACCTCCGTCCACAATTTCTACTTTGGTCATCATTTGTCGTACGATGATTTCGAAATGTTTGTCATCGATTTTTACCCCTTGCAAACGGTAAACTTCCTGAATTTCATTCACCAGATATTCCTGAACTGCGGTTGGACCTTTGATTCTCAGGATATCGTCCGGAGTTGTAGAACCGTCGGAAAGCGGTGATCCTGCTCTCACGAAGTCATTTTCCTGAACAAGAATCTGATTGGAAAGTTTTACCAGATAGGTTTTTCTTTCTCCTGATTTTGCTTCTACAATCAATTCGCGGTTACCTCTTTTGATTTTTCCGTAAGAAACTACCCCGTCGATTTCAGTTACTACTGCAGGATTTGATGGGTTTCTTGCCTCAAACAATTCGGTAACTCTTGGTAGACCACCGGTAATATCCCCTGCTTTTGCAGATTTTCTCGGAATTTTGATTAAGACTTTACCCGCCTTAATTTTTTCTCCGTCGTTTACCATAAGGTGGGCACCAACCGGAAGGTTATATGCTCTTTGTTCAACACCTTTGGAATCTACCACTTTCAGAGTTGGAACCGCTTTTTTGTTTCTGGATTCGGAGATTACTTTTTCTTCGAAACCAGTTTGTTCGTCGATTTCCAACTGGAAGGATACTCCTTGGATAATATCTTCATATTCTACTTTACCTGCACTTTCTGCGATGATTACCGCGTTATACGGATCCCAACGGCAGATAACATCACCTTTTTTCACTTTATCTCCCGGTTTTACGGAAAGAATGGCTCCATAAGGAACGTTAGCAATCATCAGTGGTGTTCTGGTTTCATTATCGGCAACCAAACGGAATTCTGTTGAACGGGAAACCACAACATCTGCTTTGTTTCCGTTTTCGTCTTCAGATACGATGGTTTTTACTTCATCCATTTCCACAATACCGTCTCTTTTGGCAACGATGGATGGATTTTCGGAAACGTTTCCTGCGGTACCTCCCTGGTGGAAAGTTCTCAAGGTCAACTGTGTTCCCGGTTCACCGATGGATTGTGCAGCGATAACACCCACAGCTTCTCCCATGTGAATTGGTTTTCCTGTGGCAAGGTTACGACCGTAACATTTTGCACAGATTCCTTTTTTGGCTTCACAGGTTAGTGGTGAGCGAACTTCTACCGCTTCAATTCCGGCATTCTGAATGGCTTTCGCATAGTTTTCGTTGATGATTTCATTGGCATTAATGATGACTTCATCCGTTTCAGGATCGTAAACATCATGCAAGGAAACTCTACCCAAAATTCTATCGGCAATACTTTCAACGATTTCATCGTTTTTCTTCAATGCGGTAATTTCGGTTCCTCTTAATGTTCCACAGTCTTCTTCTGTAATGATGACATCCTGAGCAACATCCACCAATCTTCTGGTCAAATAACCGGCATCGGCAGTTTTCAGTGCGGTATCCGCAAGACCTTTACGTGCACCGTGAGTGGAGATAAAGTATTCAAGGATGGAAAGACCTTCTTTAAAGTTTGCTACAATTGGGTTTTCGATAATTTCTGCCCCAACTGAACCTGCTTTTTGTGGTTTTGCCATCAAACCTCTCATCCCGGATAACTGGCGGATCTGTTCTTTCGAACCACGGGCTCCGGAATCCAGCATCATGTATACAGAGTTGAATCCACCCTGATCGGTTTTCATTCTGCTCATAATCATTTCGGTAAGCCCGGCATTGGTATTGGTCCAAACGTCGATTACCTGATTATAACGTTCTGTATCGGTAATAAGCCCCATGTTATAGTTGGCTTTGATTTCATCCACTGTTTCCACTGCTTTCGCAATCATTGCTTTTTTCTCGGCAGGAACTACAATATCGCCCAATGAGAAGGAAAGACCTCCTTTAAATGCGTTGGCATATCCAAGGTTTTTCATTTCATCGAGGAACTTCACGGTTGTCGGGAAGTCTGTTTTCGCAAGAATTCTGCTGATGACGTTTCTCAATGATTTTTTGGTCAATAGTTCATCAATATATCCTACTTGTTTTGGTACAATCTGGTTGAAGATAATTCTTCCAACTGTTGTTTGGATAAGTTTGGTTACCAATTCACCATTTTCAAGAACAGGAAGACGGCATCTTACTTTTGCGTTCAAAGAAGCTCTTCCTTCGTTGTAAGCGATTTCTGCTTCTTCAGGAGAATAGAATGCAAGACCTTCACCCAGGATTTTGTGATCTTCGGTAGAATGTCCTTCTTTGGTCATAAAGTAAAGTCCCAATACCATGTCCTGAGAAGGTACGGTAATTGGAGAACCGTTTGCCGGATTCAAAATATTCTGAGAACCAAGCATTAATAGCTGGGCTTCAAGAATTGCTTCCGGACCTAAAGGCAAGTGCACCGCCATCTGGTCACCATCGAAATCGGCGTTGAAAGCCGTTGTTACCAATGGGTGAAGACGGATTGCTTTTCCTTCGATCATTTTTGGCTGGAATGCCTGAATCCCCAATCTGTGCAATGTAGGTGCCCTGTTCAAAAGAACCGGGTGTCCTTTCATTACGTTTTCAAGGATATCATACACGACTGGTTCTTTTCTGTCGATAATTCTTTTGGCCGATTTTACGGTTTTTACAATTCCTCTTTCAATCAGTTTTCTGATGATAAACGGTTTGTACAATTCCGCTGCCATATCTTTCGGAAGTCCACACTCGTGAAGTTGCAAATCCGGACCTACCACAATTACGGAACGGGCAGAATAGTCGACCCTTTTTCCTAATAGGTTCTGACGGAAACGCCCCTGTTTTCCTTTCAATGAATCGGAAAGGGATTTCAGCGGACGGTTGCTTTCGGATTTTACGGCTGAAGATTTTCTTGTGTTATCGAACAAGGAATCTACGGCTTCCTGAAGCATACGTTTTTCGTTTCTTAAAATTACTTCCGGAGCTTTGATTTCCAAAAGTCTCTTCAAACGGTTGTTTCTGATGATTACACGACGATAAAGGTCGTTCAAATCGGAAGTGGCGAAACGTCCTCCATCCAAAGGAACCAAAGGTCTTAATTCCGGTGGAATTACAGGAAGTACACGCATAATCATCCATTCCGGTTTGTTGATCATTCTGGTGTTGGCACCTCTTAATGCTTCAACAACGTTCAGACGTTTTAATGCTTCTGTTCTTCTTTGTTTTGATCCTTCGTTATGTGCTTTGTGTCTGAGGTCGAAAGAAAGGGAATCCAAATCGATTCTTTTCAGTAATTCTTCCACTGCTTCAGCACCCATTTTCGCGATGAATTTGTTTGGATCGGAATCGTCCAGATATTGGTTTTCCACAGGAAGTGTATCCAGAATGTCCAGATATTCTTCTTCGGTAAGGAATTCTTTATCTTCAAAATCGGATCCGTCTGCTTTTTTCGCAATCCCTTGTTGAATAACTACATATCTTTCATAATAGATAATCATATCCAATTTCTTGGAAGGAAGACCTAAAAGATACCCGATTTTGTTCGGAAGGGAACGGAAATACCAGATGTGCGCCACCGGAACCACCAAATTGATGTGTCCGATTCTTTCACGACGTACTTTTTTCTCGGTTACTTCTACCCCACAACGGTCGCAGACAATTCCTTTGTAGCGGATTCTTTTATATTTCCCACAGGCACATTCGTAATCTTTAACCGGACCGAAGATTTTTTCGCAGAAAAGACCGTCTCTTTCCGGTTTGTGCGTTCTGTAGTTAATCGTCTCTGGTTTTAGCACTTCTCCTCTGGATTCCTGAAGAATGGATTCCGGCGATGCTAAACCAATCGTGATTTTATTAAACTTACTTGATTTATTTTTATTTGACATAATTTTTATTTTAGATTTTAGATTTCAGATTTCAGATTTCAGATTTTTCTTTACTTGAAAGATTTCTTCGTCATCATCAAAAATCATTTAAAATTTCAGAGTAATTATTTACGACATCAAATGTCTGAAATCTGACATCTGACATCTCGTGTCTTTTAATTACTCCTCCAATCTTACATCAAGTCCGAGACCTTGCAATTCGTGAAGCAATACGTTGAAGGATTCCGGAATACCAGGTTCTGGCATGGCTTCTCCTTTTGCAATGGCTTCGTATGTTTTTGCTCTACCAATCACGTCATCTGACTTCACCGTCAAAATCTCTCTCAGGATATTGGATGCTCCAAATGCTTCCAATGCCCAAACTTCCATTTCTCCGAAACGCTGTCCTCCGAATTGCGCTTTACCACCTAATGGTTGTTGCGTAATCAAAGAGTAAGGTCCGATGGAACGTGCGTGCATTTTGTCATCAACCATGTGCCCAAGTTTCAGCATATAAATTACCCCAACTGTTGCCGGTTGCGAGAATCTTTCACCTGTACCTCCATCGAAAAGGTGGGTGTTTCCGTATTTCGGAAGACCTGCTTTGTCGGTATATTCAGTGATTTGCTCAAGAGTGGCTCCATCGAAAATCGGTGTTGCGAATTTCAGTCCTAATTTTTGTCCTGCCCAACCAAGTACGGTTTCGTAAATCTGTCCGATGTTCATACGGGAAGGTACTCCAAGTGGATTCAGTACGATGTCTACCGGTGTTCCGTCTTCCAGGAACGGCATATCTTCTTCACGTACAATTCTGGATACAATCCCTTTGTTACCGTGACGACCTGCCATTTTATCCCCAACGTTCAGTTTACGTTTTTTAGCGATGTATACTTTCGCCAGTTTCATGATTCCTGCTGGAAGTTCATCACCAATGGAAATGGCAAATTTTTCGCGGTTTTTCACTCCGGCTAAATCGTTGTACTTGATTTTGTAGTTGTGAATCAACTGCTTAATCAGGTCATTTTTATCATTATCTACTGTCCAGTCGGATCCCGAAATATTTACATAATCTTCAACGGACTGAAGCAATTTCAATGTGAATTTTGCGCCTTTGGAGATTACTTCTTCTTCAAGATCGTTCATGACGCCCTGAGAAGTTTTTCCGTTTACGATGGAGTTCAGTTTTTCAATTAAAGTATTACGGAGTTCATCGAATTTTTCTTTGTAAGCGTTTTCGATTTCTTCCAGCTTCAATTTTTCTTCGGCTCTTTTCTTTTTGTCTTTGATGTTTCTGGAGAAGAGTTTTTTATTAATCACCACTCCTCTTAATGAAGAATCGGCTTTTAATGAAGCATCTTTCACATCGCCGGCTTTATCACCAAAAATGGCACGAAGTAATTTTTCTTCCGGAGTAGGATCGGATTCTCCTTTTGGAGTAATTTTACCAATCATAATGTCTCCCGGCTTCACTTCTGCACCGATACGGATCATACCGTTTTCATCCAAATCTTTGGTTGCTTCTTCGGATACGTTTGGAATATCGGAAGTTAATTCTTCCATTCCCAGTTTGGTATCACGAACTTCCAGTGTATATTCATCCACGTGAATGGAAGTAAACCAGTCGTTACGAACTACTTTTTCATTGATTACGATGGCATCCTCAAAGTTGTATCCTTTCCAAGGCATGAAGGCTACCACAAGGTTTCTACCCAATGCCAGTTCTCCGTTTTCAGTAGCATAACCGCCGCAAAGAACCTGACCTTTTTCTACGATATCTCCCACTCTTACGATTGGTTTCAAAGTAATGGTGGTACTTTGGTTGGTTTTTCTGAATTTCGGAAGTTTATACGTTTTCACACCGTTATCGAAAGAAACAAGTGATTCATCATCGGTTCTATCGTATTTGATGGTGATTTTAGAAGCATCTACATATTCTACAACTCCTCTGCCTTCTGCATTAATTAAAATTCTTGAATCTGCGGCTACTTGCTTTTCAAGACCTGTCCCTACAACCGGAGCTTGAGGCTGCAACAACGGAACTGCCTGACGCATCATGTTGGATCCCATCAAAGCACGGTTCGCATCATCATGTTCCAAGAACGGAATCAGGGATGCGGAAATACCGGAAATCTGGTTTGGTGCCACATCAATCAGGTCAACCTGATTTGGTTCAACAACTGGGTAATCACCATCCAAACGTGCAATAATTCTGTCGGTTTCAAAGTTTCCTTTTTCATCCAGTTCCACGTTTGCCTGTGCAATTACTTTGGATTCTTCATCTTCTGCATTCAGGTAGATTGGATCGGCATTTAAGTCAACTTTTCCATCGACTACTTTTCTATACGGAGTTTCTATAAATCCAAGGTTGTTGATTTTTGCATAGATTCCCAAAGAAGAGATCAAACCGATGTTTGGCCCTTCCGGAGTTTCAATCGGACAAATACGTCCGTAGTGAGTATGGTGAACGTCTCGAACCTCGAAACCTGCTCTTTCTCTGGAAAGTCCACCAGGTCCTAATGCGGAAAGTCTACGTTTGTGTGTAATCTCGGAAAGTGGATTGGTTTGATCCATAAACTGAGACAACTGGTTGGTACCAAAGAATGAATTGATAACTGATGTTAACGTTTTCGCGTTTACCAAATCTACCGGAGTAAAGATTTCGTTATCACGAACGTTCATTCTTTCACGGATGGTTCTTGCAATTCTGGAAAGACCAACGCCAAACTGTCCTGCCAACTGCTCTCCAACGGTTTTAATTCTTCTGTTGGAAAGGTGGTCGATATCATCTACTTCCGCTTTAGAATTCGCCAACTCGATTAAGTGGCGCACGATTGCGATGATGTCGTCTTTGGTTAATACTTCAATATCTTCAGGGATATTAAGGTTTAGTTTTTTGTTTAGTCTGTAACGCCCTACTTCACCTAATGAATATCTTTGTTCGGAGAAGAATAATTTTTCAATAATTCCTCTTGCGGTTTCTTCATCTGGCGGATCTGCGTTACGCAACTGGCGATAAATATATTCTACCGCTTCTTTTTCGGAATTGGTAGGGTCTTTCTGTAAAGTGTTCTGAATGATAGAGAATTCGTTGGAGTTTTCTTTGTGAATCAAAATGGTTTTCACTCCGGAATCCAAAATCATGTCGATGTGTTCTTTTTCAAGAACGGTTTCACGGTCAAGGATAATTTCATTTCTTTCGATAGACACTACTTCACCGGTATCTTCGTCCACGAAATCTTCGAACCATGTGTTCAAAACTCTCGCAGCCAAGGTTCTTCCTTCTACTTTTTTCAGGTTGGCTTTGGTTACTTTAACCTCTTCTGCCAAATCAAAAAGTTGAAGAATATCTTTATCGGATTCGTATCCGATGGCTCTTAAAAGCGTTGTTAAAGGTAATTTTTTCTTACGGTCGATGTACGCATACATCACGTTGTTGATGTCGGTAGTAAATTCCATCCATGACCCTTTGAAAGGGATAATTCTGGAATAATACAGTTTGGTACCGTTAGCGTGATAGGTTTGACCGAAAAATACACCAGGAGATCTGTGCAACTGGGTTACGATTACACGTTCTGCTCCGTTGATAATGAATGAACCGGAAGATGTCATGTAAGGAACCGGTCCTAAATATACATCCTGAATTACGGTTTGGAAATCTTCGTGTTCCGGATCGGTACAGTAAAGTTTAAGTCTTGCCTTTAACGGAACGGAATAGGTAAGACCTCTTTCCACGCATTCATCGATTGAATAACGCGGGGAATCGACTAAATAATCCAGAAATTCAAGAACGAACTGGTTTCTGGAGTCGGTAATCGGAAAATTTTCCTGAAAGGTTTTGTACAAACCTTCATTTCTGCGATCTTCCGGAAGTGTGTCCAACTGGAAAAAATCCCTGAAGGATTCCAACTGTACATCCAGAAAATCAGGAGTAATGATTTTCCCCTTTGAAGACGAGAAATTAATTCTTTGATTTTCCTGAGCTTTTGTTTTTGTACTCATAAAATGTTTAAGAAAGGGTTAAAAAAATATTTTGATTTTCACTTAAAAAATATCAGAAACAGAATGGTAGATTCGAGATTCGAGATTTGAGATTTGAGATTTTTGAAAACGGAAGTTTAGACGTTTGGCGCTATCAGAAATTTTCCAGTATTCTTAAATCTTTACCGTCAATACAACGATCTTGGTTCTTGATTCTAATTTCTAACTGCAACGCCGATATATCTTTTCACGGAGTAGTGCAAAATATTTTTGTTTCTATTTGGCATAAGTCGTCGCAATACCCGTAAACACAAAATCCCTTTCAATTTCCTGAAAGAGTTGATTTACAATATTTTACTGGTTTACAAACAATTATTAGCGCCAAAAGGAATTGCAAAGATACAAATTTATTCGTAATAATAAAAATGATTTACAAAAAATGGAGGTTATACACATTACAATTAACGCAAAGGGAAACGAAGAATTCATTCAAAAAATCTTTAAACAAAGATAAACAAGGGCGATAAATCTTAATTAAAGTAATACAAAATAATTTTCTTCGTATTACATTCGTAAATGAAATGTCTTCGTATTTCTTAAAATTATTGTTTAAACAAATAAAAAATATTTGTTTTTCTTTGCGTTTATTGAGTTTATTTCAAGAAATCAATGTAATAATTATTTGATAATATTTTAATGCGTTTGACTTGCAAAAAATGCCATCTGAAATCAGATGGCATTTGTATAAGTTATAGAAACTTTAATTATTTCAACTCAACTTCAGCACCAGCTTCTTCAAGTTGTTTTTTAAGTGCTTCTGCTTCGTCTTTAGAAATTCCTTCTTTGATTGCAGAAGGAGCTCCGTCCACAACATCTTTCGCTTCTTTAAGACCAAGACCTGTAAGATCTTTTACCAATTTCACGATGGCCAATTTAGATGCACCTGCTGATTTAAGAATTACGTCGAATTCTGTTTTTTCTTCAGCAGCATCACCTCCTGCAGCACCTCCTGAAACTACAACTGCAGCAGCAGCTGGTTCAATTCCGTACTCATCTTTAAGGATGGCAGCTAATTCGTTTACGTCTTTTACTGTAAGGTTTACTAGCGTTTCCGCTAAATTTTTTAAATCTGACATTTTGTAATGTTTTTGTTGATTATGTATTTGTTTTTGAGTGTCAATTATTCAGCAGCAGGAGCTTCTCCTTCTGCTTTGGTATCAGCGGCAGCTTCAGGAGCTTCTGCTTTCGGCTCTTCAGCAGGAGCAGCAGCTTCTTCAGTTTTTGCTTCCACTTCACCTTCAGGCTTGTTCTGCAATGCAGAAACCAAACGCTGGATTGGAGATTGAAGCAATCCGATGATTTCACCAAGCATCTCTTCTTTAGATTTGATGTTGGCTAAAGTTTCCAGATTATTATCGCCGATATAGAAAGTTTCCTGCAGGAATGCAGATTTCAAAGCTGGTTTTTCAGCAGCTTTTCTGAAGCTTTTAATCAGTTTAGCAGGAGCATTTGCGGTTTCGGCAATCATCAATGCTGAATTTCCTTTGAAGGTTTCATACATTTCTGAATAGTCGACTCCATCAAGCTGTTCCATTGCTTTTTGTAAAAGAGTATTTTTTACCACTTTTAACTTGATATTGTTCTTAAATGCCTGTCTTCTGAAATCTGAGGTTTGAGAAGCGTTCAACCCTTCCAAATCAGCGACATACACAATTTTTGCGTCTGCAAGCAGGTCTTTAAGTTCCTGAATTGCTACTACTTTTTGTTCTTTTGTCATGTCTTTCAGATTTTAGTTTACAGATTTTGTATCAATTGCCACACCAGGACTCATGGTAGAGGACAGATAGATGCTTTTTACATATATCCCTTTTGCAGCAGTTGGTTTCATTTTAATCAAAGTCTGAACGAGTTCCTGTGCATTTTCTTTAATCTTCTGCGCATCGAAAGATACTTTTCCGATTCCTGCATGCACGATTCCGTATTTATCAACTTTGAAGTCGATTTTTCCGGCTTTCACTTCAGCTACAGCTTTTCCGATTTCCATGGTAACGGTTCCGGATTTAGGGTTTGGCATTAAACCTCTTGGTCCTAATACTCTACCCAATGGTCCCAATTTACCCATTACTGCAGGCATGGTAACGATTACGTCAACATCAGTCCAACCGTCTTTGATTTTCTGAAGATATTCATCAAGACCTACATAGTCTGCTCCAGCTTCTTTTGCTTCGGCTTCTTTATCAGGAGTTACCAAAGCCAAAACTCTGATATCTTTTCCTGTTCCGTGTGGAAGAGAAACTACTCCTCTTACCATTTGGTTTGCTTTTCTTGGATCTACGCCCAAACGTACGGCGATATCTACGGAAGCATCAAATTTTGCTGTATTTACTTCTTTTACAAGAGCGGAAGCTTCATCAAGATTGTAGAATTTTCCTTTCTCTAATTTGCTTAACGCTTCTTTTTGTTTCTTTGTCAATTTTGCCATTTCTTCAATTTTTACGCGTTAGCCGGTTTAGTCCCTGTTACTTTAAGCCCCATAGAACGTGCAGTTCCAGCGACCATACTTATTGCGGAATCCAAAGTAAAGCAGTTAAGGTCTGCCATTTTATCTTCTGCAATTGTTTTAACCTGATCCCAAGAAACAGACCCTACTTTGTTACGGTTAGGTTCACCTGAACCTCCTTTTACTTTAGCAGCACCCATTAACTGAACAGCCGCAGGAGGAGTTTTGATAACGAATTCAAAAGATTTGTCTTCGTACACTGTAATTACTACAGGTAAAACTTGCCCTGGCTTGTCCTGAGTTCTTCCGTTAAATTGTTTACAAAACTCCATGATATTCACCCCAGCAGAACCTAATGCAGGACCAACTGGTGGAGAAGGGTTGGCAGCGCCACCTTTCACCTGAAGTTTTACCATTTTAAAGACTTTCTTAGCCATTTTAATGTTTTAAAAAATTAATAAATAATGAATGTTGGAAGCATTTATTATTCTTACCGGATTGTTTATCTCACTTTACAATACGGTATTTTGGTTTGCAAAAGTAAGCATATTTTTTGAATCTGCAATACTAACTGCTTAAATTTCAGAAATAAGAAAGCAAAAATTTAATATTAAGAATTCTTATCAAAATACTATCTTCGTGAAAATATGAAACCCATGCGCATTAAAAATCTACTTTTTTTCATTATAATTTCTCTCATCACCACTTCCTGCTGGTGGAGAACAACTGATGATCCTCCTACGGATCCCAATTCCACCAAGTATGAGCCAATCATCATTACTAAAACGCAATTGCATGATATTCAGTTGCAAAACCCTAAAACAACCACAGAAAATAAGAAAATCTATATTAAGGATTCTTATATTTTTGTAAATGACAGAAGAGATGGCTTCCATATCATCGATAACACAAATCCTTCGCAGCCTAGCAAAATCAAATATTTGAAAGCACTCGGCTCAACAGATGTTGCGGTGAGAAATGATGTTTTGTACATTAATCAAGCGCGAGATCTTGTTGCTCTTAAAATTAATACAAGCACGAATCAGGTTCAGGTTTTGAAAAGAATCGAAAATGCTTTTCCTGAACTTCGGTCTCCAAATGGCGACATCGCCCAAGTAAATGCAAATCAGGTTGTAATAGACTGGAAAATAATACCATAAATGATGAGAAAATATTTTATTCTAATTCTTAGTGTATTATTTTTAATGCACTCCTGCGGTGAAAACAATGATGCTAATTCTGAATCTCAATCTGTTTCTGAGGAAAAAGGAGGTTCTATGGCCACATTTATTTTGAAAGGCAATTATCTATATGTCGTCGATCAATCCCGAATCAATGTATTTAGTGTATCTGATGCTGAAAATCCTGTCAAAATAAATTCTGTGGAAATCGGGTTAAATATAGAAACGCTTTTTTCATTCGACAAATATCTTTTTGTAGGCTCACAGAACGGGATGTTTATATTTAGTATAGAAGAAAATCCAGAAGTTCCCACCTTTGTGTCTGCTGCTCAACATTTCACGGCTTGCGATCCTGTGGTTGCGAATGCCAATAACGCTTTCGTTACGCTTCATACCAATACCGTATGCAATACCAATGTCAGCCTTAATAAATTAATGGTGTACGATATTGCCAATATCAGCAATCCATTGCTTATTTCTGAAAGGAATTTATTAGAACCCAAAGGTTTAGGACTTTACAACGACTATTTATTAATCTGTGACAAGAATGACCTGCTTGTTTTTGACGTTTCTGACCCGAAAAATATTCAGTTAAAAAAGACGATTGCAAATGTTCCTGCCATTGATTTAATTATAAGAGGAAATCATTTGTTTGCGTTTACCACAAACAGTGTTCATCAATATTCTTTGGATCCAAATAATATTGAAAATATAAATGAGATTAGTATTTTTGGGCTTTAAGGTTGAAAAAAAATCAACCAAAAAATAAATTTTTCGTAACTTTATCGAAGCGATAAATGGTTTCTTTATGCGAAATACTTCTTTTCTGTTCTTCTTTATTTTATTGAATACTGTTTCATTTGCGCAAAATTTCAAACAAAATTCAACAGATACTGAAAAGGATTCAAAATTTCTTGAAAAGATTGCCGCTTCCAAAAAATACACTTTAGTTGGTGATTTCTTTGTGGTTCAAAAAAAGCCGGAAATTAAATATGCAAAAGTGTTTATTCAATATAAAGGTTGGGGTTATATTGATTCAAAAGGAAACGAAGTCATCGAACCAAAATATCAATTTCTTACTGATTTTTATGATGGATTCTGCAAAGCCTCATTTTTCACTAATCGAAAACATCCTCAAACTGGCAGAATGCAGCAAGTTTTGTTGTATGGACTTTTGGATATTGACGGAAATTTAATTACGAAAAATGATTATGACGGAATTGAATTCACAAAAAATTACATTGAACCTGTTACAAAACCGTATACAACCATTGTCATTCGAAGAAATGGAAAAGTAGGAATGCTCGACAAATCCGGACACGAAATCATCGCTCCAGATTTTGATGAAATCTACGATTTTGTAAAACTCATTGCCATCAAAAACGGTAATAAATGGGGATTTACAAAACCTGATGGAAGTCTTGAACCTGAATTTCTGTACAAATACATTACTTGTCATAAAAATTTTATTTTCGGAGAAACCGAAAAAGGCAGAGTGATGATTGATCCTGAAACTGGAAAACAAATGAGCGATGAAGTCTTCGATGCGAATTACAATATTTCAGATTACGACAATAATGAAATGGGATTTCCTTTTTCAGAAGCAATGGATTTTCTTGTATTGAAACAAAAGGATCATTTTGTCTTGATGAGCAAATCAGGAAAAAAAATTGCTCAAGCAAAATACATGAACAAATCTTCCGCAAATTATTATACATTTCGGAACCGTTCAAAAGTGGGATTGATGGATGGAAAAGGAAAAATCGTTCTCGATACAATCTATAAATCTGTTGGTGCACTTGAAGACAAAATTCCTTCGTTTTGGGCAAATTTGGATGACAAAACAATTTGGTTCAATAAAGATTTTAAACCATTAAAAACCAATAATTCTCAGAGCCATTATCGCAACGGAAGAAATATATTTTTCGATGATGAAAAGCATAAGTTTGGAATTCAAGATGAAAAAGGAAAAGTTTTAACTGAACCAATTTACGATAACATCAATGCTTTTGAATATTATTTTGTGAGTGTTGCCGCTACTGAAAATCATCGTAAACAAGGACTTTTAGATCGCAACGGAAAAATTGTACTTCCTTTTATTTACGATGGAATCTATTATTATGGAAATCTTCATTTGAACAAAATTCAAAAAGATGAAAAATACGGTTTGATTAATTTAAAAGGCAAAATTACGATTCCACCAATCTATGATTCTCTTGAAAACATCATTGATTCTTCTGGAAATTGGGAACATTTGTACCTAGCACAATATAGAAATACCTATCAATTGGTTGATGAAAACAACAAAACGATTATTACTGATATTAAAGGAGGTTTTAGTGAAGTGAAACAAGCATTTTCACAACAACGCAGAGTTTATCAATATTCCGAACTTAGAAATTCTAATCTTTTCGGATTGAAATCAAAAGAAGGAGCAATTATAATTTCTCCAGAATTTGAACGGATTTCTAATTTTCATAATGGATTTGCACTTGCTCAAAAACCTGGATATAAAAGTTATCGCAATACTCCATATTATTTAATCGATACTTTCGGAAATACGTTTTACTTTGAGGATAATCAGCAAAGCAAAGGTATCATTGAATATTATTATTTGGATCAGTTCAATTATAATCAGCTTTGGTACTATGTTCAGTAAAAATTCAAAAAAAAGAGAACCAGTGATTTGCTGATTCTCTTTTTTTTATCTTATAAAGTATTTTATACCTTTTCTACTTGCATAAAACTTAATTCCATCGGAGTTTTTCTTCCGAAAATCAATACGGAAACTTCCAATTTCTTTTTGTCTTCCAAAATCTTTTCAACCGTTCCATTGAAACCATTGAAAGGACCGTCGATCACTTTTACGTTTTCTCCGACGATGTAAGGAATTGCCATATCCACTGCAAATTCAGAGAGTTCATCGGCTTTCCCAAGCATTCTGTCTACTTCTGATTTACGCATTGGCACAGGATCTCCGCCTTTGGTAAGGCTAAGGAATGAAATTACTCCCGGTAAATTTTTAATAATGTGAGGAATTTCACCAACCAAATTGGCTTCCACCATTAAATATCCCGGATAGAATGGTTTTTCTTTAAGGCTTTTCTTTCCGTTGCGCATCTGGATAACTTTTTCCATAGGAATGACTACCTGCGTAACGTAGGATTCGAAACCAAGACGTTTCATCTCGTTTTCGATATAGTTTTTCACTTTATTTTCCTGACCACTGATGGACTTCAGCACATACCATTTCAATTCACTCATGGATAAAAAATTTAATTGAATAGGTTGATAAAGATTGACAGGATATTGGAGATTGCTTTACTGAATAAAGTATCTACCCCAAAAGTAAAGAGAGCCAGAATTACAGTAGCCACCGTAACTACAACCGTGGACGATTGCAGATCAGGCCACTTTGGCCATTCTACTTTGTTTCTGAATTCGTTGTAAGAACCTTTTAAAAAGTCAACTAAGCTCATAATTATTATTTGCACGGGCACAAGGATTCGAACCCTGATCAACGGTTTTGGAGACCGGTATCCTACCATTGGACGATGCCCGTAGATTAAAAAGTTCCGCAAGTTTCCTTACGGAACTTTAATTATTTTAGATCAATTAGTCTAAGATTTCAGTTACCTGACCTGCACCAACTGTTCTACCTCCTTCTCTGATCGCAAATCTAAGACCTACGTTAAGAGCGATTGGCTGAAGCAATTCTACAGTAATTGTCAAGTTATCTCCTGGCATTACCATTTCTACACCTTCAGGCAAGAAGATTTCTCCAGTTACGTCTGTAGTTCTTACATAGAACTGAGGACGGTATTTGTTGTGGAATGGAGTGTGACGTCCACCTTCTTCTTTAGAAAGGATATATACCTCTGCTTTGAATTTTTTGTGTGGTTTTACAGAATCTTTTTTAGCGATAACCATTCCTCTTTTGATGTCGGTTTTTTCAATACCTCTTAACAATAGACCTACGTTATCACCAGCTTCTCCTCTGTCTAGGATTTTTCTGAACATCTCAACTCCTGTAATAGTAGAAGTTAATTTTTCATCCCCCATACCTACGATGTCTACAGGATCACCTGTATTGATAACACCTGCTTCGATACGTCCTGTTGCTACAGTACCTCTACCTGTAATAGAGAATACATCTTCGATTGGCATTAGGAATGGTTTATCCTGATCTCTAACAGGAAGTTCAATCCAAGTATCAACAGCGTTCATCAATTCTTCGATTTTTTCAACCCATTTTGGCTCTCCGTTAAGACCACCAAGAGCTGACCCCTGGATTACTGGAGAGTTATCTCCATCATATTCATAAGTAGAAAGAAGATCTCTTACTTCAAGCTCAACAAGCTCAAGAAGTTCAGCATCATCAACCATATCTACTTTATTCATGAAAACAACAATTCTTGGTACGTTTACCTGACGACAAAGAAGGATGTGCTCTCTTGTCTGTGGCATAGGACCATCAGTAGCAGCAACCACAAGGATTGCTCCGTCCATCTGTGCAGCACCAGTTACCATGTTTTTTACATAGTCGGCGTGACCAGGACAGTCTACGTGAGCGTAGTGTCTGTTTTCAGTTTCATATTCGATGTGTGCAGTATTAATAGTAATACCTCTTTCTTTTTCTTCTGGCGCAGAGTCAATTGCAGAGAAGTCTTTTTTCTCAGCAAGACCTTTGTCAGCCAATACTTTACTGATAGCTGCAGTTAAAGTAGTTTTACCATGGTCAACGTGACCAATAGTACCAATGTTCAAGTGCGGTTTGTTACGATTAAACGTTTCCTTTGCCATGATTTTAAATTATTTGTTTTATTATTTATTTAAATTTTCGGTTTGCAAATATAGTGATTTTTTAAATATTAAAAATTTTTTCTTGAAAAAAGTTTCAATATTCATACACAAAGATTTACCTTTCCGAGATTTGATATTTTGCTATGCAAATTTACATATAAATTTGAAAAAATACCCATAGCTATTTTCTTAAAATTCTGCTAAAATGCACTAATCAATTTCTTCTTTCTTTGTACGGTTAAAAATCCAGAAAATAATCGGGAAAATGAAAAGGGTGAGAATCGTTGCGGTAATTAATCCACCGATAATGACAATCGCCAGCGGTTTCTGAGATTCCGAACCAATGCCGGTAGAGAGCGCCGCAGGAACCAATCCGATAGAAGCCATCAACGCCGTCATCACGACAGGACGCGTTCTCGCCTGAATGCCTTTCAGAATCGCAGCATCCACACCAAATCCGGATTTTATGTTCTGATGAAATTCCGAAAGCAGCAAAACGCCATTCTGAATACAAATTCCGAAAAGTGCAATAAAGCCCACACCTGCAGAAATTCCGAAATTCATTCCGGTGAGGTGCAACGCAATAATTCCGCCAATGAGTGCGAACGGTACATTGGCAAGAACCAATAGAGAGTCTTTCATATTTCCGAACAGCACAAATAGCAGGAAGAAAATCATCACCAAGCTGATTGGCACCACTTGTCCTAAGCATTTTGTTGCCCGTTGCTGGTTTTCAAACTGGCCGGTCCATCCGAAAGAATAACCGTCCGGCAGCTGGATTTTGCTTACAGCTTTTTGGGCATCCGCAATGGTACTTCCCAAATCGCGGTCGCGGATGGAAAATTTGATCCCGATATAGCGTTTAATTTCATCGCGGTAAATAAATGCCGCTCCATTGTCCTGATGGATCTCGCTGATTTCTTTTATCGGAATCTGTGTTCCATCCTGTGTGGGAACCATGAGCAGTGCCAGATCATTTTCATCTTTTCGGTATTCCTGCTCGTAGCGGATTCTGATGTCGAATTTCCGTTCGCCATCGTACAAAGTGGAAGCGGTAACTCCTCCAAACGCCGTTTCCAGAACGGATTGAGCATCGGTAAGTGTAACACCGAACATTGCCATTTTATCCCGATCCAGCTCCACACTGATTTCCGGCTGACCAATATTTTTAATGATTCCCGGATCTTTTACTCCTTCCACATTTTTAATGGCTTCCAATGTTTGCTCTGCATACTGATTCAAAACCGTAAGGTTGTCGCCAAAAATTTTAATCCCATTTTCGGCCTTAAATCCCGCCACGGCTTCGGCTACATTATCAGAAATCGGCTGAGAATAATTGAAGGTGATTCCCTGATATTGTTTCAGCTTCCCGTCGATTTCGGCGATCAGTTCTTCCAGAGAAATTTTACGTTCCCACTGTTCTTTGGGTTTTAAATTTACCGCATACTGCACAAAACCAAAACCATTGGGATCGGTTCCGTCGTTACTGCGCCCGGTTTGGGAAATCACATCGGTCACTTCAGGAAAAGAACGGATGACTTTTTGGAGCTGTTCGGCGGTTTTCAAAGATTCTTTTAAGCTTGAACTCATTGGCATTTCTGCAGTAATCCATAAAGAACCTTCATTTAGCTGGGGTAAAAATTCAGTTCCCAGAAAGCGGGAAGAAAACAAGGTTATTCCCAGAAAAGCAACTGCAGCAATCAGACTGATGCGTTTGTGCCGATACGTGCAAAGAAAGCCTTTTTCTACAATTCTGTCCCAAAAGCGAACAAATGCAGTGTGTTTTTCCCTTACATTTTTGTTCAAAAGAATATGGCTGAGAACGGGGACGATGGTTAAAGTGAAAATCAACGCACCCAAAAGTGCAAAACCAAGCGTAAATGCCAATGGTGAAAACATTTTCCCTTCCACTTTCTGAAAAGAAAATATCGGAATGAGTGAAGTAATGATGATGACTTTGGAAAAGAAAATGGCTTTCCCCAAACCGGTTCCGGTATTTTTAATCCAGCCGGCTTTTGCCATTTTGTTGAATTTTTCCATGCCGTATTTCCGGGCTTTACTGTCGAGCATCACAAAAATACCTTCCACCATCACCACCGCGCCATCGATGATGATCCCAAAATCAATCGCTCCCAGAGAAAGCAGGTTGGCACTCATTCCCGCTATTTTTAAACAAAAGAACGCGAAAAGCAAAGAAAGCGGAATGACCAGTGAAACAATTAAAGTCGTGCGCCAGTCTGCCATGAAAAGGAATACCACTACGGTGACGAGAATAATTCCTTCAATCAGGTTGTTCATTACGGTTTTGGTGGTGAAATCCATGAGCGTTTCACGGTTGTAGAATGTTTCGATATGTACGTCTTTCGGGAGAATTCTGGTATTAAGTTCTTCGATTTTTGCTTTTACCAATTCCAGAACTTCTACGGGATTTTCGCCTTTTCGCATCACAATGATTCCTTCCACCACATCATTTTGATCGTTAAAACCGGCCTGTCCTACTCTCGGCATTGAACTTTCGCGGACATTTGCCACATTTTTCACCAAAATAGGATTTCCTTTATCATTGTGAATAATGACACGCTCAATATCCTGAATGGATTTCAGCAGCCCGATTCCGCGGATCACGTAAGACTGACCGTTTTTTTCGATCACATCACCGCCAACATTGAGGTTACTTTTTGCAACTGCATCGTAAACCTGACTGGTGGTAAGTCCGTAGATTTCCAGCTTTCTCGGATCGATATTTAAAGAAAAAATTTTATCCTGGCCACCGAAAACATTCACATCTGCCACCCCTGGAATTCCGCGCAAAGCACGGTCAATTACCCAATTCTGAATCGTGAGCAACTCCCGTGAATCTTTGGTTTTGCTTTGCAGCACATAGCGGTAAATTTCTCCAGTTGGTCCGTAAGGCGGCTGCACATCGGGATCGGCACCATCTGGAAGTGAGACTGTGCGCAACTGGTTATTCACCTGAATTCTGGCAAAAGTATCATCCACACCATCATCAAAAATAATTTTAATAATAGACAATCCGAACATGGTGGTACTGCGAACACTGGTTTTCTTTTGAACGGGACTCATTGCAAGTTCAATCGGGGTGGTCACAAAACGTTCCACTTCTTCCGCACTACGCCCGTTCCATTGGGTAATGATGATGATCTGCGTATTGGTAACATCCGGATATGCCTCAATCGGCATACTTTTGAAACTGATAAATCCCAAAACTGCCAGAATTCCGACCCAGATAAAGGTAAATGCTTTGTTCTTCAGCGAAAAAGCGATGATATTTCTGATGAATTTATTCATGAGTAATCGGTAATTTTTTATTGATGTAAAGCGCGGAAAATAAGAAGCTGACTGGAAGTAATAACTTTATCACCCGCTTCCAGTCCTTCAGAAACATACGTGAGTTTCCCGGTTTGCGCGAGAGGTTTCACTTCTTTCACAAACACTTCTTTCTGCGAACGGTAAAGCACCACAAAATAGCGGTTGTCTTCAAAAATCACCGCTTCTTTCGGAATGGCAACGGCGTTCTGACCGGTCGTTCTGTAAATACTGATGGTCGCTTTACTTTCGGGAATAAGTTCTCCGGAAGCATTATCCAGAACAATCCTTGCCTGCATGGAATTGGTTTCGGGATTGATGACTTTAAAAATCTTGTCAATCTGCCCGTTAAACACCTGATCAGGATTTGCCAAAGTGGAAATTTCCGCTTTCATTCCCAAAGAAATTTTACTGATGTCGGATTCGGCAATATTCACGATTCCCCAAACCTTATTGGTATTGGCAATATCAAAAATATTATCGGAGCGATCGCTGCGGAGCTCCATTCCTTTGTTAATGTCTTTTTGCACGATATACCCGGAGATCGGCGAGGTTACATAATAAATATTTCCTGTTTTAATGTTGTAAACTTCATTCACGGATCTTGTGCGGTTCAGTTCGTCTTGTGCTTTTTTCAGTTGGCTTTTGGCTTCCTGTACGTCCTTTTCGGTGTTGAGTTTCCCGGCGTACAGTTCCTGTGCAACACGCAGATTATTTTCGGCAACGGTAACATCGGTTTTTGCAGTACTGAGATCTTTCTGGAAACCTGCGATCTCCGTGGAACGGATCGCTGCCAAAACCTGACCTTTTTTCACATAATCGCCGAGTTCGGCATTTACGGAAAGTACGTTTCCGCCCACGAGAGGATAAATGTCGATATACTGGTTTTTGTCGGCAGAAATTTTCCCGAAGAATTTCAGTTCTTCTTTCACATATTCATTGGTAGCTTCGGCTATCGTAATGGTTTTCATCATGGTATCCGAAATCACAAAACTTTTATCAGAAACCGTTTTCGGATTTATATCGTTTTGAGAACAGGAAAACATGAATAATACACCTGCAATTACAATGGTTTTTTGGATTTTCATTCGGCTATTTTTTTGTTTGCATTAATCGGTACAATTCTTCCTGAGCGATCAAAAGCTGCTTTTTAATCTCATTGATGCGAATCGTACTTTCTTTATAACTATCGGTGAAATCAGTAAATTCCAACAGCGAAACATTTCCTTTCCGAAAATTGGTGAGCATTCCCTGATAAACCGTTTCAAGATCATCGAGGTCTTTCGAAGAAATTTGCTGAAACTGCTCGCTGAGATTATTCCAGCTCTGAAACGCCGCGGAAGCCATCGCCAGTAATTCCGATTTTTTGTACTCCGCATTTTTTTCAGTTTGTGCGGTCAATATTTGGGCTTTCTGAATGTTTCCCTTATTTTTTTTCCAAAGCGGAATCGGGATTCCTACCGAAAAATTAACTTCATTACGAAAAGCACCGCCATCCTGATTCCATTGCACGCCACTGGTAAGGTCCGGAACATTGAGGGATTTCTGCCACGCTTCCCATTTTTTGCCGCTTTCGATTTGCTGAATGGCCTTCAGATATTCCGCATTATTTTCCAAAACCGAATTTTGAATGCTTTCTTCGGAAAAAAGAATCCCGGGCTGAAATGCTTCATCCAAATCTTCATCAGAAAGTTGAGGGTGAATATTTTCCTGAGTTGAGGTAAGAACTTTCAGCTTCTGCTGTAAAGCAATCAGACTATTGCTGAGCAGAATTTTGTCATTATTCAGTGCCAAAACAACGGATTGAATGCGCACCTCATCCTTCAGGGAAACCACGCCTTTACCGGTAAGATTTTTATAGGATTTTAAAAGTTCATTGAAATAACCTAACTGCTTATTGATATTGTCCAGCGTTTTTTCATCAAAATAAATGGAGAAGAAAGTAGTCCGCAGTTCCGCCCGAAGATCAGCTACCAATTGCGCATAATCCAGCAACGTAAGTTCTTTATTGGAACGCAGAAAATCAAGTTCTTTCTTACGTTTTCCACCCAAAACAAAAAGCTGTTGTACAGAAGCACTTTTGTAGTTACCGACATCAAAAGCTTTGGAAAATTCGGGATTATACGCATTGGTTTCAAAAGTAAATTCCGGCAGATCCCAGATTTTTGACTGAACAATTTCGGCTTCCTGCGCAGAAATATTGTATTGTTCTGCAAGGAGGAGAAGATTGTTCTTCAGGAAAAGTTCTTCGCACTGCTGCAACCGAAGATTTTGTTGAGAGAACAACGTTGCAGAAACGAAAATTAAAAAATAAAACGGCTTAAAACGCATAGAAAGATTTTGCGGCAAAAGTCTGATACGCACCTTAAATCTTCCTTTAATTCAGATTAAAAAAAACTTAAAATCAGCCCACGGGAAATGTGACGGTAAAAATATTGAGATCAGGAAACTGGCTTTCATAGCGGATTTCGGCATGATGAAAATCAAGAATCCTTCTGGAAATACGAAGCCCCAAACCGGAACCCGACGTATTCCCGGAATTGGAACCGCGGTTAAAAGCATTAAAGATTTTGCTGATTTCATCATCGGAAATCAACGAACCTTTGTTGATGATTTTTACAACAATCTGATGAACTTCCTCCAAAACCTCAACTTTCGCTTTCGGCGTTTCGGAATAAGCAGCCGCGTTTTTGAACAAATTCACAAAAACAATTTTCAGTAGAGACTTCACGCCCTGAACGCTCAGATTTCCGTCTTCTGAAGAATCCAAAATTTCAAAACCCATTTCAAAATCGGGTTCTGCTCTTCGTATTACTTCAAAGCTATCAAAAATAATTTCATCGAGCCGCACATCCTCCCAAATTTCATCAGAATTTTCTTCAATTTTTGAAAGCAACAGCAGCGATTCCACCGTATCCGAAAGATGATATACCTGTTTCTGTACCGACTGGATGGTTTCTTTATTCTCCGGACTTACATTTTCGTTTTTGAGGTTTTCCAGCTGAAAAGCAATTCGTGTGAGCGGTGTTTTGATTTCGTGCGACGCACTTGACGTAAATTCTTTCTGACGCTGAAAGGACTGGTCCAGTTTCGCTATCATAGTATTGAAAGCGCGGATCAGTACATTAATTTCATCATTGGTTTTGCGTTCTTCCATTTTCATATTTAATGCCTGCGCAGAAAGTTTTACAATGCGATCTTTAAATTGGTCAAGCGGTTTTAGCTGCTTTTTCATGAAGAAGTAAGAAAAAACCCAGATAAATCCAATGCCTGCAAGGAAAACTGTCAGCAAAATAGCTTTAAGAAAATCCAGTTTGGCATTTCCGTTAACGTCTTCCGCTTCGGTCATGATGTAGAAAGGAACGCCGTTGATTATGGTTTTAAGACCGATATTTTCATGCTTTTCCTCCAGCCAGAAAACTTTACTTTTTTCATCTAATTGATTCAATATATCCTGATCCCACTCCACTTTACCATTTGAAATATTAGAAAAAATCAACTTTTTGCCGGCATCAAAAACCAATACTTTTTCTTTGAAAAGATTATCTTCCACGGTGTTGCGCACATTGGTAATGGAATCGGCATCAGAATTGAGCTGGTCTTGCGGAAATCTGGAAATATAACTGGCAGTAATCAGCGCGCTGTTTTCCAGATTCTCCTTAAATTCATCTTTCCGGAATTTGTAGAACGCAAAATAAATCACCGACATAACCACTCCCAAAATAATGGAAAAAGTAACGCTGAGATTCAGGGAAATTCTGGATTTCAGATTCATTCTTCAACTTTAAGATAATAACCAAAACCGGTTCTGGTATGGATAAGTTTGGCATCAAAATCCCTGTCGATCTTCTTTCTTAAAAAATTAATATAGACTTCAATCGTATTGGTATTGGTCGAGAAGTGGATGTCCCAGACTTTTTCAGAAATCTGCTGTTTAGAAAAAATTCTGCCCGGCGATTCAGCCAGAAGCAATAGCAGAAAATATTCTTTCACGGTAAGGTTGATTTCTTTTCCGCCCCGAAAAACTTTCTGTTCATTTTTCTGAATTTCGAGATCAGAAATCACAATCCGCTCATCTGTTCTGTTTTGATCCGCTGATTTTCTGCGCTGCAAGGCGGAAATCCGCATCTGAAGTTCTTCAAACTGAAAAGGTTTTACCAGATAATCATCGGCAAGATTTTCAAATGCTTTTCTTTTGTCGGAAAGTTCACCATAGGCAGAAATGATGATGATTGGGGTTTGCGCATCGGTTTCCCTAATTTTCCTGCAGACTTCCAGTCCATCCATTTTCGGAACATTGATGTCGAGAAGATAAAAGCTGAATCTTCCCCTCTGAATTTCCTTTATGAAAGATTCTCCATCGCAGACATTCGAAACACCGTAGTTTTCATGCTGCAGAAACTTTATCAGTTCTGTGGAAAGTACAGGATCGTCCTCAAGGATCAGAATATTCATGCATGGAAAAATTTGTACGAAAATAAGAAAATAAAAAATCTCCCAGCAAATACTGAGAGACTTAAGAGCCAACGATGAGATTTGAACTCACGACCTCTTCCTTACCAAGGAAACGCTCTACCCCTGAGCTACGTCGGCAGTTTTAAAAAAAAATCACATCCAAAATGTGTTGGTGTGATTTTTAGAGCGGAAGACGGGGGTCGAACCCGCGACATTCAGCTTGGAAGGCTGACGCTCTACCAACTGAGCTACTTCCGCGATTTTTGTTTCCAAAATTTGTTGGTAACGGTGTGCAAATTTAAACATATTTTTTAAACCTGCAAAATTTTTCTATAAAATGTGGGGAGAGCAGGATTCGAACCTACGAAGCCGAAGCAACTGAGTTACAGTCAGTCCCATTTAGCCACTCTGGAATCTCCCCAATTTTATAAAAATGAGCCTCCTGAGGGATTCGAACCCACGACCCCGAGATTACAAATCACGTGCTCTGGCCAACTGAGCTAAGGAGGCAAATAGATTTCAAAAGAACGCTTATCTCTTTTTGCGAGTGCAAATATAATGTTGTTTTTTTGAAATCTACAAGTTTTTTAATGTTTTTTTTATTCTTTTTTAATTCCAGCTTCTTAAGCCAATTCTTTTTTCTTGATTAACAGTTTTTTAGCAGTATCTGCACATTGATCCAAACTCTCTTCAAAACTTGCCGAAGTTTTTTTCACTACAATGTCATCACCGGGAACTACCAGTCGGATCTCGGCGGTCTTATTTTCTTTAGCGGTCGTATTTTCTTTTTTTAATGATACCTGACATTCTATAATCTTGTCATAAAAAGTATCCAGTTTACTGATTTTTTTACTGAGATAATCTTCAAGAGGTTCATGTGGTGTTAACCCCATAGACTGAACGGTAATTTTCATAATAAAAATTTTTTACGTTAAACATAGGAAGCAAGAATCCTTACTTTCCCTCTTCTTTTTTTGAAGCTCTAGGGTGAGCGTTGTTTAATACTTTTTTTAGCTGTTCTATATTGGCATTGGTATACACCTGTGTACTTGCAAGCGAGGAATGCCCTAATATTTTTTTCACTTTAGAAATTTCAGCCCCATTTTCCAAAACATGTGTTGCAAACGTATGCCTTAGAATATGAGGGCTTTTTTTCTTCTTCGAAGTTACAAGACCAAGATAGGAGTTTACGACAGAATATACAAATTTCTCCCCGAGTTTTTTGCCTTTATGATTGACAAAAAAGTATTTTTCATCACTGTTTTCAGGCTTTTCGAGGGCATGATAATTTTCAAACTGATGCATTAGGTTTTCTGAAACAGGAACCAATCTTTCCTTATTTCCTTTCCCGATAATTTTAATCTGAAACGTTGCAAAATCCACATTTTCAGTTAAAAGTCCACACAGTTCTGCTTTTCGGATTCCGGTTTGGTATAATGTTTCGATAATGAGTTTTTCCAGAGAATGCTCTTCATCCTTTTCCAAAATTTCTTTCACCTGCTGCATTTCATCTTTTGAAAAAGGAGTTTGTTTTTCGGCATAAAATTTTAAAGACTGTATATTCTCCAGAGGTGACACCTGGATCTCGCCCAATTTCAGCAAGAACAGATAAAAACTCCGGAGTGCCGAGAGTTTTCGGTTAATGCTTCTTTTGGAAATCTCATGTTCACTCAGATTCACCATAAAGTTCCGCACCACTTTTTTATCTGCTTTTAAAAGATCTTCGTGCCCTTCCGTTTGCTTCACAAAAACAAGAAAATCATTCAGATCCTTTTCATAACTTATAATAGTGTGTTGCGAATACCGCTTTTCAAGGCGCAGATATTCTAAAAATTTCTCAATCATAGAAACAAAAAAATCACTTTCCAAATATAAACATTTGGAAAGTGATTGTATATTATTTTTTACGAAAAAGAGGCTTAAGCCTGCTCTTCTTTGCTTAAAAGTCTTTGCTTATGAGCTGCTTTTAATTTTCCTTGTCTTAAAGTAACAGAAGGTTTTACAAACTGCTGTCTTGCTCTTAATTTACGAACAACACCTGTTTTGTCGAATTTTCTTTTATACTTTTTAAGGGCTCTGTCGATAGACTCTCCGTCTTTTACTGGAATTATTAACATATTTTACATCTCATTTTGGACTGCAAAAATAGAAAATATTTTTAATCCCACAAAATCCGGCATAAAATTATTTTAATTTCATCCATTATCAAATTTTAAAATCTTGCGAAAAGCGGTATATTGCTGTTTCAAATTCATGCATGGAAAAACAATATACCGTTATTAATGCTTCTGCAGGTTCGGGAAAAACGTATACGCTGGTACAAAGACTCTTAATCATCTGCCTTCGAAATCCTTCGCAACCGGATGCTATTCGGCATATTCTGGCGCTTACTTTTACCAACAAAGCCGCCAACGAAATGAAGGAAAGAATCCTGATCTGGCTCAAGGCATTTTCCAATCCGCAGGAATTTGAACACAATCCGGAACTTTTAAGCATCCAAAACAAACTGCAGGAAGAAGGCCTTCAGATTTCCATTGAAGAACTTCACCGCCGCGCCAAAAAAGTTCTGGATTATGTACTTCATCATTATTCCACACTGAATATCGGCACGATTGATAAGTTCAATTCACGACTGGTGCGTAGTTTTTCCTATGAATTGGGTTTGGCGCAAAACTTTAATCTTGAAATTCAGGCTGAACCGTTTTTAATTGAAGCAGTAGATAAAATGCTGGACGAAGTAGGTGATAATCAACAGATTTCAGGAGCATTCATGGATTTTGTGCATTACCGTCTGGACAATAATGAAAAAGTAAATCTGAATCAGGCTTTGTATCAGTCGGCAAAAGAATTTGTGCAGGACAAGCATTACTTTAACCTTTCGGAAAATAAAGATTTTTCCTGGAACGCATACGAAGACAGCAAACAAAAACTCCGTCGTGAAATTCGTGAACTCAAAACAGAAAATCTACAAACCGCGCAGAACAGCATTGATCTTCTTCAGGAAAAAAATCTTGAAATTGCCGATTTTTCCGGGGGAAATTCAAACAGTATTGCGAAGTTTTTTTATGAAGTCCGGAAGTTCTTTAATAAAGAGAGAAAAGATTTTCCATTCCCTTCCAATGAAGAAAGTGCACAGGAAAAATTTCTTAAAGGTGCTTCCACAGCAGGAAAATCGAGGGAAACTGACATATTTGAAATCCTTGATTTTCTTTTGGAATCGCGCAGAAAAATCATCTCCAATTACATTCTCTCCTTAAAAAAAGAAAAAATTCTCAATGCACTTCTGCCTTTAAAAGTGAATAAGGAAATACAGGATAAACTGGCAGAAATCGAGAAAGAAAACGATTTGGTTTTTCTATCCAAATTCAATGTAATGATTCACGAAAATCTTCAGAATGAGCCTTCTTCATTTATTTATGAAAAAGTAGGCACGCAGTTTTCTCATTATTTTTTTGATGAATTTCAGGATACTTCGCAGTTACAATGGCAAAATTTTATTCCGCTCCGCGATCACACCATCCATTCCGAAAACATGAGTTTTACATTGGTTGGCGATCCGAAGCAGAGCATTTACCGTTTTCGTGGAGGCGACAGCAAAATGATGCTCAACATCATCCAGCATAAAGAAGAAACTTCCGTAAAGGCCTTTGTAGAACCATTGGATACGAATTGGCGAAGTGCAAAAAATATTGTTCAGTTTAATAATGAATATTATGAATTTCTGTCGGAACTCGTACAGGACGAACACCGCGAAATTTTCGGAAAAGGAGCGCAGCAAAAGGCGAAAGCAGAATTTGAAGGCCGGGTAAAAATCCATCTGCTGGAAAATGCAACCAAACAGATTTTTTATGAAGAAGTTTCTGAAAAAATGGCAAATGACATTCAGGAATGCCTAAATCTTGGATTCAGTTTTTCGGATATTACGATTCTTTGCCGCGGAAATACCGATATTTTCAATTATTCACAACTTTTGGGAAACAAAAAAGTGCTGCAAAACGGAAAGGAAATTTTTATTAAAACCATTTCTGAAAAAGGACTTACGCTGGAACTTTCACCCACCATTCAGGCAACAATTGAATTTTTACGCTGGCAGCAAAATCCAAAAAATCTCCAGTTTCTGGTGAAAATGCTGTATCATCTTAATTCTTCGGGAAGAATTGCCATTCCGGAATTTTCAACATCCATGCTGGAGCTGCTGAAAATTCAGGAGCAGGACGGAAAAACCGAATACATTGAGAAAGAATTCGGATTGAGACTGGTGCAACATGATCTTCCGCACCTCAACCTTTATAATTATATTGAATATTATATTCAGGAATTTTCCGTGCCGGGAAAGGAAACGGATTATCTTTTGAATTTTCTCGAAATGCTTTATGGTTTCAGCCAAAACAGCAGTTTTACTTTAAAAGATTTTCTGAAATTCTGGGATGATGAAGGACACAACCAAAGCATTCAGACTTCCGAAAATATTGATGCCGTACAGATTATGACGATTCATAAAGCAAAAGGACTGGAATTTCCGGTGGTTTTGCTTCCCATGGAAAACAGCAATAAAGACAGCACTTTTTCTGCATGGATTCCTGCACAGGAAGAGCATCTGGAATCAGTTATCATTACCCCTTTTGAAAAAAATCTTGAAAATTACGACGATGATTTGATGGAATTCAATGCGGTTCACACTTATGAAAACAAAATTGACCGTTTCTGTCTACAATATGTGGCAACAACCAGAGCGGTAGAACACTTGTTTTTCTATCTTGAAAAACCGAATAAATCTTCCAACCAACTGGAACTTTATACTTTTACTGAACGTCTTCAACACCAAAAATTCAAAAATTCTGAACATACAGAAGATTCTTTTGATGTTTTTGAAACCGATCCGGAAAATTTAAAGAAACAAAAAAAGAAAGATACACAACCTATTATTTCCCAAAGCATTCCGAGTTTGGAACGCGACCACGAAAGTACAAGTGAAATTAAAATCGCCACCCCTTCCAAAAACTATCAGCAGCGGAAAAAAAGTGTCCGTGAAGGAATTTTCACTCATGAAATTCTTTCCAGAATTAAATCTGCAAAAGATACCGATAAAGTTCTGAACACCTACGTGCTCGAAGGAACCATAACGCTTGAAGAAAAAGAAAGAATTTTGGAAAGAATTCAGAAAGTGGTGAATGATGTGAAATACCGCGAGTTTTTCCGTGAAGGACTACGCGTTTTCAACGAACAGGAAATTATGATTAGTGAAAATTCTTCAACCGATCATTATCGCCCGGATCGACTGATTCAAATGGATGAAGGATGGATTATTCTGGATTTTAAAACCGGAAAAGAAACTGAGAAATACGAAACTCAAATCGAAAATTACAAAACGGCTCTGGAAAAAACAGGACGAAAGGTAATCCGTACCGAGCTGATTTATTTATAATCTCAAGTTTAGTTTAAAAATAATTCAACTCTTATCCAAATTCAGATACTTTCTAACAAAAAAATCCTGAAAAATATTTTTAGGATTTTTTCAACTAAAAATTTAGTTTTATACTCTTCATTTCTATAATAACATTTGATTATTCATTTGCAGCTGGAGTGAAGACACGCTGGCTTAATTCCTGATCGAAAAGATAAAGCGCGGAAGGGTTGTCGCACACCATTTTAATTTTTGTGACCAATTGAGATGCATTTGCTTCTTCTTCTACCTGCTCATTCACAAACCACTGCAGAAAGGAAACCGTTGCAAAATCGCCTTCATCATTGGCATTTTTCAGGATATTGAAAATACTTTGTGTTACAATTTTTTCGTGTTCCAATGCTTTTTCAAAGATTTCAACTGCGGAACTGAATGCATTGGGTGGCTGTGGAATTGCTCCCACAATAATTTCTCCGCTCACATCATTTAAGTAGTCGAACATTTTATCGGCATGCATTAATTCTTCCTTGCTTTGTACGCGGAAATAGTTGGCAATTCCGTCGAGATCTCTCCCGGAAAACCATGCGGACATGGAAAGATAATACTGTGCTGCATATTGCTCTTTGGCAATTTGGTCGTTAATTAAATTTGCAATTTTCTGACTAATCATATTGAATCGTAATATTTTTATAAAGATACATTAAGTTACAAAAAAAATGCGGAAAAATTCCGCATTTTCTAAACAATATCATGTTGGATTATTGCACATCCGCTTCAACCTGTGGCTTTACCTGCTGAGACAAAACCTTTTGGGTCTTCATTTTTTCTGCCCGACTCTTCATTTTCTTCTGGCGAAGATCCTGATATTTGGTAAACTGTTCGGGCGTAAGGATTGCTTTCAATTCTGCATCATGCTTCTGATGATTTGCCTGCATTTCCTTTTTCCTTTCTTCTTTTTGCGCAGTCATTTCATTTTTTCTTTTTTCCTCCAGCGCTCTGAGTTTCACTACCTGTTCGTTTGAAAGTCCCAATTCAGTTTGCATTTGTTTCAGTTTTGCTTCCTTGCGTTCTGCATTCTGTGTTGGTGATATTTTTTTCGACAGTAACTGAGGATTTTCCTGTGCCATTGCAAATGTACCGAAGGCAACAAATGCGAGGCTAAAAACTAATTTTTTCATTTTTGATAAGTATAATTTATACCTTTTTGATATGAAAGACTTGTTAGAGTTAAACAACGAAATAATAAATTATTGTTAAAAAATTCAAATCTATGATCTATTTACAAAACGTTGTCCTGAATTTCTGCTCTCACTTGAAGATGATCTTTGTGATGGAGAAACCGACTGCTTCCGAGTTCTCTCCTGCCCGGAAGAATTTCTAAAACCTTCATTTTGGGAAGATTCTCTTTTTTGAGTCTGAGGTTCAACAACTTTCGGAGACGGGTTGCTTCTCATTCCCTGATTCTCATTTCTGAATCCAGAATCCTGTTTATTCATCTCCCTCATTCTGCCGTCATTATTGGATGAACTTCGCATTCCTTCGTTTCGGAAACCAGGTGTATTATTACGTCCGGTATTATTTCTTTCTACTGTTGAACTTCTGAATCCTTCATTGCGTCCATTATTCCAATTTCCGTTGGCTCCGGATCTCGGTGAATTTTTAAAACCAAAATCCTGCCGTCTCGGACTGTAAAAATATCCGTTGTTCTGGTGATAACGATTACGGTCAACATGGTAAATATTAATATTTACATTCCGGTATCTCGGCATTACAAAAACAGCGGGTGCATAATGCCGGATTCTGTAATTTCTCCAATACACAACAGGACTGTATCCGTTGTAATAATTATTTTGGAACACTACAAAAATTCTTGATCCCAGAATTCTTTCCAGTGCATAAAAACGATCATAATACCAGCGATCAGGGTTATATCGGTAGTAATCATTCCACATTCCGAAAGAAGCATACATGGAATTCAGATACAAAATCTGCTCAATCTGCCATGGTGCTAAACGGTACTGCACAAAAAAACGATTCCAGTTTACGGCATCAATACTTCTTCGGTAATCATTATAGGAATCCCTGTAAAAATCATCGGCATAATAATCAGAAGGATATTCGTAATAATAATCATCCGGGAAATAGTAACGGTCGTCCTCATCAGTATAATAATCATCATTACCGTAAGGATTTCCGTTTCCTGCCGGATAATAATCCTGATAGCTTTGGGCTGATGCTAATGAAGCCAGAACGACGAAGGTTCCCAATATAAATTTTTTCATCTTCCTAAATTTTGAAGGTTTAAACAATTTCCATTCCGGAAATCTGACAGTTGGATGGAAACAAAAAAAAGAAGTTAAATCCAAAAATTCAACTTCTTTTATTTTTTTTCTTTACTCGCTGAAAATCAGCACTAAATTATGCGCGACCGGAAGTTTCCGTCCATGATGCTATTTTTTCATTAAATGATTTCTGAGCGATCAAATCTTCAAGATTTACATGCATTCTGTATCGCCAGTAATGCGGGAAAACAGCAGGATCATTAATCCTTTCATTTTCCAAAACCGGATTCGCCAAATGCGGATCTGTTGCCAAAAATTCCTGAATCGGGAAAATCGCAAGCATGGCTTCGGTGTACAGATGCTGCTTCATAATCATTTCTGCTAAAAACGGATGCAGTTCCCAAGGTGCGGTTCCGTTTTGATGAAGCTGCGCATTGAAATATCTTTGCGAAAGCGAACGATCTTCCAACCACCACTGCCGCAAAGTGGAACTGTCGTGCGAAGAAGCCGTTACCACATTCAGATAACTGGCATTTTTCGGATCGTACCACGAAATATTTTCGGAAGGCATTCTTTGCACTTTCAATGCGGTAATTCCGAGGCGATCCATAACAACAGGAACGCATTCTGGAACCAAACCAAGATCTTCACCGCAAATCAGCATATCTGTGGAATTCAGGATTACCGGCAGTTTTTCCATCGCGTTTCGGTACCACAAATCATCCTGTCTTTCAAAGAAATAATTAACGTAGAGTTTGTACACCGATTCTTTTTCCCAATCGGAAAGATATTGATAGGAAGTGGTTTTGCTGAGATTAAATCTGGGATGAAATACCCTATTTCCGTCGCGCTCTTCTTCCAGAAACAAAACATTTGCATGCAAAGAAATCAGTTTGTCTTCTGCCCAAGGATGAGGATTTTGGTCGAAATATTCACGTAATTTTCTTTGGGTATCAAATTCTTCTTTGAAAGAATAAGTACCGTTAAAATGATTGTTCAAAAAATAATTTTGAATGCCTTCTTTTTCATCCCCAAAATTATCCCACAAAATATGATCGTTGATGTAGGGTTTGCAATAGCGGTCATAACTGAAAGGAATGCCTCTTTGTTCAAACTCATTTTCCGTAACGGGAACAGCAGGATAAAAATATCCCAAAATACCCTGCGTTGCAGAATACGGAATTCTCCAAATTCTGAAAAAACCGAGAATATGGTCGATTCTCATTGCATCAAAATATTGTTCCAATGCTTTGAATCTGTTTTTCCACCACTGATAACCGTCGGCTTTCATCGCCTCCCAATTATAGGTAGGGAATCCCCAGTTTTGTCCCAAATCGGTAAACTGATCCGGCGGTGCGCCTGCCTGAAAATCCATTCCGAATAATTCCGGTTCTTTCCACGCCTCAACCGAATGGCGGTAAATCCCGATCGGCAAATCGCCTTTCACGGAAATTCCCAGACCATGCATATATTCCACTGCTTCTGTAAGCTGAAGATGCAACTGATACTGAATCCATGTATGAAGCATTGCCGTTCCATACTCTTTGCTTTTCGGGGAAAATAATGACAGAACTTTTCCGGCGATATACTTTTTATGGGTTTTCCAATTGTTGAAATTCGGGGTTTTATATTTGTCCCGAAGAACACAGAAAGCGGCATACGGCAATAGCCAATCCTTATTATCCTTTATGAAACTCCGAAAATTTCTGTCTTTTAAAATGGTTTCTTTATGGGTTTTGAAAATTTCAGTAGCATACTTCCATTTTGCGCTGATTACTTTTTCATAATCAATAAGTTCAAGCGAATTTAATTCTGCTTTGAGAGCTAGAAATTCTTCTTCTAATTTTTCCGGAAGCGGATATTCAAGATGCTCAACGGAAAGGTAAATCGGATGCAATGCATACACTGAAATGGCTGCATACGGATAAGAATCCATCCATGTATGATTGGCAGTCGTATCATTGATGGGAAGAATCTGGATAATTCCCAGTTTTGCTTCATTTGCCCAATTTGCGAGCGCTTTCAAATCGTGAAATTCACCTACTCCAAAACCGTTTTCACTTCTTAAAGAAAATACCGGAACCGCAACTCCGGCGGCGTGATAAAGCTCGTAAGATTTGAACCTAAAGAAATGATCGGCTTTAATCTGCAAAACATTTTTATCGGAATTTGGTGCAGCCCAACGGTTTTCTCCATATTCCACATCAAACACCTGCCCCGAGTTTTTGTCCATCACTCCATATTTGTACTGAATCACCTGCTGTTCAGGAATTTCAACGGCAGCTTCCCAAATTCCGAAATCAGTCTGGTTCATCGGAATGGTTCTCAAATACTCCCATTTCCCGAGACTTTCCACATTTCCGAGAATTACAATTCTCCAATCCGGATGGTACAATGGCGCTTCAAGTCTGAACAAATGGGTATGCTTTTTCAGAATGGAAACTTTTTCCGGCTTGAATCCGGATAATTTATTTTTAAATATTTTATTATTGAGATAATTCTCAGGGAAATTTTTCAAATTCCAAACATCAAAAATTTGAAATTCTTTATAATTATGAGGAAAATCAAGGGTATGATCAGCGTATTCTTCGTCCAGAATTTCGTCGTTTTCATTCACCAACTGATAACGGTAATGAATTGATTTTGAAAAAAAATCGACTTCAGCATTCCAGTTTCCGTTATCGATATATTGAAGCGGATATTTTAAAGGTTCCTGCCCTTCTTCTGCTGCCAAAATTTGCAGTGTCTCACCAACTTTTGTATTAAAATTAATATTGAAAAATAGTTTCATTTATAAAGGATTTTCTTCTTACAAATGTAGGGATTTTTATTAAAAATTACAGTTGACATTCCTCATCTTAAAGAAAAAAACAAGCATTTAGTTTATTGATTTACAGATTATTATTTTGTTATTTTCAAAACATGCCAAACATCAACAAAAAACCTTTCCGAATTGTTTCCGGAAAGGCTCTTTTTTTTACTGAATCCGCTTTTGGATTAGTAATTGACTAGAATCTTTTTGGTTAGTAGTTCTTTACCCATTCCATCTGATACATGGATAATGTAAACTCCTGAATTCAGGAGACTTAAATCAAATGTCTGCACGGAATTCTTTTCGGCGTTGACCGTATTATTCAAAACCAGTTTTCCGGCAGTATCATACACTCCGAATGTTATATTTCCTTTCACTTCATCATTATATCTCAAATGAATTACTCCTGCATTCACCTGAGTCGGATATACTTCTATTTTTGAAAAAACTGCGGAAGTTCCTTTTGCCGCAGGAATCTGATAATGACTGGCGAGATCATACACATTCAAATCAAAATTTTTAGCCAAAGGCGTGGCTTTTAAGTTTTCAAGATTCACGGTATAAAAACCCTGTCCTTTTGCACTGGCAACGATTACATTTCCTTTTTTATCCACCGCAGCTCCGTTCAGACTGTAATGTTCGGGAAGCCCTTTTATTGTTCCTAAAAATTCGGCTCTTAAATCCTGAACTGATACTTTAAAAATATTGCCGGATGCAGAGAAAACATACAAATTATTTTCCCGGTCAGCAATCATATCTCCGCCAAATCCGGTTTGCATTTTTCCCAATTGGAATTCGCCGTTGGATGCTATATCCGAAACCGCTCCAAGATCTTTCACGGAATATTTTCCGGTGGTATTGGAAATCTGAATCAGTTGAGAACCGGAATTGTTTAAGGCAAAAAAACTTCCGTCTGCAGCGGTTGTCATTCTGGTAAAATGTGTTTTTAAATCACAGGCAACTGTTTTCGGAACATTGGATTCGACCAGAATAATTTCCTTGGTTTTATTGTTGAGCACATAAATATTCCCGGAAAGTAAAGGCATATAGACTAAATTTCCATTTGCGTCTGACGCTAAAGCAGCCATTTGCGTTGCCTGCGCATTGTTGTTGGATTTTGATTCTTCCGTAATCCACATATTCCGCACTTCTGAAAACACATTCGGTTTGGAAGACGAAGATAAAAGGATTTCACCGGAAAGCCCTTTATTGACATCCAACACCCGAAAATCCCGGAAAATAATCTGTTTTGAATCCTGACCGGAAAGGGCGAAAAAATCCTGCTGTGCAAAACCAAAAGTTCCCAAAAACAGCACGAATAAAGAGTAAATTTTTATTTCCATATTTCAAAGTTTTAGATTATTAAAATGTTTTTAAGCGCACTCTAATTTAATCATTTTTTATAATAAAACAGAAATTATTGAAAATTTTACAACTCAAAGTATTAAAACTTGTAAAATTTATAGTAATGATGGAATCGTTTCATATTTTCAAAACCTGAGGTTAAATCTGAATTTGCTTTATAATGAATGTGTAAAATCAATTTTCTGATTGATAGGATTGATAAGTATAGCTACGATAGCATTTCTACGGAATGCAATCGGTATAGAAAATGTTTGAAAAGTAGAATTTGGGGCGCGCCGAAGGTGCGCTATCTTTTTGGATTGTTATTTTCAGACCTCATCCGAATTTTGCTCCTGATTCGGGATTCTAAAACTGAATACAAAAAAAGCCTTTACGAACAAACATAAAGGCTTCTGTATTGATAATGCTGTGTTTAATTCAACACATAAGTAGTTCCATCCCGACCGTCTTTCAGTTCAATTCCTTCGGCAAGAAGTTTATCACGAATCTGATCGGAAAGTTCAAAATTTTTCGCTTTTCTCGCCTGATTTCTCAATTCAATTAAAACCTGAAGCGTTTGATCCAGTTTTTCATTATTACTTTCTTCAATATTCTGAAGGCCGAGAACATCATACACCCATTGATTCATCAATGTTCGGAGGGTTTCGAAATCGTTTGCTGAAAGTCTTTCCTTTCCTTCCTTTAAAGCGAAAATAAATTTCACGGCTTCAAATAAATGGGAAATCAAAACGGGAGAATTGAAATCATCTGTCAGTGCTTCATAACATTTGTTCTTCCACGATTCCACATCAAAACTCGATTCCGAAGCGGAAACTGCGATTTCAGAATTGAGTGCGCTTACCGCATCCATTAAACGGTGATAGCCTTTTTCTGCTGCAATCATGGCTTCATTGGAAATATCCAGAACACTTCTATAATGTGCCTGCATAAAACAAAAGCGAACAACGGTAGGATGAAATGCTTTTTCAAAAAAATCGTTTTCACCGTTCACCAACTGCATCGGAAGAATATAATTTCCGGTAGATTTGCTCATACGCTGTCCGTTCATGGTAAGCATATTGGCGTGCATCCAATAATTTACAGGTTCTACGCCGTTGCAGGCTTTTCCCTGCGCCACTTCACATTCATGATGTGGGAATTTCAAATCTAAACCTCCGCCATGAATATCAAAATTATCACCTAAATATTTGGTACTCATCGCCGTACATTCCAGATGCCAACCCGGAAAACCTTCACCCCAAGGCGAATTCCAACGCATAATATGTGCCGGAGATGCTTTTTTCCAAAGGGCAAAATCCTGAGGGTTTTTCTTTTCGTTCTGACCGTCCAAATCCCGGGTATTGGCGAAAAGTTCATCAATATTTCTTTTGGAAAGTTCACCGTAATTCAAACCTCTGCGGTTGTACTCCTGAACATCAAAATAAACCGAACCATTGCTTTCATAGGCAAAACCATCGGCAATAAGTTTCTGTGTAAGTTCAATCTGCTCCAGAATATGACCGGTTGCGGTTGGTTCAATCGTGGGTGGAAGCAAATTAAAAGTTTCCAGAACTTTATGAAAATCCACGGTATATTTCTGCACGATTTCCATGGGTTCCAGCTTTTCGAGACGGGATTGTTTTACAAAACGGTCGTTATTCACGTCTCCATCATCGGTTAAATGCCCGGCATCGGTAATATTACGAACATAACGGACTTTGTATCCTAAAAAACGAAGGCTGCGGTAAATAAAATCAAACGACATGAAGGTACGCACATTTCCCAAATGCACGTTACTGTATACGGTTGGTCCGCAAACATACATCCCGACATTGCCTTCTAAAATCGGTTTAAAATTTTCTTTTTCTCCAGAAAGGGAATTGTATATTTTTAGATTCATTTTTTTTAGTTCTTGGTTTAAAGTTTAAAGTTCTTGGTTCATACAAATAAAAATTCCCAAATCTGCCTTTAAACATTTTATATTTTTTTGCGTGAATTTGCCATTGCGAGAAGGAACGACAGAGCAATCTGTTTCTATAATTCACGGATTGCTTCATTCCTCTTCACTACATTCGCAATGACAAAAAATGCGGTTTATTTTTTATTTTCAATGATTCTATTTCCACGAGTTTCACACGTGGCTATTCATATTGAACCTCTTCGAGGTTCTCCGATTTTCAAATTCTCAAATTACTTCGTTTTCAAATTCCCAAATCAAAATTAATCCAATCTTGCATGGCTTCCCACATAATGCAGAAATTCCTGCCGGGTAATCGGATTGGTTCGGAAAATACCACTTAATTCTGCAGTAATGGTGGAACTGGAAGTGTCTTTAATTCCGCGGCAGTTTACACAAAGGTGTTTTGCATCAATAATGCAGGCTACGTCTTTGGTTCCGAGGGCTTCTTTCAGTGCGTCCACAATTTGCATGGTTAAACGTTCCTGAACTTGCGGCCGTTTTGCATAATAATCAACAATACGGTTGATCTTGGAAAGCCCGATCACTTCTCCGTTGGAAATATACGCCACATGCGCTTTCCCGATAATCGGTAGAAAATGGTGCTCGCAAAAAGAATAGACCGTAATATCTTTCTCTACCAACATTTGTCGGTATTTGTATTTATTGCTAAAGGTAGAAATGGCGGGTTTGTTTTCCGGAAGCAAGCCACCGAAAATTTCGTTTACATACATTTTCGCTACTCTTTTCGGGGAATCTTTCAGGGAGTCGTCCGTCATATCCAATCCAAGAGTGTACATGATTTCTGAGAAAAGACCTTCGATTTTCTTGATCTTTTCTTCCGGTTTCAGCAGAAATGCATCCTGACGAATCGGCGTGTGTTCTTTTCCCGTGAAAACATCATCATCGTTATCCAGAAAATTGTCCATAATTCTTTTTAAAAACTTTACAAAATTAAGGAATAATCTTTAGATTTTCTGTTGAAGATTGAGAAACAAAAAACCCGGATAAAAATCCGGGCTTCAAAATATTTTATCTTCCTCCTGCTCCAGAACCGGAGAAGGTAAAGGTTGCCGTAACTCCAGCCCGAATGGTCGAGAGCGGAAATGCGGTAGAAATTTTATACTTGGTAATCAACTGATCGTAGAATACTTTCAGGTTCAAACTTTCAGATACGCTGTAATCTGCGGATAATTTCACACTCATCAAGGTTTGCCCTCCTGTTACCTGAGAATCGCTCTGAAGGATATTGGTAATTCTGGTCTGGCTGTCGCGAAGTGAGAAATCTCCACGAATATTCAGATCACTTTTTACGGTTTTCGTTTTTCCTTTATAAGAGATTTTCATCGGAAGATCTTTCATTATATAACCGAACCCCACGATAAATTCATTTCCTGTATCTTCCGTCAGCGTTTGATTAACCAAACCGAGAATGTAAGAACGGTCGCGGTTATACTGGAATCTGAACTGCATATTGTTTCTCATGGTAACATCGGCTCCGATAAGCGGAGAGAATGTTTCCACATATCCAACCTGCGAGAAAGTATATGGATTATAGAAATTTCCGTATGCATCGGTAATCGCCGCTTCATCATTGTTAATCATATTGTAATAATCTATGCTGGACTGAATTCCGGAAGCTGTATAGGTGGAAGTATAGGCATGCAGAATATCAAATTTGGAGAAATAATGATTCACAATCGGAAGATTCTTCAAACCTGAATAGGTGATTCTCCAGTTCGGAAGCGGGAATCCTGCTTTCTTCGGCTCATCCAGTGTTTCGGGAGTTTTTCCCTGCAATGCTGCCTGAAATGCAGGAATCAAAACATATGCATTTGAAAGTCCATAACCGCTTTTGTAACCATCCTGATTCACCGGTCCGGTTCCGATGCGCTGGGAAACCTGTTGTGCGTTTGCCACCAAAGTATTGTACAAACTTGCACCATCCTTGAATGCGGTTTTAAATGTCCATGCTGTTTTGGAATACGTGATAATATCGCTTCCAAATGAGAAATCATATTCCGGAGTAGAGGAAATGGCATCGATATTATATCCACCCTGAGAAAAGTTACGGGTATAATTTCTCATCCAGTTCAGATCAATCCTGAAATCATTAATCGGCATCACCTGAAGATTTGCGGTGAGACTTTGGTTCTTCATTTGCGTATAAGCATCAGTCATATAATAAGAGTTGGAAATCCAGCCTCTTTCAATGACTGTTCTTCGGATATCCGCCTGAGAACCTAACAGGAATCCAAAAGTCGGTCCTCCTAAAGTTTGACCGTAACCGTACCAGTTTGGTGCAGATAATAAACCTGGAAGCACGATCCCATTATTTTCATTGAACTGTACATCCAGTTGCTTGAATGAGGTGAGGGCAAACGCCACACTCTGCATCGGATTCAGTTTATTTTTGAATTTATAATTCTTAAAGGCTTTCTTGCTGTTCTTTTTATTCCAAAGCTGGGTGTACACATTGTTCAGGGAATCAATTTCCTGACGGCGTTTTGCCATCTTGTCATTTATTTTCTGGAAGTATTTGAACTTGCTGAATAATTTTGGAATATCCACTGTTCCTGTTCCCACAATATTATTGGTATTCTGCCCAACGCTTCCTAAACTTTGTACTTGTCCGGTATCCGGATCGGTATATTGGGTTAATGCGGTACTTCTGGCATTCCAGTTATAGGTAAATCCGTAGCCCAATTCTGCGTTTATAAAATCGAGATATGGCAAATATTCAAAGGGGAATCTGTAATTAAGCTGAACCCTGTGATTATATAAAACCGGTCTTCCTGCACGGAACGGATCCTGGAAAATAGAAGACGTTCCCATGTTCGCCACACTAATCTGATCGTTCAGTGTACGCATTGCGGAATTAATTTCCATTTTCAGTGATTTGGTAAAGTTGAAGCCTAACGCATATTGCCAGCCGAAATAGAAGTTTCTGTTCTTAGAGGTATCAAAATCCAAAGCATCGGCTCCGGTAAGAATGGCTTCAATATTACGGAACTGGAGCTCGTTATAATTTCTGTCCAATTCTGTACGGAAGGAAATTCTTGTAGGTATCGGATTGAAATTAACTTCTTTTATAAATCGTAGATATTTGTAGGATTTTGCTGTATCACTCACAATTTTGTTGAATGGTTTTAGCACCCAAGGTTTAAAGGTATAGTTATAGTCTATATATCCTTTCAAATACTGCCTGTAATTCTTTTTGGTATATACATCACGGTAATAATCGTCATTATAAACGGCGGTTACAGAAATATTTTCAACATCATAGAATTTTGCTTTTCTGGTCATATTGGTTCTTTCCTTACGCATATTGACCACTCCAAGACTTCGCTGTTGGGTGTAGGTTCTGGCTACTTTTTTTAGTTGGTCTTTGTTGGATGCTTTTTGCATTTCCACATCATTGTCGATCGGATTGTATTTCGGATCTTCAATGGTTTGGGAATAGGTATAGGTCACCGGAATTTTCACGCCTGATTTTTCAGGAAGGAATTTATCCAGATTCACATTGGTATTTACTCCGAATGCCGAATTGGTTGCCTGAGAACGCTCTGAAGGACGTTGTGTAATACCCCCAAATCCAACAGAAGAATAAGATGCATTGGCATTAATTGTTGCAAAATCTCCGAGATTAAAGTTCAGGCTTGCGTTTCCGGCATATCCTGCATCATTTTCGATTTCGGAGAGACGAATTTCATTCACCCAAAGCGTAAGATTTTTTGTTGTTCCCGGAATTTCATCTGTAGTTCTAGCCGAAGGCCCTGCATTTCCTGTATTCCGAACCCCGATAACAATCGTGGTTACATTTCCGAGCGTTGGCCTTCCTTTTACATATATTTTAATATCATCATCGCCAAACTGGGTGTATTCATACCTTTTGTTGATTTGATCGATGGCATCTTTATCTCTTAACTGTTTTGCATCTATAAAATTCTGAATGGCGAGATCCACTGTATTTTCAGTTGGCCATATTTCCAGAGGAGATCTTGCAGTGCTGGCTGTATATTTTAAAGAAGCTTCATATTCATAGTAGTTATCGGTAGCATCATTTCCAAAACGGATGAAGAATTTGGCTTCTTTGTCATATTGTGTACTGGTTGGATTTAAAACATCTTCTGCATGAACAAAAAGCTTTAATTTTTTGTAGCGGCGCATATCCAACTGTGTATTTTTGAAAACTGCTTTTGCTTTCTGTGGCTGCAATTTCGTTGCACTCATATATAATGATGCCTCATTTTGTCTTTGTGCTCCGGCGTTTCCACTTAAAACCTGACGGTCAATTCCCGGAGGCAAAACGTATGGCGGTTGGTTGGATGAATTTTCTTCAAGGTTAACACTTCCTACAAAGAAATCGGTATCTTCTTCCAATACTGTTCCTTCTTCAGGAACTTCCGGTCCGGCGAGATTATTTGGATACGTTCTCCAATCAGAACGCACCAAATCCAAAGATCCGAAACGTAAGGTGGAAGTCTGATCGAAACCGGTTAACAACATTCTCGCAAAACGCACATTGTTCAGAATACTAGTATCTCCTGCTCCACCCATTGAAGAATCATCCGGAGTATTTACCGGAATCCTGAACAGATACCATTTTGCCGTTGAAGACTGACCGTTTTCAAAACGAACCGGCGCTTCTTTCACATCCACAATATTATTTTTACCCAGTACCAAATCGGTCTGCGTAAGATTAATGGTATACTGGTTGTAATCTTCGGTTTGATCCAGGTTGTAATCCCGGTTCACATCCTCTGCATCCGGGGTTTGTGTTGCCACTTCCAAAGTATTGCTTTGTGAGTTGCCTTCCGGATTACGGAAATATTTGTAACGCTGCGCAACGGAAGAAGCCAGTTCACCCTGAAACTGATCGGACAGATAGAATACAAAATCATCTGCCGCAGGATCATCTGTTCCGGTTACAGGATTTACAAAACCTAATCCAAATTTTGCGGCTTCACCTCCGTTATCCAAACCGTCGTATCCTAAATCCTGCTGTCTTCTTTCATCTCCTTCCGATGAAAAAGCATAGAGAATCGGGAACTGTTGTGGTTGCACACCCCAGTTTGAAGTCGTGGTATTGGCAGCAGTAGATGCGGTTGGTAATCCATTTTCATACTGAAGTTTTCCGTCTTTCAGCACATCTTCTGAAACGTTCCCTAACTGCAGAAGTAATTTCGGGTTATTTCCTAAAGCATTACCGTCTGCATAAGGGTCCATCATCCAGAATTCAACATATTCAATATTGGA
Organism: Bergeyella sp.; assembly: GCA_031987605.1. Taxonomy (GTDB): domain Bacteria; phylum Bacteroidota; class Bacteroidia; order Flavobacteriales; family Weeksellaceae; genus JAFAGO01. The sequence continues at coordinate 516,496 of DALZZF010000001.1, read as the reverse complement.
ATTACTGAAGTTGGAAACGGAAATCGGGCGCATAATTCCACTCCATCTTTCCTGTGTGGTTTCAGAATTTGGATTTACGTTATAAGGGCCTCTTTCCTGAGGATAATAAGTAATATCAAAGGTATTGGTATAAACCTGTTCTCCGGCAACAAAATCTCTGTTGGTATAAATTTCCGAAGTTTTCACTCTTCTGGACATGTGGTTGGAAACCGACTGCGCATTGATTCCGTTGGGTTCTTTACCGCCTACGCCATAAAATCTCGGATCAATATTGTACCAGGAAATCAAACCTCTGCCGTTTCCGTAAGAAAGATTATCATTGTTTCCGGAGGTAGAAAAAATCGGTTCCGGATTCTTTTCGGGTTTGGATGCCAAACTCCACATCGCAGGTTCTTTCAGGGAAATTTTTGAAGTGGTCTGCTCGAAATCATCGATATAGGACTGGTCATTGATTCCGCTGTTTGTTCCGGGAATTAAATACGCTGCTTCCGCCATAAAGTTCACATTGGAAGGCGCTTCTGTATTAATTAACGGAATTTTATCGGTGAGTCTCGTTAAAAATGGCAACTGATTGTTATACATCAGATTGAATCCTGCCATTGTATTATTTACGGCTTCCGCACCATAATTTACTTTTTGAGTAAGCGGCGTTTCAGAATAATTAACAATCGTTGTTCCTAAAGTTAAATGGTCATTGAATTTTCGTTCAAGGTTTAAGCCCATAAAACGTTTTCTCTGGGTATTGAACATCATTTGATTTTCCAGTGAAATATTGATGGCCTGTCCGGATTGTTTTACAGCCTCATTGATGATGTTTACTGTTCCCAGCATATAATCCACGGTATAATCTACGCCTTCAGTAAGCTGTACACCATTGGCGGTAACTTTTACAGAACCTTGCGGAACATTGATTGCTCCAAGTGAAATTCCGCTTCCCTGAGAACCCTGAAAACGTCCTTCCAATGTATAGCGTTCGGCAAGTTTATCCGAAAGTACAAGATTGGAATCTTTAAAATTGGAATAAAGATTGGAGAAAATATACTCCGAATCAATCCCGAGCGACTGAAGATAAGCCCCAAAAGGTTGTGCTTTGGTAAATATAATTCTACCATTTTCCTGATCGACCGTAATCCCATTCACAAAGTCGAAAATTCCGTCTCCGTAAGGAAATGAACCACCATTTTCATTGGTTTGTAAGTCATTATTTTGATTCAGTCGATCCCAGTTCATTAACTTGATTAAAGGAACATCTTGATACGGCGTATTTGGAAGATAATTAACTTTTCCATTGGAAGGATCCCGATAATTGATATTCAAATAAAAATTCTCTGAACTGAGTGCCATATTGTTCAGCGTATAGATGTTTTTCATCATCAAATCCCACATTGGAGAAGTGGTTTTCACGGTGTTATTTGGCTTTAGAACCTTCACAATCAAAACCTGACTTTCTTCTGAGAATTCCCCAACTTTATAGACTTTGTTGTCTCCGGTAACGGTATAGGAATAAGATACCGCAAGAAGCTGATCGTTATTCAGACGCTGATTCAGGGAAATATACCCCAATTGCGGATTAAATTTATATTCAGAAGTGGTTAAACGTCTGGCTTTTCTATTGAAAATATAATTTTCACCGTCAATATAAGCTTCATTCGTTCCGTTAAATGTTGGAAGAGATGCATTATTAATCGCATTATAGGTTGTTGCAGGATCACGCAATGAAGATCCTAAATTAACTACACTTTGGTATATTCCGTTCTGTGAATTGTCTGGATAACCTGCTGCTCCTTCTCCCAAATCTCGGATTCCGACAATACTTTTCTGATCCTGAAGATTGGACGCGCTTTGATCCAGCACCCAGGCTTCAATTCTGGTAATGTTTACCCGAGAATTAATCTGTGGATAATTAGCCAACGCAGCATCATAATTTTTGAAGAAATATTGTCCTAAATAATAGTGCTGATTGTCTTCATATTCCGTGACTTTTACTTTAAACGGATTTAATGTTCCGCCACCTTGTGCTACAATATTTCTGGCTTCGCCCTGCTGTTGTGAAAAAACAACAGTACCGTAGGTTTTTCCAAGCTGAAATTCGGTTTTTAAACCAAAAAGAGATTCCGAACCGCGGATTAAACTCGTGGAAAGTGGCATGTTTATATTCCCGAATTCTACCCTTTTGATAATTTTATCTTCGCCTCCGGTTGTCTTATCCGTTAAACCTTTGGATTGCAAATCTTTCCAGGTTCCTTTTGCCTGCCAAACCAAATTCATACGATTCTCAAAAGCAAAACCACTTTGGGTATCATAATTGGCTTTTAACTGAAGATTTTCACCGACTTTCCCCAAAAGTCCCAACTGAATCCGCTGTTGGATATTGATGGTAAAATTGGTTCGGTTTTGCGGAAGAATTAAAGGATTATCAATTTTTTGGTAGAGTGCCCCAATATCAAATGAAGCGTATCCCTGAGGAATAATTTCAATTTTATTTCCGCCGAAAAGCGATTCGAATATTTTGTTCCGAACGGTAATTGCAGGCAAAAGTCCTTTCTTTTGTGCTTCGCTCTGATCGTCCCGATAGGAAAGGCTGTTGTTGTCCGATTTTTCTTTGTAATACGTGCTCAGCGCATTGGCCATTACATATTGATGGTATTCTTCCGGAGTCATGGCAACCGGCTCGCCTGTAATTAAGTTGCCCACTTTAGGATACACATAATACATCCCTGATCCGACATCGTAGTAGGCTTCATACTGAACCGGATTGGGGAGTGAAAAATCTTGGCGGATGGATATGCTGTCCATAGGTTTTTCCTGAGCAAAAGCTCCAGTAAACGTCAAACAACATAATAGAATAAATACAAATTTATACTGAAAAAGTCTATTTCTCGTCAAAGTGTTAAATATTTTTTAAAATCTGTTTCACCAAATCCTCTACTAAAAGTTCAGGATTTTGCATCAATAAGCGGTCTGCAATTTTCTCACTGGTCTTTCTGCCAATGCCCAAAACTTCTAAAGCAGATAACGCTTCATCTTTTATTTTAGTATTTGCAAGTGTATATTTTTTTTCGTCTGAACCCCCGAATTTTTGGACTTTATCCCGAAGATCAACAATGATTCTTTCGGCTGTTTTTGCCCCTATTCCTTTTACCTTTTGGAGCATTCCGGAATTGCCCGAAAGAATTCCTGAACTGATTTCTTCAATGCTTAAAGAAGACAACATAATGAGGGCAGAGACAGGCCCAACTCCGTTAACACTTATTAACAGATTGAACATTTCTTTTTCGATGATGGTACAAAAACCATATAGTTGATGTGCATCTTCTCTGATGATCTGCTGGATATACAGAAATACTTCCTTTCCCGGCGAAAGTTTTTCAAAAGTTTGAAGACTGATGCCAACATAATATCCCACACCATTAACTTCAATCACCATATAAGACGGTGTGAGTTCCTGTATTTTACCCCGAAGCGAATATATCATTGTGTGTTTTTTACGGGTTAAATTTAGTTCTTTTTATGGAAAACAAAATCTTGTGTTGTATATTACTTTTTTTCTCGGCGTTGTGCATCCAGAACGGCAATCGTTGCAAGATTCACAATTTCGTCTACACTGGAACGCATTTGCAATACATGAACTGGTTTTTTCAAGCCCATTAAAATTGGCCCTACAACTTGAGCAGCATTCATTCCACGGATAATCTTGTATGAAATATTCGAACTTTCCAAATTCGGAAATACAAAAACATTTGCAGGATCTTTTCCGAGTTTTGAAAACGGATAATCATTCAAAAGATCACTGTTCATTGCAAAATCGGGTTGAATTTCCCCGTCCACAACCATGTTTGGAAATTTTTCGTGCAGGATTTTCACAGCTTCTGCCACTTTCTTGGATGTTTCTGAAATGCCGGCAAAATTTTCAAAGGAAAGCATCGCAATTCTTGGTTCAATCGCAAAAGATTTTACGGTGAGTTCAGACATTCTGGCAATATTTACCAGATCTTCTGATGTAGGATTCTGGTTGATGGAAGTATCTGCAAAAAACAAAGGTCTTTTTTCGGTGAGAATCATCATCATTCCCGCAATTTTATCTACTCCTTTTTCGCGCTCAATCACTTCCAGAACCGGATGCAAAACGGAAGAATAATTTTTGGAAAATCCGATAATCAGTGCATCTGTATCTCCGTGTGCCAACATTAAAGGTCCAAAATAATCACGCTGGCGGACAAATCTTTTGGCCTTATATTCATTCACTCCTTTACGCTGACGAAGTTTCCAGAGCGTTTCGCGGTATTTGATTCGGTTTTCTTCCTGATCGTCATCTGCGGGATCAACAATGGGAACTCCGGGTAAATGAATTCCAAATTCCTTCATTTTTTTCTCTACAAATTTCTTTTCTCCCAGAAGAATAGGTTGTGCAATGCCTTCTTCATACAGAATCTGTGCGGCTTTCAGTACGTTGTATTCTTCGGCATTTCCTAAGGTTACGCGTTTCGGATTGGATCGCGCACGGCTTTGCATCATGCGGATTAATTTTTCATCGCGTCCCATTCTGTCGAGCAGGAGATTTTCATATTCTTCAAAATCCGTAATCGGTTTTCCGGCAATTCCGCTGTCCATTGCTGCTTTTGCAACTGCAATCGAAACTCTTGTAATCAGGCGGTTATCAAAAGGTTTAGGAATAAAATATTCTTTCCCGAAACTTAAATTTTTAAGGTTGTAAGCGAGCATTACTGCTTCCGGAACCGGTTCTTTGGCTAAATCCGCAATGGCTTTTACTGCTGCGAGTTTCATTTCTTCATTAATTCCGGTTGCCTGAACATCCAGTGCGCCCCGGAAAATATACGGGAACCCCAGAACATTGTTCACCTGATTAGGGTAATCACTTCTGCCCGTTGCCATAATGGTATCTTTCCGTGTTTTCATGGCAAGATCATAGCGGATTTCCGGATCGGGATTCGCAAGACCAAAAACAATTGGATTTTCTGCCATTGTTTTCAGCATTTCCGGCGACATTACGTCCCCTTTTGAAAGTCCGATAAAAACATCTGCTCCTTTTAAAGCATCTTCCAAAGTTGCAATATCGGTATCGGCAACAAAATCCAGTTTTTCGGGAGTAAGATGGGTTCGGTGCTTATTAATAACGCCTTTGCTGTCGCACATCAGGATATTTTCCTTGGAAAGTCCGAGTGCAATATAGAGTTTGGTACAGGCAATAGCGGCTGCTCCGGCACCATTTACAACTACCTTTACATTTTCGATTTTTTTATGGGCAATTTCCAGAGCATTTAGTAAAGCTGCTGCTGAAATGATGGCTGTTCCGTGCTGATCGTCGTGCATTAACGGAATATTCAGTTCTTCTTTCAGGCGGTTTTCAATATAAAATGCTTCGGGTGCTTTGATGTCTTCCAGATTAATTCCTCCAAATGTGGGCGCAATTCCTTTTACAATCTCGACAAATTTATCCGGGTCTTTTTCTCCGATTTCTATATCGAAGACGTTGATATCCGCAAAAATTTTAAACAGCAATCCTTTTCCTTCCATTACCGGTTTTGATGCTTCGGCACCAATATCTCCCAATCCGAGAACTGCCGTACCATTGGAAATCACGGCGACCAAATTACCTTTTCCGGTATAGTCGTAAACGGTTTCAGGTTTTTTTTCAATTTCTAAACACGGCACAGCTACTCCTGGCGAATAGGCCAAAGATAAATCGCGTTGTGAGGAATGTGGTTTAGAAGGAATCACTTCGATTTTTCCTTTTGGATCCGCTTTATGATATTCCAATGCGGCTTGGCTGAAATTGCTTTCGTCTCTTTTTTTATTTTGTGACATTTTGAGGGGATGAATTAAATAAGAAATAAGGAATTGTGATTAAAGTTGCGGAAGAATATATTCGCGGTGATAATCGACCAGTCTTTCAATCGGTTTCTGAACGATGGTTCCGATGTTTAAATGATATTCTGCGGCTGCGGCTCTTAGGATATCTTCATAATAATATGCGATGGAACCGATAAAGTTGATCTCGCTGTTTTTGCTTTCTTCATAAGGCAATACCTGAAATTCAAAATAATTTTTCAACTCCTGAAATACGAGATGTTGCAGATAGGGATGTTCTTTACGGTCCACAATAAATTTGCTGAAATCTGCCAGATAGGCATTTGCACGGGGATTGTGGTACATATTTTTTATCAGTTCGTCAATGCCGAGTTGATAGGTTTCCGAGAAGTCTCTGTGCAGATCCGGCGGAAGTTTCTTCATAAAGAAATGCTTCACCAAAGTTTTGCCCAAAGCACAACCACTACCGTCATCGCCGATAAGAAATCCAAGCGAAGGAAGTTCAACTTTTAAATTTTCACCGTCAAAATAGCAGGAATTGGAGCCGGTTCCCAAAATACAGACAATTGCCGGAGTTCCGTTGTATGCGGAATACGCTGCCGCCATTAAATCTTCTTTTACCACAAATTTTGCGTTGGTAAAAAAATGTTTCAGTGCTTTTTCAACTTTCTCTTTATTTTCACTGGTTCCGCAGCCGGATCCATAAAAGAATACATGCTGAATTTTAAAGCGAATATCCGAAAGTTTCGGGTTGCTTTCCAACTCACCGGGAATCTGCTCAACATTGATAATATTAGGATTAAACCCAATGGTATTGGTATTAAAAAGGTATTCCCCCTGTTCATTCAGAATTACCCAATCACATTTCGTAGAACCTCCGTCAACAATAGCAATCATAGAAATCAGTATTTTAGATTGCTAAATTATGAATTTAAAACGAATATAAAAGATGTTTATTCTTCTCCAACGTCCTCAATCAGCCAGTCTTCGATTTCGTCTTCGAGATAACTGGTCTGCAATTTTACGGAATTTATAAAATCATCGGTAACGGGAATTTCTCCGGAACTTTCAAGATTCCAAAGTTCTTCGGACATTGTTTCGTATTCATCGTAGATTCTCTTGAATCTGGCGTTGGTTCTTTCCAGCTCTTCGATTCTTTTTTGCTGGGGCATGAATTTTCGGTAAAGGCGGTTTGTTTTCAAGGCTGTATTGTCCGTTAATGATTGTATGAATAAAAAGGTTCAAACGTTAATCTCTCTGATAAAGGCATTCCTGAAAAAATTCAGAAATACAAAATCGATCAGGTACTGTTTTTCAATTCTTTAGAATAAATGTAAAAATATTTTCAGGATAAAAAAATTTTTTAACAAGAATTTTGATGAATTAACATTATCTTTAAATTTGCAGTATTAAAATCAGAATGAAGGAAATTATATACCGACAAAAACAGGTGCTGTTTTTTATTGTTGCAGGCGGTTTAAGTGCTGTACTCGAAATTGGGAGTTTTAAAATTTTCAGTGTTTTTCTTCCCGGTATATTTCCTCAGGAAACCGGTTTTCATGGGATTCATTTTCCGTTAAGCAATATATTTTCCACATTTGTGGGGATTGTTTCCAATTATTTTTTCAGTATATGGTTCGTTTTCGTGCGGGGCAAACATTCCAAAAGAAGGGAATTTGCTTATTTTATGGGGATTTCCTTCGTTTCCACCATTCTCAGTCTGGTTTTCTTTCAAATATTTTTCCGATATGTTTTCCGAAGCGTTCTGGATGTCGGGTTCTTTGTTTTCAGTCCGGAAATGCTCAGTAAGATTGCAGCAATTGCTTTGGTTGCCATTTTAAATTACAGTGTAAAGAAAAAAGTCATCTTTAATGGTTAAAACAAATAAATTCCTATTTTTGGCACTTTCACAGTGCGACTGAAAGTACCATGACGAAATTTTTCAATTATGTATGGCGCGGCTGGATGGTAATTTTGGGATTAGTATTCACGTTGCTTTTTTTTATTCCGGTGTATCTGCTTTCCATTAAAAAAGCACATTATAAATATGCGTATTTTTTTGTCAGACTCTGGTGTTTGTCTATGTTTTACGGCATGGGATTCCGGTACAAAATGCATGCACTTACCAACAAAAAAATCGATAAAAACAGGCAATACGTTATTATTGCCAATCATACTTCAATGATGGATGTGATGTTGCCTTGCATTTTATTTCCTCATCATCCTATTGTATATGTAGGAAAAAAAGAACTCGTGAAAATTCCCGTTTTCGGATCGATTTACAAAAGGATTTGTGTGATGGTAGACCGCAGTTCTGCACGATCCAGAGCGGATGTTTACCGCAGATGCGCGGAAAGAATGGCAGAAGGAAATAGCATTGTCATTTTTCCGGAAGGCGGTGTTCCGGATAATCGTTCTGTAATTCTGGACGAGTTTAAGGACGGGGCGTTTATACTTTCATCAAAGCATCATTTTCCAGTTGCTGTTTTCACATTTACGGGTTTGAAAGAAATGTTCCCGTTTGATAAGGGAAAAGGACACCCCGGAAAAATGAATGTTTATTTTAACGACATTTTAGAGCCGGAAACCAAAACAGCCCCAATGAAAACGGCGGCCTATAATATGATAAAAAACACATTGGAAAAATATTCTTCCTAAACGGCTGAAAGTTTTTCTATCTTTATGCGTGTTTTTGAAAAAACATCCAAAAATAAAAAAACTAATTTCTCAAAATGAGATTTTAATCTATATTTGTTCAGAAAATAATTATAAATAACTATATATGACAACTCAACAGAAAAATTATGCGCTTCCAATCGCAATGATGTTTGCTCTTTTTTTCATGATTGCCTTTGTAACAGGGCTGCAAAACCCAATGGGTGTAATTGTAAAAAATCAGTTTCAAGCCAGTAACCTTCTCTCGCAACTGGGGAATTTCGCCAACTTTATTGCCTATGCTTTTATGGGCATTCCTGCGGGAATGATGCTTCAGAAAATTGGTTATAAAAAAACTGCCCTTACCGCAATTCTTGTGGGAATAGCCGGAGTGGGAATTACTTTTCTTTCCGGGAAAATCGGAAGCTTTCCGGTATATCTGATTGGTGCTTTTGTTGCCGGTTTTTCAATGTGTATGCTAAATACGGTCGTAAATCCGATGCTGAATACTTTGGGAGGTGAAGGTAAAAAAGGAAATCAACTTTTACAGTTTGGGGGAGCCCTAAATTCAATGGGGGCAACTATTGTACCCGTTTTAGTAGGATTTTTAATGGGGGATGTTGCCAAAGCAACCATTTCCGATGCCAATCCAGCCCTTTTCCTTGCCATGGGAATTTTTGTATTGGCATTCTTGGTACTATATTTTATGAATATTCCTGAACCTCATATTATAACTGAAAAGGCAACCGTAAAAGACACGCACAGTCCTTTGTCTTTCAGACATTTCCTTTTAGGGGCTCTTGCCATCTTTGTGTATGTGGGAACAGAAGTGGGAATCCCGAATATTGCCAATCTTTATATGACCGGTGATTTGAATATTAATGCAACTACCGCTGGAACAGTAGTAGGAACCTATTGGTTTTTGATGTTGATCGGAAGACTTATTGGTGGATTTTTAGGAGCAAAAATATCCAGTAAAGGAATGTTGTCATTCGCTGCCGCTTTAGGATTGATTTTCGTAATTACAGCCATTATGCTTCCGAAAGATCACATGGTAAGCATGCCTGTTTTCCAGTCTGATATTTCTTTTGGATTGGCAAAAGTGCCCACCAGCATTATGCTCTTGGTACTGTGTGGATTATGTACCTCTGTAATGTGGGGCGGAATCTTTAATCTGGCAACCGCAGGTTTAGGAAAATATACTGCTGCCGCTTCCGGAATTTTTATGGTAATGGTTTGCGGTGGTGGGATTATCCCTGCTATTCAAGGATGGACCGCGGATATTTTCGGCTATGTTGAAAGTTACTGGGTGATTGTAATTTGCCTTCTTTATATGATTTTCTATGCTTTAGTTGGAAGCAATAATGTAAATAAAGACATTAAAGTAGACTAAAATGAAGGATAAATTCGCCATAGGAATTGATGTCGGAGGTACCAATACCAAATTTGGAATTGTAAACCGAAAGGGTGAAATTCTGCTTCAGGACAGAATAAAAACCAACGGAAAAGACAGTGTGCACGGCTTTATAGAAGATCTTGCCGAAAAACTGAAACCGATGATTAATGAATATGGAGGACCGGAAGCTTTTGTAGGAATTGGAATGGGAGCTCCTAATGCCAATTATTACAAAGGAACCATAGAATATGCTGCAAACCTGAAATGGAAAGGCATTATTCCCATGGCTGAACTTCTGGAAAAAGAATTTTCAATTCCGGTGAAAATGACCAATGATGCCAATGCTGCAGCAGTAGGCGAACACAAATACGGTCTTGCCAAAAACATGAAGGATTTCATCATGATAACTTTGGGAACCGGCGTAGGAAGCGGAATTATTATCGATGGAAAAATCGTAATCGGGCATAATGGATTTGCCGGAGAATTGGGACACGTTATTGTGCGCCATAACGGACGACTACACAAAGGAACCGGCTTACGCGGTGCTTTGGAATCCTATGCGTCTGCAACCGGACTTCGCGATACCGCCATTGAAATTCTGCAAGACAATCCGGACACGCCAAGTTTACTTCGAGGTTTTACGATTGATGAACTTACCAGCGAAACGGTTTTCAACTGTGCAAAACAGGGTGATCCTTTAGCGAATCAGGTTTTTGAATTTACGGGAGAAATCTTGGGTGAAGCTCTTGCAACCTTTGTCCTGTTTTCGGCACCGGAAGCGATTGTGCTTTTCGGCGGATTAACCAAAGCCGGAGATCTGATTATGAAACCGACAAGGCAAGCCATGGAAGCCAATCTTCTTCAGGTTTTTAAAAATCAGGTTAAGATTCTCTTCAGTGAGTTAAACGAAGCTGATGCTGCGATTTTAGGAGCAAGTGCTTTGGTATGGTAAAAAGCAAACGATATAATTGGAAATTCTGGGCAGGTATTTTACTTGCCCAATTTCTTTTATTCTATTTTTTTTCACGTTCATCTTTTATGGTGGATGTGTTTTACAATTTTTTTGAGTTTCAAAAAGATTTTCATTTGAAATTATTCTCCTGGATCGGTTTTTCATTCGGAGACTTGCTGTATGTTTTTCTTATATTTTATGTAATTTATTTACTTATTAAAATCTATACCTCAAGAGAGAAAAAGAGATTTATTCTCACATTATTCATCCTCATCAATCTTTTTTATTTTATTTATCAGATATTTTGGGGAATGCTTTATTTTCAGCCTCCACTCATTAAAAAATTACCAGAAAAAGAGCCTACAATCGAGGAAATTAAAACTTTGGCAGAAAAATATTTGGCCTTTTCCATAACTGAAAGATCAAAAGTCCAAACTGATAAAAACGGAGTTTTTGTTATCCATAACCTCAATGATACTGAAAACGAAATCATCAATCTGCAAAAGCAAATTCCTACTACAATTAATATTAAAAAAAACAGTGTCACAAATTCTATAAAGCCTTCGTTGTTTTCCATAGGAATGAATTACAGCGGCATTCTGGGCTATTACAATCCCTTTACCGCGGAAGCACAATACAATAAAAATCTCCCTTCAACCTATCTTCCGATTACAATGGCACATGAAAGTGCCCATCAAATCGGTTATGCGCGTGAGCAGGAAGCAAATTTTATAGGATATTTAATCGGCAATGCAAGTGAAAACCCCGAAATCCGGTACAGTACCTATTATTTTACTTTAAAACAATTGTTAAATGCGCTTTGGGAGCAAGAGCCTGTATTTGTTCAGGAAATATTAAACAGGTATTCTGCCGGAATGAAAAAAGACCGTGAATTTGAGCACCAATTTATGGAACAGCATCAAAGCATTCTCGACCGTATTTTAGGGGTTACGAATGATGCATTTCTTAAATTCAATCAACAGGAAGGCAGTGTAACTTATTCTTATTTTGTGGATTTGCTGGTACGTTACGAAAGAACAAAACCATAGGTATATCACAAAAGAATCGCGTTTCACAACGCGATTCCAAAAACACAAATGATGAAAAAAAATTTATTACTTTCTAGTAGCGTAATGCTCTATTAAAGTTTTGTAAATGTACAACTATTTTTATTTATATAAAAGATTTTCGTAAAAATAAATGAGAGAAATTAACTATTAACAGAACATTTGCATTTATAAAAATCTATTATAAAATTATCAATGGCAAACGGATTATTTTAATACTATTATAGGAAATTTAGAAAAATTAGATACCTTAAAAAAGGTATAAAAACAAATGTCCGATAAAAGAGTGAGCAAAATATAACAAAAGCGACCTCTTATCGGAAATTAATGCGAAAAATGATTTGTAATTTTTAAGCAATGTTGGTTTGAAATTGTATTTTGAACTAAAGAGAATAAATCTACTTATTATTGAACTATTGACTACTCAATACTTATCCTTTTAGTTCTTACGATAATATACACTCCCCAAATGAAACGAAAAAAGGGCAGATAAATCTGTCCCTTTTTTGTAGCGAAGACGGGAATTGAACCCGTGACCTCAGGGTTATGAATCCTGCGCTCTAACCATCTGAGCTACCTCGCCTTTTAGTGGCGCAAAGATAGTGATATTTTATTTTCTCGCAAAATTTATTTAAGTTTAAAATAATCGCGGACATCTTTTGCGTGATTTGGCTTTGCGAGGATCTTATTATCCGCACCCAAAACAAAATAACTTGGTGTCGCATGCACATTGTAAACATCTGCATATGAACTGTACCAGCCTTTTAACTCCGAATCGTTGATCCAGGGAAGATCTTTAGCTTTATGAGTATAACTATCCTTTTCGGAATCCAGAGAGAATCCAACTACTTCGACATTCATCTTTTTGAGTTCCGGATAAATTGCTAATATTTCGGGAATTTCCTTTTCACAATGCGAACAGGTACTCGACCAAAAAATAATAACTTTTTTATCCGCTTTTACATCATATAAAGTTTTGGCTTTTGTGTTGAAAGGGGAAACAAAAGTAGTATTCGGAAATTTTGCTCCAATTTCTGTATTGCTGTTGCTTTCAATAGTAGAAGTGAGTCTTTCATTAATGGTGCATTTCAAATTCTTCGCTTCTGCGAGATATTTGTCTTTCATATCCGGCATTCCATAAACGTCGAAAATATCAATCAGTTCTGATAAAATTGTTTGACCACGAGGAGTTTCAACATTTACGGAGGTTAAAAGGTCATCTACACCTTTTTCTACTGCGCCTCCGGTAGAAGATTTATTCAAATACTCCACCAAAAGTGGTCTCACCAGAGAAGAGGTTTCCAAATAATCTCCAGAATTGGTAAGGAACTGTTTAATTTCCTCTGCCGTTGCTTCTTTTTTATTGGCTTGCTTCACCAAAAATTTATCATTATTGGTTGCATAAAAATTGATAAACGGAAATTTTCCGGTTGATGTTCCTGATTGAGAAAGGTTAAGAATTTCTTTGTTTAAAGCATTCCCAAAATCACTATTGTCTTTATAGTATTCTTTAATCTGATATAAGGCAGGAAGTATGTACTGTTTCTTTTGTTCAATTTCCTGATAACCGTTCATCAGTTTATTGGCATCATCAACAAAATCGACACTTGATATGGTTTTATCTTTTGAAAATACATTAAACTTTACATCGGAATTTTCAGAAATAAAATTCACTGAACCATTGGTTTCAGGAAAATATACTTTCATCATACCGCTGTATGATTTTGGAACAGTAAATGTCCATGTATCCCCTTTTCTTTCCTGTTTTGAATTGAATATATCTTTGGATCCGTCTAATGTATACAAATATGCCGTTTTTGCAGGATAGTTCGCTTGTGTATTAACAGAAACTTTAAACTGTGCAGAAATCTGGCCGAAAAAGATTATGCCGACCAGCACTAAAATATTTTTTCTCATATACAAAAATAAAAAAACTCACTATAACTAGTGAGTTTTTTTATTAGATATTTTTAATCTGCTTGGATTTCATTTTTGCAAATGCAATAAGGAAAATTACGCCAACTGCAAGTAACCATATCACATATCCATCAATTGGTTGTGAAATACCTCCAGTATCTCCAGATTCAGTACCTTCTCCAGGTACAGGAGGCCCTGCCTGAGCATAACTCAATGCTCCATAGACAAAAAATAATACAACAGCCAATCTTTTAATAAATATATTTTTCATTCCCTGTGGTTTTTTCTATTTAACAATTTTTTTGGTTACCACTTCTCCGGCATCGGACGTAGCTCTAACAATAAACATTGCATTTACTTTCGCTTCCAATGGAATTATATAATCCTGAGAAGTTATAACATTTTTCTTGGAGTGAATTAACTGTCCTGAAGCTGAATAAACTTCAACGTTAGCTGTTTTCCAGTTTTTAGAAAATCTTACAACCCAATCATTTTCTTTCTTCGCAATAATGGTATTTGCTGCAAGAGCGTTATTGGCTCCAAGAGTTCCTTCTGGTTGCTCAAAATACAATCCATAATAATTGTTATTAACAACCATTGTGTCTCCAGAATTAATCTTCACAATATCACTTCCATTTTTAATATAGAAATCGCCAGCAGTAAGGGCTTCTCCAGATTGAAGTTTCACACCCGCTTCAAAAATATCAAATTTCAAAGTTGCAGGATATTCATAATTGATAAACATCGGAATTTCTTTCCCTCTGAAATTGGTTTCATTAGCTTCGTTGATATAAAGCTGACCTGCATAATTGGTATCCTCACCTCCTTCTGCTTTTTCTTCTTTTGTATAAATAGGATAATTATCAACATATCCCTGAAGACTGGCATCTGCACCACCTGTTGCAGCTGAAGGGGAAACCGCATAAAACGTTCTTCCTATTTCTTTACCATCTGCACTTAGCAAGGTAACGCCCACCTGTTTAATAATTTTATCCGCCGGTATTGCTGTTGGTCTGTTTGCTACATCATAATCTGAATCTGCTCTTTTAGTCTGGGAAAAACTTCTGGCATCATTTAAGTTAACCTGAACAGGATCAGTTGTGGAAAGCTTCACCATTACTTCACCCAAAGGCTTTATAACAAATTTATCATCTAAATCTCCCAATTGAAGAGATCCTCCAGATGCTACTGTCATTACAATATTTCCAGAAGTATATACTGTCCCGGTACATCCTCCACTACCTGATTGATTCTCATAATACCACCCCAAACTTTGGCTACCGTAATAAGCAATTCCTTTAATATTGTTAAGAGCTGCTGCTCCTACAACTTTTAGATTTGTTAAATCCAGATTAGTGAGAAATGGGTTAGCAAACTGGTTTAAATCTTTACCATAGTTACCACTAGTCTGCCAGTCCGATGCAATAGCAGCATTCCGAAAAGGATCGTTCAGATATGAATTGTATCTTTCTGCATAAATATTTTTCTTATTTCCGCCTGAACCCAAATCACTGATATAATTTCTGTCTAAAACATCAAGTGTAAAGGTATTTGTACCGTGGGTTACATCAGAATAAGGAATACCTTTAAATGTTTTAAGAACATTTTCAGCATCCCATTGTATTGCAGAAGCGTCTCTTCTCGGGATGATAAAATAATCTGTTGCTTTTCCTATTAATGCTCCATCTAGAAGCTGATCGAAACGAATCTGTTTGTTATTCCATCTGAAAGCGGATCCGTAATTAAAACGTCCTGATGAATTAAGTGTGTTGCTTGCGGTCTGTAAATAAGAGAAAAAATCATTAGTTTTTAAGTCCGCAACCGAAAGATTGTAGAAAGGGAGACCAAGTTGCTGACGCCCTACCCCTATATTTCCTGTTGAAGGATTATATCCGTGGTTTGCATCGGCTTTATATTCCTTAGAAACGTTCCCAGAGATATTGCCTTGTGCTACCCCATTGATGTAAAGTTGTCCATATGTATCTGCATCAGCATATTTAAGTACAAAAGCAGCAGTATTTCCTACTTCAAATTTAGTATTGGTTTCAGAAGCCGGAGCAACTACCATAATGTCACCGGTATTATTTACCGTACCGCTTCCCGCGTTAGCCCAACCGCCACCAGAATAAACTAATGCTCCATCCTGAACAGTCATTAATGCATCATTACCAACGTAGGTCAATACCTGTGCACTAAGCGACAATGAAAACGCTAAGCTACCAAGAGTTAATAGATTTTTTTTCATAATGTCTACTATTATATTATTTGTGTTTTTATAATCTTTATTGTGCAAATTTAAAATTTTTTTTTAAATATCAAATTAATTATTAAATTAAAACGTTCTTCTCGGACAGTACAATTTCTTTTTCTTCACCAATATCATACATATAAGGCTCCAAAACTTTTTCTGTGGTTCCCCGAAGCCCTCTTGCTCCCAAACCTTTTTCAATTGTTTCCTCTACTATTTTTTCAACTGCATCATCGGTAAAACTCAGTTTTACACCATCCATTTTAAACAGTTCCACAAATTGATTAACAATCGAATTTTTGGGTTCTTTCATTATTCGGAACATGGTTTCCTTGGTCAGTTTGTCCAAATAGGTAATAATCGGAAATCTCCCTAATAATTCCGGAATCAACCCGAAACTCCGCAAATCTGTCGCGTTTATCTGGCTGAGTACATCTTCATCCCCGTCTGTTTTATTGAGTTTCTCAGCACTGAAACCAATAGCCTGTTTATTCAATCTTCTTTCAATAATTTCTTTTATTCCGTCAAAGGCACCTCCTGCGATAAATAATATATTCTGGGTATTAACCTGGATGTATTTCTGATCCGGATGTTTTCTTCCCCCTTGTGGCGGAACATTTACAATACTTCCTTCCAGTAGTTTCAAAAGTCCCTGCTGAACTCCTTCTCCTGATACGTCACGGGTAATGCTTGGATTATCCGATTTTCTTGCAATTTTATCAATCTCATCAATGAAAACTATTCCTTTTTCCGCCTTTTCCACATCATAATCTGCCACCATCAATAAACGTGAGAGAATGCTTTCTACATCTTCCCCTACATATCCGGCTTCCGTTAAAATAGTGGCATCTACAATACAAAACGGAACATTAAGTTCTCTTGCAATGGTTTTTGCCAATAATGTTTTCCCTGTTCCGGTTTCACCAATCATGATGATGTTGGACTTTTCAATCTCAACCTCTTTATTTTCTTCCTGCGCATGGAGCAGTCTTTTATAATGGTTGTAAACCGCAATGGAAAGTTGCTTTTTCGCCTGATCCTGCCCAATCACATACTGATCAAGGAATTTTTTTATCTCTTTCGGCTTCTTCAATTGGTCCATTGATTGTGCGGGTTCTCCATTCCCGGAAGATGCATTGTTTTTTACAATGGCATGTGCCTGCTCAATACAGTTTTCACAAATAAAACCATTCTGTCCGGATATCAGCATCTGTACTTCGCTTCTTTTTCTTCCGCAGAATGAACAATGATTAGGATCCATTAATTTCTATATCGTATTTCTAAATTAAAAGATTCCAGCCGCAAAATTAGGGTATTTCACGGCTGAGATCATTAAGCATTTGTTATCTTTTCCTGAATTTTCAGGTATTCTTCGGGGCTGAATTTCAACCTCGGATTTTTAAAATTCATATCATCCATTTTCTGAATCGGAATAAGATGAATGTGAGCATGAGGCACTTCTAACCCTACCACTGCCACCGCAATTCTTTTATCAGGATATATTCGTTCGAGTTTTTTAGCAATATCCTGCGAAAAAGCCCAAAGATTTTTATATTCCTCAGAATCCAGATCGAAAATTAAATCCACCTCTTTTTTGGGAATCACAAGCGTATGCCCTTCTACCAAAGGCATTGCGTCCAGAAAGGCAAGATGGTGCTCATCTTCTGCAATTTTGTATGCAGGAATCTCACCATAAACAATTTTTGTGAAAATAGAACTCATCTTTTTGCTGTTTTAAGTTATGCAAACGTAAGTTACAAACTAATTTCCAGAACTTCAAATGAAAGTTTGTTTCCGTTCGGAAGAACAATTTCAGCCAGATCTCCGACTGATTTCCCCAAAAGTCCTTTTGCAATGGGTGTATTTACAGAGATTTTACCACTCTTCAAATCGCTTTCATTATCAGGAACTAAAGTAAATTTCTGTTCCTGTTTGGTGGCATTATTTTTCAGTTTCACCGTCATCAGAATTGAGATTTTTGAAGTATCCAACTGAGATTCATCAATCACCTTAGAATCTGCAATCACAGATTTCAGTTTTGAGATTTTCATTTCAAGCATTCCTTGCGCCTCTTTTGCGGCATCATATTCAGCATTTTCAGAAAGGTCTCCTTTGTCTCTTGCTTCCGCAATCTGTTGTGTAATTTTCGGTCTTTCAATGGTTTCCAGCAGTTCCAATTCCGCTTTCATTTTTTCTAAGCCTTCTTTTGTAACATACGTTGCCATAATGTAAGGGTTTAATGTTAGTATAAAAAAATAATCCGACATTTGCCGGACAATGTTATTGTTGTTTTTTCGTTTTAGTTTTACAAAGATAGCAAATATTTTAAATGAAAAGCAAACTTTCAGGCTCGATATCTTTTTTAATATTGACCACATTTACTCTTATGAGCATTAACGCCTGCTCGGAACGAAATGAAACTGTCGCGTGTTTTCCGGACTCCTATATCAGTGTAACTTTGGATTTGAATCTTCCTGCTTATTATAGCCTTCAGAATGTGGGGAGTTGGATTTATGTGGATGAAGCCGGTGCCGGAACACGTGGGCTTATCATCGTTCGCACCACCGCCGGTTTCAAAATATACGACCGAAACGCGCCTCATATTTGTCCAACGGAAAATACCACCCTAAAAGTTGAAGGCGGAACCAAAATTGTTTGTCCAGAAGATGGAGCAGAGTGGATTTTATTAACCGGACAACCGACAGCGGTCGCCAATATTCCCCCGAAAACCTATTTGTATAATTATAATTCTGCTACCAATTTTTTAAGCATCTATAATTAATATGAAAATAGTTGTTCAAAGAGTTTCCGAAGCCTCTGTAAAAGTTGATGAAAAAATGGTGGGCAGTATTCAGAAAGGATTTATGCTATTGGTTGGAATTCACGAGGACGACGAAAAAGAAGATGCAAACTGGCTCGTTCAAAAAATTCTAAATCTTCGAGTTTTCGGGGATGATGAAGGAAAATTAAATCTTTCTATTCTGGATATAAAAGGTGAAATCCTTTGCATCAGTCAGTTTACTTTAATTGCCGATTATAAAAAAGGCAATCGTCCTTCTTTTATTAAAGCCGCCAAACCAGACAAAGCAATTCCTTTGTTTGATTATTTTAAAGATGAAATTTCCAAATCCGGGCTAAAAACCGAAAGTGGAATTTTCGGGGCAGATATGAAAGTTTCTTTAATTAATGATGGTCCGGTTACGATTGTGATGGATTCTAAATCGAAAGCCTGATTGCAGTTTTTCCTTCGGCGGCAGCTTCGCTGCCGCCGAAGGAAAAAAGAACGAAAACTAATTCACCAGCACAGAAAAATTTCCCGCTCCATCTCCCGAAGCCATCATGCTTTTTCCGATTCTTAGCCATACTTCTCCTTTTTCAGAAATCGGATAATCCTTCAAATCTCGACCGAAAGGACCATCAAATTCTCCATCCGGTGTTCGGATCTGATTAATCCGGATGTTCATGTTTTCATTTTGGGGTTTCACTGAAGCGGATAGTTTTCCGGCATCCATATTTTTAATTTTCAACACAAAAAACTGACGATCATTGGTGAATGTATCCTCTATTCTCAGTGGTAATTTTGAACCGTCCGTTTCTACGGTAATGGTGTCGGCATTTATAGTACGAACTTTTTCAGCAGAACTTTCAGTCTTCACCCTGTTTGAATCTGGTAAAGGAACTAATGCGGAAAGCGAATCTTCTTTCTGTTCAGCTAATGGTCTGTTTGGTGCTTTATTACAGGAAAACAAAAAAAGGGTGATTCCTGTAATGAATATTATATTTTTCATCATTATTTTGTATAAATGGTTTCGTAAAATAAAACTTTTGAAAGAAAACTTTCTTTCTGTTTTGAACGTATTTTTTGCAGTAATTCGTGTTTAAGTTGAGGATTATTTTGGGTTTCAGCATATTTCAGAAGTTGACGTTCGTTGAAATCTATGGATGTTAGATGATAATTTAAATCAAAATTGCTGCGTTTCATATTGTTTTCCGTAATAATTCCGCCCCAGTTGATAAAACTGCAAACCAATATTATTCCATACACATACCGAAACATTTCGTTGAAAAGAAAGGCATTGGTTTTCTTTTTCCAGATTTTAAAAAACGTTACAAAAAGCCCTATAATACTCAATGAAAGAAAAGCATACACTCCCAAACGTTTGTAAGTAAGACCATAATTTACGACATATTCCGTATTTTTCAAAATTGCGGAAATCACGAGAACGGCATTCAGAAAAATCCAGATTTGGGCAGAAATTTTCAGAAGTCCAGATTTTTTATCAAAATTAAAACTTCCTTTGAAATAAAATAGGATAACCAGAATTGCCATAACAATACACATAATCACAGCATTGACTCTTTCGTGTGTTTCGGCGGAAAGTTGGATCGGCGTTTTCGGAATTTCGATAAACTGTTCGTAATTATAAGTGATGATAAAAACGATCAGCATTGCATTCAGAGCCATTAATGAAATAATTCCACTCAATCTTTCAAAATCAAGATTTAAAAACCCGAATGTTGGTCGTGATTCCAAAGTTGAATTGCTAAAATTTGAATTTAAAAAACGGTTTTGTTTGTAAATCCTGCGTTCAACAGCAAAATTCCAATAATTAAAAGCTATGAAAAATCCCAGAATGGCAACCGCAATCAACTGAAAGAAATTGACATTGAGTTCAAAATCGGTAAAAAGATTGGCAAAATGATCGCTTCCATATGTATAAACTGCAAAAAATACGAACACAAAAAATGCGGGAATCAGAATAACGGCAATCAACTTCTGTCCCGTTCCTTCTGACTTTGTTTGAGGAAACCACTGCTTAAAATCAAAAAAACGACAAATAAAGGTGAACCAATTTACCACAAAAACAGGAAGTACAAAAAGTGATTTCAGATTTCGGTTTTTCGATTTCAAATCCAATAATAGCAGTGATGCTGCTAATGCCAAAAAAGATGAAAAATCGGCAAACCAGGAAAATGCGAGACTCGACAGAATAGACGCTGCAAACAAACCGTAAAATACTTTTGTTTTATTTTTCGGTACTGTTGTGAAAAACCGAAATAAACTCAGAAACAATCCGAATATTCCAAGGTTAATTCCTAAGGTTTCATCATAAAAAAGCACAATAAAGAATGCAGTTGTAAGAAGAATTAAATGATGTTTTTTCATAATATTATTTTATTTTTTTTGTTTTGATTTTAGAATTGAGAATCCCTATCCTTGCGACAAACACAAAGATTTTTTTATTGTTTTTAAAATAAATTTGAAGTCGGTTTTTATCCTTCGTTTAGGATAAATTATTTTTGTGAAGTATTTATTTTAACCTGAGTTCGGAATAAGAAAACACGCTATTACATTTATTTTTAATCAATTAATAATTTTATCGCAATGAAAGACAAAGACTTTTTTCATTTCTAAAATGTTTTTAAGAAATACAAAAGCCACTTCGTTTATAAAAGAAATACAAAACTTGTATTATTTCAATAAGTTCTACGGCTTTGTATGCCTTAAAATATTAATAATCAAATCATTATTTTTTTGTTTGACTTTGCGTTTCATAAAGTTTATCCTGAATTGAGGTTATTTTACTATTTTTCTCTATCCTTAAAAAAGACTTATTAAACCAAAAAGAAAAAAAGCAACTGCCACAAAAGGTACATTAAACAGCAACAGTATAATTGAGTTGGAAAACCGCTTTCTGTTCTCCGGAAATGTACTCCACAATACAATCAACTGCACGATTACCAAAATATTGATGAAGAAATTCAGCCCTACTCCAAGTAATAAAAACCAAATTGCTAAATCCTCAAATCCTGCAAAAACCGATAATAAAGCCACCAAAGCAATATTCCAGCTCACACAGAAATAGATAAATGCATTTTTTTCAAAGGGAAGATTCTTCATGCTTTTGTCAGTTTAAAAACCGTAATTTCCGGGCGAACCATAAACCGAACCTGAAAAGAATGTCCCAATGCCCGGTTGATGTACAACGTTCTTCCATCCTGTAAATCGATTTCTCCTGAAATGTATCGACGGTTTTTCACAGGAAGCAAAGGCGTAATCACACCGGGAATCCTGCATTGTCCACCATGTGTATGTCCACTCAAAATCCAGCCTTTATAGCCATTCCATACATCCAGATCGCAAACATCCGGATTGTGACACAAAACTATATTTGCTTTCTCTGAATCATAGTCTTTCATCACTTTCATTGGGTCGAAATTCGGTGACCATAAATCTTCAAAACCTATAAAATTAAGTCCGGAACATTCCTTTTGTTCATTATTGAGAATGGTAATTCCATAATCTCGCAGAATATTGCAAATATTTTGTGCAGACTTCATATTTCTCCAATTTTCGCCGTAATCGTGATTTCCCAAAACGCCGAAAGTTCCCAGTTTCCCTAAAACGGCGGTTTGCATAACGGCTTTCAGATATTCGTTTTCAAGATGATTGCCTTTGTTGACGAAATCTCCGGTGTAGACCACAAAATCGGGTTCGTATTTTTCTGCTTTTATAAAGGAATCGATCAAAAACCGCCAATCGAATCGGTTTCCTACATGCAGATCGGAAATCTGCATCAGGATTTTTCCTTCCAATTCGTTCGGAAGGTTTTTTATGGGTAATTTTTTATGGACAAACTCCAACCAAAAAGGTTCGATTTTCCAAGAATAAAACAATGGAAAAGCTGCCAACAAAGATAATTTTCCGACTTTTTTTAGAAACTCTTTTCTTTTCATTTAACAATTTTAATATGATACATTTTGACTAAAGCCTTTTGGATTAATTTAATGAATACAAATCGGGCTAAAGCCCGCCCCTATTGATGTTCAAAAAGAACTCTTCTAATTCTAACTCCCAGAAATCGGGCTTCCGAAGATTCCGACTGCCATTTCTGCCCACACCAAAAGAAGTACTGTGAATAGTACGGCACAAATAATAAATCGGTTCCGGTTGGATTTCACCTTCCGCATGGTGAGGTCGATCGCGGATGCCGTTCCGAATAAAAGTATTCCTGCAATCAGAAAATCTGAAATACTCCAATGGACACTATCGGAAAATTGTTTTGCAATCAAGGGAATTAGTAAAATTGTTGTAGCAGAACTAAACAGTGTAATGGTTCTTTGTTTTGTTGTCATTTTAATTCATTTTAAATTATTATAAAGTACTTTGTATTTCAAAGTTAATTTTCAAAAAAAAATTTTCTTTTTTTGATAGCGTTCCTATGGAAATCCTTTTTTATCATTTTCTTTTCTAAACAGATACACTCCTTTAGGAACTTTCTCTTCTTCCTTCTTCCATCTTCATACTTCCATCATCCTCTATTTTCCCAATAACTTTTCCAAAGCATTCAGGTGTTCCGAAAAAGCTTGTCTTCCTAATTGAGTAACGCGATAAGATGTTTTCGGTTTCTTGCCGACAAATTCTTTTTTTATTTCTATATAATTTGATTTTTCCAAAGCGGAAGAATGACTTGCCAGATTTCCGTCCGTTACTTCCAAAAGATTTTTCATTTCATTAAAATCAACCCAATCGTTTACCATCAGCACGGACATTATTCCGAGCCGTACACGACTTTCAAATTCTTTGTTGAGTTGATGAATGTTCATTTATTTATATTTGATAATCTGGAAATGTGTAAATGCATAACTATCTTCATTATTTATAGATCATCCTTTTGTAATTAATTTTTATTACTGACATCTCACATCTGAAATCTAACTTCTATTTATACTTTTTATGCATCACCAAACCATATATAATATGCAAAACTCCGAAACCGATTGCCCAAAACAGCAATCCCCAACCTAAAACAAAAAGCGAAATCAATCCCAAAGCAATTTCGCAAAGTCCGAGATATTTCACATCGGTTAACGTATATCGTTCTGCAACGACTAAAGCCAAACCGTAAAAAATCAGCGTGACCGGAGCAATGAAAACATATAATTGATGATACACCAATGCGATGCAAAAAATTCCGCCAGTGACCAAAGGAATGGAAAAATTCAGCAGTAATCTTTTCGTTGTCGCATCCCAAATTTTCAGATTGTGTTTTTTGCTTTTTCTGGCCGTGAAAAAATATCCACAGGCTAAAGCAATAGCAAGAATTACCAATCCAACCACAAAAAGCTCATTGACCAACTTGAAATTATACCGATTTTGTTGCAAATCAAAATAGGAAATGCCTTCCCTTTGAAAAATGCAATACACATAACCCGCACCGAGCAATGCTGTAATACCAGCAAAAACTCCGGAAAGTCCGCTCAAAGATATAAACCGTGAACTGCGCTCCATCATTTGGCGGATGTGCGAAAGATCTTCTTGATAGTTTTTGTTTTCCATAAAAAGTACTTTGAAACACAAAGTTAAATTAAAAATTAAAACTGCAAAATATATTTGCAGTTTTTTTAGAAATTTATAAAAGTGTCAAACTCAACAAAGTATAATAACTTGCTCCTGTAGGCGTTCCTACACCACATTTATTGGTATTGGTAGAAATCACCGTTCCGTCTGTTTTCAAACCTGGTGCTAAAGCAAAAGCAATTTTATCTCCGGCATTCAATTCTACAATTGTGAAATAGGTTGCACTGTAGGAAGTATCATCATTTAGTCCGGAAATTAATCGCTGTCTTTCTAACTGAGTAAAACTTGTTCCAGATATTGTTCGTTTGTACAACACCATATCCATTGCATATAATTCGTTTGCAATACTGCTTGAGATTCGGGAGCATTGATATGCACCTTGCAACTGAATTTTATAGAAACCTGTAGATGGAATTGTAATATAATCTCCAGCAGAACTATCATTTGCAATGGTGGTTACATTTAAAGTATTCACCACTATTGTTCCGGGAGAAGACGTTGTGCCAACAAGAGGAATGAAATTTCTGTTATCGGGATTCGCCAAAGATATTCCCGGATCTTTTGTGGAAATATTCAGGCTTTTAGCAAAATTCTTTGTTGTAACGACAGGTATAACGGCTGTGGATTTCCCCACCTGGCCTGCATCATCTATATATAAAACTGAGCTGGCATTACTCAATACTTTAATATTCTGAATATTGAGCGGATGCTTCGTTCCATCTCCCATGATCTGAAGTTTCGTAGAAGGATTTGTAGTTCCTATACCTATATTTCCCTGACTCGTCACAACAAAATCATCACTTGAATTGGTTACAACCGAACCGGAAATCACAGTATTTTTCTGTGGATCTACATGAAACGGCTGCAGCGGATTTGGAGTATTGATACCAACCTGAGCTTTGACTAATGCTATGGTAAAGATGAATATGTATTTCAAATTTTTCATGAAAGAAGAAATTTTAATCGAATTTGGTAATGATAATTTTTATACCGGAAGGCGCCCCCGAAATATTTACCGAGCCACAATCGGGTGTTGTAGAAGAAGTGTATACTTTACCGGAAGCCAGTCTGAAATTCAGTCTTTCTCCCTGATTGAAACTGTAAACACCGTATATTTTGCCAGGAATTGCAACCGTTGTACTTTTGAATGTGGATGCCATTCTTCGGGTTTCTATGATAGAATAAGAAGCAGCGCCATTCGTAACGATGCCTTTTCTCATTTGAAGATTCATACCCCAAATTCCTTCAGTAGAGCAATTGAATGCACCTATAACTTGTATCTCGTACGAACCGGTAACAGGAATGGTGATATAATTGTAGTCTACAGCTCCAATATTTTCCTGCCCAATCTCGGCGGAAAGCGTATTAAAAATTAAATCATTTGCGGACAAGGGAATGTTAACATTCGAACTAGAGTTGGTCATATTAAGACCTCTCACTTGACTTTGAATGGTAAAAACACTTGCAATTGTGGCAATATTACTTTTAATACCCACATTGCCTTCGGTATCAATCGCTAATTGTTCAAAATGATCTTCCGAATTCAAATTCAAATTTTTATCAATAATTACCGGATGATTTACATTATCTCCTACAATTGAAAGTTTGTTAGGTGGATTTACAGTTCCTACACCCACATTTCCGGCAGAATTAATAAGAAAATCATTTAGTGCCTGTGAATTATTCGGGGAAGTTGAAACAGGATTGTCTTTATTACCATCAATATGTAATACGCCTAAAGGATTGGATGTTCGAATCCCAACCTGAGAATATCCGAATTGAAACAAATAAAGAAATAAAAAAAAAACTATTCTTCTCATAACGAAGGGCAAAGGTACTATTTCTAAACCGAATCACATCTGATAAAATTCACAAATAAATCGATTTAGAAAGCATGACTTTTATCATCTACATTTTATTCTTGATTTTCAGAATACTCTTTTTCGCAGAATCTTCCAAAATTAAACTTGCACTCATCTGAATTCTTTCGGGCATCAATTCAGCAAAATGTTCGGTTCCTTCCCAAGACACTTTTTTAATGAGCAACAGCGCTTCTTCACTTCGGGAAGAAAGTTTTTGCAGGAAATCGCTTAATTTTTCATCCATTTCATCAATAGAATCCGATACGGAATGATACACATTGTTTTTTTCCGCCCAAGCCGCACTCCGAAAATCCGCATCAATCGCCATTGCAGAGAACTGAGATTTCCCAATTTTTCGTTCCACATAAGGACCAATTACAAAAGGACCGATTCCCAGATTAATTTCCGTTAAAGCCAAAGCTGAATCTTTCGTGGCAAAGCAATAATCGGCTCCACATGCAATTCCGACACCGCCACCAGTTGTTTTTCCCTGAACACGAACTACCACAATTTTACCACAATTACGCATGGCATTTAAAACTTTTGCAAAACCGCCAAAGAATTTTTTTGAAGTCTCCAAATCCTGAATTTCCAGAAGTTCATCAAAACTGGCTCCTGCACAAAATGCTTTCTCGCCTTCACTTTTCAAAAGAATTGCTTTGACTTCTTTCTTCGCTCCTTCTTCCAGAATGGTTTTCGCCAGTTTTTCTAAAATATGACCGGGAAGTGAATTGCTTTTCGGTGTTCCGAATGTGATTTCGGCAATGTTATTTTTTAATTCTGAGGTTACGAATGGTTGCATTATGTCTTTTGATAAAATGATAAAGCGTTAATTTACGTTTTTCCTTCCATACAAAAGCAATCTTTTGAAGCAATATATCGTTGGAAGTTCTAAAAAATTTTGGGCAATTCTTATTTTAAATACTTTGCTAAAATTTTATTTTGGGATTTTTCTATAATTGCCAAATACGGAATTAAAATCTGATCAGAAATGAATTTAGAAAATTCCACCTCATCTTTTTCAATAATTGAATACACTTGGATTGAATTTTTTAACTCTTGTAAACCTGCATCAAAAAACAATTTTCTTAATCACTAATCTTAACTCGATTCAATGTTTCAGCAAAGATTTAGGGTTCTTCTTCCGCTAATTCAAATAAAATTTTTTCATATTAATTTCATTTTGAAAAGGCAATTGCATTGAAATCAGTATGTTTTCAGAAAATATAGAACGAAATTTTCGGAAATCAACATAAAAAAAACCAGAATTTTTTAAGTTCTGGTTTTTATGCACTCTATTTTTTAATGATTTTAAAAATATGAATTTCCGAATTTTTATCGGTCACCTTCAAAATATAATTACCAGATGGAACGGTATTCAAATCAATTTTTATCTCTTTTAACTTTTCATCTTTTTTTAATACCATTCTTGAGGAAGTATCAAAGATTTCATAATGTTTAATCTGAATAGGCGATTGAATATTTAAACTACCTTCAGTTACAGGATTTGGATAAATTTTCATAGTTTCCTTCGATGAGTATTCTATTGAAAGGTATTTTGAACAGTCTATTACCGATTCCCAACCTTCATACGTAACACTACTATCTGACCGGAACTTGAAAGTTAATGCTCCAGACGGATCCGATGAATGAAATGCTCTAGGTAAGGAAGTCATCGATGATCCTGAAAAAAGAATTGGGGATGAAGTATTTAATCCATTAAATATTTCTAGATAATCACAACAAGTTTCTAACAAAAAGGTATTGAATGTTGCAATTACTTTTTTACCTGCTTCGATTGGAACGATTGTTTTTACCCATTCTTCATTATCTGAATACGAACCATTTGCACCACCACTATCATAGAAATATCCGGTAAGACAATAATCTGTAATTGTGCAGATTGATGATGATTTTACCCAATTCGTTGAAGAAGTAGAACAAACGGATCGAATATAAACCTCATAACAAGTATTTGGAGTAAGATTGCTAAAAACAAAAGGTTTTGTGAGTGTAATAATTCCGCTTCCTGTAGGTGTGGTTCCTGTTGGAACGATCTCTACTTCCCATTTTGAAGAAGTGTTTGCTGACCAATCCAATTCGATAGAATTTTGGGAAACTGATTTTATCAAAATATTGGAAGGCGGGTTTGAACATTCAGGCATTGGTTCGCAAATTATTGTTGCGTCCCATCCTTGAGAACCAACTGAGCTATAATTGTATAAAACAAATGTTAATGCCCCACTTTCTAAACTTGTAGATGATATTGTCGTTGGTGGATTTGGATTATTATAACTATCATATAGAATATTTGAAGATCCTGCGTAATATCCGTTATAAATAATAAACTGATCTCCACTTGCAATTTGGAACATATTGAAAATCGCTTTCACTCGATCACCTGAATTTACAGGATAAATAGTTTTGGAATAATAACCATTATAATTACTATTTACTCCTCCATTGTCATAAAAATGATCTCCTGCACAATAATCCGCAGTCGTACAAACAAGTGAAGAAACGATCCAATCTGTGTTACCGTTGGAACATAGAGATCTAACATACACTTTGTAGCAAGTATTAGCTAATAGATTATACTTTGTAAAATAATTATTATTAACAATTTCTCCATGACCGGTTTGTTGATCTCCATCTTTTACAAATTCAACTTCCCATTGTGTTGCATTAGAGTTCTCTGACCAATAAACACCTATCGAAGTATTTGAGTTGGTATAAACATTAAGGTTAGTTGGCAAATTCGGACACGGTGGCATTGGTTCACAAAAAATTCGTGCATCCCATCCCGCAGCATTACCTGAACTATTACTGTATAGTTGAAATGTTAATGCCCCTGTTGAAACATGAGTAGATTCAAAAGTTCCCGGAGCTTGATTTGAATTATAAGAACTATATAGAAGAGGACTATTGTTATTTGGACCATTATAAATAGCGAAAGAATCACTATCTGATAATTGAAACATATCGAAAATAACTTTTACTCTATCTCCTTGGTTTGTTGGATAAATTGTTTTTGTATCATATTCGTTGTTTGAATAATTGCTTAATTGTCCTCCGGAATCATAAAAATGGTCACCTCCACAATAATCTGCAGATGTAGAAAATAAATTGGAGATTATCATTTCCGAGTTTCCTAATGCACATTTCGATCGCAAATAAACTCTATAGGCAGTATTTCTCAACAATCCTGTTATTGTAAACGGATTTGTAGAAATTGTTTGCATTTGTCCTGTGGGTTGTGAACCGTCCTGTACAACTTCTATTTCCCAACTGCTTGCATTTGGATCCGTCCATTTTACGGTTAAGCTATTCAGATTGGCCTGTTGCAAAATGAGGTCAGATGGCGGAATTGGGCAATCTGGCATTTTTTCACAAATAATTTGCGCATCCCAACCCGAATATACCGATGAACCATCTGAATGGAATTTGAAAGTAAGCGCCCCAGAATCATGATTTGATGCAAAATTTTTCGGAAGGTTATACATTGTTGATCCCGAAAATAAAATTGGTGAATTAACATTCGGTCCATTATAAATGGTAAGATTATCACAACAACTTTCTAGGAGAAAATTACTAAAGATTGCCTTTACTCGGTCTCCGCTATTATCGGGATAAATAGTTTTTGTCCAGTCTTCATTATCTGTATAATTTCCATTTGCACCACCACTATCATAAAAATGAGCCCCAGCACAATAATCAGGTTCAGTACAAACTCTTTTTGCATTCGTCCACTCTGTATACCCCGAACTACAAATTGCTCTCACATATACATCATAACAACTATTAATTGTAAGATCTGAAAATTGGTGAAATTTTTGGTCAACAATAATTCCTGTTCCTGTAGGTAGTGTTCCTCCTGGAACAAATTCTACTTCCCATTGTGTGGCATTGGTAAAATCTTGCCAACTTACCGTGACAGATGTTTTAGTTGCAGATGATAGAATAACATTACTTGGAGGATTAGGGCATGCTGGCTTGTCTTCACAAATAATTTGTGCATCCCAACCTCTTTCTGTATTGGTATTGTAAGAATAAAAATAAAAAGTTAAAGCTCCAGAAGAATGAGTAGATTTAAAAGTGGTAGGAATATTCATTGTATTCCCTGAAAACAAATAAGGGGATGACGTATTTGGCCCGTCGTAAACTGCAAAATAAGCGTAATATGATATTTCAAAATCCTGAAAAATTGCTTTCACTCTTTTTCCATCACCATCAGGATAAATGGTTTTTACTAAACTTTCATTTGGTTGGTAATCTCCATTTGCACCACCAGAATCATAAAAATGTTCTCCTCCACAATAGTCTGCATCAGTACAAGCGTTTTCAATTTTTACCCATACTGAATTTGAAATATTGCAGACCGAACGAACATATATATCATAACATGTGTTGCTTAATAAATTTTCTATTTTATACGGATTCGAATTAATAATCTGTCCACTTCCGATTGGTGTAGAACCACTTGGAACGATTTCAATCTCCCATTGATTAGTTCCGCTTGTATCATTCCAACTGACTGTTATACTATGTGCATCTCTTGCTGTGATAGCAAAACTATTGGATGTAGGACATGTGGTGGTAAAACTTCTAATTTCAGAATAAATACTTTCTCCGCAAGTATTCAAAGACTTAACCCTCCAATAATATACCGTTGAACTGGAAAGATTCTTTTTATAATTGTTAATTGTAGTTGGAATTATTTCCGCATTCGTGAAATTGGAATTATTTGCAATCTCTAAAATATAAGAATCCGAATTTACATCGTTATTCCAAGAAAATTCAACATCTACAAAATTGACAGAAGGATTATTATTTGCTGGCAACAACAATGAAGATTGCACCAATTGAGATGAGTACACGACAATAGTGATTGGATAATCAAAAGTTTGTGTTCCTTCTTGTCCTCTAATTGTAACTAAATACGATCCCGGATTGAGACTACTAATATTGGTAAATTTTATCTTAAAAGTTTCTTGTGAATTAATTTGCTGAGGTTCAAAAATGGCAGTCACACCAGCAGGAAGATTATCCGCTGTAAGATTTACTGTACCTGAAAACGCCGGAATTTTGTGAAATTGAAAATCAAAAGTAATCTCTTCCGTATTTTCCTTACAAACTTTTTGGGTAGGTGTTGAAGTATCAAACCAAAAATCAGTGGTTAAAATTCCTGAAGCTATTAAGGAATAATTCTGAACTGAGTTCGCCAGATTTCCCTTATGCTTTATACGTACAGCGTAGCTTCCAGAAGCATTTTCTATTTCAATTTTTTCAACATTATCCACATTGTTTATCCCTTTTGTTGCAGGTGCATTCACATTTGAAGCGGTAAGTTTCCAAGGATAATAGGTAACTCCGTTTTTGGTAACCTCAATATCCAAATCGTTCACAATGTTTGGAGTGGGATCATCTAATGTATTTGAAGGTAAATTTCCTACAGGATCTGTCCAAGTCAGCGTTAAAATTAAAGGGTGAGTTCCGTCCGAGTTTACAGTGAAATTTTTGGTTTCACCTTCGGCAAGTTGCTCTTCATTTAAAAGAGAGAAAAGGTTTTTATCCCTAATCATTCCACCCGCTTTTTCAGCGTTTATTAGTCCCCAACCAAATTTATAATCAGGTCCGGGAGCAATTCCTGTTTCATCTGCGGAATGGATCATCAAACCTTTTAAGGTTGATGCTTTCATGTATGAATTATAGAGTTGATGGTAATATTGCTGCAACAGTAATAACGTTCCTGCAACAGTTGGAGAAGCCATAGAAGTACCATCATAAAACTCATATGAACTATTTGAACCATCAACAGCAGAAAAAGTATGAACCCCTTTTGTAGAAATATCTGGTTTAATCCTTCCATCGTCAGAAGGTCCCCAACTACTGAATTCAGACATAACAACGGAAGAAGGTCCTGTGTAATTTAAAACTTCTTCTACCGCAGCAACCGTAATTACGTTTTTGCTTAGAGCATGTCCTGTAATCAAATCAAATCCATTTTTTCCAGTATTTACGCCATATATTCTTGAATTACCAGCTGCACAAACCATCTGATAATAGGGAGCATTAAAAGAAATTTCATCAAAATCTCGTGAGTCTTGATCATACTTACCAAATCTTTCCAAAGAAACTCCAAAAGGATTATAACCATAAGAATGGTTAGAAATTAATAATCCAGCTGCCGCCGCCGCTGCTACTTCAGAAACATCATTGTCCCAATCATAATTATCGGAATTTCCTTTAAAGGCCATTCCTCGTGCAGTCCCATTTTGCACATTATCTGTTCCAATAATGGTTCCAGATACATGGGATGCATGGGGATGCAAATACGGAGAATTATCTTGTAAAGATATTCTCCCAGAAAAGAGTTCATGTGTTAACAATGGGCTTCCCGCATCCCAAACGCCTGCGAGCATTCCTTGACCTTCTACAGAAATTCCCAAACTTCCACCAGAATAGAGTTGATTTGTTCTTGAGGTAATGCCAGCACCTCTGTTTTCGGTCATATAATAAATTGGCTTTGAGTCTTCAGTTACTCCAACCAATCTCGAATATGTAGAATCAGTTTCAATTATTTTTTTCCAACGAAATCTTTCTGCTAAAACGTAAGCTCTATTTAAATTATCTTCAAATTTCTTTTTTTCAGTCAAAGAAAATTTTCGAAGATAGGAAGTGTTCGTATTTTGTTGAATTTTTTGGAGTTCTGCTTCACTTTGAGAATAGAAAAAAGTACCAAAAAGCAGAAAAAACAAGAGAAGACAATTGTAAAGTTTTGTCATGAAATTTTTTTTCCAAAAATAAAAAAAATTATGGCTTTTTTCAACATTTTTAAGGTTTTATTTACACTTTATTTAGAGTGTAATTTTCTCTACTTTAAATTTTTTTTTTAAATAAATGATTATTTCAATCAAAAATAATATCGTCAAAGGGTGACCCATTCCGACTTTATCATTCATTTCTTTGTTCAACCTATCAAATCTTGAATGAAATTTTTCCAGTAAAGGATTTTTTTATCGAACCCATTTTTGAAGGTGTTCAATTCTTTTATTTTTTCGGGTTAAATTTCTAAACCTTAGTTTTAAAACTAGTTTTCTGGTTTCAATGGTTCTTGTAAAAATAACTTCCGCCCGTTCTACTTCCGAACTCCAATATTTTGCAAACCGTTCTGCACTTTTTTTATTTTTTCCAAACAATTCCGGGACAGGATAATAATCAGTTTCTTCTAAAAATCGTATAAACCCTTGGTTTTTAATCAAATACCTTGGGTTGTCTATTGGGGAAAACAATTCTTGTAAAGTTAAAATAAATTGCGACATTTCATTTTGATTTCCACCTTGGAGATAACATATACGATTTCCATTTTTGTCAGATTCTACTACCACAGAAAGTTGCTCAATTGGTGTTCTAAAAATGCCTTCCTCACATAAGGAATGTATCACGACTTTGGAAATTTTCTCTAATTTTTTTGATGAATTCACGTATTTCAAGTATTGGATTAATGTCCGGTAAAACATTCCTCCATAGGTTAGAAAACCAGCGATTCCAAATAATACTATAAAACCGGAAACACTATGTATTGAATGAAAAGACTTATGACCTTTTAAAACCCCGGCCAAGAAATCAGCCCC
Organism: Bergeyella sp.; assembly: GCA_031987605.1. Lineage (GTDB taxonomy): Bacteria > Bacteroidota > Bacteroidia > Flavobacteriales > Weeksellaceae > JAFAGO01. The sequence continues at coordinate 482,574 of DALZZF010000001.1, read as the reverse complement.
AAACATTAAAACAGTAGAAATTAATGTGAAAAACAAATTCTTAATGCTTTTCCCAAGATTTTTATATTTAAGATCGTTGTATTCTTTTTCTGCGTCGAATGGAATCATCACTTCCTCCACCAAAACATTTCCTTTCGCAAGAGCTAAATTCCACTTTTCGGAAACTTTACTTCTTGCATTTGAAAATTCAATCATCCGAAAATTAATTTCTTTTAATTGTGCTGAGCTTTCTATTGTAGGAACTTTCAAGCGTTCGAAATTGTTTTCGATAGAAGTTTCTTCATCATTGGAAATTCCGACAAACGTCCGGAATCTTCTTTCCATTTTTTCGAAATCATTTCCGCCGATTACAGAATGTTGATCGAAAGAAATAAGATGCCAAATGTTGGACGTTTTTTGAGGATTTGACTTGTCAATTCTTATACTTCTTCCACGCATTTGGTTGGACTGAACGAAAGAACTCACAAAACTCGCCAAAATCATCGTATTGATTTTCGGAGCATCCCAACCTTCACCCAACAAAGAACGAGTTCCGATTAAAATCAGAATTTCACCACTTTGAAACAGTGACGTAACAACACTTACAATATTATTTCGGGAACGATCATCAACATTCAAAATTTGAAAATTTTCATCATAACTCAAATCTGAAAATGGATATTTTTTTTCATTATCCTTCAATTTTTGAGCGATGGACTTCGGTAAAATCACCAAACTTCCCGTAAGAACTGCAATCTTGTTCTCGGCAATTCTTTCTCTTCTCAGTTTTTCAAAAACAGGAATAGATCCTACTTTATTGAGTTCAAGGTTGTTGATTTTTTCATTGGTAATGAATTCTTTCCTTATAAAATCGGTTAAAATCACCATTCTTAAATCCGATTGTAAATTCTGGAATTCCGACTTCGAGATTTCACTGATAGAATCCAACTTCCCAATACTGGAATCCAAAATTTTATTCAGATTCGGATTGTTGAAAAACCCTACTTTTTTATTCTCAATAAAACCATTTCTTCGAAGGCTATTTTCCAGATGAAACTGATGTTCTTGAAAACTTTCAAAATGTTTTTGATCCAGAAAAAAATAAAATTCTAAAACTTCTTCCAACCAAAAAAAATTGAATTCTGGAACATATTTCTGTTCATCACCCACAATTTCAAAATGAATCTTATTGATTTCTATTCCTTTAAAATTTATCAAAACCAATCCTGAAGTATAGGAAGAAATATTTGAGTAAATCCAATCTAAATGTTGTTGCGGATTTTGATAAATGGGATGCGTTGAAATCGCTTCAAAAAACACCTCATCATTAGAAATTTCATTGAAGAAATCTTGTGCTTTTTGATAAATTTGCTCGATTTTTGCTTGCTCGATTTCCGTTGGTTCAGAAAAATAAACCAAATCCTGATGCGGACACAAATCGCCTTCCTTCATCAATTCAGGAACTGAAATTTCTACATCAACAGGACCATTCAGCTCAGAATAATTTTTCCATTCCAAAGGGGAAACATCAAAAGGCGGCGTTGCTGTAAGTGCAACAATAGTCGGATTTATAAATTCTTTTAGTTCGGTTAAACTCTTCCACCAAGCGTTTTTCAAATGATGAGCTTCATCTAAAATCAGAGTTCCAATTCCATTTTTTTGTAATGAATTAAGAAACTTTTTTGAATCTAAACTATTTGGTTTTTGTTCATCAGAATCATTTTCTTCGGTAAACCCATTCATCGCAGAATGAATACCTTGATAAGTTGCCACCGTAATCAACTGGATATTTTTCAAATCACCTGAAATCCAATCCGGACAAATCTCGGTTTGTAAAAAAAGTTCTACAAATCGATCGATCCACTGATTTTTGAGAGCGATCGTCGGAGCAATTATCAAAGCAGGTTGGTTGAGACGAAGCATCACCTCCAAGCCCAAAACGGTTTTCCCAGAACCCGGGGGTGCCACAACATGAAGATGATTGTCCACCAAATGAGAAGAAAATTCATCAAGAAATCGTTTTTTGATATTTTCGCCATGCGAATTTAAACTGAATATCATTCGGGAACTTGTTAAGCATAAAAATAGCTTTTATTGCTGTTTTGCTCCATACAGAAGTGTTTCATAAGAAAGAGAATGGACGATAAATTTATCTTGTATTTAGAACGCATTTTTTAAATTGTCTGCTAACTTTTGTTATTAATGATACTTAGCCTTCACAAAAAGCCATCAAATATTTATCAATATACAATTCTTTTTCTTTGGATTTGTATTGCTGAATGTATCTTGGATGTTCCAGAACCGTCATTTTATCAAATAACTTTTCTACTTTATTGATTTTATTCAGAAAAACGGCGTTCTTTTTTCCGAGAATAAAAACTTCGGAAGTGTCCAATCCAAGAGCAATATGTTTTTTCAGAGATTCAATCATAAAGGGTTTTACATCTTCAAAAAGAGCTTTATCATCGTAATAATTTGCGTTTAATTGTCCGTTTTTGGTATTTTTTACAATCGCCAAAGGAAATGGTGAATTGATGTAAAATTCTTTGTAAAACTTTTCGGCACCTCCAAAAGCATCAATCATATCGTACATAAAAACCGAAGAAATTTCGTGTGTATGAGCGGTTTTCATCTCAATTCCGCATTCAGATTTCAGGCGTTTGGTATCGGTAAACGGAACTCCCGTAACTCCGGCTCCATGCCGGCTTGGATTAATCCCGATGATGAATTTACGGGAATGAGTATCGTTATAAAATTGGGTATAAAATTCCTTCATTACCACCAAAGTTTCAGGATTGTTGAAAAAAGGATTCAGGACTTCAAAACCTTCCGGAAGTTTTCCCGAATATTTTAAATTCTTGTTGAATTCTATTATTTTTTGAGCTAACGATTTCATTATTAAAAAAAAACAATCATATTTTGAAGCCTTGTCAAGGTTCTGAACCTTGACAAGGCTCTTCACTTCTATTCATTAAATCAAATTAAACTGTTCAAAATGATGCGTGAAATGCTTTCTATGGAACAACTCCATCATTTCTTTATTCAAGAAACCGAAGCGTGGATGAAAGTGTTCTGCCTGGGGATTTTCCCGGTAATAAATCAAAAATTCTTTCAGCGTTTCCAGCAGTTTGGATTTTGCTTTCTCTAAATTTTTAAACCTCAACTGCATTCTTTCGCCCTCCTTCAACAAAGGATATTTTGCACCTTGCTGAATTTTTTTGTCGGTGTACAGCCAATCCTGAAGTTTTTCTAAATGCTCGGCTGGAATTTCAGGAAAATCTTCCGGTTTTAAATCGCTGAAACCATTTCTCAAAACATCTTCCAAATGCTCAACCATTTGCTGTGAAGTCATTTCACCAAATCTTTTCTCAGAATTTTCGGTTAAACCTTTTAAAATTTTCTCTACATTTTTAGTATTCAACTCCATAAAAGGTGATTTTTTTGCCACCAAAGTTAAAATTGTTGCCACGCAAACCGTTTCCTCTCTTTGGTTCACCACTTCAACCAGCCATTTTACCACTCCAGAAGGAATATTTCTGCCTTTTACGCCACGGTTTATTTTTTCTTTTGCCGTTAAATAGACCGTTATCGTATCGCCTGCATACACCGGTTTGAAGAAACTGCAATTTTCCAAGCCGTAATTGGCAATCACCGGACCTTTTTTCCCGGAAACAAATAATCCAGCCGCCGCCGAAAGAATGAAATATCCGTGTGCAACCGTTTTGTCAAATATAGTTCCGTTCAAACTGGTAGCATCGGTATGCGCGTAAAAATGATCCCAAGAAACATTGGAAAAATTCACAATATCGGCTTCTGTTACGGTTCTTCCGGCAGTTTCCAAAGCATCGCCAATTTCCACTTCTTCAAAATATTTTCGGAAAGGATGCTTGTCGGAAAACTTCTTTTCCGCTCCTTCGGTATACATTTTTGTAATCGCTGTTAAAATATCCGGCGACCCCTGAATTGCCGTTTTTTGGAGAAAAAAATAAAGTCCGTTCAATCCGCCCATTTCTTCGCCGCCACCGGCTCTTCCGGGACCTCCGTGCATTAAAGTCGGCAACGGAGAACCGTGACCAGTAGATTCTTTGGCGTTATCACGATTCAATACAAAAATTCTTCCGTGGTGCGGAGCCATTTTCCATGACGTTTCTGCAATGAATTTTTCATCATTGGAAATAATGGAACCGACCAGACTTCCTTTTCCTTTGTTAGCGAGAGCTGCAGCTTCTTCCGCATCTTTATATGGCATCAATGTGGAAACCGGACCAAATGCTTCCACTTCGTGAGAAATGGTATTGCTAAAGGGATTTTCGTTTAAAAACAATTTCGGCGTCATGAATGCACCGTTTTCGTAATCGGCATCAATCAATTCGTGTTTACCGTCATAAATAAGTTCTGATTGGGATTTCAGAATGTCCACTTTTCGTAAAACCTCATCATACTGCTGTTTTCCAACCAAAGATCCCATTCGGGTTTCACGGTTTAAAGGATTTCCTATTTTTACTTCGTCTAAAGATTTCGTTAAAGCATTCTGAACATCACCCATTACATTTTCAGGAACAATAATTCTTCGGATTGCGGTACATTTTTGTCCGGCTTTGGTGGTGATTTCGTTTCGGACTTCTTTAATGAATAAATCAAATTCAGGTGTTCCGGGTTTTGCATCCAGACCTAAAATAGAGCAATTCAAAGAATCAGCTTCCATGTTGAAACGAACCGCATTTTGAGAAATGGAAGGAAGCGATTTCAGTTTTCTGCCTGTATTTGCAGAACCTGTAAACAAAACCGAATCTCCATCCTGAACATCATCCAGAATATTTCCGGGTTCGCCACAAACCAACTGAACGGCACCTTCGGGAAGAATTCCGCTTTCAATCATGTCTTTGAAAACTTCATTCGTGAGATACGAACCAAATGGCGAAGGTTTCACAATCGCCGGAACGCCTGCCAAAAGTGAAGTCGAAAGTTTTTCCAGCATTCCCCAAACCGGAAAATTATACGCATTAATCTGCACCGAAACGCCTTCAGAAGGCGTCAAAATATGAGTGCCTAAAAATGTTCCGTTGGCTGAAATTTTCTGCGTTTCTCCGTCCACCCAAAATGGCGTATTCGGCAGCATTCTTTTTGCCAAACCGGAATAGGTAAAAAATGTTCCGAAACCGCCTTCAATATCCACCCAGGAATCGGCGTGTGTTGCTCCGGTTTTATAAGAAAGTTCGTAATATTTTTTCTTTCTTTCCAAAAGATACAAAGCGACTTTTTTCAGCATTTCGCCCCGGTCATAGAATGTCCTGGAAGCGAGATTTTTGTAACCAACGCTTCTGCCATACTCCAGAACCTGCTTAAAATTGATGCCTTCGGTATCGGAAATTGCGACCAGTTCGCCATTGACTGCATTTCGAAGTTCAATCCCGTTTCCGGAACCTTCCGTCCATTCGCCAAGGATATAGTTTTTAAGTTTCATAAAGGTTTGTTCTGTAAATTTTGTTGGTGGGAATATAAAAAAGAATTGCTTTTCTGTATCAGAAATACAAAAATTTAAACAATTGTTTCACTCCGGTTGTGGTATCAAATGTTTTTTTAATTCGTGATTCTATGATTCCAGAATGATTTGAAATCATAGGTTAAAAAACCGTAATACCGTTTCATTTCAAAATAAAAATTGCCTTTTTCTATTTTAAAAACTTTGGGAGTTCTTCCTGAATAGTCTTTGCCTTTCAGTTCCCGAAGAACTTCCGTTAAACGAATGGAGTAAAAACTGAGATATTTTTCCCGGATTCGCATAATGAAGATTTGTTGAGTTTAAGATAATCATTTTCCGGAAAACTCAATTTCAACTACAAAATTTATTCAACTTTCATTGTATTAATTTCTGCCATAGTATACGCTTTATATTCAAAATTTTCTCCTAAAACCATTTTAGAATACTCTTCAACGCTTTGCACAAATCCGGCTTGCTTCCGCAGTTTGTTTACATTTCCAGGATCTTTTATCGGCCATATAATATATTTTTCCTGCACTTTTCCTTTGGAATCTTTAACCAATATCCGGCTGGTTTGTGAGCCATAAATTTGTTCTTTTCCCTGATACATCAAGTTCCGATCTTCCGTTAAAGCCAATGCCTGCATGGAAATATCTCCGTTGTCTTTTGCTTTTCTTAAAACTGGAAGAAATTTTTCAATGGTTTTAGGATCTGAATGTTGCAAAATAATCCAGGCACTCTCATTTTCTGGTGTCCCGACCAAAGCAATTCCCGGATAACCGTATTGTTCGATGATTGCTAAAATTCGTTTTTGATTTTCAGCATCATATTTCGTCATTAAAGATTGGTAACTTTTCTTTAAAAGTTCCGGATTAATTTGCAATCGTTTTGCATATTTAATGATGCTGTCTTGCGGTGTTTCATCATCAATCGTTCTTAAAATTTGATCCCGGAATTCGATTTCTGACAATTCCTTTTTCAATTCGAGATTTAAGGAAGATTTATTTTCTTTCTGGCAAGAATTCAGAAGAAAAAATAAAGCAAAAAATAAATATAAACCCTTCACATTCAGCGATTATAAATCCGTCACGTTTTTCCCTAATTTATATACAGTGCCCCGGAAACTTGCGACCAGTTCCTGATTCTGATTTTTAATGGAAATATCATAAATCCCCGTTTTTCGGGTGTCGGAAATCAAAATAGATTCTGCTGTAATTATATCTCCTTCTTTAACCGCTTTGGTAAAATTAATCACACAATTCAGCGCAACCGAAGCATCATTGGTATTGTTGGAGGAAAATGCCAGTGCAGAGTCAGCAAATGCAAACGTAACGCCGCCATGAACGGTTTTCAGTCCGTTAATCATTTCTTTGCGAATAGGCATTTTCAACAGACAGTATTTTTCTTTGATCTCTACCAGTTCTATTCTCATCCATTTGGAAAATTCGTCCTGATTGAGCATGTATTGTGCGAGTTCTAAGGGATTCATACGTTTATTCAAGGTTCAAAATTCAAAGTGTAAGGTTTAAAGTTGACGAAGCAACGGACTTTGCCGGTATCGTTCTTCCTGATATTCGTTGTAAAGGGTTTGTAAAACTTCGGAAACAAAACCATATCCCAGTTCTTCGCCCCATTTCAGAAGTCCTGTTGGATAATTCACGCCTTTTTGCATTGCCATTTCAAGATCTTCGTCGGATGCGATTTTCAGTCGTTTGGCTTCTATAGCTTCATTGATTAACATGGAAATAATGCGGTGAAAAATCATTTCATACAAAACCTCATCTTTTTCGGGAACGGGTTTTTCACTTCCTTCGGAATAATCGTAAAATCCTTTTCCGGTTTTTCTTCCGAGAAGTTTTGCTTCGCTCATCCGTTGTTGCAAAAGGCTTGGTTTGTATTTCGGATCGCAAAAATAATCTTTGTAAACACTTTTGGTTACCGCAAAATTCACATCAATTCCGATTAAATCCATCAGCTCGAAAGGGCCCATTTTGAAGTTTCCGAGAGTCCGCATCGCATCATCAATTTGTTCGGGAGTTGCTATATTTTCCTCAACAATTCTCAAGGCTTCACCATAAAACGGACGTGCAATTCTGTTCACAATAAACCCGGGAATATCTTTTGCGATGACCGGAGATTTGTTCCACGACTTCATTAATTCAACCATTTTTTGTGGGAGTTCTTTATTCGTTAAAAGTCCGGGAATAACTTCCACCAAAGGCATGAGCGGAGCCGGATTGAAAAAATGAATTCCGATGAAACGTTCCGGATTTTTCAACTCTGAACTTAATGAAGTGATGGAAATGGATGATGTATTGGAAGCAATTACGCAATCTTTTGAAAGATATTTTTCCAATTCACCGAAAACTTTAGTTTTAATTTCCTTGTTTTCGATGATGGCTTCGATGATAAGTTCGCAGTTTTTCAGTTCCTTTAATTCGGTGCAAAATGTAATTTTATTGAAAATTTCCTCTGCTCTTTCGTATGAAATCTTCTCTTTTTGAGCTAATTTTTGAAGTGTATTTTCGAGATTTTGTAATGATTTCTCAGTTTGCTCCGGATTTGAATCATATAAAAAAACAGCGCAATTATTGGTTGCTGCCACTTGTGCAATTCCAATTCCCATGGTTCCAGATCCTATAATTCCGATGTTTTTCATATTCCTCAAATATAAAAAAATGCACCGTGATTTCCACAGTGCATTAAAATTCATCTATTTTCGTTTATTTACCGATAAAGGTAGGTTTTCTTTTTTCTAAAAAAGCGGAAACTCCTTCGGCAAAATCGTTACTTTCTGCCGCAAGCTGCTGATATTGAGTTTCAAGATCCAGTTGCTGAAGCAATGTATTGTCGTAGGAATGCAGGAAGGCACGTTTCGTTAAACCTAATGCTTTTGTTGCCTTGTTGGAAATTTCTTCCAGAAGTGCTCCTGCTTTGGAATCAAATTCATCATCGCTAAAAACATCCGCAATTAATCCCAACTGTTTTGCTTCCACAGCGGAGAGTTTTTTTCCTGTAAACGTGAGATAACTTGCCATTTGTCTACCTAAAAGTTTCGGTAAATAATATGTTCCGGCGGTATCCGGAATTAATCCAACCCCGGAAAAAGCCTGAGAAAAATAAGCACTTTCTTTTGCAACTGCAAAATCACAAATCAGTGCCAGCATTGCGCCTGCTCCTACCGCAGCTCCATTTACCAAAGCAATAACCGGTTTTTTGTTTTTCACAACCGAAAGCACGAAAGGATTGTAATAATCCCGTACAATGCGCTCTATTACGTTGTCTTCCTGTGATTTTTCAGCAAGTTCAACTGCACTTTTCAAATTCTGACCTGAACTGAAGGCATTTCCTCTTCCGGAAATAGCGATGCAGCGCACCTGCGGATCATCATCACATTTTTCCATCAGTTCCCGAAGTTCTCTCAGAACCATACGGTTTAAGGCATTAAAAGTTTCTGGCTGATTGAGGTAAACAATAACAAGTTTTCCTTCGTTACGAACCTCAACATCAAATTGTGTAAAATTACTATTCATATTATTTTATTTTTAATTTCTATACTAAGATACTGTAATTGTGGACAAAAGCCTAATAAATCATTATGACAAAAGTCGTAATTAATGACATTTAAAATAGTCAAACGGTTCGCCACAATCCATGCATTGATAAGCCGCTTTGCATAATGTGGAACCAAAACGGCTGATCTGTTTGGTATGAAATGACCTGCACCTCGGGCATTCCTGCGGAACATCAAGAAAATTTTCTGCATTTCCTTTTTCAGGTGGTGCAATTCCGTACTGTCGGAGTTTTTCCCGAGCTTCGTCCGTCATCCAATCTGTAGTCCATGCCGGTGAAATCTGGGTTTTTACCTGAGCAGCGATGCCTTTTTCCTGTAGTAGTTGAATAATATCTTCCTCAATACTGAACATTGCCGGACATGCGGTATAAGTAGGCGTAATGATAATTTCGGATTCATTTTCGCCAATCCAGTTGGCTTCACGCACAATTCCGAGTTCCACAATATTGATAATGGGAATTTCCGGATCGGGAATCTGGGTTAATATTTCTTTTAAATCGACCAATTTTACTGCAATTCAATTATTAGAATTAAAAAAACTACCATTCGCAACCGGGATAAGCACGCTGCATATACTGAAGTTCACACAGGATATATCCAAAATATTCGGTATGAATTCCTTTTCTTCCCCCTTTTTGCATAAAGGGATTTTCAGGAATCTGCATCCCCAGTTTTCCTAAATTCTGTTCCACCTGATTTCGCCATTCTTTCCTGAAATTCTGGTGATTCGGAACAATTCCGTTTTCGGCTAAATCATCTTCATTTTCTACCAACTCAAATAAATCTCCGGAATATTCCCAAATATTTTCCAATGCGTTTTCCAGTCGGGTTCTGCTTTCTTCAGTTCCACCGGAAAATACCGCAATCCAAGTTTGCGAATGTTTCAGATGGTAACGTACTTCTTTAAATGCTTTCGTAGCAATGGCCGCCAAATGCTCATCCTTACTTTGTGACAAATCACGGTACAAAATGCTTTGATACAGACTGAACAGATATACTTTCAAAATTGTTTGTGCATAATCACCATTGGGAAACTCTACAAACTGGGCATTCAAATATTCATGCTCATAACGTAAAAAGGCCAAATCATCAACTGATTTTTCATTAAAAAACTGACTGCCATATTGGTAGAACAATTGAGATTGCCCCAAATAATCCAAAGCAATATTGGTGAGCGCGATGTCTTCCTCAAGATAAGGTCCTTTTCCGCACCATTCTGCAAGTCTTTGCCCCATAATCAAGGCATCGTCGGCGAGTTTTAATAGGTAGCTTTTCATTTTGATAGATTTCAGATATCAGACACCAGATATCAGATTTAGAAATTTGTCTGAAATCTAATATCTAAAATTTAATGTCTTCAATTACATATTTTTCACGTCATTCGGAATCTGATAGAAAGTAGGATGGCGATAGAGTTTATCATCTGCGGGATCAAAAAATGATTCCTGATCCACTCCTTCAGAAGTGACCACATATTTGCTGGGGATCACCCAGATTGATGTACCTTCTTTCCTTCTGGTGTAAACATCTCTTGCATTCTGAAGCGCCATTTCTGCAGTTGCAGCCTGCACCGTTCCCGCATGTTTATGGGAAAGTCCGGGCTTTGTCTGAATAAAAACTTCCCACATTTCAAGATTGCTCATTTCGTAATTTTTTGGTGAAGAAGATACAATTTTTTTGACTGTTCTCAGATTTTTTTTCCGGATACAAAAACAGATGAAGGTTTCATGATGCCCTGCTTGTAAAGAATATTCTGAAAATTATTGGTATCGAAAACTACAAAATCTGCTTTCATGCCTTCTTTCAGAATTCCTCTGTCGGATAGATGTAAGGCTTTTGCAGCTCGAAAAGTAATTGCAGCTAAAACCTCAGCAGAAGATAATTTTTGAAAAGTCGCCAGAACAGAAGCCTGCATCAACAGATGTCCCATTGGTGCAGAACCCGGATTCCAGTCGCTCGCAATGGAAAGAATTCCTCCGGCATCAAGAATTTTTCTTGCCGGCGCAAAAGGTTCTCCTAAACCAAGACTTGCTCCGGGAAGTGCTGTTGCCACAGTTTCCGAATCGGCAAGAAACTGAATATCTTCGTCAGAAGTCGCTTCCAGATGATCTGCCGAAACAGCACCAACTTCCACAGCAACACGGGAACTTCCGGGCGTAAACTGATCTGCATGAACGGTAATTTCAAAACCCAAATCTTTCGCACTAAGGAGAAATTCCCTGCTTTCGTCCGGTTGAAATGCCGATTTTTCAATAAAAATATCAACGCGTCCGGCAAGATCTTCTTCTTTTACTTTGGGAAGGATTTCACTCAAAATATAATCAAGATATTCTTTGTTGCTTCCCGAAAAATCTTTTGGTTTGGTATGAGCAGCAAGACAAGTGGAAATTAAAGTTACGGAAGTTTGCTCCTTTGCCTGCTTAATCACGCGCAGCATTTTCAGCTCATTTTCGGCATTAAGGCCATAGCCGCTTTTAATTTCAATGGTGGTAATTCCGAGTTCTTCTAAAAAGCGGATTCTTTGCAAGAGTGTTCCCAGAAGTTCCTCTTCGGATGCAGTTCGGGTACTTTCTACGGAGTTCCATATTCCGCCGCCTTTTTCTGCAATTTCAAGATAGGTTTTCCCGGCATTGCGCATAGCAAAATCATTCGCACGGTTTCCGGCAAAACAAATATGGGTGTGCGAATCTATAAACGCAGGAAGCGCAACTTTTTGTCCTTCGATTTCTTCAATTTCCACATCAGAATAGTCTGACTTCAGTTCTTCAAAACGTCCTGTTTTTTTAATGATTCCGTTCTGAATTAAAATTCCTCCGTTCTGAATTATTTCCAACTCTTCATCGCAAATTTTTCCACGAAGCGGAAGATGATTTAAAGTGACGATTTGCGTAAAAGGACCAATTAATTTCATTAAAACCGAATTTGCGTAAAGATACTCAAAATACATCCAACCAAAAATCCCATTCTTGCTCAAAAAGTCTTATTTTTGAATAGAATTTAGATAAAATGCCTGACTTTCTTCATCCCGATAAAGACAATTTTTCCCGAGAAGACTTGATTTTAGAAGAGCAAATCCGCCCACAAAGTTTTAAAGATTTTGCAGGACAGCGGAAAACCCTCGACAATCTGGAAGTCTTTGTGGCTGCTGCAAAAAATCGTGGTGGCGCACTTGATCACGTTCTTCTGCATGGTCCTCCGGGATTGGGAAAAACAACCTTAGCACACATCATTGCACACGAGCTGGGCGTAAACTGTAAGGTAACTTCCGGTCCTGTTCTGGATAAACCCGGTAGTCTTGCCGGATTGTTGACCAATCTGGAGGAAAATGATGTTCTTTTTATTGATGAAATTCACCGTTTGTCGCCAATTGTGGAAGAATACCTTTATTCCGCAATGGAGGATTATAAGATTGATATTATGCTGGAAACCGGCCCCAACGCAAGAAGTGTACAAATCGGATTAAACCCTTTCACACTGGTGGGCGCAACCACCAGAAGCGGAATGCTGACCAAACCTATGCTGGCAAGATTCGGAATCCAATCCAGACTGGAGTATTATAATACCGAACTTCTTTCCATGATTATCGAGCGGAGTGCACGCGTGTTAGGAATTAAAATTTATGAAGATGCCGCACTGGAAATCGCAAGAAGAAGCCGTGGAACACCCAGAATTGCAAATGCTTTGTTACGAAGGGTTCGGGATTTTGCAGAAATCAAAGGCAACGGCGAAATTGAAATCGGCATCACCAAATTCGCTTTGAATTCTTTGAATGTAGATGAATTCGGGCTGGATGATATGGACAATAAAATCATGAAAGTGATGATTGAAAATTTCCGTGGAAAACCTGTTGGAATCTCAGCATTGGCAACCTCCATCGGCGAAAATCCTGAAACGCTGGAAGAAGTGTATGAACCGTTTCTGATTCAGGAAGGTTTTATTATCCGAACACCAAGAGGCCGTGAAGTAACGGATAAAGCCTATCAACACTTGAAAATTTCAAAACCTAAAAACCCGGGAGAACTTTTTTAAAGGCGCGAGCGAAGCGAGCGTCAAATTTAGCGTATCATTTTTAGAGAAAAAATCCTTACTTTAGTAAAAATGAAACTTTATGAAGTTATATCCGATCCAATGTGGTAAATTTAAACTTGATGGTGGCGCAATGTTCGGAAGCGTGCCAAAATCGCTTTGGCAAAAAACCAATCCCGCCGATGAAAACAACCTGATTGATCTCGGAATGCGCGCATTGCTAGTAGAAGACGGCAAAAAATTAGTCCTGATTGATTGTGGAATCGGAGATAAACAGAACCAAAAATTTTTCAGCCATTATCATCTTTTTGGTGAAGATTCTCTGGATCAGAACCTGAAAAAATATGGTTTCGTGCGCGATGATATTACGGATGTTTTCCTTACGCATCTTCATTTCGATCATTGTGGCGGAGCAGTGGAATGGAATGACAACAAATCCGGATATCGCCCCGCCTTTAAAAATGCACAATACTGGACCAATGAAAATCATTGGGATTGGGCCACAAATCCTAATCCAAGGGAAAAAGCAAGTTTTCTGACCGAAAATATACTCCCGCTTCGGGAAAGTGGTCAACTCAATTTCATCCCGCTTCCGGCAAACGGAAATTACGGATTTGCCCCTGATTTGAAAATGGATATTATTTTTGTGGACGGACACACCGAAAAACAGATGCTTCCGGTTATTCAATATCAGGAAAAAACCATTATTTATGCCGCAGATCTGATTCCTACTTTTGGGCACATTCCACAAGTATATGTAATGGGATACGACACGCGCCCTCTTTTGACTTTTGATGAAAAAGGGAAATTTTTAAAACAATGCGTGGACAACGATTATATCCTGTTTTTTGAGCATGATGCACATCATGAACTTGCTACCGTAAAAATGACAGACCGTGGAATCCGGCTGGATCAGACGTTTCACTTCAATGATGTTTTTGGTTATTAGAAACTGTTTAAATTTTAGCGAAAAGAATTAAAATAGTCTTTTCTGTATTTTTTCATTTCATAATGTTTGTTTCAAAAGAATACAATCAATTGAAAATAAGCGTTTTAAATCTTTTAATTCTAAATGCACAACCGGTAGAAATTTATTTTATAGTATATTTGAAGATTCATTGAAAAAAATTATGGAAGATCAAGTCCTGAATGATTCAGAACAACCTGAACCCGAGCCGAAGATTATCGGATTAACCGGAGGAATCGGTTCCGGAAAATCCACTGTAGCCGCATTTATTGAAGATTTGGGCTATTCTGTATATTATTCGGATATCCGGGCAAAAGAAATTGTGAACGAAAACAATTTTTTAAAAGAACACATCAAAAGCATATTGGGTGAAAATGCATACGATGAAAACGGGCAATACAACCGGAAATATGTAAGTGAAAAAGTCTTCAACAACGAAGATCTCCTAAAAAAACTGAATGAAACCATTCATCCCGCTGTTCGGGAAGATTTCGAACAATGGGTTCCGCAGCAAAAAACATCTTTTGTTTTTAAAGAAACCGCTCTGCTTTTCGAACTTAAACTCTATCTGGAATGTGCAAAATCTGTTCTGGTAACTGCGGATGAGCATTTCCGAATGAAAAGAGTGATGGATCGTGATGGCAAAACCTACCGCGAAATTGAAGCCATTATGAAAAATCAAATGCCCGAAAAAGATAAATGCAGGCTTGCCAATTACATTATTTATAATAATACAAATCTTGAAGATTTACAGAAAGCAACCATGCAAACGCTTGAGAAAATAAAAAAAGATATAGACTGACGGCTGCCTCTGCATTTTAACTCAAAAATAAAATCAGAGAAATCAGAATTTATACGCGATATTCCAGGCAAATCCTAAATTAAACTTCGTGGAACTCCTCCCAAATCCGGGAACAATCATAGGATAAATATCATCCTGCTTTGTGGTATAAATCAAATATCTTGGCTGTGCATTAACATCAATATAAAAATTGGAGTTGAATAATTGCACTCTTCCGCCAATATTTCCTTCCAGCCAAAATGAAGTTTGCGAAGATTTGGGAAATGTTTCGGTATAGTCTCCACCTTCAAAACCCCGTATCGGAACTGCAAAATATTCCTGATTATATTTGGAAGCTGCTATTTTTCCGCCTGCATAAAATCCGTCAAAACGGTTTTCGCGATCAGAGACCAACATATAAAAAGATCCTAATTTCAGGAAAACGCCACTGGCTTCCGCATCGTAATTATTCTTTTCGTAAATATTTTTTTCCACGCCAATTTCTGCAACGGCATGCAGATTTTTTTTGATTTCCGAAGAAATAAAACCCTGATACACTTTTCGGTCTGAAAAGAAAGAAACACCCGAATTTAAAAGATCAAAACCCACCATAAAATTGGGTTTATAAGGAATCTTGCTTTTCAGAGAATCAGTTTTCTGACCAAAAAAAATCCCAAAAAAAGCACTAAAAAACAAGGTAAAGATGAGTCTTCTCTTCATTGATGATTTCATTTTGAGATTTGATGATTTCCACCACAGGATTGGTATTTTCAAGAACAGGATCAAAATTTTTATAGAGCCTTTTGATTCCGCAAGCCGGAGAAACATATTCGGATTCCGTGGTGTAATTTACCTTGATTTTGGAGGCGGATCCGGTTTTGGTTAAGCGTACTGATATTTCCGTAAAAAGCTGCTCATCCACACGCAAAGGAATGAGAACAGAATCAACTTTTGCCGCTTTGATTACGGTTTTCTCGCCGGTATCATATTTTACATTCAGATACAACGAATCCAACGTTTTTACTTTGCCTTCCGTGGTTCTGAATTTTATTTTCAAACGCGGCGTGGCTTCTCCACTGGTACAAATATCATCATCATTGGAGCAGGAAACCGCTACAAAACCAATGACTAAAAACAGTGCAACAACCGAAAATATTTTCATAACAGGGTAAAATTAGTCAATCCTTTCCAAAAGCGCAATATTTTCTACATGATGCGTTTGCGGAAACATATCCACCGGCAAAATTTTCACCACTCGATATTGCTCTTTCATCAATGCCAGATCTCTTGCCTGCGTTGCCGAATTGCAGCTCACATACACGATTTTTTCGGGAGCGAGTTTCAGAATCTGTTCCACCACTTTCTGGTGCATTCCGTCTCTTGGCGGATCGGTAATCAAAACATCGGCTTTGGGATGATTCTGCAGAAATTCTTCGGTGAAAACTTCTTTCATGTCTCCGCAATAAAAAGTGCAGTTTTCCAGACCGTTAATTTTGGCGTGTTCGATAGCGGCATCAATGGCTTCCGGAACGGATTCAATCCCGATAACCTGTTTTGCTTTTCTGGCTACATATTGCGCAATGGTTCCGGTTCCGGTATACAAATCATATACGGTTTCGTTCCCTTTTAAATCCGCAAATTCCAAAGTTTTCCGGTACAACTCCAAGGCTTGGTGATAATTGGTTTGAAAGAAGGATTTCGGTCCTATTTTAAATTGAAGCCCATCCATTTCTTCCATGAGAAATCCATCACCGGAATAGGTTTCTACCTCCAAATCGTAAATGGAATCATTGGGTTTTGGATTAATGGCGTACACCAGGGTTTTGATCTGAGGAAATTTCTGAAGTAAATGGTTGAATAATAACTCCCTGTTTTCTTTTTCTTCTCTGAACAATTGAAACAAAACCATCCATTCTCCCTTTGAATTCTGCCTCATCATCAACGTTCTCAAAAATCCTTCCTGATTTCGTACATCAAAAAAATCGAGCCCCAGTTTTTCGGCATACGCTTTCACTTCAAGACGAATCGCATTTGACGGATCTTCCTGAAGGAAACATTCTTTTAAATCCAGAATTTTGCTCCACATTCCGGGAATATGAAAACCGAGTGCATTGCGGTCATCAATCTGGCTTTCGGAACTTACTTCACCCAAAGTCAGCCAACGTGCATTGGAAAAGGAAAATTCCATTTTGTTGCGGTAGTAATACTGTTGTGCTGAACCTAAAATCGGCAGGGTTTCAAAGTTTTCAATACCGCCGATTCTGCGGATATTGTTGTAGACTTCATCCTGCTTGAAATCCAGTTGTTTTTCATAGCTCAGATTCTGCCATTTGCAGCCACCACAAACGCCAAAATGCATGCAAACCGGATCTACACGAAAAGGAGAAGGTTCCAGAATTTCCAAAACTTCGGCTTCCACATACCTTGATTTTGATTTTTTCACCCGTGCATTCACCACATCGCCGGGAACGGCTCCGGAAACAAATACGGTTTTGCCTTCTTCTGTTTTGCCTACGGCAACTCCTTTTGCTCCTGCGGAAAGGAGTTTTATATTTTCAAGGGTGATGTTTTTCTTTTTTTTCATACGCACTTCGGATTCGTTGTTTTTTGAATCCCTAATTTAAAAATAAGTATATTTTAAATGATGATGAATACAACAACCGGAATAAAAAAAGCCCTGCCAATTTACGACAAGGCTTTAGAGCCTGTTTAAAATTTTACCGAAATTTTTTACGGCCTCAGAAATCATCTTTGCTAAATTTTGATGCTCTTTTGAGCGTATTTTCTACTTCTTATTTTTGATTTAGCCCGCTAAATCTGCAAACATGAAGCAAAAAATTCATCTCAAAATCCCTATAAAAATTTTTAGCAATAAAATTTAAACAGGCTCTAATTATATTGTTCAATAATTATTTTGTACCCTGAGTTTCTGGTTTTGGAGCTTCTGTCTGGCTCGGAACAAAAAGATCATTTTGCAGCGTTGCAGCTGGTGCTGCAGATGGCGCTTTCAAACCGGTAATCCGATCAAGATCGGTAAACAACTGAATATTATTACCGGTAATGCTGAAGTAATACGGACTTTGTGTTTTTCCGTCTTTATCAAGGATCAACATTCCGGGCATTTTGAAAGAATAGATTTCCCAATCTTTTGCAAATTTAGAATTGATTCCTCCTTCTGCATATACATTTTTCGCAGTTACACCTTTAAACATCGCATTGCTGGTTTTGATGAACTGGTCTTTTGTATCATCCAGATTTACCAATACAAAATTCATTTTTGAACCATAGAATTTTATTATTTCTTTCACTACAGGCACCGTTGCTTCTGCAATATAAGGATTGTAGGAAGCATAAAAAATGACTGCCGTCGGTTTACCTTTCACTTCATCAATAGAAAATGTTTTTCCATCCTGATTTATAAGATTCCCTTCAAACTTTTTGCCTTTATCCGGACCTCCGAGTGCAAACAAAACGCGTTTCATGTCTTCTTTCACGGTTTTGTCTTTTATTTTTTCATCTACCAGTTTCTGCAGTTTTATTTTTGAACCTTCTTTCATGTTTGGTGAAACATCAAACTGACTCATCACAAATGCAAGAAGATAGTCTTTTGTAATTTGGGAAAGGTCTTTTCTGGTATCTAAAAATTTCGCAAATAAATCGGAATTGGTGGCATCGTTTTCTTTCTGCTGATGATTTTGCGCGTATGTTCCGTAGTCTGAAGAAAGTTTGCTGAGAATATAATTTCTGTAAAGTGGCATTTCTTTCACCATACGATCGTTGTCTTTGGTGAGTTCGGCTTCATAATCATAGAATTTTTTAGAAACTTTAAAATTCGGATTCTGTACCATTGCAGAATGGTTTTGAGAATACTGACTTAAAATTCCTAAAACTCCTGCATTTGCTTCATCTTTTTTGTACCGGATAACATCACCGTCAGCGCCTGATCCTTTTGCACTTTCATCCAAAATGGCGTACAACTTTTCTTTAATTTTCTGAACTTCTTTCAGAAAAGGTTCTTCATCAGAGCTCATCATTTTCTGCATATTCAGCGTAGACCCGTATTCTCCGATTTTCTTGTCTACATTTTTCAGGAAATCATTATTCTTCTTTACGTCTCCCTGAAACTGAAGCGTTTCTGTAAAATTCATGGCATTTGCAGAAAACTGTAATTTCTGTCCGCCTTTAAGGTAAACCATGTATTTGTTGGGACCATAAGTCATTAAATACATTCCGTTTTTGGGTACTTCAAAACTTCCTTTGAAATTCCCCGATTTGTCGGTTCCAAAATTGACCAAGGGCAAAGTTGCCACACCGGAAGCATCAATAAATTCAATTCTTTCCAATGGTGAACCTCCGCTGATTTTACCTTCTACATCAACTTTTTTAGAGCAGGAAACTGCAAAAACTGCCAACAAAAGCAGCAAGAAAAATTTCTTCATAATTCGTTCATAAATTTGTGCGCAAAAATAATCTTTTTAATTTATTCCTGCGGCATTAATCCTCAAATTGTGAAAGATTTAACAACAAAAAAAGCCCCCAAATTTTGAGGGCAAACTTCACTATTTAAAATAACATTATTTTGTTTCTGCACTTGCCACGAAAAATTCGCGGTTCATTCTGGCTATATTTTCAAGAGAAATTCCTTTAGGACACTCTACTTCGCAGGCTCCGGTGTTGGAACAGTTTCCAAAACCTTCTTCATCCATAGCTTTTACCATATTCAGCACTCTTCTTGTGGCTTCAATTTTTCCCTGAGGAAGTAAGGCGTATTGCGACACTTTTGCACCGACAAAAAGCATTGCTGAACCGTTTTTACAGGTAGCAACACATGCGCCGCAACCAATACATGCTGCTGCATCCATGGCTTTATCTGCATCTTCTTTCGGAACCAGAATACTATTGGCATCAGTGGTATTTCCGGAAGTATTTACCGAAATAAATCCTCCTGCAGCCATTACTCTGTCGAATGCGCTTCTGTCCACCACCAAATCTTTGATTACCGGAAAAGCAGCACTTCTCCAAGGTTCAATGGTAATGGTTTCGCCATCTTTGAAATGACGCATGTGCAACTGGCAGGTTGTAATTCCTGTATCCGGACCGTGCGCTCTACCGTTGATGTATAAAGAACACATTCCGCAAATTCCTTCACGACAGTCGTGATCAAAAGCCACTGGTTCTTTTCCTTCGTTAATCAGATTTTCGTTCAGAATGTCCAGCATTTCCAAAAACGAAGAATCTTTGGATACATCTGAAATTTTATAAATTTCAAATTGTCCTTTTGATTTGTGGTTGGTCTGTCTCCAAATTTTCAGAGTCAGATTAAGTCCTTTTTTTGTACTCATTTTCTTTCTGTTTTGGAGATTTTATTTATAACTTCTTGTTTTCACTTCGATATTTTCATAAACCAGATCCTCTTTGTGAACCACTTCTTTATTAATGTCTGGCCCTTTGTATTCCCAAGCGGCAACATATTTGTAATTCACATCATCTCTTTCGGCTTCTCCGTCCGGTGTGGAATGGTCTTCCCGGAAATGCCCTCCACAAGATTCATTTCGGTTCAGTGCATCAATCGCCATAAGCTGTCCTAATTCTAAGAAATCAGCTACACGGAATGCTTTTTCAAGTTCATTATTCATTCCATCTGCAATTCCCGGAACTTTTACATCTTTCCAGAAATCGGCGCGAACTTCTTCTATTTCTTTAATGGCTTCTCTTAACCCTTCCGGAGTTCTTCCCATTCCTACTTTGTTCCACATAATGTGTCCCAGTTTTTTGTGGAAATAATCCACTGAATGTGTTCCGTTGTTGGTTAAAAAGAATTTGATTTTATCCTGAACTTCTTTCTCCGCTTCACTGAAAGCCTCTGTATCCGTAGGAATTTTACCAGTTCTGATGTCTGCAGACAGATAATCCGCAATGGTATATGGTAAAACGAAATAACCGTCTCCCAATCCCTGCATCAGAGCAGAAGCTCCAAGCCTGTTGGCTCCGTGATCCGAGAAATTGGCTTCTCCGATAACGAAACAGCCTTCAATGGTTGACATCAGATTATAATCTACCCAAACGCCACCCATGGTGTAATGCACTGCCGGATAAATTTTCATTGGGGTTACATAAGGATCATCCGCTGTAATTTTTTCATACATCTGGAAGAGGTTTCCGTATTTTTCTTCAATCCAAGCTTTTCCTAAATCATAGATTTGCTTGTCTGTCGGATTGTGAATATTCTTTTCTAATGCCGTTTCATGCCCCTTTTTGGTAATTTCTGTAGAGAAATCAAGGAATACGCCTTCTTTGGTATCATTATTTTCAATTCCATAACCGGCATCACATCTTTCTTTTGCCGCTCTGGAAGCAACATCTCTTGGAACAAGGTTTCCAAAGGCAGGATACCTTCTTTCCAGATAATAATCCCGGTCTTCTTCTTTAATGCTTTCTGGTTTTAACTTCCCGGCTCGGATGGCTTCCGCATCTTCTATTTTTTTAGGAACCCAGATTCTTCCGGAGTTTCTTAAAGATTCAGACATCAACGTAAGTTTAGACTGCTGTGTTCCGTGAACCGGAATACAAGTCGGGTGAATCTGAACATAACAAGGATTGGCAAAATATGCTCCTTTTTTATGGATTTTCCATGCAGCGGAAACATTTGATCCCATTGCATTGGTAGAAAGAAAATACACATTTCCATACCCTCCTGATCCAATTACCACCGCATGCGCAGAATGTCTTTCTATTTCTCCGGTTACCAAATTTCTTGCGATAATTCCTCTGGCTTTCCCATCCACAATTACCAGCTCCATCATTTCATGACGGTTGTACATTTTTATACGTCCTTTCCCGATCTGTCGGCTCATTGCAGAATAAGCTCCCAAAAGCAACTGCTGCCCGGTTTGTCCTTTTGCATAAAATGTTCTTTTTACCTGAACCCCTCCAAAAGAACGGTTATCCAACTGGCCGCCATAATCTCTTCCGAAAGGAACGCCTTGTGAAACACATTGGTCGATAATATTTGCGGAGACTTCTGCAAGTCTGTATACATTTCCTTCTCTTGCACGATAATCGCCACCTTTTATGGTATCATAAAACAAACGATAGGTAGAATCTCCGTCTCCCTGATAATTTTTAGCGGCATTAATTCCTCCCTGAGCTGCGATTGAGTGCGCCCTTCTTGGAGAATCCTGATAACAAAACGCTTTCACATTATAGCCCTGTTCTGCCAGTGTAGCAGCAGCGGCACCTCCTGCCAAACCAGTCCCCACAACAATAATATCAATTTTGTCGCGGTTATTTGGCGCAACGAGGTTCATGTGATCTTTATGGTTTTTCCATTTATCCTTAAGTGGACCTGCAGGAATTTTTGGATCGAATGTATTCATCTTTATAGAGATATTATTGAGTTATGTAATGATAAACAGCAATGAAAATAAAACCAAGTGGAATCAGGATTGAGTACCAATTCCCAAATGCTTTAATTATTGGTGTATATTTTGGGTGTCTTGCCCCAACAGACTGAAATGAAGATTGAAAACCATGAGCAAGGTGAAACCCTAAAAGAACAAAGGCTACCACATAAAAAATCACCCTCCACAAATCAGCAAATTTTGCATGGAGTTCGTGCCAGAATCTTGTGAGATCATTTGGATCGCCTTCTCCCGGAATATATTTGTACTCCATCTCATGAAGCCAAAAATCATAAAAATGCAATACCAGAAAAGCAAGGATAACGGCACCAGAAATAATCATATTTCTCGACATCCATGTGGAATTGCTCGAAGCACCATTTACCGCATATTTTACCGGACGGGCTTTATTATTCTTAATTTCCAGAACAAAACCCATCACAAAGTGAAATACCACACCAAAAATCAAAATGGGCTGCATCGCAAACTGAATTAGCGGATTGTAACCCATGAAATAAGAGGCCTGATTAAATGCGTCCTGACTAAAAACCGACAGCATATTCACGGAAAGGTGCATTACTAAAAACAATAGCAGAAACATTGCTGATATTGCCATAGCATACTTTCTACCAATGGTAGATGAAAAGAATCCAGACATAGTTTTTCTTTAAAAATTCGATAATCACAAATGTAGACAATGTGGACGTACAGTGAAAGTGAGAAATATCAGAATTATTTAGTTTGTAATGTTTCTAAATAATAGAGCATTAAAATTGTTGAAAATTTTACTAGAATTTGTAATATAGAAATTGAACTTAAGCAAGCCATGAGAATACAGTAAAAAAATACCTGAACACAAGGTTTGTCATTTCGAAGAAATCTAAACTTTCTTTGTAGAGATGCTTACAGCATGACAAAAGTAATGCATATTTTTATTGTATTGAAATAACAGCATGTATAAAAACTAAATATGAAGTTATGTAATGATCTGTATGAAAAATTTCTAATTTTCATCCCTAAAAAAAATGGTTTTACCATCAAATTGAACCGATGAATTATTCATCGGCTGAAGTTTATATTCTTTCTGCCTTCGAGATGAAAGATATGGATCAATGATATTTTTGGTAAGGTCTTTTTTATTGAGTCCTTTTTGAAAATAAAACACAATATCTTCTTTATTTTTTCTGATTACAATTTCGGATTTAAAGTATTTTACAACTAAAATTTCACTACGGGAATTCTGCAAATTGGTAAGAACTAAACGAATGGTAAAAAATACCGCCAACATAGAAACAAAAATAAATACGTTCCTGATATTCACCTTTACAATAAGAAATCGCAGAAAGTAAAACATCGCAAAACAACATACAACTTCGCCCAAACTCATGGGAATATTCTTTGTAAAAGCAAAATCCTGATCCGCAAACCAATGAATTCCTTTCAGTAAAATATGCACCATCAAATCATAAATACCGAGGACAAAATCAAATGAAAAATTGACTCCAAAAAATAGTGTCATCACAAATGAAGAAATAATCACAATTTCAGAAAGGGGAACAATTAAAAGGTTTGCCGGAACTGACATCCAGGAAAATTGATGAAAATAATACAGCACCACAGGAATGGTGATGAGTTGTGCCGAAACTGACATGGAAAAGGTATTCTGCAAAATCTCCTGAAAAAGATTTTTCGGAAAAGGAAAGTATTTTAAAATCGGTTCATTCAACCAGAAAATACCGAAAACCGCAAGAAAACTCAACTGAAAACCAATGTCGAAAATCTGTTGCGTATCCATGAATAAAATAATTATTCCGGCAAGAGAAAGAGCATGTAGCAAATCCGTTTTCCGCTGCAAAAGAACATAAACATAGTACACATTAATCATCACACAAGAACGCAAAACCGAATTTCCAAAGCCAATATATAAAGCAAAAAACCAGATAAAAACCAAACTCAAAATAATGGCTAACATTTGTAACTTCAGTGGAAACAAACGCCTGAATATCAACATCAACATCCAAAAAATAATCACAATATGGGTGCCGGAAATGGCAAGAAAATGCATCAGTCCGGAACGGTTAAAATCCTGAACCGCAATTTGTCCCAATTCCGTACGATCTGCCAAAATAATTCCTTTCAGAAAATTCTTTGTTGGCGAAGACATACCGGCATTTTCAATTTTATTTAAAAGTTCAAAACGGTGCTGCTTAATCCGATCTCCTACCGATATTTTTTTTTGGTCTGCAAACTGAAATTTTTCCGGAAGGTAAAACTGGTAATAAACATGCTGTCTTGCCAGATATTTTGAATAATCGAATTGAAAATCATAAGTTGGCGAAAACGGTTTTTGAATGATGAAATCCGCTTTATAAATATGTTTAAAATCAAATTCCTGAATATGCTTTGACACAGAAAGTACGGCTTTGTGAGTGTCTCCGTTTTTTTGAAAATTGATGATGTACCTTCTATTTTTCTCAGTCGAATTGAGTTTTTTATCAATCGTGAAAATGAGTTTTTCTTTCTCTTTCATTTTGGGAAGCGATGGCTTTTCCGATTGGAATAAATGAAGATACGCTCCAAATAAAAAGAAAATCAACATCAGCAAAACCGGGCGGAACTTTAGAAAAATAGTATGTTTTGCTCTGAAAGAAAATACAGACAAAAACAAAACCACCAGTAAAATAGTAAGTAAATTCTGATGCATTCCCCATAGATCCGCAACAATAATTCCGGAGACAAGAGACAGAAAAAAATACAGAAACGGCTGTTTATCCAACTGCAAAACTTTGAACTTCAAATTAATAAAAGTTCAAAACTCATAAAAATACCAAGTGAAAATAGGGTGAAAAAGCGGTAAAAAAAAGCATCCGAAATTCGGATGCTTTTTTGGGTGAATGATGGGTCTCGAACCCACGACCTTCGGAACCACAATCCGACGCTCTAACCAACTGAGCTACAATCACCATTTTGTGGATGCAAATATAGTACTTTCTGCAAAACTATAAAATTATTCCTTCAAAATTTTTCAATGCCATCAACTTTTCTGTGGTAAAGCCTTCCGCATAAGTAACTCCCGATAGTCTTCCCAAATCCTGGGCGCGATAGGTTAAGCTTTCCAAAAAGTCTTTTGTAGCGATTGGAGTAACGGGTTCCTGAGAATTCGGATCATAAAATTGAGTCTTGAAAGCGAGACAAGCTTCAATTTTTTTGTCTAAATATCCGGTAATATCAATTACAAAATCAGGAGCAATATGTTTCCACTGGATGTAATGGTAAATTTGTTTTGGCCTCCAAATCTCTTGCCGAATTCCTTCTTCATTAAAGGTTTCAATCTTGCGTAATCCGGAAAGAAAACAGGCATCAGAAACTAATTTTGCCGCTTTTGCATGATCGGGATGACGGTCATCAATGGCATTCGCGAGAACAATTTCCGGCTGATATTTGCGAATAGCTTTCACGATTCTCAAATGATATTCTTCTATATGCTGAAGAAATCCGTCTTTCATTTTTAAATTTTCTCTGGACAAAACACCGAGAATATTTGCTGAATTCTGCGCTTCTTCTCTTCTGGTTTCTTCGGTTCCTCTTGTTCCCAGTTCGCCCTGAGTTAAATCCACAATTGCGACTTTTTTTTGTTCGGCAATCATTTTGGCGATGGTTCCTCCACAACCTAATTCTACATCATCAGGATGCGCACCAATGGCAAGAATATCGACTTTCATATTTTAAAAATTATGTACAAAAATAACAAAATCCGATCTTAGAAAGACCGGATTGTTTATTTAAATTCTATTTTTCAGAATTAAGGATTCAACTGTTTGTTCAGTGCAATCGCATCCTGATAGGTAGGGTTCAACTGTACTGATTTTGCAACATATTCTTTTGCTTTTCCCGGATTGCTGTCTTTTTCAAGGTAAGCAACTGCAAAATAAGCATAAGATAAAGATTCTTTGTTGGCTTCCAGTTCGGCAGGTTTTACTGTAGAAATATATTTTTCATAGCTCACTTTTGCCATTTCATTATTTTCTGCTCTTTGGTAAGCATATCCTTGGCTATAATACGCAGGAGCCCAATCCGGAAGCAGATTAATCATCTTCTGCCAGGAGAGAATTGCTCCGTTCCAGTTTTCTACATTCTGGTAAGAGGTTGCCAGTTTAAAAAGCGCATCGGTATCATGCGGATTTGCAGCGACCTGTTTTTTCAGGGCTTCAATTTCCGGGCTGGTAGCTCCGGCATCTGCAGCAGCCTGAGTTGCACCTCCACCCCCTGCAATTTTGGCAAGTTCTTCATCCCATTTCATGGTTTCATCTTTTGCACTTTTTGCCAATGCAATTTTTTGACGGGATTCGGCTAACAAAGTTTCTTTTTTAGCGGCATCGGTTTCATTTTTTGCAAGACCTGCATCAATTAAACCGATAAGACCTTGGTCTGCAGGCTGAACTCTCGATTGGTTTACTTTTGAAACGAATGTACTGATGTTTTGTTTTGCACCAGCATAATCACTGTCTCCGTACTGAATATAAGCGCGAAGTTTGTATTTAATAGGATCATCTACTTTATCAAAAATTTTATCCAGAGTGGTTTTTGCATTCGCATAATCTTCATTGGTGAAGAAAAGTTTTGAAATTTCCAACTGTGTATACGGATCTTCATCGGCATACTTGGCATAATTCAGCAAATCCTGTGTTGCCAGTGCATTTTGCTGGTAACGGATATCATATCCTGCTTTTGCTTTGTATGCTGGAGCATAACTTTGATCAGCCGCAATGGCTTTATCTATATTCTCTTTTGCATTTTGCCATTGTTGTGCCGCCATCCAAAGTGTTGCAATTCTGGTATAAACAGAGGCTTTATTTCTCGCTAAAGGAAGCGCTTTATCATACGCTGACATTGCTGCACCTGCAACTTGCGGGCTATTGGTAATTTTCAAACGATAAGCATCCCCCAAAGTATAATAATAGTAAGCAGGAACACCACCTTTAGGCGGTTTTTCAACCGCTCTGTTGATATAATCTACGGCAAGATCAGGATTACTATTTTTTTCAAACAGAGTAAGCGCTTCTCCGGCACGATATAGAACTTCAGAATCTTTTCCTTTGGATTCTTCAACAATTTTCTGAATATCGGCAACACCGGACTTGTCTCCTTTGCCTAATTTAATGCTAGCGAGACCTATTTTATTAAGATAATCTTTTTTATCGGCTGCAAGTCCTTTATTGAAATTCTCCGCCGCAAGATCAAAATTGGGCTCGAATTGGGTAAGATAGGTATTCCCCAGATAAAAATAATTTTCCGCAGTTGGCGATTGTGCAATCATATCGGTAAAGATTTGCTTCGCTTTTGCATATTTATGACTGTCTGTAGCCGTGATTCCCTCTTGTAAAGTTTGCCCGTGAGCAGCGTAAGAGAATACTGACAAGGCAGTCCCAACAACAATCTTCTTAGTCACATTCATTTTATCCTTTATTTTTTGTTAGTTAAAATTTAATCGTTTTGATATTATTTGGCAATTTCCAGACCAAAATACGGAAATCATTATTTACAGCCCATTATTTTAATAAAAATTAACGCATTTCGACTTCTCTCCTGTAGAGATTATAGGGTTGTAATCCTTCTTTCTGAACTATTTTTTGACCGATCATGGTACAAGAATAGCGTATGAATCCATTACCGATATTAAAGCCTCCTTCGTTACTGAGAAAATATAATATCCGGGTAAAAGGATATTTTAAAACACGAAGATTTTCCGGGGTAATATCGTAGGTAGCACCATCTTGAACAACCGGCAGAATTTTTATTCGGGAACGCAGTGCCTGTGATTCCTTATCATAAGGACGGCTGATGGTGTTGTAGCCAATTACTCCTATTTTATTCTGAAATTTCGAAAGTTCTTCTATTACATTTTTGTTTCCATTAATAATGGAAAATTTGAGATCGCCGGGTTTTTTATTTAATTTTTGTGCAACAAAATTTAGATTACTCGCATTGGTTCCATCAAAAACAAAAGGTTTTTGCTCAGATTCCATACCGGCTTTTATTTCCTCCATACTGATAGACGTTTTGGGTGATTCTGCCGGAACAATAAAAACCACGGCATCTTCTGCAAACCTCGCTGGCTGATAATCCAAACTTGTGCGTTTTTTATATTCTTCAATTTCCCGGGAATTCAAATCTCTTGACATGACCACCACTTTTGCTTTTCCTTCAAGCAAATCCAAAAATCCAAGATCTTCTTTCTTGGTTTCCACAATAATCTGCGATTCCGGATAGCTAATCATATAGCCCTGTGCAAGCCCTTCCGTTACACTTTTAAAGGAATCATCAGTAAGAACCGTAAGTTTTCCTTTATAGTAGGATGCTTTCTGCTTAGGTTGTTCTTTTTTGCATCCCATAAAAAATAGAAGGACAAGAAGAGCAACAATGTTTTTAATCATCTTTCTTTGCTTTTGTAAAAAACTCTTAGAATCCGGAAAGCACCATACAGAATGAGCAATACCCCTAAAGGATATGCCACATTGGGTTCCAGAACAACGATAAAAAATTTATAAACGATAACAACAATTCCCAATATGATATAGAGAAATCCTGCTAAAGACGATAACCATTTGAATGTCATACCTACAAAATTATAAAAAATAAAAAGAGGAAGACTAAAAATTGTCCCCCTCTTTATAAATATTCTGATAAATTTCAGATTTTCTTAATATTCAAACTGCATTGTAAGTGGCATTCTGAAACGGTAACGTACCGCTTTACCATTAATTTTTGCAGGTGTCCACTTATTTCTAATGGATTTCACAGTTCTTACTGCTTCATCATTAAACGTTCTGTTGGAACCGCTTGCCTTTACGTCTGTAATTGATCCGTCACGTTCAACAATAAAGGTAACTTCTGTTTTTACAGTTCCTTCATCTCCATCCATCACTGAAGTATCAAATCCACCTTGAACTTTATTTCTAAATGAATTGATTCCTCCTGGGAATTCCGCGGTTTGCTCTACTTCGGTATATACCTGAGTTTCGCTTACCTGAGGTTTTACTTCTGCTGTTGAAGTTCTGGTACCTGTAGATGGCGGTGGTGGCGGTGGTGTATAACTTGGTGTTTTCACTCCTTCCTGCGCAACGACACCTGTAGTAGTTTCCAACTGTTTGGAGATTGGTGGTGGTGGCGTTTCAATTTTAGGCGCTTTCACTGGTTCCGGAACAACATTCTGAATCACTTCCTGTTGCTGTTCTTCAACTTTAGGTGGCGGTGGCGGTGGCGCTTCTTCAGGTTTATCTTCAATAATCGTTTCTTCTTCTGGAATAATATCGATTAATTTAGCGTTAACTTCCGTTTTTTCTTTGGCTGCCAATTGTTTGATCTTCATTACTACGAATGGAGTAATGGCAGCTAAAAGAAAAAGAACGGTTCCGACAATGAAGGCTTTGGTAAGAATTCTCGGATATTTGGTACGCAAATCATATGCACCATATTCCTTATTTCTGTTCTCAAATACAATTTCATCCAGATTTAGATCTTTATTGTATTCTATGTCATTCGTCATATCTTCTTATTTAAAAATATTAATTTGTTGGATTTGATGGTTGTGCCGCAGTGGATTCACCAACTTTTCTCTTATAGATATCGAGTTCATACGGTTTGATATCGGTAATCCCGTATCTTTCGTTTTTGGTGATCTCCATTTCATCTAAAATATCAACAAAATTTTTATATAATGCATCGTCAGTAGGCTTAATAATTACTGTAAACAGGTCTTTATTTTTTGCTCTTGCTTTAGCACTCTCGATTACTTTTGTAATCCCATTTCTATCAAAAGTAGTTTCCATGAGGGTTTGATCGTTCAACCCTGCTTTATCCTGCTGATGATAGAAAACTCTGTTATCTTTCCCAATAATGATACTGATAGAGTTGGTTAAATCAATTTCAGTATCTGGTGGTTTCTGATTTTCTTTTGGCTTGGCCGGAAGGCCTAAATCCATTACATTCGGTTTGCTGAACGTGGTTACCAGCATGAAGAATGTAATCAAAAGAAATGCCAGATCCACCATAGGAGTTAAGTCAACGGAAGGGTTCAGTTTCTTGGACCGAACTTTACTTCCTTTGTCACCACTATCCTTTACTTGTACTTCTGCCATTTCTTATTAGTTATTTGTATTAACTTCTTGATTCGTAATCAGCCAAAATTTAAGAAAATCAATATCTCTCAGTCCTTCAAATAATCCTTTGACTCTAGGATATTTTGTATCTGTATCCCCTTTGATTGCTAATTTGTAATCAGGGTTTACGGCAAGACTTTGCTGTACCCAGTCGATTAACTGTTTGTTGGTACTGTCCATCGGAATTCCTGGAGACTTATATGCTTTCTGTTCGTCCGGTGTAAGTTCCAAAAATCCTTTTAGTTGATTCATTGGAACACCTATGGATTTCACATTCGCAAATGCGGCTTTTTCTTTATCTGTAAACGTGGTATTAAACTTCTTCGCCATATTATCCAGCAGTTTAATTCTTTCATTACCGTTTTCAACCGGTGTAAAATAGAATCTGCCGTCCGTTGTGCTAAGAATCGTCATTAAACTTCCTTCGGGAAGCAATTTTTCAGATATCGAAGATGGCGCATTGATGGTCTCCACATCCGGCTTTGCAAACTGAGCCGTTAAGATAAAGAACGTAAGGAGTAGGAACGAGACGTCGGTCATCGCCGTCATGTCCACCCGTATATTATGTCTTTTTGGTTTGACTCTCGCCATTATATTTCAATTTATTATTAAACTTCTTTTTCTGCGACCGCAATTTTTTGCAGGTCATTCTTATATTAATGGAATTCTGCAAAAGACTGCTGAATAGACATTGCGATTTCATCAATCTTAAATGTCATCCCATCAATTTTTGAAGTAAAGAAGTTGTAAAGGATAATTGCTACTGCAGAAGTACCAATACCCAAAGCTGTATTTACAAGTGCTTCGGAGATACCTACTGAAAGTTTTGCTGAATCCGGAGTTCCTCCTCCTGATCCTAAGGCGTGGAACGCCGCGATCATCCCCAATACTGTTCCAAGAAGTGCAACAAGTGTTGCTACTGTTCCCAAAGTGGAAAGAATCATCATGTTTTTCTCCAGCATCGGCATTTCAAGAGTTGTAGCTTCTTCAATTGCTTTATTCAAAGATGCCATTTTCTGCTCTTTGTTTAAAGTAGTATCGTTCGCTAAAGCTTTGTAAGTAGTAAGACCTTCACGTACAACATTTCCTACAGTTCCCTGTTGTCTGTCGCATTCTTCAATGGCTTCATCTACTTTGTTTTGGTTAAGAAGACTTCTAACTTTTCCTACGAAATTGTCAAGATTTCCTTTTCCTTGCGCTTTGTTAAGGATAAAATAACGTTCGAAAGAGAATACGATTACAATAATCATAAAAGAGATAAGAATAGGTACAATTACTCCTCCCATGTAAATAATTCCCATAAAACCTTCCGGGCTAAATTCCGATCTATCCACATCTGTAAATGCTACCGAAGCAGTATTTGCAAGCCTTGGATCGGCCTTAAAGTTACCGGGATTCCCCAGTACAAATAAATAAATACACACCCCGATTGCAATCAGGATAGGAATAATTAACGTAGGATTTAAACCTCCCTTCTTCTTTGGAGCCGCTTCTACGTGCTCATTTGAAACATTCATTTCCATATTAAACTAAATTATAAATTGTTATAAAAATTCGGTTTGTAAAATAAAGTTAAAATAATTTATCGTGCAAGTATTTAAACAATTCTTAATCAAAAAAAAACATGCTTAAAGTCATTTTAACCTTATAAAATTCGTAATTATTTTATTATTTATTGTATGGTATCTCTAAAACATCTTAAAACGTTGTAGGGTAATGAAAAAAAACCTTTTTTTTTAGAAGTTTTATCACCGTAAATTTTATCAAAAAATTATGGAACAATATTAATAATTTTTTTCGGTACGATAATCATCTTTTTTGGATTATTTCCGGCTAACTGATCAATAACACGTTTGTCCTTCAACACCACTTCTTCAATCTCCTTCACCGGCATTTCAGCAGGAAGTGACAGTTTGAATTTCATTTTCCCGTTGAAACTCACAGGATAATCAATTTCATCTTCTACAAGATATTTTTCCTCAAGTTCCGGAAACGACACAGATTCAATACTTTCGGCATGCCCAAGAAGACTCCACAATTCTTCACTGATGTGTGGCGCATAAGGCGAAACCAATATTGCCAGTGGTTCTAAAATCTTTCTTTTATTGGTTTTTAGCTTCTGTAAATCATTCACTGCAATCATAAACTGTGAAACCGAAGTATTAAAAGAGAAATTCTGCACATCATACATAAATTTCTTAATTAATGTATGAAGTACCTTATATTCTTCTTTTGTTGGTTCTTCTTCGGAAACCTCAAAAATATCACCATTGAAATAAAGATTATAGAATTTCTTCAAAAATCCATAAACGCCACTTAATCCTTGTGTATTCCAAGGCTTGGATTGTTCCAGAGGTCCAAGAAACATTTCATACAAACGCAGACAGTCGGCTCCATATTCTTCGCAAATATCATCCGGATTTACGACATTGTGAGTTCTCTTAGACATTTTATCTACCTCTCTTTCAACAAAATATTTTCCGTTTTCTAAAATAAATTCGGCATCTTTAAATTCAGGTCTCCAATTTCTCAATGCTTCTATATCTAATTCTTCATTTCCTTTTATTAATGAAATATCAACTGGAATTCTTTGAGTTTTATAATTTTCTGCCAAATTTTTAGAAACAATTTTATTTGTTCCATCAATTCTAAAAATTAAAGCACTGTAACCTAAAATCATTCCCTGATTAATCAGTTTTTGGAAGGGTTCATTTTGCTCAATAAATCCTCTATCTTTTAAAAACATATTCCAGAAACGGGAATACAGTAAATGTCCGGTTGCATGCTCACTTCCACCAATATACAAATCGACTTGCCCCCAATAATCGGACAATTCTTTTTTGCAAAAAGTTTCATCATCATGTGGATCCATGTATCGTAAAAAATACCATGAACTTCCTGCCCAGCCTGGCATTGTGGACAATTCAATCGGAAAAATAGCCTGGTAATCAATTCTGCTCGAATCCGTAACTTTACCATTAATCTCATCCCATGCAAAGCTTTTTGCATTTCCCAAAGGAGGATCTCCATCTTCGGTCGGCAGATATTTTTCAACTTCAGGAAGTTCAAGAGGCAATGCCGAAACCGGCAATGTATAAGGCATTCCTTCTTTATAATATACAGGAACCGGCTCTCCCCAATATCTCTGGCGCGAAAAAATAGCATCGCGTTGCCTGTAATTGGTGGTTCCGTGTCCAATTCCACGGTTTTCAATTTCATCGATGATTTTGGTTTTGGCATCGGTATAATTCAGTCCGTCCAGAAATTCGGAATTTACACATACCGAATCTTTGGAATCATAGGATTCTTCCTGAATATCAACTTCATTCTTAATAACATTAATAATTTCCAGACCAAATTTCTTTGCAAATCGGTGATCTCTTTCATCATGTGCAGGGACAGCCATTACAGCGCCTGTTCCGTATCCCATTAACACATAATCGGAAATATAAATCGGGATTTTCTTATCTGTAAAAGGATTTACAGCATAACTTCCGGTGAATGCTCCGGAAACAGATTTCACATCAGCAAGACGGTCTCTTTCTGTTTTTTTGGACGTTTCTTCGACGTATTTTTCGATTTCGGATTTTTGCTCCTCGGTTGTCAGTTTTTCCACCAATGGATTTTCTGGTGCTAAAACCATGAAAGTAGCTCCAAAAATAGTATCCGGACGTGTGGTGAAAACATCGATTTTTTCAATTGAATTATCAACCGCAAAAGTGACTAAAGCTCCCTGAGATTTCCCAATCCAGTATTCCTGAGAGTCTTTCAGCGGTTGCGGCCAATCTAACGTTTTTAATCCCTGAAGCAGCCTTTCGGAATAAGCAGTAATCCGCATACTCCACTGCATCATTTTCTTCTGAAAAACAGGATATCCTCCACGTTCGGATTTCCCGTCCTTTACTTCATCATTGGCTAAAACAGTTCCTAAAGCCGGACACCAGTTTACGGTTGTTTTTGCACGGAAAACCAAACGGTAATTTAGCAAAATATCCTGTTGATCCAGTTCGGAAGCGTTTTTCCATTCTTCTGAAGTAAAATGTAAAGCCTCATTTTGTGCGGCGAAAAGTCCTTCTGTTCCTTTTTCGTCAAAATGCTGAATCAATGTGGAAACCGGTTCTGCTTTATCCGTAGATTTATTGTACCATGAGTGGAAAAGTTCAATGAAAATCCATTGTGTCCATTTATAGTAAGACGGATCGGAAGTTCTGATTTCCCGGCTCCAGTCAAAAGAAAAACCGATTCTTCTTAGCTGTTCTTCGTAACGGTTAATATTGCTTTCGGTAGTAATGGCAGGATGTTGCCCTGTTTGAATGGCATATTGTTCCGCAGGAAGCCCAAACGAATCATAACCAACCGGATGCAAAACATTAAACCCCTGATGTCTTTTAAAACGAGCATAAATATCCGAAGCGATATATCCAAGAGGATGTCCTACGTGCAAACCTGCTCCTGAAGGATACGGGAACATATCCAAAACGTAGAATTTCGGTTTATCTTTAGAATCGGATGTTTTGTAAGTTTGATTTTCTTCCCAAAAGTGTTGCCACTTTTTTTCAATCTGCTGATGATCGTAGAACATTGTTATTTTTATAGGTATTATTAAGTTGCTTTCGGTACTTTTTATTCTTTCATCTATAAAAAATGAAAGCAATTCACAACTAAAGTGTTATGCTTTTTTAATTGTGTTCACAAATTTAAACTTTTTGGAAGCAATTCACAACACGGAATAGCTTGATTGCAAATCATATCCTAATTAAGGTCTTTAAGACGTTCCGAAAAAAGCAATTCACAACTCTTCAAGATTAAAAGCCACAACCAAGTTGGGTTATATCTCAAATATACTCAAAATTGAAAGCAATTCACAACTTCTTTAGAAAAATAAAAAAGACTTTCCTTAAAAAATAATTACTTTTGTCAATCTGCTTAAAGCACACAATGAAATGCCCGAAGTTTCCATTATCACGCCTTGTTACAATTCTTCAAAATTCTTAAAGGAAACGATACATTCCGTTCTCAATCAGACCTTTCAGGATTGGGAATGGCTAATCACAGATGACTGCTCTCAGGATCATTCTGTGGAAATCCTAAAACAGCAAAACGATCCCCGCATAAAAGTTTTCAAAACCGAAAAAAACGGAGGAGCCGGACATGCACGAAATATTTCGCTGCAAAACGCAACCGGAAGATTCATTACTTTTCTGGATGCTGATGATTTTTGGGAGCCTGATTTCTTGCAGGAAATGGTCGGTTTTATGAAACAAAATAATGCAGAATTAGCGTATTCCAATTATGCGAGATGTGATGAAAACCTTAACCCTAAAATTGCAGATTTCAAGGCAGATAAAGAAGTGACCTTCAGCAACCTTTTGAAAACCTGCCGACTTTCGCTGCTTTCATCCATGTACGATTCTAAAAGGGTTGGGAAAGAATACTTCCCCGAAGGAAGCAAACGCGAAGACCATGTGATGTGGCTGAAT
This sequence comes from Bergeyella sp., assembly GCA_031987605.1. GTDB lineage: Bacteria > Bacteroidota > Bacteroidia > Flavobacteriales > Weeksellaceae > JAFAGO01. The sequence goes on along the minus strand of DALZZF010000001.1, from coordinate 446,726 downwards.
CTTTTGAAAAAAATTCCACAAGGGAAACCGCTTCCGAAAACGATGGCGAAATACCGCATGCACGCCTCCAGCATTTCACGAAAAAAGACCAATATTATGAAAGACCAGTATTTGGTTTACAAAGATTTCATGGGTTTCTCTACATTAAAATCCTGGTATTATACTTTAAATTGGGCTTTAAATGGGTTTATGAAATATTCAAAATTATTCAACTAAATTTCCTTTCATAATCCGAGGTTATTTTCCGGAAAACAATTTCCGCAGCATTTGGCTGCATCATAATGAAGCGTTTTGCATTTTCACCCATATCCTTCATCAAATCGGGCCTTTTTAATAATTCGGTGATATATTTTGAAGCAAAAAATTCATCTTCAAAAGCTTTTCCTCCTTTTCCGGCAAGCAAAGCATCCGCCTCAGGATTTTTACGGTAATGATTCCCAAAAATAACCGGAACGCCAAAAACCGATGCTTCAAGGATATTATGAAGTCCTTTGGAATGAAATCCTCCGCCAACCACGGCAATATCAGCATACGAGTAGAGTTTGGAGAGCAACCCGATACTATCGATAATCAGCACCTGAGCATTATCCATATAGAGTGTATCCAGCTTTATCATTTCGGAATACAGCAGCGCATTCGGAAATGCTTTTTTTAAAACATCAACCCTTTTGAGATCATGTGGCGCAATGATGATTTTTACATCTTTTCTGCTGTTTGCCAGAACCTCTGCAATTCTTTCTTCTGCCTGCCATGAACTTCCAAAGACAACGGTGGTCATTTTTTCTTTAAATTCCTGAATAAAAGGAACAGTATTGTCTCTCACTAAATTCTGCCGAACTCTATCATAACGAGTATCCCCAGAAGTTGAAGAATGGAGAAGCCCGATTCTTCTGGCAAAAATATTTGACTTTTCGGTTTGATGAAAAAACCAATTAATATCTTTTTTTAAATTCTGAACAAACCATTTTCCATACGGTTTGAAATACACCTGTTTTTTATAAAAATAAGCGGAAACCGCATATGTTAACGCCCCGGAATTCTTAATCTCGTGAAGTGCATTGTACCAAAAGTCATATTTCACCGTAAAGAAAATCTCTACATTCAGTTTTGAAACAAATTCCTTTACCCAAACTTCGCGGTCAAAAGGAAGATAACAGATTACATCGGCAAAACTTCCCTTTTTGCGAACATTTTCATAGCCTGAAGGCGAAAAAAAAGTAATCAAAAATTTATGCTCCGGAAAATATTGTTTTAATTTTTCAAGCACCGGAAGCCCCTGTTCATATTCTCCGAGACTGGCAGCATGCATCCAGATTACGCGGTCTTCAGGGCTGAGTTTTTCTTCGAGAATCTGGCAGCTCTGCCTTCTTCCTGCAAGCCCTCGTTTTAATTTATAATTGAAAACCGCACCGATTTTAAAAACAGTTACAAACAGGCTGATGAATATATTGTATAAAAATTTCAAAAGATTATTTTGATGGTTTAATGTATTTCCTGAATTTTATTTTTCGCATATAAAAAAAATCCGACAATCGAAATCATCATCATAAATACCAGCAAAGTCGAAATACCGGAAAGCGTTTCATAATGTCCTTTCGCAATCAGGATACTTTCTGTAGTAATATCTGCGACCAGAAGCAATAAATAAATCAGAATAATTTTTGCGAAAACATTGCTGATGCGCCGGTTATTGTTCATTTCCGGAGATTCTTTCTGCATTTTGGCTTCTTTCTGTCTTGCAACATATTTCATTAAATAAAACAATGCGGCGGCAATCAACGGCAATACAAAAATCCAAAAACGACTTCCGTAGGCATCAGCTTTTCCGTCAAGATTAAAATGTAGGGGAATAATTTTCGGAAGCGAAACAATATTAATCGCCGTAAAAAACCATATATAAACCAACAGTACAAGCCCGATGGTATTGAATATTTTAACGGTATTAAGTACGCTAGCTATTCTCATAAAAAAGAGTGATTACGAATCCTGAATAATCCTTTTTACAAAACGCAATTTATGGGTATGCAGATTGAGTTCTTTGTTAAAAATTCCGGTGCTGTCCAGAATATCAATCCTCACTTTTCCGGATGCGTGGATGATCTGCTGATTTTCCATCATAATCCCGATGTGCACAATCTTTCCTTCCTGATTTTCAAAAAAAGCGAGATCTCCGGGAAGGCTTTCCTCCACGAAAGTGAGTGCCTCTCCTATTTCTGCCTGCTGATCGGAATTTCTGGGAAGTTTTATCCCGTGAATTTTATACACAAGCTGCACCAGTCCGCTGCAATCCACTGCAAAAAAACTTTTTCCGCCCCAGAGATATGGAATATTCAGAAATTCTTTGGCTGTGAGGACAATACTTTCCCGAATATTGCTGCTTCTCGTGGATGCAACCGTGGGAAAATCTACTTCGGAACCCATCGATAAAAGCACTTTTCCTTCCGGAAGCATGGCAGAAGTAAAATCTTCTGTAACGAGTGAAAATTTTCGATCCGAAAGATATTCGGGTGGTACCTTTTTTATCTGTTTGTCATCTATCCAGCCTTCATATCCGTCATAATCGATGCGTATTTTCACCCAGCCTTTCTGCTGTTCCAGAACTTCACAACTTTCACCATACAAAAATTGTGTCACCATTTCAGATTGTTCAAAAGGCGTTTCACGCAGCGGCGCTACCGAAACCGAACATATAGCTTTATTCATTTGTATTGAGATTCATTTTCAGTTTTCATCAGGTTTTCTATCTTCTCCGAAGCATATTCAGACCGTCTCGCAAAGGTAAAATAAGATTTTCAAAATCCGGATCTTTTGCTACTGTTTCATTGAGTTCCCTGATTTTTTGTGTGGATTTCTGTTTGGGATTTTCATCGAGGACTTTTCCGTACCACAGCACATTATCAAAAAGCACTACAGAACCAGATTTTGTATGAGGTTTGATGAGATTAAAATATTCCACATAATTCTCTTTATCCGCATCAATAAACACGAGATCGAAAATTTCATCAGTGGTTTTCAAAAAATCCAATGCATTTTCAATCCGGAAATCAATCTGTTTTGCGTGTGGACTTTCTGCAAAATATTTTCTCGGAATGTAAGCCAGATCTTCGTTGATATCAAACGTTAAAAGTTTTCCGTTTTCCGGCAAACCTTCCGCAAGACAAAGGGCTGCATAACCGGTAAATGTTCCGATTTCTAAAATTTTTTCGGGCTTCAACATTTGGGAAATCATGGAAAGTAAAATTCCCTGCTGATATCCGGAAATCATGTGAGGCTGAGTGGTTTTCTGATAGGTTTCCTTTCTCAAACGCTTTAGCAGTTCAGATTCCTGCGAGGCAGTTGCTTCAATATAGCGATCCATTTCCGGATTTTGTTCTTCAAAAAAACTCATACAATTGGGATATTCTCAATCAAAGATATGAAATAAAAAAACTTTGCCGAAGTATAAAACTCCGGCAAAGTATAGTGTGTTTGTCGTTTTCGATTAATTTTTAACCGGAGCGATGTCCATCAACTTCATAAACTCATCGAGTTTTGGCATGATGATAATCTCGGTTCTTCTGTTTTCTGCACGTCCGGAAACGGAAGCATTGGTGGTTTTAGGATTGTATTCGCTACGTCCGCCTGCGGTAATTCTGCTTGGATTAACACCAAATTTAGATTGGAGAATTTTCGCAATTGCCGTTCCGCGAAGTGCAGAAAGATCCCAGTTGTCTTTAGGTAAATTGGTTGAATTTAAAGGAACATTATCCGTATTACCTTCGATCAATACAGAATAAGTATCATAATCATTAACCACCTGCGCTACTTTTCCCAAAACTTCCTGAGCTGCCGGAAGCACATTGTAATCACCGGTTTTGTACAACATTTTGTCGGAGAGAGAAATCATCACCACTCCTTTCAGTACTTTCACATTTACATCGTCATCTGCAATATTATCCAGAGAACGTTTCAATTTGTTGGAGAGCGCCAGATTCAAACTGTCGTTTCTGGAATTGGTAGAAATCAACTGTTTGATGTATTTGTTGGAAGAATTAATTTCTCCCACCAGTTTATCAATATTAGCGGAAGAAGCTCCGGAATTATTCAGGCACGCATCCAATGAACTTTTCAAGGCATCATTCTGACCTTTCAGCAAGTTGTTTTCGCTGGTTAAACCGGAATTTAATGATTTTAATTCCTGAATTTCACGCTGGCGTTCAGCAAGATTTTCAATACTCTGTTTGTAGTTGAGGCTCAACGCATCATATTGTTTTTTACTGACACAGCTGGTGAGCAGCAATGCCGTAAAACCAATACTCAAGACTTTCAATAATTTCATAAAAAAAGAATTTAATGTGATTCAAATGTACAAATTCATTTTCAAAAGATGCTTTATCTTTGCAATATTTAAGCCAAATTTAATTTTTTTAACATGCTTTCGGAAAAGCAATTTGCAAAATCGCTACACCACATCATTCCGGATTTTCGTGAACGTAAATTTCTGCTTGCAGTAAGCGGAGGCGGAGATTCCATGGTTTTGCTTTATTTTTTTCAGCAGTTAAGCCTGAATTTTCAGGTGGCTCACATCAATTATAATCTTCGGGGAGAAGATTCGCTGAAAGACCGCGAACTCGTGGAAAATTCTTGTAAGAAAACTGAAACAACTTGCCACGTTTATGAAGTTTCACAGGACGAAAAGCCGGAAAATTCAGTTCAGCTTTGGGCAAGAAATCTGCGGTATAAATTCTTTAAAGACATTGTAAAAAAAGAAAATCTGGATTATATTGTTACCGCCCATCATTTGAACGACGAACTGGAAACCTTCATCATCAATCTTTCACGCGGAACGGGAATTCGCGGATTGAGCGGAATTCCGGAAAACGGAAACCGGATTCTGAGACCATTGCTGCATTTTTCAAAAAATGAAATTCTGGAATTTGCCACGAAAAATAAAATTCCTTTTCGGGAAGACAAAAGCAATCTGAAAGATGATTATCTGCGAAACCAGATTCGGCATCACATCACGCCCGAACTTCTGAAAACCAATAAAGATTTTCTGAAAAATTTTGAAAAAAGCCTCCATCTCCTTCACGAAACTAAAAATTTAGTTGAAGAAAAAGTCCACAGCGTTTTATCCGAAATCACAATAGAAAACAATCATAACATCATCCTTTCCAAGGAAAAATTAGAGCAACAAAAACCTTTTGTTCAATATGAAATTCTCAGGAAATTCGGTTTTGAAAATGAAAACCAAATCGAAAAAATTTTTCAGGCATCAAGTGGAAGCGTTTTCTATTCGGAAAATTTCCAACTTTGGATTCACCGTGATACATTGGTTCTTAAAAAGCGTTCTTCTCTAAAACCAGCTTCCGAAGAAATCCAAGAATTGATTATTCCACATACAGATTCACAAACGAATTTTCACTTGTCAGACCTCATAACTCTTTCTGAAACTCCCAAAAACCAACATTGGCATTTTGATGCTGACCAACTTCATTTCCCTTTAAAACTCAGAAGAAAAAAAACCGGAGATTTCTTTTTCCCTATCGGAATGCAAGGCCGAAAAAAAATTTCAAAATATTTGAAAGACGAAAACATACCCGTTTTTGAACGAGAAAAAATTTGGATTCTTACCGATTCTCAAGATCAAATTTTAGGAATTGTGGGGTTGCGTCAGGATCGAAGATTTGCATCAAATGAAAAAACGGAACATCTGTACCGCATCTTTTTTTAACATTTTTATTTCGCAAATAAATCCTTTACTAATCAGCATCACACGTAAAAATCATTCTTAAATTAATACATTTATCTTAAAAATATATTTTTAGGTATACAGTTTGTATTCAAAATTCAAATTAGTTGCCATAAATATTACGTATTGGCGTTTTTGTTTCATTTTAAAAAAATATCATGGCTGATTTCACTCCTCTTGAATCAGGAAGTAAAAGCACTTCCAGAAAAAAACCTATTCATGTAGATATGACACCGATGGTCGATCTTGGCTTTCTGTTGATTACATTTTTTATGCTTGCTACGAGTTTTTTGAAACCGAATATTATGGATCTCGGCCTTCCCGCAAAAGGAGGCGAAACGAGAACTGAAATCGACTACCGAAATCAATTAACATTTATTATTGGCGAAAACAACCGTGTTTTCTATTACCAACAAAGCGTGAATAATTTAAAAACATCCGATGTTCGCGAAACTTCACTTTCCGGGATGGATATGGTTACCCTTATTCAACAGTACAAACAAAAGGCACCAAAACCACAGCTTTTCACCATCATTATAAAGCCTACGAAAAATGCAAACTATAAAAATTTTGTTGATGTTCTGGACAATCTTTCCATTGCCAACAGCGAACGCTACGGAATTGCAGATTTAAAACCGGTGGAAGAAAAAATATATGCAGAACTCGAAAAGTAAAAATTTTTCAACAACACAATATTTAAGAGTGCGATGATGTACTCTTTTTTTTATTTTTGAAAATAAAAATTTTATGATGAGAATCCTATTGCCATTAGTTTTATTCCTTGCCGTTATTTCCTGCAAAAAAGAAAATTCTTCCGAAAACCAAAAGGTTTCACCACAGATTGACAGCACAAAAATTATCGATTCGATTAATGAGACGAGAAGCAAAATCAACGACAGCATCCGAAACAAACCAAGATTTTCGGCATTATCCGGAACACACAAACTCATCCACAATATGATTTCAGGAGACGGAAAAGTTACCTTTACCAAAGTAACCGGCAATAATGATGAATATTTTGTGGAAGGAGAACATTCGTCCGGAAAAAATTATATTAAAATCAAAGGAACCGCACTACGTGTGAGCGAAAAATATTTCAATTTTTACGGAGAAATTACTCAAAGCATTCACGACTACAACAATGGAAAACCCTATACCCGGAAAGGAAGCAAAACATTCCAAAGTAAAGACGGCGGAAAAACCTGGCGACTGCAAGATATGGTAAACGATTCCGGTTTTGCAGATTATATTGATATAAAATTGTAACTTGAGAAAATAAAAAAACATTCAGTTATGCTTAATTTCACAATGGAAAGAGAAGGCAAAGAACCTTTGGTGCTTTTGCACGGGTTTATGGAAAACCTCAGCATTTGGGAGGATCTGGAAAAACATCTTTCTGAAGAATTCACTTTAATAAAAATTGATCTTCCGGGACATGGAAATTCTGAAGTTCTGGGAGAAATTCAAACCATGGAAATGATGGCGGAAGAAGTGCGGAAAGTTGTTGATGATCTCGATCTGGACAAAGTTCATATGCTCGGACATTCCATGGGCGGATATACCACATTGGCTTTCGCTGAAAAATTTCCGGAAAAACTGAAAAGCATCACCTTGTTTTTTTCCACAACACTTCCGGACAACGATGAGAAGAAAAATACCAGAAAACGAAGCATTGATGTTATCGACAAAGATTTTTCCTTATTTGTAAACACCAGCATTCCGAATCTTTTCAGCGAAAATGAAAAAGATATTCTGGAAGGCAAAATTGCGCTTGCCAAAGAAATTGCACTGTCCACCAATCCGGAAGGCGCGAAAGCTTCCCAACTCGGCATGGCAGAACGCCCGGATCGTACAAAAATTCTGGAAACTTTTCGGGAAAAAATCGTCATCATAACCGGAAAACAGGACAACGCCGTGAAAACCGAAACTTTTATGAAACATATTCCGAACAATTCCAACATCAAAACCTATATGCTGGACTGCGGACATAACGGACATTGGGAAAAACCGGAAATATGTGCCGCAATTATCAACACGGAACTTTTGCACAATCTTCCGAAACATTTGGTTTTTTAATTTCAATTCAATGCAAAAAATCCTTTCCTTTTTGTTTATTTCCGGATTCCTAATGGTGTCTTTATCCGTATTTGCTCAAAAATCCAACAGTAAATCCACAAGAAATTTGGGGAAAGGAATCTTTACTTACCAAACAGATCTTTGTACAAATACCGGACATTACGACAATAAAAAATATAACGCTCAACAATTGGAAGACACCTATAAACTCTGGTACCAATACAGTAATTATTACCTCGGCACACCATTGGTTTTCAATATAAAAGATCTGAAAAAAGCGCGAACTGAACGACAGCAGACTCTTCAAAAACTCGATCAGGATTACCAGAAAGCATCCTCCGAAATCAAAGCCCTTAAAAACATCAACACTCCTTTTTGGAGCGATATAAAAAACAGAACATTACAAAAACTGACAAAAATTCATGAATTAAAACGAGCAGAAATTCAGGCATATACCAATCCTTCAGTTTTAAAGCAAAACACGCATTCCAAATGCATCAAATACGCAGAAGCATTGAATGGAAATGATGAATTATTAATGGGGACATGGAAAAAAATCCGTGAGGAAATGAGTGCCAAAAACGCAGATCCGGATCGCATTATGAACGATTTTTATTCTTTTAAAAACAGCAACGAAAAACGGGATTATGCGACAATTGATCTCCTGAATTTCGGGTGGTGGAATTGTAACAATAACCAGCTCGATCCTTTTGATGAATATGAAAATATGGAGAAAGAGTTTACCAAACTTTTTACAAAAATAACTTCAGAATGTGATGAACCGTAAAAACCATTCCCACTGATGTCATTATTTTCAAATTTCAAAAAAGAAAGAAAAATCGGCGTAACCCTTTCCGGTGGCGGAATGCGTGGCATTGCACACATTGCCGTTCTTAAAGCCTTGGAAGAATTTGATCTTGCTCCGAAAATTATTTCCGGAACCAGTGCCGGCGCAATTGTGGGTGCTTTTTATGCTTTGGGAAAAACTCCGGATGAAATGATGGCGATTGTTCACCACGAAACCTTCTTTTCACGCTCCAGCCTGAAAATTTCAAGAAACGGAATCTTCAATCCGAAATTTCTGTTGAATATTTTTTCAAAATATATTCCTGAAGATGATTTTTCTGTTTTGAAAATTCCTCTTTTTATTGCTGCTTCAGAACTCACACAAGGCAAAATCGAATATTTTTCCGAAGGAAAACTTTTTGAAAAACTTCTGGCCACTTCCGCTGTTCCTTTTATTTTTCCACCGGTAATAATCGGCAATAAATTTTATGTGGATGGTGGTGTTTTGGATAATCTACCAACAGAACCCATTCAAAATAAATGCGATTTTCTGATTGGTTCACACGTAAATTCGATGGGTTTTGAACCGTTAAACAAAATGTCTGCCTCCACGGAATTCGACCGCATTCTTCATCTTGCAATTTCCAATTCGGTTTACTCCAAGAAGAACAATTGCGATATTTTCATTAATCCCCCGGAAATGCTGAAATACAGTATTTTCAAAAAAGACGGAATGATTGCAATGTTTGACAATGTGTATGAATTTACATGTGAAAAACTCAATGCTTTTAAAACTTCATAATCTAAATTAAACTATGGAAATCCTCTCAAAAATCTTAATCGGTCTTGTCGCTCTTGAACATTTGTACATCTTATACATGGAAATGTTTGCCTGGGAAACTTTGGGCAAGAAAACCTTTAAAGGCACTTTAACTTCTGAACTTTTCAAACCAACCAAAGGCTTGGCTGCAAACCAAGGTTTGTACAACGGATTTTTGGCGGCGGGTTTAATTTGGTCGTTGTTGATTTGTGATGTTGAATGGAGCCGAAATATTGCCGCTTTCTTTTTAGGTTGCGTAGGAATTGCAGGAATTTACGGAGCAATTTCAGCCACGAAAAAGATTTTCTTTGTTCAGGCATTGCCTGCTATTATTGCCTTAATCGTTTTATTCTTGAAATAGAAATTTAGAACGCCTCTTTTTCAATATTTTCTTTGAAATCTTCGATGGTTTCGTATATATTTTTAAAATATTTTCCACCTGCAGCATTGATGTGTCCTCCACCGTTGAAGTATTTTCTGGAAAACTGGTTCACATCCACATCATCTTTGCTTCGGAAAGAAATCTTAATAAAATCTTCATACAAATCCTCCATAAAAAAGGCAGAAACGCGCGTTCCCAAAATACTCAAACCATAATTCACAAAACCTTCGGTATCTCCTTTTTCGAAGCCATATTCTTTTAGTTCATCCCTTTTCAGATAAAGAATGGCGACTTTTCCTTCTTTGGTCAACTCAACTCTGCCCAGAACCAAAGCCAGCAAATGCAATCTTGAAACCGTATTGGTATCTAAAACATGGGTAGAAATTTTTGCAGGATCCGCTCCTTTGTCAATTAAATCCGCCACAATTCTGTGCGTGGTGGAACTCGTAGATCGAAATCTGAAACCGCCTGTATCCGTCATAATTCCGGTGTATAAACATTCTGCAATTTCTTCATTTACCAAGCGTTCATCGCCCAAAGTCTGGATAAAATGATACACCATCTGGCATGTTGCCGGAACTGAAGTGTCGGAATACAGATAATCAAAACGATCCGGTTGCTGATGATGATCAATCAGAATTTTAACGGCTTTTGAACGATCAATCCAAGGGGCAACCAGATTTCCGCTTCTGTGTGAAGCATTAAAATCGAGAATAAAAAGAACGTCAGCCTCATCAATCATTTGTGAAGCCTGTTTTCTTTTATAATCTGCAATGGTTATTTTTTTGGCTTCGGGAAGCCATTTTAAAAATTTAGGAAAATCATTCGGCACAATTACACTGGCTTCCACACCTCTTGCCCGAAGAAAATGTTTCAATCCGAGTGAACTTCCGATTGCGTCGCCATCCGGATTATAATGGGTAATGATGACGATTTTTTTTCCCGGAACAATCAGTTCGCGGATTTCGGAAATTTCTTGTGCTGAAAACATAATCTTGAAAAAATTTTTGGGATTCCAAAGATACATTTTTCTGGGAAATTAATTTAAAAAGACGATCTTCGCAAAACGTTTTGCAAGAACTCGAAAATAAAATATTACAAATTATTTGTCTTTTTATAAAATTTCTATATCTTTGCAACCTGAATTTTTAAGATACTTACGACACATTATATCCTGAAGTAATGAAAAGAACATTTCAACCATCCGAAAGAAAGAAAAGAAACAAACACGGTTTCAGAGAAAGAATGTCTACGCCAAACGGTAGAAGAGTTTTGGCTGCAAGAAGAGCAAAAGGCAGAAAGAGATTAACCGTTAGTGCTGTACGCGCTAAGAGATAATTTCTGTATTATCATATACAAAGGATGCTTGAAGAAGTTTATTTTTCAGGCATTTTTTGTTGTTAAAATTTCCCAATTTTTTGTACTGAAACAAAGTTTTTAAGTATTTTTATCGTTTAATTACATTCTGTCTTCAGATCAATTTACCATACAAATGCCACACAGAGATACACAAGGTGACAACATCATCAACCTGAATAACGCTACCATTGCACAAAAGAATTTTATCGTTCTCAGCCATGTAGACCTTCATATCCAAAAAGGAAAATTCTGTTACCTGATCGGAAAAACCGGTTCTGGGAAAAGTTCTCTTTTGAAAACGCTTTACGGCCATATTCCATTGGCTGGCGGAAGCGGAAGTGTTGCCGGATTCGATTTGGAAAAACTTCGGGTTTCGGAAGTACCAAATCTCCGAAGAAAATTAGGAATTGTATTTCAGGATTTCCAGTTGCTGCCGGACAGAACTGTAGAAAAAAACCTGAAATTCGTTTTGGAAGCCACCGGTTGGAAAGACAAAACCCAAATGGACGACCGCATTAATGAAGTTTTGGGCAGCGTGGGAATGAAAACCAAAAAACACAAAATGCCCCATGAACTTTCAGGTGGAGAACAGCAGCGTATCGCGATTGCAAGAGCTTTGCTGAATCATCCTGCCCTGATTCTTGCCGATGAGCCAACAGGAAATCTGGATCCGGAAACTTCAAACGGAATTATGACACTCCTGAAGCAAGTGGCAATTGAAAATCACTGTGCTGTGGTAATGGCAACGCACGATTATCACATGATTCACAATTTCCCGGGAGAAGCCATTCGTTGTGAAGACGGCAGAGTTCACGTGCTGAATACTGCAGAACTTTTTGAATAAATACAGAAAAATAAATAACATAAACTCCGATGCAGAACGCGTTGGAGTTTTTTATTTCCCAAAAACATGAAAATCTTTCGTAGCTTCCAAATACTGATCGGAATATTTTCTCGGACTTTTTTCAATATAAAAATTGAGTTCCGTTAAAGGCTGTTGCTTTCTTGATAACTCCAGAATATTTCTTTTTAAAATACCCTTTTCAATCCCGAAAATATTGATTTTACGACTTAAATTCAGGTGGTAATTTTTTGCGGTTGAGACAAATTCTTCGGAAGATTCTGATGGAATAATTACCGAGAGTCTTCCTTCTCCCGAAAGAATTTCGGATGATTTGTTTAAAATATGATCGAAATCCAAAGCTATTTTTTGGCGCGCCAATACGTCTTTTTGCGATGAATTCTCTTCAAAATAAGGCGGATTTGAAAAGACAAAATCAAAACGTTCATCCGTATTCCAAATTTTAAAATCTTCATGACTTACAGAAAGGCGTTCTGAAAAAGGAGATTTGGTGAAATTTTGTTTTGCTATCTGAACTGCATTTTCATCAATATCCAATGCTTTAATCTTCACCGAAAGATTTCGTTGAGCAATCATTAAAGAAATAATTCCCGTTCCACAGCCAATTTCTAAAGCGTTTGAAATATCATCAACATTTGCCAATGCGCCCAAAAGCACTGCATCTGTTCCCACACGAAAAACTTCCTCAGACTGATGAATACTGAATTGTTGAAATTGAAAAGGTTTCATTTTAAGAGCCTGTTTAAATTTTATTGCTAAAAATTTTTACAGGTATTTTGTGATGGATTTTATACTTCGTGTTTGCAGATTTAGCGGGCTAAATCAAAAATAGGAAGTAGAAAATACGCTCAAAATAGCATCAAAATTTAGCAAAGATGATTTTCTAAGGTTATATTAAAAATTTCGGTAAAATTTTGAACAGGTTCTAAGTATTGGAAGGCAAGGAAATAACAAATTTCGTTCCTACTCCGACTTCTGAACTTACGGTAATTTGTCCCTGATAATCTTCAATCATTTTGCGTACCATGGTTAATCCAAGTCCCATTCCTGAATTTTTTGAAGTAAAATTCGGTTCAAAGATCCGGCCTAAAATCTCGGGATCAATTCCGGTTCCGTTGTCCTGAACGGTAATGGTAATGCGTTTGTACATTTTTTCGACATCGATATTAATCACCAGCGGTCTGTCCTGAAATTCCGCTTGTTTGGCATTGGTAACCAGATTGGTGATGATTCGGTTCAAATAAATCCGATCCATATTAATCAGGATTTCCGACTGATTGGAATGCACAAAAATCCGATCTCCACTGAAAACCTGTACAATATTGGAAATTTCCTGATTCAAATTAAATACCTCATTGGTTTTCTCCGGAAGTTGAGCAAATTGAGAAAATGCATTGGCAACTGCGGCAATCACATCAATCTGATCGACCATGGTATCGCTCAATGTTTTCACTTTTTTCTCAATATCGGGATCTTTGGGATCGAAACGGCGAACGAAATTCTGAATCGTCAGCTTCATCGGAGTAAGCGGATTTTTCACTTCATGAGCGACCTGTTTTGCCATTTCGCGCCACGCATGCTCTCTTTCGGTATGACTGAGTCGCTCTTTCTGATCCTGAATCTGGAGAATCATTTTATTGTAGGCTTTCACCAAGGAACCCAGTTCATCATTTTTATAATAACGGATCGGGCGAAGATCTTTCTCAAAAAAGTTGACACGGTTGATCCTGTCGGAAAAACGAGTAAGGGTTTCTGTCAGATTTTTAGAAATAACCCAACTCAACCAAATGCTGAAAAGAATAATAAACAAATCTATGAGAAAAATATATTTCACATATTTATTAAAGACATTCAAATATGCAGATTCATTGTGATAGTATGGAAAATACACAATCGCAATAGGTTCCAGCATATTATTTTTCAGAATGATATAGGAAGAAGTTACGGTACTTTTTGTCTTTTCATCATAACTTTGTTTATCAACTCGGGTCTCTGATTTTAAAATTTCATTCACAATTTCCAGAGGGATTTTTTTCTGGGCTATGAGATTGAAATCTTTGTTTGAAATAAGGTAATTACCCTTCAAATCATATAGAATTACATCCTGCTTATTAATGTCCGAAATCTCAAAAATTTCATTATCTAAAATTGTTGGAAGGTCGTCGGTTTCAATTTGTTTATGGCTGACTGCATAATCCAGAGCCGACATCATGGCATCCGACTCTTTTTGCATCTGCGTACGGCTTTGTTCCCGAGCGTTATTCCGGAGAATATAAAAAGACAGAACCCCCGAACTCAAAATGCTCAGAATACAGATCAGGAGAAATCCCCAGAAAATTTTACTCCGCAAACTATAAGCGCGGTAGGCAGAGCGTTTAGGCATTTTGTTTCATCAGTTTAGACACATATTTTCCGATAACATCGAACTCTAAGTTTACGCGGTCTCCTTTCTTCAGATTTTTCATATTCGTAAATTCCCAGGTATAAGGAATAATCGCCACAGAAAACTGAAATTCTTCACTTTTCGCAACCGTAAGACTAATTCCGTTTACCGTAATGGAACCCTGAGGAACTGTAATAAAATTTCCTTCCTCGGAATATCCGATGGTAATCAAAAAACTTCCATCTTTATTTTCAATGGACGTTACCGTTCCGGTTTTGTCCACATGACCTTGTACAATATGACCATCGAGTCTTCCATTCATCAGCAAACATCTTTCCAAATTTACTTCTGTCTCGATTTTCCAGTCCGAAAGATTGGTTTTTTCCAAAGTTTCATCAATCGCCGTAATTTTATACTGATTTTCCGAAACACTTACCACCGTTAAGCAGCAACCGTTATGGGCAAGGCTTTGATCTATTTTGAGTTCCTGTGTAAAAGGACAACTGAGCGTAAAATTAACGTTTGTTCCGTCTTTTTCGATGTTTTCAATTTTTCCGATGCCTTCAATAATTCCCGTAAACATATAATTATTTTGCTAAATTTGTAGATTCTATAATTTTCAAATATAGTTAAAATGAGCCCAAAACACCATAAAATAAGAGTAGGAATTTCAATCGGCGACTTCAATGGCATTGGTCCGGAAATTATCATGAAATCTTTAAAAGACAAAAGCATTACCGATTTTTTCACTCCGGTTATTTTCGGCTCAGGAAAACTTTTTACTTATCAGAAGAATATTTTCAAACTCAATCTGAATTTCAATTACATCAATGAGGCTTCCGAAGCACAAAACGGAAAAATCAATATGGTGAATCTTTGGAAAGACAATGTAAGCGTGGAATTGGGAACCCCCACAGAATTTTCCACCAAAATGGCGATTGATTCTCTGGACGCAGCAACAAATGCTTTAATGAAAGGCGACGTAGATGTTTTGGTTACCGCTCCTATTAATAAAGATGAAATGTTGAAATACGGTTTCAAACATGCAGGACATACCGGTTATCTGGAAGAAAAATTCGAGAAAAAGGGCTTGATGTTTATGATTAGTGAAAATTTAAAAGTCGCTGTTTCCACCCATCACATCCCGGTTTCGGAAGTGACCGGTAATATTTCAAAAGAAAAAATAAAAAAGCAGCTTAAAATACTGAACCAAACACTCATCGAAGACTTCTGTATCGAAAAACCAAAAATTGCAGTTTTGGGATTAAATCCTCATGCAGGCGATGGCGGCGCAATCGGAAAAGAAGAAATTGAGATTATTCAGCCCGCAATTGATGAAATTTTTAATCAGGGCATTCTGGCGTTTGGACCGTTTCCGGCAGACAGTTTCTTCCAGCCCGAAAAATACGGAGCGTACGATGCCATTCTTGCAATGTATCACGATCAGGGACTTACCCCTTTCAAAACCATTGCGTATGATGAAGGAGTGAATTATACCGCCGGTCTTCCGTTCATCAGAACTTCTCCCGATCACGGTGTAGCGTATGATATTGCAGGAAAAAACGTTGCAGATGAATTAAGTTTTTCCGAAGCAATTTTCAGTGCCATAAAAATTTATGAAAACCGCAACGAATACAAAGACTTAATGGAACACCGCCTGAAACCGAAAAAAGCATTAGCAGACAATGGAGTGGATGAAGATTTGCCGGATGAAGGAGAATTATAGAATAAAAGAAGGAATTCCAAAAAATTAATAGTTTCATTTCAAATAAATTGAAAAAAAATTCATTATTATAATACTTTTACTTTATTTTTGAAAAAACAATTTTATGGTTAAAAGTATAATTTCTTTTTTGGCTCTTTTTCTATGCGGATTATCATACTCACAAAATGTATATATTCCTGATCCTATATTTAAAAATCTTCTAATTAGCAATACAGAAGCCAGTCAATACGCAAAAGACCTCAATGGAAATTTTACAAAAATAGACCTGAACGAAGATGGCGAAATTCAAATATCTGAAGCTGAAAATATTAGTTATCTTGCTACTGCTTATTATTATCTAACTGACATAACCGGAATAGAAGCATTTAAGAATCTGACTGAATTAAATATTGAGCACTGTCCATATTTATTAGAATTACCCTTGTCTTACAACTCCAAATTAGAAAATATAATCGGGTATGCAAATTTAGGATTGAAAAGTATTTCTGTTGAAAATTGCTTTCTACTGGAAACCATTGATTTATTGAGTGCTAAAATCAACTCCGTAAACTTGGCAAATAATCCGAATTTAAAGAAAATTGTTTTATCAGGCACTTATAGCGACCTTGATTTAAGTTCAGCAACTTTATTACAAGATTTAAGAATTGATTCACCCAACCTGCAAAATCTGAATTTGAAAAACTGCAATAGTTTAAAAGAAATCAGAATTGACAACTGCAATCTTACTCAATATAATTTCGAAGATGCTCCTTTAGTTGAGGAGATTAGCATTTATATTAGCACTTATGATAGTCCTCTAAAGACTCTGAATTTTTCATCCAATCATTTTCTATCAAGCCTGCACATTAGAAGTTATACGCCTTCATCAAACTTAACAGATTTAATTTTACCTGAAACACCCTGTTTGAAATACATTTCTCTTATCGGCAAATTCTCACTTCCGGTTTTAGATATCAGCCAACAGACCGAACTATTGAGTCTAACTCTATCCGATGTTAATTTATCCTCATTGAATTTAAGCAAAAATACAAAGCTCAAATGGATTCAAATATCTGATGCTAATGATATTTCTTTTTTAGATGCATCCAAAAATACAGATTTGCAAGTCTTCAATATTTTTAATATGCCAAATCTTCACTCTGTATCTGTGAAAAATGGAAAACAACAGGATTTTTATGAAGGATTTATAAATTGTCCTCTATTAAATTATGTTTGCTGTGATGAATCCGAAAAAGATTTTTTTATAAATACAGGTATTCAAACTGTGGTTACTGATTGTGAAGAATTAGCAACAGTTAATAGTTCCGATAATACAATCCAAATTTACCCAAACCCTGTAAAAGATATTCTCTCAGTAAGTAAACCCACAGATAAAATTGAAGTTTTAAGTTCAGATGGAAAGTTACTATTTAAAACACTGCACAAAACCAATCAAATCAATTTGAATACTCTGCAAAAAGGAATTTACATCATCAGATTAACTATAGGAAATTCCGTAATCATTAAAAAAATAATCAAAAACTAAGGAGAATAAAAGCACCCGATTCCTTTTCGGTAATCACAGTACGAAAGTAATTTCGCTCCCGCTGAAACAATGATATAACATGTCTTTGGAAGAAATATTCAAAATAATGGAACCACCTAAGAAACTTTTACAATTTTATTCAGAAATGAAATTTTATGAAAAGGCATTTCTTCATTCCGTTACAAACATAACTATTTTTGAAGACTTTGAAATCCGCTCTGCATGAAAATCTGCTGTTGCGGATAGTCCGCGAAAATAGGAAGACACAGAAGACAAAAACAATTTCCAAAAAATTTTGTTATTTTAATTAAATGTTTTATTTTTGCACACTCAATTTATGGACAAGCTAAGAAACTATGACATAAGCTTTTCCGGATTAAAGAACGGAAAGCATGAATTCCGTTTTGAAATTGACAAAACGTTCTTTCAACTTTTTGATACCGAGCAGGAATTTACCCAGCCTGAAATCACTGCAGAAGTGCTATTGGAAAAGCATTCAACATTTTTGGATTTCAGAATTAAAACATCCGGAGATGTGGAACTGATTTGCGACATCAGCAACGAACCGTTCCGCCATCCGATTGAAAATGAAGTAAAAGTTCTGGTAAAATTCGGGGAAGAATATGACGACAGCAATGAAGAAGTAATTACAATCCCGATGAACGACCACAGTTTCAATATCGCACAGTTGATTTATGAAGATGTGGTGCTCTCCATCCCGATGAAAAAAATTTCGCCGGAGGTTTCAGAAGAAGATCTGGAAATCCTGGAAAAATTCAGTTCGGGGATAGAAGATGAAAAAGAGGAAGAAGAACCCGAAAGTGATCCGCGTTGGGACGCTTTAAAAAAATTGAAAGATAAAAATTAATTAAAATAGTTTAAATAGGATGAGATGAGAAATCTCATCGTTCATCAGTAAAAATTATTAAAAATGGCACATCCTAAGAGAAGACAATCGTCCACAAGAAGAGATAAAAGAAGAACTCACTACAAAGCTGTAGCTCCTCAGTTAGCAAAAGACGCTACAACAGGAGAACTTCACCTTTTCCACAGAGCACACTGGCATGAAGGAAAACTTTACTACAGAGGAAAAGTAGTATTGGAAAAAGAAGTAGAAAGTACTGAAGAAAACTAAGGAGGTCTTTCATAAATCTCCGATTTTATAAAGCAAACACTCAATTTTTCGAAAAATTGAGTGTTTTTTATTCTTTTTATCGTGTTTTTAAGTATATTTGAAATATTAATAAAACAAAATTTATGGACATTAAAGACATACAAAATCTGATTAAATTTGTCTCCAAAGCAGAGGTTTCTGAAGTAAAGTACAAAACCAAAGATTTTGAAATCACCATTAAAACTCCACTTGCAGGAAACGAAATAAGTTATCTCCCACAACCTCCCGTTTATTCCGCTGCACCACAAATTCAGGCAAATATCCCTCAACCTGTTGCGGCTTCCGGAGTTTCCGAAGACAATTCCGCTTCCGAAGAAAGCAAGTATGTAACCATAAAAGCACCAATGATTGGTACTTTCTACAGAAAACCTTCACCGGATAAAGATGTTTTTGTAAACGTAGGCGATGAAGTTTCCGTAGGAAAAGTAGTTTGTGTGATTGAAGCTATGAAACTCTTCAACCAGATAGAATCCGAAATCAGCGGGAAAATTGTAAAAATCCTTGCGGATGATGCTTCTCCTGTAGAATACGATCAGCCATTATTTTTAGTAGATCCGTCATAAAGAATTTTAGATGATAAATTATCGGTTTTAAATGCTCGCATTTAGAATAATTTAAAATTCAGAATTTACAATTTAAAATTTCGACAACGATGTTCAAAAAAATATTAATAGCCAACCGTGGCGAAATCGCGATGCGCATCCTTCGCACCTGTAAGGAAATGGGGATCAAGACGGTAGCCGTTTATTCCACTGCGGACAAAGACAGTCTTCATGTGCGTTTTGCCGATGAAGCCGTATGCATCGGTCCTGCACCAAGTAAGGATTCTTACCTTAGAATTCCCAATATTATTTCGGCAGCGGAAATTACCAATGCGGATGCCATCCATCCCGGTTATGGCTTTCTTTCTGAAAATGCAAATTTCTCCAGAATCTGCCAGAAAAACGGAATAAAATTCATTGGCGCAACTCCGGAACAGATTGAACGGATGGGCGACAAAGCCAATGCAAAAGCAACCATGAAAGCAGCCGGTGTACCTTGTGTTCCCGGTTCAGACGGACTCATTGAAACCTACGAAGATGCCGTAAGAATTGCAGAAGAAACCGGATACCCTGTAATGATTAAAGCGACTGCAGGTGGCGGTGGAAAAGGAATGCGAGCCGTATGGAAAGCCGAAGATTTAAAAGGTCATTGGGAATCTGCCATTCAGGAAGCCATTGCCGCTTTCGGAAACGGAGGAATGTATATGGAAAAACTCATTGAAGAGCCTCGACATATCGAAATCCAGATTGCCGGAGATCAATACGGAAAAGCGTGTCATCTTTCAGAAAGAGACTGCTCTGTTCAAAGAAGAAACCAAAAATTAACCGAAGAAACGCCATCTCCTTTTATGACCGATGAGCTTCGTGAAAAAATGGGTGAAGCCGCTGTAAAAGCAGCAGAATTTATTAGTTATGAAGGCGTTGGAACCATTGAATTTCTGGTAGATAAGCACCGGAATTTCTATTTTATGGAAATGAATACCCGAATTCAGGTAGAACATCCAATTACGGAACAAGTGGTCGATTACGATCTGATTCGCGAACAGATTTTGCTCGCTTCCGGTTCGCCAATTTCAGGAATCAATTATTATCCGAAAATGCATTCTATTGAGTGCAGAATCAATGCCGAGGATCCTTTCAATGAATTCAGACCTTCACCGGGAAAAATTACAAGTTTAAATATTCCCGGCGGACACGGAATCAGAGTGGATACCCATGTGTACAGCGGATACAGCATTCCGTCCAATTACGATTCCATGATTGCAAAGTTGATTACCACTGCACAAACCAGAGAAGAAGCCATTGCAAAAATGAAAAGAGCATTGGAAGAATTCTACATCGAAGGCGTGAAAACCACCATCCCATTTCATCTGCAACTGATGGAAAATGAAGATTATGTGGCAGGAAACTACACCACAAAATTTATGGAAGATTTTGTAATGAATCCCGATTTCGATTATCATTAAGAAAATACTTTTATTCATAAAAAACTGCTTCCTTGAGGCAGTTTTTGTTTTTTCAGGCAATCGGTAAAAAACGCTACATTTGCAAAAACCTCAACAAAATGTCCACAACAGAAATCACACACAATTCCGATTATTACATTGCCCTTGAGAATCAGTTTGGCGCTCATAATTACCATCCTCTTCCTATAGTGTTGGATCGTGGAGAAGGAGTTTTTGTGTGGGATGTGGAAGGTAAAAAATATTATGATTTCCTGTCGGCATATTCTGCTGTTAATCAAGGACATTCAAATCCGAAAATTGTTGTGGCAATGATTGCCCAATGCCAAAAACTGGCTTTGACTTCCCGGGCATTTTACAATTCAAAATTGGGAGCATTCGAGGAAAAAATCACCGGGCTTTTTGGATTTGATAAAGTTTTACCCATGAATTCCGGAGCAGAAGCCGTGGAAACAGCCGTAAAACTGGCAAGAAAATGGAGCTACGAAGTGAAAGGAATTTCTGAAAACGCTGCAAAAATCATTGTTTGTGAAAATAATTTCCATGGAAGAACTACCACGATTGTTTCATTTTCCAATGATCCGGATGCGAATAAAAATTACGGCCCGTTTACACCGGGATTCGTGAAAATTCCGTACAATGATTTGGTTGCTTTGGAAGAAGTTTTAAAAAACGATTCAGAAAATATTGCTGCGTTTTTGGTGGAACCCATTCAAGGCGAGGCAGGTGTGTATGTTCCTGATGAAGGCTATTTAAAAGGGGCATCTGAGCTTTGTAAAAAATACAATATTCTTTTTATTGCCGATGAAGTGCAAACCGGAATTGCAAGAACCGGAAAGTTGATTGCCTGCCAACACGAAAACGTTCAGCCGGACATTTTAATCTTAGGAAAAGCACTTTCCGGAGGAATGTATCCTGTTTCGGCGGTATTGGCAAATAATGAAATCATGAATGTAATCCAACCCGGACAACATGGTTCTACTTTTGGTGGAAATCCTTTAGCTTGTGCGGTCGCAACTGCAGCTTTGGATGTTGTTCTTGAAGAAAATTTATCCGAAAAAGCGGAAGAACTGGGAAAATTCTTCCGATCCGAAATTGAAAAACTAATTGCAAAGACTGATTTAATTACGAAAGTTCGGGGAAAAGGTTTGTTAAATGCAATTCTTATTAATGATACACCGGAAAGCAAAACCGCTTGGAATCTCTGTTTAAAACTGAAAGAAAACGGGCTTCTTGCAAAACCGACTCACGGAAATATCATTCGGCTGGCTCCGCCTTTGGTCATTACAAAAGAGCAACTTTTGGACTGCGTGAAGATTATTGAAAAAACGATTTTAGAGTTTTAAATTTTTTTTACGCCTCTAATAAATGATGAACCCAAGAAGTAAAGGAATATTTTTCTTTTATTTCATCCAGTATCTCGATATAAGGTTTACTTAAAAAATTCTGTAAATCTTTTTCGTTTAAATCCTGAATAGTATCAAAAATAAGGAAGTTGTTTTCGTTGTAGAAATCGTATTTTTTAATCGTCTGATTGTTAGAAATCACTTTCTGATCAAAATACAGGGCTTCAAAAATACGCAGAGAAAGACCATTGTGGAAAGGATATTTTAAATCCAATACCGCTTTAGCATTTCTGGAAATACTTGCAATTTGCTTGTATTTTAAATGTTCCGAAGTAATGGTAATTTTATTTTGAACTTTGGTTTGTTCTTTCTTCTTTTCTTTAGAAAGATGAAAATAAATTTTCAAATGCAAAGGTTCTACCCGTCTTAAAAGTTTATCGAGAGTATTAAAACGATCTTCCTGATAAGATCCAAAATATACCAGATCAATATTTTTATCGGTGCTTTTCTGAAGAAAGTCAAAATAAAAATTATCAGTAAGAATAATGTTGTCGAATTTTTTTTTATATTCTTCATAATCCTGATAATCGAAAAGTGCAAAGACATCAAATTCACGAATCAGTTCGTTAGGAGTATGAAAGCGCTTCATTCCGTCCCATTGATATGCAAAGCTTTTTTTACAAACCTCGTTAATCCTTTTAATAACACAAACAGATATATGGTCTGGACGAATCACCAAAGCAAAATCAAAATAATGAGTAGAATATTGATTTAATCTATAAAGAATCGTAGATTCCATCGATTTTTTCCTGAGTAAATTTTTATAATTCCGATCAGCCAAAAATGTTTTACGAGTAAAATTGGTTACACGCTGCTTCAGATTTTTATATTTGAAAACATAATCCACATCTATATAAGTAACTTCATAACCTATTTTTTCGAGATTTGCAATCAGCATTTCATTAATGCTGAAATGAGAAGTCATTATTAAAAGTATCTTCTTTTTCATTCTTTGCAGATGCCGTTTTTTACAAAATAGTTTGGATTTTGAATTGCTTTTTCCAGCAATTTATGATTTTCTTCCAAATTTTGTTTAGAATTTTCTTTATGGTAAATATGAAACTGAAGTGCCGCTAATTTTATTTTTTTCCGGTAGCACCCTTTCTTTATTAGTCGTACAACAATGTCGGAATCTTCTCTTCCCCAACCTACAAAATCGTTGTCGTAACCGTTTACTTCAATTAAATCTTTTCTCCAGAACGCCATATTGCAGCCCCGGATTCGGGTTGTCATTTCTTCAATCGGGCTGTTTTTAGGTTTTGAAAATAAATTAAATAACGGAAAATAAATCGCATTGAAACGATTTTTGATCCCTTTTGTAAAACAGGAAAAACGGATTCTCTTTTCCTGAAGCACTTTTTTGGAAAAGTCTTCCTGCAATAACACACGGGAACCGGTAACAAAACAATCCTTTTGAGCAAATCGCAAATGATCTTTAATGAAATTACGATGCAAAATCACATCTCCATCCACCTGAATCAGGTATTCTCCTTTGGCTGTTTTTATGGCTTTATTTCGTATTTCGGACAAACGGAAACCGGTATCTTCATGCCAGACATGGAGTAAAGGGACGGGGAATTTTTTCTGATATTCCTCAATCAGTTCTTTGGTATCATTCCTCGAACCATCATCCGCGACAATCACTTCTCCGGGAAAAACACTTTGGTCTAAAACACTTAAAAGCACAAGATTAAGAGCCTCTTTCCAATTGTATGTAGCGATAATTAAAGACGACTCCATAATTAAATTTTCGACAAAAGTACTAATTTTGTCCTATCTTCCGTAAAAATTAAAAATGAGTTTGCAAACGGCTAAAATAGCTTTTTTCGTGATTGATTATACACACGGCGGCGGTGTGGAAAAAGTTACGTCCGACCTGTCTTATCTTTTTCTGGAAGAAGGCTATACTGTTTCCGAGTTGGTTTCTCTTTACCAATCCAATCAAAATGCTGCGATTGAGTATGATAAAAGAATGGCAATTCATGTATTAAATCCAAAAGGGAAAAAGGAATTTTACGCAAAATTCAATAATTATTTTAAAAAATACCAGCCGGACTATTTTATTTTTCAGGGAGATAATCTTACCATTTCTTTAAGTATTTTAAAGGCAGCTGCCGAAAACGGAGTGCGTGCCATTCCGCAATATCACGGTTCGCCGTATGCGTATTTGTCCAAATATTCGGATGCAGAAAAAAAGAATACATTAAAAAAAATAGTAGCATCACTGTTTTTTCCATTCAAGAAGAATAAACTGAAAAAATTCATTCAGCAGTCAAAATACGGCTTTGTTTGCGTCAGCAATGGCATTGCCGATGAATTGAGGAAGTTGTTCAAAAATCAGGATTTCACCAAGAATATTACGACTATCCGAAATCCGATTCATCTTAATTTTACCACAAATATCACAAAATATAAAACCGTTACTTTTGTTTCCCGTTTGGAGCGAAAACATAAAAATGCATTCTTAATTCTGAAGACTTGGGAACAAGTTGCTCCTAAACATCCAGATTGGAAATTAAAAATTTTCGGAACCGGAAGTCTGAAAACAAAAATGGAAAATTTTGTTAAAGAAAAGAATTTGTCCAATGTGGAGTTTTTCGGTTTTTCCAAAGATTTGAATATGGAATTGCGGAAGAGTGCAATTTCAGTTTCCACTTCTAACTGCGAAGGTTTTTCTATGGCGGTTGCAGAGGCGATTGCCCAACGAAATGCAGTTGCCATTACCAATAGCGATGGTGGAATTAAAGATATGGTTGAGCATCAGATTACAGGTTTAGTTTCCGAAAAAAACAATCCCAAAAAGCTGGCTGAAAACATCAATACCCTCATCGAAAATGAAACAGTAAGAGAAGAGCTTTCAAATGCGGCTTTTCTTAGATTAAAGCTTATTCACGATGAAAATATTTTTGAAAAATGGATTGCTCTACTTAAAAAATAACCTTCTCAAAAAACTTTAAACCTGCGCTGTATTTCGTAATTTTGCACTCAAATTCAGAAAACAATGGAGAAAGTACGCGTGCGTTTTGCACCAAGTCCTACGGGAGCTTTACATCTGGGCGGTGTGCGAACCGCTTTATACGATTATCTTTTTGCCAAACACAACGGCGGAGATTTTATTTTGAGAATAGAAGATACCGACACTACACGATATGTTGAAGGTGCGGAAGAGTACATCAACCAATCTTTGGAATGGGTGGGGATTGTTCCCGATGAAAGCCCTTTGAAAGGCGGTCCATACGCTCCTTACCGTCAAAGTGAACGCCGGGATATTTATGATAAATATACTGAAGAAATCCTGAAAACCGATTACGCCTATATCGCCTTCGATACACCGGAAGAACTGGATGCCGTTCGGGCAGAATACGAAGCCAAAGGCGAAGTTTTTTCGTACAATTTTCAAAGTCGTTCTCGGTTAAAAAACAGTGTTTCCCTTTCAGAAGAAGAGGTTCAAAAATTGTTGGCGGAAAAAACACCTTATGTGGTTCGTTTTAAAATGCCGTTCGACAGAACCCTGAATCTGGAAGATATTGTACGCGGAAAATTTTCGGTTAATACCAATACATTGGATGATAAAGTTTTGGTAAAAAACGACGGAATGCCCACCTATCATTTCGCCAATATTATTGATGACCATGAAATGAAAATTTCACATGTTATTCGTGGTGAAGAATGGTTGCCTTCGATGGGACTTCATATTTTATTATACGAAGCCATGGGTTGGGAAGCGCCGGAATTTGCGCATCTTTCCTTAATTCTGAAACCAGAAGGCAATGGAAAACTCAGCAAAAGAGATGGTGATAAATTTGGTTTTCCCGTATTTCCGCTCAATTTTACCGATCCTGTAACCGGAGCCGTTTCCAAAGGATATCGCGAAGAAGGCTATTTTCCGGATGCGTTTATCAATTTCCTTGCATTGTTGGGTTGGAGTCCGGCAGATGACAAAGAAATCCTTTCCATGGATGAAATGATTCAGGAATTTGATCTTCATAAAGTGCACAAAGCCGGAGCCCGTTTCAGTAAAGAAAAAGCAGAATGGTTCAACCATCAGTATCTTCAGACCAAATCGGATAAAGACTTGCTTTTAGGTTTAAAAAAGATAAACGAAGTGGCACAATCAGAAGTTTCTGATGAAAAACTACTGAAAATAATTTCATTGATGAAAGAGCGCGCTACCTTTATAAAAGATATTTACGAAAATGGAAAATTCTTTTTTCAGGCACCGCAAACCTACGACGAAAAAGCACTTAAAAAGGCTTGGAATGAAGAAACTGCAACTGTTTTAAAAGAACTATCCGAAAAACTGAGCACTTCCGATTTTGCTTCCTCAACCTTGAAAGAAGAAATTCATGCATTTGCCGAAGATAAAGGTCTTGGAATGGGAAAAGTAATGATGCCGTTGCGCCTTTCTTTGGTGGGAGAACTAAAAGGGCCGGATGTTCCCGACATTCTGGAAATACTGGGAAAATCCGAAAGTCTTGCCAGAATACAATCTGCAGTAGAAAAATTTCAGTAAATCCTGATTTTTTTCTTACATTTGGTTTCCTAACTCATTTATAAAAATGGAATATTTAAGTTTCGAACTTCCCATAAAAGATTTAATGGAGCAATACCAAACCTGCTCTGTTCTTGGCGAAGAAAGCGGTGTTGATGTAAAAACGACCTGCAGCCAGTTAGAAGACAAAATTGTCGCAAAGAAGAAAGAAATTTACGGCAACCTTTCCCCTTGGGAAATTGTTCAGCTTTCAAGACATCCGGATCGCCCTTATACGCTGGATTTTATTGAAGGTGTGGTAGATAAAGGAAGTTTTCTGGAACTTCACGGAGACCGTAATTATGCCGATGATCCGGCAATGGTAGGCGGTTTGGCCACAATCAATGGAAATCGCGTGATGCTGATCGGTACCCAAAAAGGAAGAACCACCAAAGAACGCCAACACAGAAGATTCGGAATGCCCAATCCGGAAGGATACCGAAAAGCACTTCGTTTAATGCAGCTTGCCGAAAAATTCCATATCCCGATTATTACCCTTTTGGATACTCCGGGTGCTTATCCCGGTCTGGAAGCGGAAGAACGTGGACAGGGAGAAGCCATTGCCAGAAATATTTACGAAATGGTGCAACTGAAAACGCCCGTTCTCACATACATCATCGGTGAAGGCGCAAGTGGCGGTGCATTGGGAATTGGTGTGGGAAACAAAGTATATATGCTGGAATACACGTGGTATTCTGTAATTGCTCCCGAAAGTTGCTCCTCCATTCTCTGGAGAAACTGGGAACATAAAGAAGATGCCGCAAACGCCTTAAAACTCACCCCAAAAGATATGCTGAAAAACAAACTTATTGATGGTGTGATAGAAGAACCTTTGGGCGGTGCTCATTACGATCCTCAGGTTGCTTACAAAAATTTGAAGGATTCGATTTTGCAGAATATAAAAGCCTTCTCCAAATTTTCCGGCAAAGAACTGGAAGAACAAAGACAGGAAAAATTCATCGCAATGGGTGAATTTAAAGGATAAAAAAAATATTGAGGTTATAACTTAACTTCATATATTAAAAGCTTTACAGCATTGCTTTTGCATGTTTAAAGACTTTTTGTAAAAAATGGAGTATATATTTATCTTATGACCTCGAAAAAATTATACCAAAATCCGGCTGATTTCAACAGACCGGATTTTTTATTTTTATTAAGAGCCAGTTTAAGATAAAAGCATTTAAATTTCTACGAAATAACAAACATTGTGGTTCGTATTTTAAGAAATTGAAAATATCATTTGAGTGCGGTTAAATTTTCATTCTGATAAAATCTTCATCCACCAAACCATGCATAACGTTGAGTTTTATGCATTTATTCTTGATTCATTCTGTTTACTGTTTTATCTTTGCCGTCCCAAAGAATTTTTACATGCCGTTCCGGAAAATACATTCCTTTGTTCTTTCTTTTTTTCTTGTTGTCGCAGGAGTAAATATGGCTTATGCACAGTACATTCAGGTAGATACCAAAACCTATACGCCGGAACAACTGGTGAAAGATATTTTTTTTGGAACCACCAATTCTGCGTGTATTGAAGTGAGTAATGTACAGATCAACGGTCGCGATTTTGGCAGAGACAATACAAGTTGGGGATATTTCACCAGAAATGGCAGCGGTTTTGAAATGGAAGACGGAATTATTCTTTCCACCGGAAGTGCACTTGCCGCAATTGGCCCAAATTCATATGTCCAGACACAATATTATAACAGTGAGTTTGCAGATCCAAATTGGCTGGGCGATCAGGATCTTATCGATATGCTTCGGGATGCAGGGTTAAATACCGACAATATCCTTAATGCCACCAGTCTGGAATTCGATTTTATATCGAAGCAAACGGATAAGGTAAATTTTGAATATATGTTTCTTTCTGAAGAATATCAACAGGGAAACACACGGTATTCCGATGCATTTGCTTTTCTGATTAAAGAGGAAGGATCTGCAGAAAAATACACCAATATCGCTTTGGTTCCGGGAACGTCGATTCCGGTAACTTCACTCACGATAAATGAACGCAACAACTCTTTGTATTTTTCAGGATTTAATGATGATGAAAGTCCAACCAATTTCAACGGACAAACTAAAACGCTTACCGCAAAAAGCGATGTAAAAATCGGTACAAAATATCATATAAAATTAGTCATTGCCGATCATGGAGATGATGTAGGGCGTTTTGATTCCGCAGTTTTTCTGAAAGCAGGAAGTTTCGTGGGAAATTATGATCTCGGGCAGGATCGCTTAATCAGTAGTGGAAATGCACTTTGTGAAGGCGATAGCCTTATTCTCAATGCTGCAAAACCTGATGCAACATATCGATGGTTTCAGAACGGAAATGAAATTCCGGGAGCAAATGCTGCAACCTATCAGGTTCAGGAAGCCGGTTTTTATGAAGTGGAAATTACCGAATCTACCGGCTGCAAATCGAAAGGTTCAATCCGGATTGAATATACGGCAACACCTCTTGTTCAGGAAGAAACATTTCCCGTATGCGATGATAATCTGGATGGAAATCTGGAGATACAACTACAAAATTATAATGCGCAAATCATACCGAATTACCATCAGGATTTCATTGTAAAATACTATGAAAACCCTGCCGATGCTGCCATAGGAAACAGTAATTTTCTGCCGAATGTTTTTCCCATTTCAAGCAATAAAACGTTGTTTGTTCGTGCACAAAACGGAAATTGTGTAGGATCAGTGAAGCCCGTT
Source organism: Bergeyella sp. (assembly GCA_031987605.1). GTDB lineage: Bacteria > Bacteroidota > Bacteroidia > Flavobacteriales > Weeksellaceae > JAFAGO01. The sequence continues at coordinate 417,251 of DALZZF010000001.1, read as the reverse complement.
CATTTTATCATCAATCCGATTCTTCCGTTAAATCCTGTTCCGGATAAACCTATTTGCGACAATGATCGGAATGGAAATGTGGAAGTTCATCTGGAAGATTATCTATCCGAATTTTCCGGCTTGCCCAATTTGTCGGCAACGTATTATGAAACCGAAGTCAACGCCAAAAACAGCACAAATCCTATATCAGCATCCGTCATCTTCAACAGCGACAGAACCTATTTCTTTCGTATTGAAACTTCAGGCTTTTGTGGAAATGTGGGACAAATCACTTTTCATATTCTTCAACCTCAAACCTCATCTACATTGCGAAATGAATCGGCTTGTCCCAATTCAACAGCTGTGCTGGATGCTGGTTCCGGATTTACGTATTATCAATGGTTTCATGCCGATGATCTCTCCACTTCGATTTTAGAAGGAAATGAAGCTCAGGCGCAAATCTATAATGCTGCAGTCGGAAATTATGTGGTACGGTTATATAGTGCAAACGGATGTTACTACGACCATTCGGTTTCTGTAACCGCCTCCGAAATTCCTGTCATCAGCCATGTAGAAGTATCCGGAAGCACCGCTACTGTTTTTGTAGAAGGGGGATCTGCACCTTATGAATATTCGTTAGACAATATTAACTTCCAGTCTTCCAATATTTTTACAAATGTTCCACGCGGAATGCATACGGTTTATGTAAAATCTGCCGATGATTGCTATACCGTAACGGCAGAATTTCTTATCATCAATCTCATCAATGTGATAACACCGAATGGAGACGGTTACAATGACGTTTTGGATTACAGTGATTTGCGCATTAAAAATAATGTTTCGATCCGAATCATCAATCGGTTTGGCAATACAGTTTTTCGTTCAGAAGGATCAAATTACATTTGGAACGGAACCGAAAAAGGGCGTGCAGTAAGTTCCGGGACGTATTGGTATATCCTGAATTGGGAAGAACCGGTAACCAACCTGAAAGTAAATTATTCGGGTTGGATTTTGGTGAAAAACCGGTAGTGATTTTTAGCATATCTGCAAATAAATATTACATTTGTGTAGAATTCTATACAAAATGAAAAAACTACTACTGTTTATTCTTCTATTTTCCGCCTATTTCAATGCTTTTGCACAGTTGGATCGTGAACATTGGTTTGCGCCGATGGTTGACAGAACGGGAAATTACAATCAGTTCCAAAGACTTTATATGTCCACCGATGACACAACTCCATTCAAAGTTGATATTTACAACAACAATGTAATTATTGGTTCTGTAACAATCAGTAAAAATAATCCGGGAAAATTTGATATTCCCCGACATCATATTATTACAACTCCCGAAGATCAATATGGTTCTACTGTGGATGGACTTATGTATATGTTTAAACCTATTTCAAAAGGGATTTATCTAAAAGGAGAAAAACCGTTTTTTGCTAGTTTACGTTTTTCTGTATTTAATCACGGAGAAATGCAAACCTCAAAAGGGGGTGCTGCTTTGGGAACAGAATTTCGTGCGGTAATGGCTCCAATAACAGCAAACAACGAAATTCTCAACTTTATGACGAGTGTGTTGGCAACAGAAGATAATACGACAGTTACCATCAATGAGTTTGGAAATAACGTCAGATTTTCGGATAATGTTACAAGATCAAGTTTTACATTCACACTCAATAGAGGACAATCTTATATTATAGACGGAACAGGAAATTACACCCAAAACCGAAATGGTACTTTTATTGGTGCAAAAATAGTTTCGAATAAGCCAATTGTCATAGCAAACGGAAACTTCAACGGACAATATGCAACAACAGCTACAAACAGCTCCGATATATTGATGGATCAAGGTGTTCCTATTGATAAACTGGGGCAAGAATTTGTTTTGATGAAAGGAAACGGAACTACAGTATCCGGAATGGAAAAAGCCATTATTGTTGCTATTGAAAACAACACACAGATTTATCTGAATGGTGCAACAACTCCTTCTGCAACCATTAATGCGGGACAATATTATATCACGGAAAATGATGCATATAAAATACAAGGTTCTGGTCATTATAATCTACACATCAAAACCAATGACAAAAACATCTATGTTTATCAACTTTTGGCAGGAGCTAATAACAGTTCTGCACTAGCAACAGGAGGACTCAATTATATTCCACCTTTGAGTTGTTATCTGCCGAAGAAGATTGATGAAATCGGTCTTATCAATGAAAATCAATATCTATCCAATAACGGAGGTAGTTTAAACGTTCCTACAAAACTCAACATCATTACAGAAAAAGGCGCAACAATTGATGTCAAAAGAAACGGAACTTCATTGACGTTGAATTCTTCCAACGGTCCGTTTAATGTTACCGGAACCAACAATTGGGTTACATATTCTATCCCGAATATTACGGGAAACATTGCCGTATTTTCTACTCATGCCGTTACAGCAGGGATTTCCGCAGGAGATGATGCCGTAGGTTATGGAGGATATTTTGCGGGGTTTTCTTTTATTCCTGCTATCATCAAACAAACCGGAGAATGCCTGCCAGACGTCGTTTTGGAGGTAACAGAAGGATTTGATTCTTATCAGTGGTTAATAAAAGTAGGAACAAATTATGTACCTGCTCCCGGAGTTAATAACTTATATACCTACCAGCCCACACAAGCAGGAATATATTCTGTAAAAGTTAAACAGGGATCTTGTGATGAAGTACAAACAGGAGATTTTAAATTCCAAACTTGTGTGTACTATACTCCTTATACTTACGAAATATGTTCCACCAAAGCAATTACACCAACTTTTGAATTAAGTTCTCAAGCGCTGAATCCTTCATCAATAGTAATCGATACCCAGCCAACAAAAGGAACCATCGTTATTGGAACAGATGGAACCATTACGTATACCGCAAATCCAAATGCTACCGGAACAGACTTTTTTAAATATACTTTTTGTGGAGTCGGACTTATTCCGGATTGCGAAACTGCAGAAGTAACAATAAATCTGAATCAGATAGAAAAACAGGATGTTATTCTCCGGGAATGTTCTACCAACGGAATTGCTACTTATGACCTTACGGCAGCTCCCGTAACCTCGATGTCGGGAATTACGAAAACTTTCTATACGGATGCCGCATTCACACAGCCGATTCCTCCTGCCCAATGGACGAATTATTCTTCTGCCGACGGTATTGTTTATGTAAAAATGACCAATGCTTTCGGATGCGAAGCCTCTGCAAAAATAGAACTGAAAGCTAAACCGTCTCCGGTTGCCAATGCAGAATTATACACAAAAGCCCATTGCGATGATGAAATTGATGGGGTGATTGATGGTGTTTTCTTTGTAAAGTTGGATGATATTACGCCGGTTGTCGTTCCGAATGCGGCAAACTTTACGGTAAGATATTACCAAACTCAGCCTCAGGCAATTGCCGGCGGAAACGATAATCTGACCGGAAATTACAGTTTCACCACCAATACCAGCATTTGGATTCGTGTGGATTCGGCGAATGATTGTCCGCCTGCGATTAAAGAAATTCAGCTGAAAACAGGATCAAAACTGGTTCTTTCAAACGATACGGTTCCTGCTAAAGTTTGTGATGATGATTTAAATGGCAATGAAACCATCAATTTGGCAGATTACATTAGCGATTTTAATAACACCGTTGGCGTTACTGCAACCTATCATAATTCAATTTCAGATGCCGAAGATAATCTGAATCCTATTTCATCAAGCCAAAATATTACAGGCGACCGGATTATTTATTATCGCTTAAGCCTGTCTGGTTTCTGCGATGCTATAGGAACACTGAGCATTTCATTCAAACAACCTACTCCTCCATCGCTAGAGATTTCATATTCTGTTTGTGAAACCGCTACTTTACCGATTGATGCCGGATCCGGATATATCAGCTATGAATGGGACAACGGAGACACCAATCAAACCACAAATCTTGGGGCTGGTTCGCACTGGGTAAAAGTAACCAATGCCGACGGATGTACCTATACACATAATTTCATCATTCATTCAGTTCCTGGTGCACAATTAAATATTGATGCATTTAACGGAATGCTTTGTGATGAAAATTTCGACGGAACCATTGAGGTAAATTTACCAACCGATGTAACCGCTGTTGTTTTAACAAATGCAGCAGATTATACCGTGAGGTATTATACAAGCCTTCCTTTCGCCAATGCCGGCGGAACCAATAATCTTCCGGACAATTGGTCTTACAACACCGCAACCACGTTGTACATAAGAGTAGACTCACCGTTTTGCCCAGCTATCATCAAACCGATTAATTTTGGTTTTGCAAATATATTAGCTACAAATCCTGTAGATCCACAAAAAGTTTGCGATGAAGATTTGAACAATAGTGAAGTCGTAAATCTTCAAAATTATATTTCATTTTTTACCAGTGCTACAGGAGTTACAGCACGTTATTTCAACTCATTACCGAATGCTCAAAGTAATACCGGAAATATTCCTGCAAATCAAACGATCACGGACGACACCACATTTTATCTGCGTTTGTCTGCACCCGGATTTTGTGATGTGGTGGTAACATTAAATCTTGAACTGAAGCCAGCAACTGCTTCAACACTACTACAACCGGAATATACTATTTGCGAAAATGAACAGATTACTTTGGATGTAGGATCAGGATTTAGCGGGGGAATATTGTGGAGTACAGGCGCAACTTCCGCAACCATTACGGTGGGAGCGGGAACCTATTGGGTAGATCTCACCAATGAATTTGGTTGTACCTATCATCAAATTGTAAAAGTATTGGGATATCCAATCGCAAAACTGGATCCGTCAAAATTCAACGGAATGCTTTGTGATGAAAATTTCGACGGAATAATCAATGTGAATTTAGCCACTGAAGTTACACCGGTAATCCTTCCAAATGCGCAACTGTATACAGTAAGATATTACACCACACCGGAATTTGCGAATGCTGGCGGAAACAATAATCTACCAGACAACTGGTCTTACAGTTCGCCTACAACACTGTATATAAGAGTAGATTCGCCTCATTGTCCACCGGTTTTCGGAACCATTGACTTTGGTTTTGGCAATGCCGTTCCGCTACTTACTAATAATTATCCTGATGCCATTTGTGATGACGAAGGAGATGTATTTGATGGAATAAGATCCGTTAATCTTCAGTCATACAAATCAATGTTTACCGGGGATAATGCTGTTCAACTTTCTTTCTTTGAAACACAATCCGATGCCCATCAGAATATCAACGAAATTTCCAGTCCGGCAGAATTTTCCGGAACAAAAACCTTCTATATCCGATTCAGTAAAAATGGACTTTGCACCTCAATTGGTACATTAACCATAACCATTAAAATACCAAAAGCATCAGATGTTCTTGCTGAAGCCGATACCGAAATTTGTCCTGACACCACAATTACACTCGATGTTGGTTCTGGATTCGATACCTATACCTGGAGTACAGGCGATATAGACACTCCGATTACTGTTGGTATAGGAGAATATTGGGTGGATCTTACTTTCAACCGTTGTACGTACAGACAGGAAATTAAAATTACTGCAGTGGATCTTCCTGTGATCACTTCCGTGGAAATTCAGGGAACAACCGTTACCATCAATGCGAGTGGAGGCAATCCTCCGTATCGATATTCTCTTGACGGAATCAATTATCAGGATTCAAATATCTTTACCAATGCTCCTTACGGACAAAATACAGCGTATGTAATTTCTGCAGATGATTGTGCCGCTATAACGCAAGATTTCACCGTTATTCGTATCCTAAATGTGATTACACCAAATGGTGATGGTAAAAATGATGTCCTCAACTATTCAGATCTTGCCTATAAAGAAGATGTGAAACTTAAGGTTTACGATCGCAACGGCGCGTTGATTTTCACAGGAACCACAGCCAATAATTATACCTGGGACGGCAAAACACAGGGCAGACCTGTACCAACCTCTTCCTACTGGTACGTTCTGGAATGGCGAGATCCGGGAACAACCTTCGTTACCCAAAACAAAGGTTGGGTACTGGTGAAAAACAGAGAATAAGATTAAAATGCAGGAGTTCATTTCCTGCATTTTTTATAACGTATTTTAACGGTTGTCTGAAAAAAATTAACCAAACTTTAACCCATAATCCATTCTTAAATCTAAGATTTAGTAAAAAAACTTATCTACTTTTGCACAAGATTATGAAGAGATTATTTGCGCTTTTTTTGTTGTTGACACTCGTGCTTTTCAAAGCACAGAGTTATGAGGGAGAAATCTTTATCCGCGATCACTCCAGTTACTACCTGAATCAGATATATGTTACCAATCTGAAAGAATATAAAACCGTTCGTGTAGATCCTTTCGGAAAGTTTAAAATTCAGGCAAAAGTGGGCGACGTTATCCGTTTTACTTCCATCGTTACGGACAGAAAAGATATAAAAATTACCGAGTCCTTACTCGACAGTTCCAATAATTTTGTTGAACTGAAAATTGCGTATTATGATATTCAGGAGGTGATAATCAGCCGGTGTAAACCTACGGGAAATCTTAAAAGAGACGTTCTGGCACTAAAAACCGGAGAACGTGAACTTGCCCTGAAAAAAGCACTTGGACTTCCCGAACCAAAAGGTGACGGACTTCCTACTCAGCTTCCTGTTGCCAGTTTTGCCAATGGCGGTCTTACTTTTGGTCTGGACAGCATTTACGATATGATTTCCGGGGAGAAAAAGAAAAAGGAAAGACTTCAACGATATGAAAAGATGACCATTGATATTACCAACATCAAAGATTTTTACGGAAAAGAGTATTTTGCAAGTTTGAAAATTCCGGAAAACCTTATAGATAACTTTCTTCAATTTATTTACAGTTCCGATAATCTTTCCCCTTATATCGAAAACAATAATTATAATGCCGTTGCTTTTCATATTGAAAAATACGTTCCTATTTACCAAAAAAGACTTAAAAATTCTTCTCTTTTGGAATCTATCCAATAAAAAATTAAATGATTCACAATTTTGTTCTTTAAGAACTTGTTTATTGAGTCTGTTTTTCAATTTAATTATGCTTTCAACATCAAAATAAAAGTCAGTATATTTGCGTTTAGTTAATGTTAATAACTTTTATTTACTTCGAAAAACTATTTTCAATATTTAACCACGATAGGTAAAATGAGGGCATTACTTTTCTTCTTTGGACTTTTTTTCTTTTCTACGTTTCCTGCTCAATCCAAGATGAAGGACTATAAAAACATCTTAAAAAGCACTAATATTTATGAAATCAATGCTTTTCTCAGAGATGCACATCCTGACGATCCACGAAGATCCGTTCTCAAACCGAAAGTCATGCAGATGATGAAAAATTATATCGAAAAAGCACATCCTGCAGATCAGCGTGTAAAAGAAATGCAGGAAATGATTGCAATGCTGAAAAGACGTCCTTCCACAAAAATCGGTTTTGATGAAATGAATGAAATCATTCGCCAAAAACAAATTGCCTACTATAAAAAAGAAATGGATGAAGCCAACCGAAGAGTGGCAAAAAATGACAAAACATCATCCTATCAAAATCAAGATGCCGATTCGTATAGTGGAAAAATTACCATGGCAAATAGCGGTCTCGCAGCGGGATATGCTAATCCTGAAGCCGATGAATTTCAAATGCTGATGAATATTTCGCCAATGGAGCACAAACAAAAAACAGCAAAAATCCTCACTTCCCTTTTCGACAATGATCCGATGAGCAAAGAAAGTATTGTAATGGTGCGTAATGACTCCGATTGTGATATTATTATGAGAATGGAAGGTGTTGCTAATAATAATTATCGCCTTGCCATTCCCTCTAAAAAGGAAAATTCGGTTGTAATTGCAAAAGGAGATTATCTCTTTACCAGTTTGGTATGTGGTGCGCAATATGCTTCCCAGAAAACCATACAAAAAGCTTTAATGGTGAGCCTTTCAAATCCGGAAAACAAATAAAAATCAATCAAAATAACTCTTTTACTTCCGAAGTATATTTTTTATGGGCAAAAATAAATTAGCCAGATTTGAGGAAAACAAATCATTAACCAACGTCATTCAGCCAACACGCGAAGAAGCTCTCTCCGGATTTAATTTAAAAGGCAAATGGCGCGAAGAAATTTTTAAAAATAACAATCCCATTGTTTTGGAACTGGGCTGTGGAAAAGGGGAATATACGGTTGGACTGGCAAAAGCATTTCCCGAGAAAAACTTTATCGGGATTGATATCAAAGGAGCTCGGTTTTGGTTCGGTGCCAAAGAAGCCATAGAAAAAGGAATTTCAAATGTTGCTTTTCTGCGTACCCAAATTGAACTGATTGACTGTTTTTTTGATGAAAATGAAGTGGATGAAATCTGGATTACATTTCCTGATCCTCAAATTAAATACCGCAGAACCAAACATCGCTTAACGCATCCTGATTTCCTGGAACGCTATAAAAAAATCCTGAAACCCGGAGGAATCATCCATCTGAAAACCGATTCGGAATTTTTGCATGGGTATACATTGGGATTACTGCAAGGTTCTGGATACGAAATCATTACTGCACACCACGATATTTACGGAGCACCGGAATACGAAGCCAACACGCCACTTTTAAGAGAAATTAAAACCTATTACGAAGAACTTTTTTCTTCTAAAGGAAAAACCATTACCTATATAAAGTTCAGAATTTCATAATGCATCAGGTTTCAATGTTAAAATTATTGCTCTTATTTTCATTTTCGTTTTCTACACTTGCACATTCACAACTGTTCAAAAAAGACAAAAGCAAGGAAATTATTTACAGCCAGAATATGGAGGAAATTGAAACTTTTTTGAAAAGTTCACATCCGGATGATCCCCGAAATTCTATACTGAAAAAACGTTTGGTAAAATTGAAAAATGAAGCATGGACAAAAGGCAGAAATTCTGCAAAACCAATGGCAGCACGCCCCCTCAACATGGTGATTCCCGAAAAATCAATATCTGAAAATCTGAATAATGCTGAAAAGGAAGAATTTGAAAAATTGATGAAAATCACTCCAGAAGAACATCAGAAAAAGTCAGTAGGAATTCTGAATTCGCTTTTTAATCAGGAAAAAAATACCAAAGAAACTATTGTGCTGATCCGAAATGACTCGGATTGCGATTTTGTGTTCCGCATGAATGGAGAAAACGCTTATACATTAGCTGTACCTGCTCATAAAGAATCCTCTATTTTGATTAATAAAGGAGATTATAATGTTTCCACTAATGTTTGCCGTACACCCTACTCTTCTTATAAAAATATCATCCAAAATACGATGATTATTTTAAATAACCCCGTTCATAAAAAAGACAAACCTTTGTAATAAACTGGAATTATACAAAAATTCAGGCGCGACCTTTGGTCGCGCCTGAATTTTATTCTTAAAGAAATTTCAATTATTCAGCATCAAAGTCTTTGTCTGCATCAGCAGTTACTTTTTCGCCTTCTTCTTTTGATTTTTCTTTATCTGCTTTTCTTTGAGACTGCCCTTCTTTAATCGCTTCAGAAACGATAGAAAGAATCATGTCGATTGATTTTGAAGCATCGTCGTTTCCAGGGATTACATAATCCACTTTTCTTGGATCAGAGTTGGTATCTACGATTGCAAAAACAGGAATTCCTAATTTTTTTGCTTCCGTTACCGCGATATGCTCGCTCAAAATATCTACTACGAAAAGAGCAGAAGGAAGACGTACCATGTCGGCAATTGAACCTAAGTTTTTCTCAAGGTTTGCTCTCTGGCGATCTACCTGAAGTCTTTCTTTTTTAGATAAAGTTTCGAACGTACCGTCTTTTTTCATTTTGTCGATCGCGTTCATTTTCTTCACCGCTTTACGGATGGTAACAAAATTTGTTAGCATTCCTCCAGGCCATCTTTCAGTAATATAAGGCATATTCAGTTCCGAAGCATGTTTTGCAACGATTTCTTTCGCTTGCTTTTTAGTTGCTACAAAAAGAACTTTTTTGCCTGCAGAAGTAATTTTTTCCAAAGCACTGCATGCTTCTTCCAATTTTACTGCTGTTTTATGTAAATCAATAATGTGAATACCATTTTTCTCCATGAAAATATATGGAGCCATATTCGGATTCCATTTTCTGGTCATGTGACCGAAATGTACACCTGCCTCTAAAAGGTCTTTTACATTTACTTTTGCCATGTTTTTGTTGTTGTTAGTTTACTTTCCGCTTTTTAAGCAATCAACTTTACTTTAGATGGGAGTAGAGTTTGGATGCTAAACATAACGGGCAATTTTGGTGTTAATGTTTTCAGCTATCTGCAATCTGCTTTCAGCTTAAGCGTAAAAAATTTTAATAAAAATTTCATCAATATTTGAAAAGGCAAACCGCTAATCGCCGAAAGCCGATGGCAAATATTAACGTTTTGAGAATTGGAATCTCTTTCTTGCTTTCTTCTGTCCTGGTTTCTTTCTTTCCACCATTCTTGCATCTCTGGTTAGTAAACCTGCTGGTTTCAAAGCCAGTCTGAATTCCGCATTGATTTCGCAAAGTGCTCTTGAAATACCCAATCTGATTGCTTCAGCTTGTCCTGTATTTCCACCTCCAAAAACGTTTACAGTAACATCGTACTGTCCTGCTGTTTCAGTTAGGGCAAAAGGTTGGTTCAATTTATAAACCATAACATCTGTTGAAAAATATTCATTCGCAGATTTTCCGTTTACGGTAATATTCCCAGAACCTGGTTTTACGTAAACTCTTGCTACTGAAGTTTTTCTTCTTCCGATTTTGTGAACTGTAGACATACTTCTTATTTGAATTCGTTAACGTTGATTACTTTTGGCTGCTGAGCTTCATGCTTATGCTCTGTTCCTTCATATAGATAAAGGTTTCTGAACAATGCTGATCCTAATTTGTTTTTTGGAAGCATTCCTTTTACAGATTTTTCCAACACTTTTAATGGATCTTTTTTCAAAAGCTCTTCAGCAGTTTGCGACTTTTGTCCACCAGGATAACCGGTATGCCAAATATAAGTCTTGTCTGCCCACTTGTTTCCGGAAAGGGTTACTTTCCCAGCATTCAAAACAATTACGTTATCTCCACAATCTGCATGCGGCGTAAAATTTGTTTTGTGCTTACCTCTCAAAATCTTTGCAACCGTAGAAGCTAATCTACCTAATGGTTGACCTTCAGCGTCTACCACAACCCATTCTTTATTTGCAGTAGCTTTGTTCGCTGAAATTGTTTTGTAACTTAATGTATTCACACTGATAAGTTTAACGATTAAACATAATTTTCCCAATAAGGGTGTGCAAAGGTAGAAAATATTTTTGGATTAATAAAGTATTATTTCAGTTAAACCGGAAAACGATAAAGTTTATTCATTAAAAATTTCTCTTTTTCTCAAAAAGATAATTTTGGCACAAACATTGTATACACCAGTTGGTCAAACCACAAATGATGACAAATGTATTTGGATTAAGGATTATTTCTTAATCCTTTTTTATTGTCTTAATGATTTGCTCGGTCTAAAACTCGCAATCAGATAGTACGCCACAAAAACCGTAGAAAATTTAATGATGGAAGGAATGGCAAATTCCAAACTGAAAATCAAACTTCCCACCACTACAAGCAGAATAACGCCCACGAAAGACAATCCCATTTTTTTTACCAGCGACCATTCCGGACGGTCCACAAAATAAGCAAGTGCCCAACCCAAACCGAAAGCAAATCCATAATATAAATCCAATTCCCAACCCGAACTTCTTAGAAAAAAATATTGGGCAAGAAAACTTACCACCGTTCCTCCTAATAAAAATAGTATTGCTTTTTTCATTTTATTTTCCGCTTAATTCTCTTTTATTTCTTGAAAGCTCTTCCCTTCTGAAATCTCACGCAAGATAAGAAAGTTTAGAAACTGTTAAAAATTTCAGCATACCTGAAATCTTGAAAAATGATGCTCAAAGTATGATATGAACAAATTTTTTATCATATCGAATAACAATATAGAATACAAAATTGACTATGGAGTTAGAGAATGACTTCAAATAAATCATTCTCACATTACGGAATAATTTGTAAATCATAAAAAAACAAATGCATTAAAACACTGAAATACAAATGCATACAAGCTATAATATCAACTAAATTATAAAAATATAAAATCAAAATACAGATCAAAATTTATTTAGTATTTTTAGAACACAAAATTCTCTTTTAAAAACTTTGAAATAATACATTGAAAACCATTATTATTTTTTAATACAGAAAAACTTACATCCCAATGGTTGAAGCAAGTCCTAAAAAAAACGAAAATCTAAAGTATACTCCCACCAATAAAGTCCGCATTGTAACCGCGGCATCATTGTTTGACGGGCATGATGCTTCCATCAATATCATGCGGCGAATGATCCAGGGAACAGGTTGTGAAGTCATTCATCTCGGTCACGACAAATCTGCGGAAGAAGTGGTGAATACCGCTGTTCAGGAAGATGCAAATGCAATTGCGCTGACCTCGTATCAGGGCGGTCACAACGAATATTTCAAATACGTTTATGATTTGCTCCGCGAAAAAGGCAAGCCGGAAATTCAAATTTTTGGCGGCGGCGGCGGTGTCATTCTTCCGGAAGAAATAAAAGATTTAATGGAGTATGGCATCAACCGGATTTATTCTCCGGACGACGGTCGGGAAATGGGACTTCAGGGCATGATTGATGATCTGGTAAAAAACTCAGATTTTGCTACCGGGAAAAATATTGATATTGAAGATTTGGATAAAATCTCTTTTCAAGATCCGAAAACCATTGCCGAAGTTATTTCTGCTATAGAAAACTTCTCCGATGAAAAACCCGAATTAGTAAAAGCCATCGATCAAAAATCCCAAAACTCAACCATCCCGATTATCGGAATTACGGGAACCGGTGGAGCAGGAAAATCCTCTTTAACCGACGAACTGGTGCGGCGTTTTTTAAGATCCAATCCTCATAAAAACATTGCGATTATTTCTGTAGATCCTTCCAAAAAGAAAACCGGAGGTGCACTTTTGGGCGACAGAATCCGTATGAATTCCATCAACGACAAACGTGTGTATATGCGTTCCATGGCAACCCGCGAAAACAATGTTTCCGTTTCGCCCTATATTCATTCCGCATTGAATGTTTTGAAACTGGCACATCCCGACATCATTATTCTGGAAACTTCCGGAATTGGGCAAAGCGGTTCGGAAATTTCAGAAATTGCCGATATTTCAATGTACGTTATGACTCCGGAATATGGGGCTTCCACACAGTTGGAAAAAATCGATATGCTGGATTATGCCGACCTCATCGCTTTAAACAAATCCGACAAACGTGGTGCTTTGGATGCGCTTCAGGCAGTAAGAAAACAATATCAGCGCAACCATCTTCTGTTTGAAGAATCTTTGGATAAAATGCCGGTATTTTCCACAAAAGCCAGCCAGTTCAACGATTGGGGAACCACGGAACTATACAACACTTTAATAGAAAAAGTGAACCATAAGTTTCCGGATATTCATTTAAGCGAATATGAAGAACACAACGTTTCTGAGGATTCCACCATTATTCCGCCAAAAAGAGTCCGCTATCTTTCCGAAATCGTTGAAAACAATCATCATTACGATAAAACGGTAGAAGAACAAGCCATCACTGCCAAAAAAATGTATGTTCTGGAAGGTTCTAAAGCCTTGATTTCAAATGATGAACATACCACCAATACATTAGAAAAGGTATATCTGAAAGCAAAAAAAGAACTTTCAGATGAAAACATCTTATTTCTTCAGGGCTGGAAACATTTTAAAGAAGAAATGAAGGAAGATACTTTCACCTATCTCGTTCGCGGAAAAGAAATTAAGGTAGAAACCAAATACGAAAGTTTATCTCATTTAAAAATTCCGAAAATCGCTTTGCCGAAATTTCAGGATTGGGGCGATTTGATCCGGTGGAAAGGTCAGGAAAATGTTCCGGGACAGTTTCCGTACACAGCGGGAATTTATCCGTTCAAAAGAACCGGGGAAGATCCGACCAGAATGTTTGCCGGAGAAGGCGGACCGGAAAGAACCAACCGAAGATTCCATTATGTTTCTGCGGAAATGCCGGCAAAACGTTTGTCAACCGCGTTTGATTCCGTTACACTTTACGGTCAGGATCCTGCTTTTCCACCCGATATTTACGGGAAAATCGGAAATGCCGGAGTTTCCATTGCCACCGTTGACGATGCAAAAAAACTCTATTCCGGGTTTGATCTGGTAAATGCGCTGACTTCCGTTTCCATGACGATTAATGGTCCTGCTCCGATGATTCTCGCTTTCTTTATGAACGCCGCCACCGATCAGAATGTGGAAAAATACATCAAAGAAAACGGTCTGGAAAATAAGGTAGAAGATGTTTTGAAACGGAAATTTGATGATAAAGGTTTGCAAAGACCACATTACAACGGCGAACTTCCGCCATCCAATAATGGTTTGGGATTAATGCTTCTCGGTATTTCCGGTAATGAAGTTCTGGACGCAGACACTTATAATAAAATAAAAGCCGAAACTATTGCGACAGTTCGCGGAACTGTTCAAGCGGATATTTTAAAAGAAGATCAGGCGCAAAATACATGTATTTTTTCCACCGATTTTGCATTGAGATTAATGGGGGATGTTCAGCAGTATTTTATTGAACATAAAGTACGGAACTTCTACTCCGTTTCCATTTCCGGATATCACATTGCGGAAGCCGGGGCTAATCCTATTTCCCAACTGGCATTTACCTTGGCAAACGGTTTCACTTATGTGGAATATTATCTGTCGAGAGGAATGGACATCAATGATTTTGCACCGAATTTATCCTTCTTTTTCTCCAACGGAATCGATCCGGAATATGCCGTAATCGGGCGCGTTGCCAGAAGAATCTGGGCAAAAGCCATGAAATTCAAATACGGTGGAAATGAAAGAAGCCAGATGCTGAAATATCACATTCAGACTTCGGGAAGATCGCTTCACGCACAGGAAATTGATTTCAACGACATCAGAACCACACTTCAAGCCTTGTATGCGATTTACGATAACTGTAATTCCCTTCACACCAATGCTTATGATGAAGCGATTACAACACCAACCGAAGAATCAGTGCGAAGAGCAATGGCCATTCAGCTGATTATCAATAAAGAATTAGGCTTGGCTAAAAATGAAAATCCACTGCAAGGTTCGTTTATCATTGAAGAATTAACAGATCTGGTGGAAGAAGCAGTGTATGCAGAATTCGACAGAATTACCGAAAGAGGCGGCGTTCTCGGTGCCATGGAAACCATGTATCAACGCTCCAAAATTCAGGAAGAATCCATGCATTACGAATGGCTGAAACATACGGGAGAATACCCGATTATCGGCGTAAATACATTTCTCGGAAAAGATGGTTCACCAACTGTTTTACCGGGAGAAGTCATTCGTTCCACCGAAGAAGAAAAACAGCAGCAAATCAAAAATCTTGAAAACTTCCAGAAAGCCAACGAAGGAAAATCCGAAGAATGGCTTCAAAAACTCCAACTTTCTGCCATCAATCAGGAAAATCTATTTGAAGTTTTAATGGAAGCCGTAAAATACTGTTCACTCGGACAAATTACCAATGCACTTTTTGAAGTGGGCGGAAAATACAGGCGGAATATGTAATTGTGATAAAAAAGTATTCCTTCTAATGTAATCTATATAGAAAGTTTAAAAAAAGATAAGGGCGCGCCGAAGGTGCGCTATCTTTTTATAAAAATTGCAAATTATCTTCATAAAGTTTCCAATCAGTAGCAAAATTTGAGAACCATACAAAAATATTGGTTAATCGTGATGATAAGAATCCGAAGGATTCAAATTTTTATAGAAGAATAAAATTATTGTTGAATTGTTCGACCCCTTCGGGGTCGAATCCCATTTGAACATTAGGAATTTCTATAAAAATATGACCTCATCGAAGTCACAAAAAGATTAAATGTTAATATGCTAAATCTCAGTATCCTCTAAAAATCAATAGAAATCACATGGTTTTTCCCGAACTAATAAATATACAGAAACCTTTAATTACAACGTTTGTCATTGCGAGGAATGTAGTGCAACGAAGCGACGAAGCAATCTCTTTCAGTCCAAGTTTTCTTTGTAGAGATGCTTTTCAGCATGACAAGAGTGGTGGTTTTTTGGACATTAAACCAATATTGAAATTAGCATGAAGATCTACTGTGATTCTTGTAAAATGATTTTTTTTCAGTCTTTCCCTAAGTTTTCTTTCTGAACTGTAATTTCATACAAAAACCATACGTCGATAAAATCCATGTAAACGTCGAGATATTTTTTTCAAATGCTTTGTTTTTTATAGTTTAGTAGTTAAAACTTTATTTTATATGAAAAATTTTTCTTTTGAAAATAGAAAATTTCTGATTTTGTTCCTTTTTTTGTCGGTACTCTCGTTAGCACAAACCGGCTTGAAAATCACCTATTACGATGGAACAGAACAGGGATTTGCCGTGCAGGATTCCGGAAAGTTATATTTCTCCGGAGCCAACCTGATGATTGAACCCGACGCCAGTACAACGGCGACCAGTATTCCCGTAAACATTATTCAAAAAATTGTGTTCGACAATTCGGTACTTGGCGTGCAGAATGTTTCGGGAAAAGATTTGTATTACATTCTTTATCCAAATCCGAGCAACGATTATATCCGTATCAAATCTCTGAAAGGTGAAAAAATAAACGTGAGCATTTATGCTACAGACGGAAAACAATTGCTGAACGGACAATACAGTTCCGATCAGAATATTGATGTCAGCAGATTGAACTCCGGCGTTTACCTTATCAAAGCCAATAATCAAACCTTTAAACTGATAAAAAAATGAAAAAGACCGCTTTATTGATTTCATTAATCAGCGTTTCGGTTCTGATGAATGCACAAACCCTTGTGGTAAACAATTCTGACAACGTAATGTACGCCAAAAGCATCAGCGAAATCGACAGTATTACGTTTAATTCCAGCTATTCCAAATTCAATACAGATGGAAATGCGACTTCGCTCAATATTCAAAAATCGTTTATCGACAGTTTTACTTTTTCCAACAATTCTGTAACCGCAGATAAAATTTACATTATTTATAACGGAACGGATGATGCCACGATTATTAATCCTTATGCTTCACAGGGCGTTTCCATTACAGCAAGCGCAGGAGCCGTAAATGTAACTGCTACTTCCGGAATCAGCAATCTTGAATACAATTTACTTGGAACAAGCGCAAACGGAAGTCTTACAATGAGTACAGATACACCGGCAACTTTTGTGCTCAACAATTTAAATTTAACCAATCCCAGTGGTGCTGCAATTTTAACAACCGGTAATTTCACCAATACATTTACGATTTCAAATGGAACAACCAACACCATTTCGGACGGTTCTTCCAGCAGTAAAAATGGGACTTTACAAACTGCAGGACCAATTGTTTTCAATGGCACAGGAACTTTAAATGTTGCCGGAATTAAAAAGCACGCTTTATATTCCAGTAAAAATATTGAAGTACAAAACGGAAGCATCAACATTACAAATGCTGCCTCCGACGGTTTTCATTCCGAAGGTTTTGCACAAAGCAATGGTTCGCTGAACATTATTGCTTCCGGAGATGCAGTTGATGCAGGCGATCAGCCTGTTACCATTACCGGAGGAAGCATTACTGCAAATCTGAGTGAAGCCGATGTAAAAGCCATTAAAACCGGAACCTCCACCATTGATATTTCCGGGGGGACAATCAATCTCACTTTAACCGGAGCACAATCAAAAGCCATTAGCGCAAAAGGAAACATCAATATCAGCAACGGATCAATAACCGCAAATCTATCAGGACCGGTAGTCTTAGAAACTTCAGGAAGCGGATTCGATCCTTCTTATACTACTGCAATTAAATCCGATGCCAATGTAACCATTAATAATGGAACTCTTAATTTAACATTAACTTCCGGTGCAACCGGAGGAAAAGGAATTTCTGCTGATGGTGAAGTCATTGTAAACGGCGGAAATATCACGATTTCAACAGCCGGAAACGGAGCAACCTATACCAACGAATCCGGTGTTATAGATTCCTACACCGCTACCTGCATAAAAAGCGATACCCATACTAAAATTCTTGCCGGGACATTGAATCTCACCAGTTCCGGAACCGGAGGAAAAGCCGTTTCTGCGGATGGAGAAGTCATTATCGGAAATTCCGGTGCAGATAACAGTTTGCTGAATTTAACCGCAAAAACCACAGGAACAAGATTTTTGGTTTCCGGATCCGGAATGAATGCCGATTATGCCAATCCTAAAATCATCAAAGCAGAAGGAAATCTTACCGTAAACAGCGGAACGCTCAATATTACCGGAACACAAACTACCGATGGCGGTGAAGGTCTGGAAAGTAAAGCCACATTAACCATCAATGGCGGTAAAACTGAAATTTCCACTTGGGATGATTCCATTAATGCCACATCAGCAGTCATCATCAATGGAGGAGAAACCTATTGTACCGCGAAAGGAAACGACGGAATCGACAGCAACGGAACACTCACCATAAACGGAGGATTTACTGTTTCAAACGGCGCAAGAAATCCGGAAGAAGGTTTTGATTGCGATAATAATCCATTCAAAATTACAGGCGGAATTATTGTTGGAACAGGCGGAAACACCAGTAATCCGACAAGTATTTCGACACAAAAATCGGTAAAAATTTCTACACAGGCGGGAAGACATATCTATATTAAAAATGCTGCCGGAAACACCATCCTGATGTACAAAGTGCCAAGTTTCTACGGAAGCGGAAACAGCAATAATGTAGTACTTTTATTTACCGATCCGGCTTTTGTAAACGGAACTTACACGCTTTACCGAAACGGAACCATAAGCGGAGGAACAGACAATCATGGCTATATTACCGATGGAACCTACAGCGGCGGCACAACCACAACATTTACAGTAAGTTCTTATCTTACAACGGTGAATTAAAATTTTTTTGAAAAAAGAATCTGTATTTTGAAAAATCTCTCAAATTTTGAGGGATTTTTTTATGAATAATCACTACTTTTAAATGCTGTTCCAATCTTAACAGAATAAGCATGCTGGCATTAAAATCCATTTCCTTTTAACCACACAAAACGATGAAAGACGTAAAAATTGAATTCCGAAAACCAATTTTCCCGGTAACAGACGAACTGATGGAATATCTTCAGAAAAACAACCGTTTAACCGGAATTCGTTTTTTTTATGATGACCTTCTGCGTTTTTCCGGCTATACTTCCGTAGAGGATAAAGAGGGAAACGATACGCTTTGGCTCAGCGTATATTATCCCGAATTTGAGCATGCAGAAATAGAAGCCAACCTCAATAAAATATACACCCTGCTCCATTCTGATGGTGATGAAGATGTACTTCCCTTTCTTACGGTAGATTCCGTGCATTTTTGCACTTTCGGGAATTCAAAACCGTTTAGAATTCGTGTACGGAATATTCTGAATGATAATTATACCAATTTTTACATCAAAAAAGCAGATGCTTCACGAATTTACGGGCTGGAACTGGAGGATATTTTGTCTTTTAACCGAATTAATTTTTTGCTTCATGAAGACACTTTAATCGAAGAACACATTCTGGGAATTCCCGGTGATGTTTTCATTAAAGAACATCTGGAACAATGCTCTGAACTGGAAAAATCGCAGATCGCAAAAGAATTCGTAAAATTCAACGAACGTTGCCTTATCGGGCTTTTGGGCGATATGCGCTCATACAATTATGTGGTAATTCCCACGCACGATTTCGATCAGGTGGTCTATCGTATTCGTCCGATAGATTTCGACCAGCAAAGCTATGAAGGCAACCTGAAAATTTATCTTCCGCAATATTTCAAGGAAAACGAACGGATGGTTCAGCTGGTACACGAAAAACTAAAACCCAATTCTGTTGAACAATACCGCAAGGAAGTCCGTTCTGCCATTTCCAAACGCGCTTTGGCCAGCCAGCAGCGATTACAATACCTGCTGAATATTATGAAAAAAGATCAGATTTCCACTCCGGAAAATGTGATTGAACTTCGTACAGCATTACGAAAACTCACCTATAATGTTCTTTTTTCAAAATGCGAAAGCATGGGGTGTATCCTGGAAACCGGACTGCGTTTCGTGGTGAAAAATTATCAACATTCAAACTTCAGAAAATAAATCTTCAACAGATCTTCTTCCAAATCCCAAAACTTTTTCCTTTGAACATTTTTACTCTATTTGCTTTTTTACGGTTTAAAACCTTTCAGGTATTAACAATTCTGTGTTTTCTGTGCTTGTTGACTTCCTGCAAAAAAACTCCGGAAAATCCCGAAACTCCCAAAATTGAAACTCCGGAAGATGCCGTTTTTACATTTCGCCAGAATCTGTATCGGAATACAATTGATTCGGTTTTTAAAAAATATCATTTTAACGGAAGTATCGCGGTATTTCAGGATTCGGTTTTGCTGGCAGGAAAGAATGAAGGTTTTGCCGATTTCAGCAGCAAATCCATCATCGATTCATCTACAGTTTTTGCGATAGGTTCCATTAGCAAACAGTTTACATCAGTTTTAATTTTGCTTTTGGAAGAGCAGAAAAAACTCAATATTGAAGATCCTGCATTCCGGTTTCTGGATGAATTCAGCAGTGCTGAAAAGAAAAACATCACCATTCATCAACTCATGAATCATACGTCTGGAATTAATGATTTTGGAGACGGACTGAGTTTTAAACCCGGAAGCGGATTCAATTATTCCAATAAAGGTTATTATTTTTTAGGAAAAATTATCGAAAAAGCATCCGGAAAATCTTACATTGAAAATGCAAAAGAACTTTTCAAAAAAGTAGGAATGAAGCATTCGTCCACTGCCGATATTTTTGAAGGAAAAAATTTTGCTTCTGCTTTCACAGGAAATGCCACCCATTTTCAAAAAGTGGAAAATATGCCGAAACGCCTGGCTGCAAAATCCATCAGCAATGCAGCAGGAGGAATTTTATCTACGGTTTCGGATCTTCATCGCTGGAATCAGTGGCTGTACAACGGGAAAATTTTGAATCAGGAATCTTTCCAAAAATTCATTTCTAAAAACATTGATAGGGAGCATCCAATATTTGGAAAAATGGGCTATGCTTCCGGAATTATGATTTTTCCGGGGATACCAAAATCCTATTTTCACAGTGGTTATGTGAAAGGCTCACCCTCTTTAAATGTGTATTATCCTGAAACCAGAACTTCTTTGATTATTCTTTCCAATATCGCCGACGAAACGAAAGGGAAAAATTCTTTTTTCAAACCTCACCTTGAAATGAAAGCAGCAACCGACCAAATCGAAACTGCAAACGCACAAACTTCCTCCAAAATAAAGCACGAGGAAAAATAAAATTTATTTACAGTTCAAAACATCGGAAACCATCAAACGCTGGCTTCCCGTATTCGCAGGAACCGCAACATCTTCAGAAGGAATATATTTTACTTCTGCAAGACTATCGGGAACGTAAATCCGGATTTTCATTTGGGTGTAACCACTGGGCTGATACGAAATCCAGAAACCAGCGGGATGAAGCCCCCAAGTTCCGTATTCGATGGATGATTTTTCGGGATTAATGCCGGCGAGTATGGCAATTTCTTCAATCTCAGAATACGATCCGCCGGAAGTTGAAAAAAAACTGCGAATATTATTTTCCGCATCCAAAACCTTTTGAACCGATGAAGGAAGTGAGCTTTTTGCTTTGTCCATCGCCGAAGACGGAATAAAATCCAGCCCCATTTTGGTTAATGAAAGAAGTTGTTTTTTGGTCAGCAATTTTGTGGCAACTGCTTGCGTACTGATATCCAGATCTTTGAATTTTGTTTTGGCAATAATCGCCCAAATCAACATCTGAAGTTTGGACTGCTCTATATCCTGATTTTTGTACCAGTTTTTGATGAGTGCATCAATAATTTCTTCGCGTGGTCCTTTTAGCGGAGCATAAAGATATCCATCTCCTTTGCTTGGTGCATAAGTGCCCGCTTTCAAACAAAAACTTTTCACATCAATCTCATAATATCCGGGCTTCAGAATGTATCCTTCTGCAGTAAAATCGGTGCTGCAAAGGGAAGTGAAATGCTGCCCTTTTGCAAAATCAGTTCCTTTAATATTCTTCGTATCGCAATCTTTAAAATTTGTGGTAATGGCTTCTGTGGTAATTGCGTTCATCACCTGACTTCCAAGTAAATCTACAGCTTTGTCTTTGCCGACTTTCCCCAACTGATCTTTTAATGCACCAAGAATTTGCGCCTGAAAAAGACCGATACAAAGCATGGCAATAAGTACAAAAAATTTTTTCATGGTATGAATTTTTAGATTTTCTAAAGGTATAAAAAATTCAATATTTGAAAATGAACGGTATGTAAATAAATTCCGGTTGATTCCCCTTCTTATTTCGTTTTTTTAAAATGAGAACCTTTGAGAACTTTACTTATCTTTGAAATCAAAATTGAAATAAACAATGGGAATTGCAGATTTATTATTCAAAAGAAAACAGGAAGCCGCCGCTAAAAATTTAGCTGAAGGAAAAACTTTTCGGGAAGAAAACGCAAAAAAAGAAGGAGTAACAACCTTACCAAGCGGTTTACAATACGAAATCCTGACGGAAGGAAATGGTGAAAAACCGAAAGCAGACGATACTGTAAAATGCCATTATCACGGAACCACGATTAAAGGTGAAGTTTTCGACAGCTCTGTAAACAGAGGAACGCCCGCAAGTTTCCCGCTAAACAGAGTAATTTCCGGCTGGACAGAAGGCGTACAATTAATGAATATCGGAAGCAAATACCGTTTTACCATTCCCCCTGATTTGGCGTATGGAGATCAACAGATCAGCAAAGAAATCGGCCCGAATTCGACCTTGATTTTTGAGGTTGAACTGCTGGGAATTAATTAACCAGAATTTTGATGAATAGCCAGATTCTATGTTTTCTGATTATGCTTAATTAAGAACAAACAGCAACTTTTAGTGGACAATAAAAATCGCCGAAGAGATCATCTTCGGCGATTATTTTATAGAATTAAAAAAAATTATTTCTTATTGAAATCTCCTGCATACACAGAAGTTACTCTGTCCAAAGAAATATATTTTCTCAAAGCGGCATTTACTTCGGAAAGTTTCAGTGCCTGAACTTTGGTGTTCAGTTCATCATATCTTTCCAACGGAACATTAAACAGCAATTTATTGTTTACCAGATTAATCAAAGTATTGTCGAAACCTAAACCAGTCGTACGTTCGTTTGCATAACTTTTTTTGTTGGTATCCAATTCTTCCTGAGTGAATCCGTCTTTTACGGCTTTGCTCACCTCATCTTTTACTGCTGCTTCCACAGCATCTCTTTTGGTTGGATTCAGGAATGCATAATAATTCCAAGAAGCAACATCATTGGTCATCGGTACATTTAGGTATGATCCTACACCATAAGAAATTCCTTCTTTTTCTCTCAATCTCATCGGTAGTCTTGCAGAAAGGAATCCTCCCTGTCCGAGAATTTCATTTGCCAGAACCAAAGCAGGATATTCTGCGCTGTTCTGATCCATTTTAAAACTTGATGTTCCCAGTGCTACTGCATTTTCTTTATCCGGTGTAAGGATTTTATCATCCAGTTTTTTGGTATCGAAATAAGTGGGTTTAACTTCAATAAATTGGGATTTTGCGGTGAATTTTCCAAATGCTTTTTCAAGACCATCTGCGGCAACTTTAGGATCCAGATTTCCGATTAATGTTCCAACTCCTGAAGATGCGCCTAATAAATTTTTATACGCATCCACAACCTGATCTCTGGTTACTTTTTTGTTTCCGGCAATTTCTTCTTCCAGAGTCGGAGTATAGAAAATAGATGTTTTCGGATAAGGAGATGCAGTTCTTGTTAACGTATTGGACGCAATTGCCTGAGGATCTTTCAACTGCCCTTCAAGATACGTATTGGTTTCGGCAATCGTTTTGGTAAGTTCTGTTTCCGGGAAAGTGGAATTTGCCAGAATGTCCTGAACAATTTCCATCACTTTAGGGTAATACTGTTTGTAGGTAGAAAGCTGAACAATAAGATTTTGTCCTGAAGTATAGAAGTTTACAGAAGATTTCATCTGATCAAGCTGATCCTGAATCTGTTCTTTGGTTCTGGTTTTTGTTCCGGCTTTTAGAAGTGATGAGGTGACATCCAGAACGGAGGATTTTCCGGCCAAATCTTTTTCATTCCCGATTCTGAAACGGAAACTACCCTGTACTTTTTCTCCTTTCAGCTCTTTGTTTACCAAGCCGTACTTCATTCCGTTTGAAAGTGTACCTTCGGTAAGATTTTTCTTAAGGTTTGCAATGGATGCTTCAAACGGAGCTACTTCTTTTTCGGCTGCTTTTCCTTTATAATCTTTCACTAAAGAAGCCACCGCTTCATCTCTGAATTCTGCAGGAAATACGCGCTCTTCATTCGGAGACGGACGGAAAACGCCGATTGTTCTGTTGTTATTTTTAAAATATTTTGTCGCAACACGTTTCACATCAGCCAACGTAAGATTTTCTACATTGTCACGATAAAGAAATCCTAATTTATAATTCCCTGCACCAATGAGTTCGGTAAGATTGATGGCGAAACCAATGGTATTATTTTTTTCATTTTCAATATTTTTTATCAGTTTTGCTTTTGCTCTTTTTAAATCTTCCTCGTTGTAATTGATGGTAGAAATTTTGTCCAGTTCAGATTTTACCAAAGTCGTCGTCTGATCCAGATTATTGTCTTTCGGAACATCAAAATTGAAATACACCATTCCCGGATCGCGCACCGTTGGAGACCAGGTCCACAGGGAAGAAACTTTTTGGGTTTCTACAAGACTTTTGTACAAATATCCGGATGGATCTGCGGTTAAAATTTCATATAGCGCATCCAAAGCGGCATAATCTTTATCGGCAAAAGCGGCGGTATGATATCCTGCTGCGATAATCTGTTGGTCATTATTTCTTTTGATTTCAAAATATTTTTCACCATTTTGGGCGGGCTCAACGGTATAAGTTCCACCTAAAACACGCGAAGGTTTAGGAATGGAAGAAAAATACTCGCTTATATATTTCAGAGCATTTGTTTCATCAAATTTTCCGGCAATAATCAGGGTTGCATTATCCGGTTGGTAATATTTTTCGTAAAATTTACGGAGCGTTGGGGCTTTTACTCTTTCGATATCTTCCTTGCTTCCGATGGTAGAATTTCCGTAATTGTGCCAAGTATATCCATTTGAATAAATATTCTGCATCATTACTCGGGTTGGGTTGTTCTCGCCAATCTCGAATTCGTTTCTTACCACAGAAAATTCTTTATCCAGATCACTTTGAAGAATTGTGGCGTTAATCATTCTGTCGGCTTCCATTTGTAAAGACCATTTCAGGTTTTCATCGCTGGAAGGAAAAATTTCATAATAATTGGTGCGGTCGTACCAGGTTGTTCCGTTGGCTTGTCCGCCTTTATCGGAAAGTTGTTTTTTAATGTCTCCTAAATTTTTAGTGGATTTAAAAAGCATGTGCTCAAGAAGGTGAGCCATTCCTTTTTCACCATAACCTTCATCTTTGGAACCTACATTGTACACAATGTTTACCACCATGTTGCTTTGTGATGCGTCCGGAATTAACAGAATGTCGAGCCCATTGGACAACGTGTATTCTTTTACACCTTCAATTGTGCTGACGAATTTTGGTGCTTCGGTTTTTTGTGCCGTTACTGTTCCGCAGGTCATGGCAACACCGAGAAACAGACCGAATAGAATTTTCTTCATATTTAGTAAAAATTTAATTTTCTAAAATTATGAAATTTACCTGAAGTCCGATTAAATATAACATTTTTTAACTTTTTTATTAAATTACAACATACACATTCTTTATTTTTATAATAACCGGAACAAACTTTAGTTTTTACCGAAAAAAAACTATTTTTAATAAACCAAATTAATGAAACCAATAGTATAATAATTGGGCTATCAGTTTTGAATATTAATCAAAACAACAATATCATTAAATGATTCAAGATGAAAAAAAAATATCTATTTCTGTTTGCGATTTTATTTTCAATATTTATAATGTCTCAAAATTCAAGCTTTATTTATGAACTGAATTATAAGCCTAATGCCGATAGTCTTAAAACGGAAAAGATCATTTATTATCTGGATATTAAAAACAATGAATCCATTTTTAGATCAGACGCTTTTCGTTATTCTGATTCAATAAGAATTAAAAGAGGTTTTGGTGAAGGGTTTGATATAGCATTCAATAACAAGCAATTATATATCTATAAAAATTACATTAGCAATAGTGTGAAAAAATATGTTTTTGTACCACTCGTTTTCTCGATTTTTTCAATAGAAATCCAACCAAATTTACAATGGAATATTACTGGTGAAAAAATAAAAATCGGAAAATATAATTGCCAGAAAGCAGAAGCAAAATATGGGGGCAGAAATTGGATTGCATGGTTTACCGATGAGATTCCTATACAGGATGGTCCCTATATATTTCATGGACTTCCCGGGTTAATCGTGAATCTTTCGGATAATAAATCTGATTATGCTTTTTCATTAGGAGAAATCAGAAATTTTTTATGGGAACAGCTTTATCCTGAAAAGTCACAAAAAACAATCTCGTGGAATGAGTTTGAAAAAATTCAAAAGAGTTTTTATACAGATCCGTTTTCAATGATTAATAAATCGGATGTGAAGCGTTATGATGATGCAGGAAATTTAATTCAAAATGATTTTGCAAAAGAAAATAGATTAATGCAACAAAGAATTCGAGAAAGGAACAACCCCATTGAATTGGATAGAAAAATAGAATACAAATAATAACAATCGTATGATAATTTTAGATGTTAAAAACATGAAAAACTCTATAAACACAACGTTTGTCATTTCGCAGAAATCTAAAATCTCATTGTAGAGATGCTTTATAGCATGACAAAATTGGTGAGGATTTGAAAAGTTCAATGTTATACATTTATTCCAAAAACTATTTCCTTGATATTTATTTTTCATCAAAAAAAAATTTGTTATAAAAAAGAATTTTGAGAATTTCGGATAAAATGCTTAAACCAGAAATTTAATTTTACTTTCACAATTCTTGATTATGATTGGTTTTATTTGGATTGAAATCAAATCATTTCTACATCAAACTCCTTTTGCTTTTGCGGTTTGCCAAGAAATTGAAAGAGAATTTACTGTACATTTGCATGGTGGAAGCAGAAAAAATAATCTTAGGAATTGATCCCGGAACAACCGTGATGGGTTTTGGAATAATTTCGGTGAAAAAATCCAAAATGGAACTGGTTTCCATTCATGAACTGATCCTGAAAAAATATCCTAATCATGCGACCAAACTGAAATATATTTTTGAGCGGACTTTGGCTTTAATTGATGAATTTCATCCGGATGAAGTGGCTCTTGAAGCTCCTTTTTACGGAAAAAATGTTCAAAGTATGCTGAAACTCGGAAGGGCGCAAGGAGTGGCGATGGCTGCCAGTCTTTATCGAAATATTCCCATCACCGAATATTCTCCGAAGAAAGTGAAAATGGCCATTACCGGGAACGGAAATGCCAGCAAGGAACAAGTTGCCGGAATGCTCCAAAACCTGTTGAAACTAAAAGAATTTCCGACAAAATATTTGGATGCTTCCGATGGTTTGGCGGTTGCGGTATGTCATCATTTCAATTCCGGAGGACCGGAAAAAGAAAAATCTTATACAGGCTGGGAAAGTTTTCTGAAACAAAATCCGGATCGGTTGAAATAAAAAACCTCTTCACAGTAAGGAAGAGGGTTCAATTATTTTCTTTAATTCTGTGAGGGCTTAATTCACATCACGTTGTTCTATGGTCAAAATATTCATGTATGATTTTGCAGTCCCTGCATTTAGGTTGTCACAACCCGATGCTGCTGCTCCGAAGGTTAAATTTGTAAAAGTTCCTTCACCACTCTCTCCTTTCTGCAAAGGTCTTACTCCCACTTTAACATTATAGGATTGCCCTGCCAGTTTATTGAGAATTTGTGTAGGTGAATCGGTATCGTCATCAAGAATAGCCCGAATGTTATACTTATGGAAAGTACAACTTCCACTGGTACTGGTACGGTAAAATTTTTGTGCGTTGACAAGTTTGTTTTCAACAAAAATTCCCACAACGTAGCCATAATTTACAGCATTACCGTTATCAACAGTAGACACTCCTTCTACATCAATTACTAATTTTTGTTTGGCTTGATTATAGTCGAATTCAAAGGACGGTTTTGTGGAAGTCGCGATTGCATCTGAATTAATAAGAATATTCCAATCGGTTGTGCTTGACCCATAAGCAAATGATGGACTCGTACTTGGGAAGCTATTGATACTTACGGAACCACTATTCTCAAAAATAAAATTCCGAACTTTATCCAAATCAAGAACCACATTTTCACGCAGGTGCGTAAACAGCCATTTTCCTCCGTCCCATACCGCTAAGGTGGGAATGGTATTCGGTAAGGTTGAATAATCTGCTTTAGTGGTTGTACATACAACGGCAGTACCTTCTACAGGATTTTGCACTGTAATCTGGTCTGTAACTCCTGTTAAGGCAACTCTGGGAATCAGGAAACCTTGATTTGAACTTCGTAATTCCAGCATTGCGGAAATATCTGGAACATTACCTGTTGTTGCAGCCATTGCATTTGAAGTAATCAGCACTTGGCTATATGCTATTGTGAATGCTCCAAGAAATAGTATGTTGATTATTTTTTTCATTATTTATAGTTTTTGATTTACATAAACAGTGGCTTTCGTTGTGTTTTCAAATGCATTTGCATTCTTACATCCTTGTGTTGCTCCAGTAGACACTCCACCTATTTTTATTGTGGTTCCGCTTGGGAAAGTTGTTGTACTGTTGGCAGCACCCTGAATCCGGCGAAGTTTTACTCCAAAAGTTATTTTATCAGAAGTTGTACTTACGTTTGGTATATTTGCGTTGACATAAAAATTATTAATGGTACAGGGGTTGAGTGCAAGAAATGAATCCGATTTGATGTATTTTAATTTATCATTTACAAAAACACCATACACGATATCCACACCTCGATTTACAGAAGTACTATTTGCCGAGCTGGACGTAATCCATGTTCCCGAAAGGTTAATATCAAGAAAATTCGTTGGCTGATCAACCGTTATCGGAATTTCAAGCGTTGCACCACCCGTATCTTTAATCATGGTCCATCCTGTTGTTCCGGAATCCAATGCAAATAATTCTGATCCCGTAGCAGTATTACTGAGCACTGTCTCATATTGAGTGTCTATTGTATAATATCTTGTAAGATTTCTAAAAAGATCTATACTGTGCTGGCTTACGATAAAAAGCCATTTCTGATCGGTAGTGCTCCAATAATAAAGTCCTTTCCCTGCAGGCAAATTGGGATTACTGTTGTAAACAAGTAATGATTCTGCAGGATTACCGCCCACAATTCCCGTTTTCGTGGTTTCAGTAGATAAAAATATGGTTGGTACAGTCCAACTTTTATATGTTCCCGATGGAATAACTTCCAATATAGCACTAACGTGAGGTGTGGCAGTATTAATCCCTACTGATTGTGCCTGAGTAAAATTAAATAGTCCTAAAAACGAAAGACCAAGTATTATTTTTTTCATCTTCATGTTTTTTAAAATTGTTGACTTTGAACTGAGAGATTCCCTTTCGTCATGAAAGCATTTTGATACGACGTGCATCCTGAAGCAGGTGTAGCCCATGTTAGCGTACTTGCATTTCCAGAAAGTATATTTCGGGTAATGACAAAAATTTCAATGGCATGATTTCCGACCGGAAGATTTGTTAAATTGACTTTAATCTCGGATGTTTGTGCCACACAAGTTAATCTTGTTGGTCCTGTAATAATAAATGGACGAACGGAAGCGAGTTGATTGTCTACAAAGATCCCAATTGCAAAACTATGCGTCTCATAAGTATTGTCTGTTCCGCTATTATTAAGCTGCAAAGGTACACTTCCGATTATGGTAATATTATTATTAGCCGATGTAATGCTAATTGTTTTATCCATCCCCGGAACTTTTAGCCAAGGTCGCACCGTCGACAGTTCACCAATAGTATAAGCAACGGGCTGACCGGTTGCGGTAGCCTGGCTTACTCCTGAAGTAGATGTACTGGTTTCATTTTTTATCGGTACAATTAATTCCATCACACCTGGTGTATCCATTAACCTACGCCATCTCTTCGGACTTATTGTGGTATCCCAGTAGAAAAAACCCGGAAGTACATTTGTTCTATAAACGGCTAAAGCATGGGCTGCATTAGGAATTGTAGTAGCATCTGTATCACTGGTTAAGGCTATACGGGGAAACAAAATCCCACGTCCTGGTGCAGTTGCGGCTTCACTCGCAAGGCGGGCTGAAACTTTTAAAACTTCAGAACTGGAAACACTGCTGGTTCCGATTCCAATCTGTGCCGAAAAAATACCGGCAATTAATACGCTTACTGTAAGCAATAATTTTTTGCTTCTCATCATATATCGTGTTTAATTAATTTCTCTATATAAGGTTTGGAGATAAATAGATATATTATTAGTAATAAACCATATTTATTATTTAAATCCAACCAGCCACTGAATTAAAAAAAACAGATAAATAAAACGATTTTAAGAATAGATATAATTAACACTATACATAAAAAATTATGTATAATAATCTTAGTCATCTCTCTTTATGTTAAGAGAAAATTCAAATAGCACGTATAATGTAATTATAATATAGT
Organism: Bergeyella sp.; assembly: GCA_031987605.1. Classification (GTDB taxonomy): domain Bacteria; phylum Bacteroidota; class Bacteroidia; order Flavobacteriales; family Weeksellaceae; genus JAFAGO01. The sequence continues at coordinate 386,478 of DALZZF010000001.1, read as the reverse complement.
ACCTCTCAGAATTTTCCTCTGTGAAAATATTTCAGAACACTGTAAACAGCACAGCATTTCTTTATGTTCACTTTGGGAAAGGCACGTCTTCCGGCAAATTCTTTAATTTCGTTTTCATGGTTATCTGATAATTAGTTTTGCCCAAAATTAAAAAAAATATTAATTATCACAAATTTTTCTTTTATATTTTTCCAGAAATTAATTTATTATGCAGATTCAAATTCATAAAACTCATAAAAATTGGTTTTAAAATGTAACATTGGTATGCTTTTTATAACTTATCTAATTCATTTAAACACAGTACAAAATGAAATCATATCAAAATATAAATCCTACAAAAACTCTCGATCAGGAAATGAACGGATTTCAGAAATTCATGATGATGTGCTCCGGTGCCAATCTGCATATTCTGAAAAAAACACCCAGTGAATGGAATAAATTCTCCGGAATCGGAGCCATCGTTCTATTTACCGCAGTTTTTGCCACGCTTTCCGCAGGTTATGCCATGTTTACTGTGTTTGATCATCTTTGGGCAGCCATTGGTTTTGGAGTTTTGTGGGGACTGATGATTTTCAATCTCGACCGTTATATTGTATCCTCCATCAAGAAAACCGGTTCTGCATGGAATCAGGTTCTGATGGCAATTCCGCGTTTGATTCTCGCCATATTTCTCGGTATCATCATCTCAAAACCATTGGAACTTAAAATTTTTGAGAAAGAAGTGAATAAGCAGCTCAACACCATTATTCAAAGAAACAAAAAGCAACTTCAGGTTGAAATAAATGGTAGGGTTCTTCAACAATCCGGACCTTTTGAAACAGAAAAAAAACAAATTGCTGAAAAAACAGCCTTTTATCAGGCGGCTTATGATTCTGCAGCGGTGGAACTTGAACGGGAAATTCTGGGAACCAAAACCGGACTGACTTCCGGAAAAGAAGGATATGGATCCAATGCAAAACGAAAAGCAGAATTAAAGGAACAACGAAAACTTGAACTTGAAAATTTTCAGAAACAATCCGCACCTCGCCTGGAATATCTGGATAAAGAAATTTCTAAAGTCTATACCAATCTGGAAACCGAACGAAACAAAACCGAAACATTTGAAGACAAATTCAATGGTTTTGCGGCAAGGCTTCAGGCATTGGATGAATTGGGAAAAAACTCTGCTATTATTGCGCTTGCAGCAAGTTTTATTATGGGACTTTTCATTACCTTGGAAATTTCTCCGGTTCTTATTAAACTGATTTCTTCTGTCGGTCCATATGATTATCTTTTGGAAAAGACCGAGAATGATTATCGCCTCTATTCAAAAGAAAAAATTGAAAAAGGAAACGCTTGGACAGAGCATAGGATTGATGATTTTAAAGAAAAACTGAACGAATAGCATTGGGAAATATCATCTTTCCGAAATGGAAATTTCAATACTTTTCTTAAACTATTTCATGGAATAATATTTTTCGTACGGTGAAAAAAAACCTTTCCTCATGCAGAAGAAAGGTTTTTAATTGTATTAAAATTCTTTTTTATAGTGAATAATTCGGTGCTTCCTGAGTAATAATCACATCGTGAGGATGTGATTCCTTCAAGCCGTTTCCGGTAATCTGAACCATTTTTCCGTCACGTTGCAGGGTTTCAATATCAGGAGTTCCGCAATAGCCCATTCCGGCACGAATTCCTCCTGTTAACTGAAATACAACATCTTCCAGTTTTCCTTTGTACGGAACACGGCCTTCAATGCCTTCAGGAACAAATTTCTTGGCTTCACTCTGGAAATACCGTTCTTTACCGCCACGTTTCATGGCCGACAAACTTCCCATTCCCTGATATGCTTTAAATTTTCTCCCCTGAAAAATAATTTCTTCACCCGGCGCTTCTTCCGTTCCGGCAAAAAGGGAACCCAGCATTACTGCATTCGCTCCCGAAGCAATGGCTTTCACAATATCTCCGGAAAGTTTTACTCCACCGTCTGCAATTACGGCAACATTTTTGGTTTTGGCATATTCATACACATTATAAATTGCGGAAAGCTGCGGAACTCCAACGCCGGCAACCACTCGGGTTGTACAGATAGAACCCGGACCAACACCAACTTTTAAAACATTTGCACCGGCCTCAATTAAATCTTTTGCAGCAGCGGCAGTTACAATATTTCCACCAACAAGATCAAGTTCCGGAAATGCATTTCGGATTTCCCATATTTTTTCAATCACACCGCGGGAATGCCCGTGTGCGGAATCAATGGCGATAATATCTGCTCCGGCATTTACCAGTGCGTTAATTCTTTCCATTGTATCCACTCCAACTCCAACTCCAGCACCCACAATCAGCCGACCGTTTTTATCTTTATTGGCATTGGGATATTCCAGTTGGTTATCGATATCTTTAATCGTGATTAATCCCACCAGTTTATATTCTGAATCCACAATCGGAAGTTTTTCCACACGGTTTTCCAGAAGAATTTTTTTGGCGGTTTCGAGTGTGGTATTTTTATCAGAAGTGATGATGTTGTCTTTGGTCATCAAATCTTCCACTTTCATGGAAAGATTTTCCTGATATTTTACATCGCGGTTGGTAATAATCCCGATCAGCACATGGTCTGCATTGACTACGGGAAGTCCGGAAATTTTATATTTTGCCATTAATGCTTTCGCTTCTCCAAGAGTATGATCTTTGGAAAGGGTTACGGGATCGGCAATCATTCCGTTTTCAGAACGTTTCACTTTATTCACTTGTGCTGCCTGTTCGGCAACCGGCATATTTTTGTGAATAAATCCTAAACCGCCGACTCTTGCCAGAGCAATCGCCAGATCCGCTTCTGTTACCGTATCCATCGCTGCTGAAACAATGGGAACGTTAAGCGTAATCTTATCGGTAAGTCTTGATTTTAGTGAAACCTGATTCGGGAGAACTTCAGAATAAGAAGGAATCAACAATACGTCATCGAAAGTGATGGCTTCCTCTACAATTTTGTTATGAATAGACATCTTTACTTTCTGTGCAAAATTAAATTATTTTTTGCAATTCTGAAAATACTTTGCATTTATTCACAAAAAATTAAAAAAACCGCACATTTCTGTACGGTTAAGAGCCTGTTTAAATTTTATTGCTAAAAATTTTTATAGGTATTTTGAGATGGATTTTTTGCTTCGTGTTTGCAGATTTAGCGGGCTAAATCAAAAATAGGAAGTAGAAAATACGCTCAAAATAGCATCAAAATTTAGCAAAGATGATTTTCTAAGGTTATATTAAAAATTTCGGTAAAATTTTAAACAGGCTCTAAGGTTTTAGAAAAAAAAAATTGGATATGAATGTAATTTTTAAGGTTGTGTGTTTTCCGATTTAGGTGATGAATTCTTTGAAATTTGTCGTTTTTTTTCAGCGCGCTCTTCCATATTGATTACATTGCTGATGTCTTCGGGAGTGAATTTTCCTTTCACATCGATAAAAACAAGATCCTGATCGCCCTGCACCACCAACATCAGTTTTTTGATCACATCGCCATCCTGAAGTGCCTGAATATTTACGTTTTGTCCTTCATGCTTCACTGTTACCCAATCCTGATAATTGTTTTTCCCGAGATAAGCCGAAAAATCTTTTAAAAGTTTTGGGTTTCCATTTTCTACGGTAAGAATGCGGATCTTTTTTATTTTCTTTACCAGCTGAACCACTTCTTCACTTTCACCGTCTTCACGAAGAGCAGTTTTAACAAAAGGTTTTGCGAGCCAAACCGGAACATTTACACTTGTATATTCTGCATTTCCGTGGTCGTAATAAGGATTATCAAAAAACGCCATATTCGGATGCCGCGAAACCATGCAGGATTGCAAACTCATTACAACAATGGCGAAAAGCGAAAGCAGGTAGAATTTTTTCATGATAAAATCAATTTATAGGTTTGGTGGTTCCGCCACTTGAATTGTCGGATTTTATGTCTCGCGGATTTCCCGAATAGCGCACACTTCCACCTGAAGAGGTTTGTGAATTCAGGGATTTTACAGCATTTACTTTTAAACTCGCTCCTGAAGTTGCGCTTGTTTCAACCGTTTGTACCACAGTATTTTGGGCATTACAGGAGGCCGCACTTGAAAGTACAAAACTGGCTTTTTCTGCTTTTCCGGTAATAACGGATGAGGATCCGCTGTTTCCGTTAAAAATCAGGTTCACCGTTTCCCCGTTTATTTTCAGGCTGGCACCGGAAGCGGCTTCTGCATTAATGGTGACATCTGCTTTTAAATCCGCATTAATATCCGATCCTGAAGATGCAGAAACGGTAAAACTGTTTTCTTTTACGGTGTTCAGCGTATTCAGACTTGCACCGGAACTGGTTTTGATGGTTTGAAGATGGGGAGCTTCTACATTAACCAGAATTTTTCTGATGCGCAGGTTTCTTTTTCCTTTTCCGTCGATATAAATTCTTAAAATATCCCCTTCAACTTTTGTGATAATGTACGGCAACATTCCGGAATCGGTTTCCACTGTAACTTTTTGATTTCCGGATTGGGTGAAAATCACTTTAACACCGGTGGAAGCTTCAATTCCTGTAAATCTTCCGACTTTACGGATTTCAGAACTTGCATTTGAATACGTTTCGTTTCCAACGGTAACGGTTTCGGTATTGGATCCAAAAGATGAAGTTGTGGTTGTAGTGGTTGTGGAAATGCTGTTTTGCGTTTCGTTCACCAGATTATTCACATCATCCATAGAGATTTTCCCGTCCAGCATCATCAAAATGGTATTCCCTTCGGAATTGATATTGAGGAGAAGATTATCCAGAATCCCGTTTGTAGCTTCAGAAGAAAGAAATTTTATCTTGCTTCCTTTGCTGTTTACGGTCATCAGTTCCTGATAATTCAGTTTGTTTACGGATGTTAGGATTTCTTTCCCGAGATTGTCGTAAAAAGCAGCGGGTTTACCGGTTTCTTCCTCCGGTTTTTCAACAATTAAAATTTTCAGTCCCTGAATTTTGTTTAAAAGCGGTTTTATCTGGTCAATTTCAGAATCTTTAATATCCAGTTTACTGAGCATCCCAAACATGGGTTTTGCGATTTTAATGGATGTTACGCCTTCGGTGTCCTGATAGCGGTCGAAAATTTTGTCGAGCTGTTCTTTCTGCGCATTGAGCGAGAAGAAATAGCTGAAACTAAGGGCAATGATTAAAAATATTTTTTTCATGATTTTTTAGGGTTATTCGTTATCGGGCATTTCCTGAACTACACTCGAAGCAATGGTTTTGGCTACGTTTTGAGACAGCATCTGGAAAGAATACTTGGTCACGTTTATTGCTTCTTCTTCGTTTTTTATCTTATGGCCATTGATAATTACGTAGTTATCCTGATATTCCGGAACATTCGCCGTTTTTCTTTGTATATTATTTTGATCGTTCTGGGTATATCTTTCGTTATTGATTTTTTTCAGCCTTCCTCTTTTGGGAACAATTTTGTTGATGACTTCATCGGGATTGCTTACTTCGTGTGAAATGGTATCTTCGGTAAAGGTTTTTACATTCTGCAAAGTATCTTCTACTGCTGCAATGGTATTGGCTTCGAAAATTTCTTTTCTCTGGCGTTCCACTTCGTTTTGCACCATTTTATTTTGTTCATCAATATGAGACGGCTGCTGATTCCAGAGTTGGGTACCGAAAAATATTCCGCCAATCAAAATTACACTTGCCGCCAACCACATTATTTTGGATTGAAACAAAGTTTTTTTATGCTGAATGGGAATTATTCCTTCCGATTTATTTTGAGGTTCGTTGTTTTTTTTCAGAAAATCTTCAAAATCCCAGTTCATTTTTTCCTGTTTCAGTTTCTGAAAAACCTCATTATATTTATCCTGATATTGATCGCTTTTCATAATTCATCAAATTTGTAATTTGTTCTTTTACTTTTTGCCGGGCTCTCATTAGGTTTACCCGGACCGCATTTTCCTCCATTTCTAAGATTTCGGAAATATCGTTTACTTCGTATTCTTCTACGTCTTTCAGGTGAATTACCATTCTTTGTTTTTCCGGAAGCTGGTTGATAAAAGCTATAATGTGCTCATTCATATTGTTGAATTCCGGACGGTAGAGTTCACTCCTGTGCATTTGAAGATCAGCAAAACCCATTTTCACCTCGTGGTGTTTCAATCGGTTCAAGCATTCGTTCTTCACACATTTCAATACAAAAGATTTCAGACTGCTGTATTCTGCCAATTTTTCCTTGGTCTGCCAAAATTTCAGCATTAAATCCTGTACCACATCTTCCGCTTCATCATTACTCTGCACAAATCTTTTGGCAAAACGGAACATCTCATCCCTGAGAATAAATACCGTATCCCTGAATTGTTCCTGAGTCATGATTTCGTTTTCTGATAGTAAGACAACGAAGTAAAGAAAAATATTACATCACTCTGTCAATTTTTTTTGATATTGTGGATGAAAGCCCTAAAAATGCTTAATTCTTGTTAAAGTTTAGTTAAATCTGAAACAACCTGTTTCGCCGTGATACTTATTTAGCATTAAATTTGTTTAAGCAATGACAAAAAAGATTATTACAATGACGATGAAGAATACTTTAAAAAAACTAATGCCTTATGCTTTTGTCGGAATCGTATCCGGTGCAACTACATTTGGTGCGATTAATTATTTTGGTAACTCCAATAGTAACGGAGATTATTCTTATTTCCATGATGCAGGAAAGAATGTGCAGTTTGCCGGAATGAATACCGGAGCGGTAGGTGATGATTTTGTAAAAGCAGCGAAAACAACAGTTCCTGCGGTAGTCACGATTAAAAATTATCAGAACAGAACTTCGAACCGTGCTTCGGAACAGGATTTATTCGATTACTTTTTCGGAGATCCTTTCGGAAGAGGACAACAGAGACAGCGAAACAACGACCAAACTCCGGAAAATATGCCTTCAGGATTGGGCTCCGGGGTAATTATTTCTCCTGACGGTTATATTATTTCCAACAACCACGTGGTTGCAGGTGCCAATAAATTGGAAGTCGTGCTCAGCAACAAAAAAACCTATATTGCCACTTTAATTGGAACCGATCCGAATACGGATATTTCCCTTCTTAAAATTGAAGAAAATGGTTTGCCCTACCTGAATTTTGCCAATTCGGATAATGTAGAAGTTGGAGAATGGGTGCTTGCGGTCGGAAATCCACTCGGATTGAATTCCACAGTAACCGCGGGAATTATCTCTGCAAAAGGAAGAGGAATCGGAATTTTGAGTTCTCAGGGAAGAGCAGCCAATCCAATTGAAAGTTTCATTCAGACCGATGCTGCCATTAATCCCGGAAATTCCGGTGGAGCTTTGGTAAATGTGAACGGAGATTTGATTGGAATTAATTCTGCCATTTCTTCTACCAACGGATATTATCAGGGATACGGATTTGCAGTGCCTGCGAATCTTGCCAGAAAGATTGTGGAAGACATAAAAAAATTCGGAATTGTACAACGCGGATTCCTTGGGGTAAATTCTTTAGATTTGTCTGATGACCAACAGGTTGCCAAATACAACAAAGAGAAAAAAGCCAACCTGAAAGTAGGTTCCGGAGTTTTCGTAACCAATGTAGCTGAAAATAGCGGTGCTGAAGATGCCGGACTGAGAACCGGTGATGTGATTACCCAGATTGACGGTAAACCGATTACCGATTTTGCCGATCTTTCTATGGTGGTAGGAAGCAGAAGACCGGGAGATAAAGTTCAGCTCACTTATCAGAGAAACGGAAAAACCAATACCGTAAATATTACCCTGAAAGACCAAAAAGGCGGAACTTCCACCAGAAGCAAAGCGGATCTATCCGTAACCGAAAAAATCGGAGCCGATTTTGAACCGTTAAGCGACAGGTTTAAAACCGACTATGGATTAACCAGTGGTGTTATCGCTAAAAATGTTGAAAGCGGCAGCGAAATGGCTAAAATTGGAATTGTCGACAATTATATTGTAATGGAAGTAAACGGGAAACCGGTAAACTCCCAGAAAGATATTGAAAACATATTAAAAGGATATAACGGAAATGTACAAATCAAATTTGTAGATGAGTACGGCAGAATCTACACGAAAGGATTCAAAATGCCTTAAAATTTCTTTCAGAATTGTGTAAAACAATTAGCTCCGGCCTTCGGCCGGAGCTAATTTTATTTCTGGAGATCCCGTTTCCGGTGTTTTTTCTTCCGTTCATAAATAACTTCGGTAATTTTACCACCCATCCATGCAAATGGAAAAAAGATCAGGAAAATAGCAATCTTGTAAAATGTTGGATGATACGGAAAAATAATAACATCCAGCATGGCAACAAACAGCAGAATAAAGCCAATTAATATGGCATACGCTACTTTTGCATACTTCACAATCATGGCTGTAACAACGCCGCCAACGGTGGAAGCAATTCCCGATGAAACCAAAAGCGCAATAAAAAAATAGGGTTTATGCTGAACGGAAATCAATAAGGTTTCCCATTGTTTGAAAGGGGCATATTCCGTATAATTAATCCAGGAAGGATTCAGCCTGATTCCCAAAGTAATAATCAGTGCGGCAACTCCCAGACCAACGAAAATCCCAACCGTATTTCTAAGAAAGTTCATTTAAAACTGATGGGCAATCAATGAAATTTCAATATCAACATTCTTTGGCAGGCAGGAAACCTGTACCGTTTCCCGTGCTGGATAATGTTCTGCATCGAGATATGAAGCATAAATATCATTCATCACCGCGAAATCATCCATATTTTTCAGAAAAATAGTGGTTTTCACTGCGTTTTTAAAATCCATTCCGGCTTCTTTCAGCACAGCCTGAAGATTTTTCATTACCTGATGGGTTTCCTTTTCGATTCCTTCTGCTAGCTTTCCGTCTTCAGGATTTACCGGAATTTGCCCGGAAATATACAATACACCGTTTATAAGGTTGGCTTGTGCATAAGGCCCGATTGCAGCAGGAGCATTGGGTGTGGAAATTACTTTCTTCATGATGATCGTTATCTTTTGGCAAATATATAATAATTCGTAATATCAGAACGAAGCATTCGGCTGTGTAAAACTTCTGTCTTTATATTTTAATGCATCCGAAAGGATGTTGGCTTTTATCCCGATAAAGAAATCATACACTTTATACTGACCAAACGGAATCCAGTTGAAATTTATGGTAAAACTCCGCTGATCTCTGGAAAAGCCTATTCGCGTGTAGGCCAGCTCTTTAGTGATGAAATCGTAATGCGTACTTCCGGTAATATTCCAGTAAGGCGTAAGTTTGATGTTTCCATCCAAACCTAAGGACGCTACTTTGGTTCCGAATTTGGTTAATTGCCTTGTATATCCATATTGTGCGCTCATGTTTAATGTCCAGGGTTGCTGGAAATGGGCATACTGATCGTCATCAAAATAATATACTTCATTTCGGATTTCCCCTTTCGATTTATAAATTTTTGAAGGATCTTCTTTTTTCCCAAAAATGGCATCACTCAACGGATATGAAAACTGCATATTGAAGCCCTGAATTCTGAATTTTCCAAAATTTTCGGTACGGGTTCCGGTTGTTTCATCCGGTTTGTACACCACTTCATAAGGATCCAGAACCAGTTGGGAATTCAGGCTTAATTTTCCGTCAAAGAAGGAAGACTGTCCGGAGAACGTAAAATTCGACCATTTGTACTGATCTGCTGCGAAATTATAGCTGGTGTTAAAATTCAGACTTTCAAAGATTTTAATTTTCTTTACTCCGGTTGAATCGCTTTTGGATTTTACTTTCATTTCCAGATTATTTCCAATATTAATCCCAACAGATTGGGTCAATCCGGAACTTGGCGAACCGATAATTCCCCCATCAAAAATGGAATACATGGTAAGTTCACCGCGGTTATTGTAATAATTTCTGAAATATCCGAACTTGGGATCTCCGAAATCGGGCGAATAGGTAAAACTGAATGATGGGGTCATCATGTGCCGGATTCCCTGTATTTTTGAATCTTTCTTAAATATTTTCGTTCCGTACAAAGTCGTCTGCAAACTGGCAGAGGATGAAAAAGAGGAATACCCTGCCACTTTTTTATTATATACATCTTCCACTTTATTTGATATTGGATTGTAGGTTCTGGTTAATGTTTTAGTGGTAAGCGCATTATCTACAGTTGTAGAAAGCGAAAAGGTAAAATACTTGGCAATCGTAGTATTGGTTGCTAATTGAATATTGTTTTTTAGTCCGGTTTTCATTTTATCCCACATTGCAGAGGTGAAAATTTCATCCTGAGCCGTATTTACATAATTATTAAAATTCAGCCCGGTATTTACCGTAATATTTTCCAGAAGTCCTTCTCTTATTCCTCCACTTTTCGGTTTGAAAAGATAAAACTGATTGATGGAAACATTCATTTGAGGCAAACGCAAATCCGTTAATCCGGTAGAGAAATTCTGAGAATAGGATGCATTTCCGGTAATGGTAACCGGAAGTGTGAGGAAACGTTTGGTAATGTTGATACTGGAGTTTTGTGAAGCTCGTAGCACACTTTGATCCAGTAAATAGTTATTATTTATTGTATTATTGTAAAACTTACTGCTGGTAAGATCAACAGAAGCCGAAAACGTAAGATACGGATTGGCTTTCGTGTCCTGTGTATGTCTCCACGCAATACGATATGTGGATGCTTTTGAATAATCGGAAAGCCCTTTAATTCCCTTAACCGTTGTACCTATATCGGCAGAAAAATTCCCGGAATATCTGTAATTTTTCTTATAATTCATCTCAGGTCGTAAATTCCAGCTTCCTTTGGTATAAATGTCGGTTAGGATTTTTAAATCGAAATGGTCACCAATTGGTTGATAATAGCCCAAACCGTTCAGGAAAAACCCTACATCTTCCCGTTCCCCAAAACTCGGAATCAAAATTCCGGCAGAACGCTTATCGGAAAAAGGAAGGATCGCAAACGGCATAATCAAAGGAGTCGGAACCTGCTCAATATACATCTGAACCGGACCAGTAATGACCTGAGATTTTTCTTTTCCTTTCACCAGTTTAATGTTCGGGGCAAGAAGATGATAATCCGCGAGACTGTCTTTTTTCTTGAGGAAATATTCGTCTGTTGTATATTTTCCGCGGCGCATAAAAAATACGGAATCGTTGTATTTTTTTGTTTTTTCGGCTACGATTACCCCTTCACTTTCTTCCGTTCTGGCATTAAAAGCAAGTGCCTGCTTGGTTTTGTAGTTATACGTAAATTCGTCGTATTCATATTTTTTACCACCCTGATTTGCGATTGCAGAAGTTTTTATTTTCCCCAAAGAATCCAGTTCACCTCTGGCGTAAATCAGGTTCTTATCCCAGTCAATCGAAATATAATCCGCATCAATTTCCATATCCTGATACTTTACATTTGCCTTTTTGTTCAGGTAGGTCATTTTTTTAGGAGGATCAAAACGTACGTTTTCGGCTTTATTATGCAGGACATCTTCCAACTGTTCTTTTTTTAAAGAAATGGTATCGGTTTTTACAATAGTATCGTTAACTGTCCCATTTTCAGGCAATTTTTCAGTATTTGTTTGTGCTAAAAAATTGTTAAAAATTAGGATAATTAAAATTTGTAGTATATTTTTGAAGCTGGTTTTGGGCAAATCTTTCGGTATGAATAACGGGTTCAAAATTAAAACAATTTTTATATTTTAAAATGATTAGCCAAAGATTTTATCTTAAAAAGTATTTTCTCCTCCTGCTGGTGGTTTTTTCTTCAGTCCTAAATGCGCAAAAAAAATTTACCATCGTACTGGATGCAGGACATGGCGGCAGCGATCACGGTGCCAGTCGCTATTATGCTGAAACCGGAACTTTAAGAGAAAAAGACATAACGCTCGCCATTGTTCTTAAACTGGGAAGAATGCTTGAAAAAGACAAAGATTACAAAGTCGTTTATACCCGGAAAATTGATGAATTCCCTTCTCTTACAGACAGAACCACGCTGGCAAACCGCAGCAAGGCGGATCTCTTCATTTCCGTTCATGTGAATGCCAACACCAGAACATCACCTTACGGAACGGAAACATTTGTAATGGGACCGGATCAGAATAAAACCAATCTGGAAGTCGCAAAAGCGGAAAACGATGTAATATTTCTGGATGAAAAGGATAAAGAAATGTTTGCATCTTATGATCCAAAATCTCCCGAATCACTGATCGCACTCAAAATACAGCAGAGCAAATATCTGGAAAGCAGCCTCCTCTTCGGAAGTTTTGTTGAAGATAATTTCACCAATAAAGACAAAAGATATTCCCGTGGAGTGAAGCAGCAAAACCTCCACGTTCTTCGCCTGAATGCGATGCCTTCGGTTTTGATCGAAACCGGATTTGTAAGCAATTATGACGATGCCATGTATCTTGCCTCCGAAAAAGGACAAAACGAAATTGCAGAAAGCATCTACAACGCAATCATCAGTTATAAAAAAGCACTGGATAGAAACGGTGGCACTTTAGCACCAAAAGAACCTGAAAAACCGGTAGAAAAACCATTGGCAAATGATTTCCGTATTTTACTGATGAGTTCAACAACCCGGTACAACGAAGGTGATACCGCCTTGAAAGGTTTAAAATACATTCTTCCCATAAAAGAAGGAAATCTGTACAAATATTATTATGCCAACACCAATTTGGCATCGGTACGCGACAACAACCTTAAAACGGCAAAAGATGCCGGATTTAAAAACGCGGTTTCCATCAGTTTTGTTCCGGATCAGGCTATGGCATCAGGATATTACACCCTTGAACTTGCCGCATCTAAAAATAAACTGAGCAGTAATTCTTATATCCTCACCGCCTTAAAAGACGTAAATCGGGATAAGATAGACGGAATATTCTATTATACCTATGGAAAATTCCGGACATTAGAACTTGCGATAAAAGAAATGAAAAACCTTGAGGATAAGGGGATTAAAAATATTGTAATCCAGAAAACCTACAAATAAGTTTCAGTAGATTAAAAAAATCACCTATTTTTTTGAAAAAATTTTTACAGAAAATTTGGAGATAAAAAAATAATCTCTATCTTTGCACCCACATTTGACAAGCATTATGGCAAATCATAAATCAGCACTTAAAAGAATCAGACAGAACGCGGTAAAAAGACTGCGCAACAGATACTATCATAAAACTGCAAGAACTGCAATGAAAGTATTAAGAAGCGAAGAAGATAAAAAGGCAGCTCAAGAGCAATTGCCACAAGTAATTTCTTTGCTTGATAAATTGGCGAAGAAAAATATTATTCACAAGAATAAAGCCGCAAACTTGAAGAGCAAGCTTACCAAGCACGTAAACAAGTTAGCGTAAACAGAATAAAGCGGCCCGTTCGTCTATCGGTTAGGACCTCAGATTTTCATTCTGGTAAGAGGGGTTCGACTCCCCTACGGGCTACTTAATTTCCCTTGAAAACATTGATTTTCAAGGGAATATTTTTTTTCAAATTTTACCCTAATAAATCACAGAAATTCAAACTATTTTATAAAAAATAATCTGTATTGTTGAATTATTCCACACCATAGGAGTCGAATACTATTGAGCTAATTTTATAAAAAACGTAAGGCTCCTTAAGCTCAAAAAAGCGTAAGATCACTATATTATATCTTAGCATTCTTTAAAGTCATTTGATTCTTCCAAAGATGAATGAATGAGCAAAAACATTTAAACACAAATTTTGACATTTCATAGCATTCGATTATGTCTGGAATAGATTGCTCATTTTGTTTTTAGGAATTACCAACAACAAAATTCTCCCTTAAGTTTTTATATACCTTTGCAAATAGGGAGCTGTAATGCTGTTTTTTTCACTGATAAAATCAGCAGGAATACCGTTTGCCACCACTTTGCCGCCGTGGGTACCCGCACCCGGTCCGATCTCGATAATCCAGTCGCTTTGGGAAATAATCTGCAGATCATGTTCCACGACGATAACGGTGCTTCCGGCATCGACAAGGTTTTTAAGTTGACGCAGGAGCCGTTCCGTATCCGCGGGATGCAAACCTGTTGTCGGTTCATCCAGAATATAAAGATTCCCGGCATGTTGAATTTTCTGAAGTTCGGTAACCATTTTAATACGCTGGGCTTCTCCACCGGAAAGTTCGGTAGCCGGTTGACCAAGTTTCAGATATCCAAGTCCGAGATCAGCGGCAACCTGCAATCCCCGTGAAATAGAAGGTTCCTCCTGAAAAAAGACCAACGCCTCTTCTACCCTCATTCCCAGCACTTCTGCGATGTTTTTATCATGATACTTCACTTCAAGAACTTTCTGATTATAACGGCTTCCGTGGCACTCCGGACAGGGTGTGTAAACACTCGGCAGAAAAAGCAGTTCCACCATAACCATTCCTTCCCCTTTACAACGCGGGCAACGGCCTATGGCAACATTAAAGGAAAACCATCCGGCGTCGTATTTTCTCTTTCGGGCTTCAGATGTTGCGGCAAAAAGTTTTCTGATTCCGTCAAAAATCCCACTGTAAGTCGCAAAATTAGAGCGCGGTGTTCGACCGATGGGTTTCTGATCGATTGGCACCACTCTTTTGATTTGATCTCTGCCCTCAGTAATGATTCCGTTAACCGGTTTTATATCTGTTTCCTGTAATAGGGACTCGTCTTCCGTTTCATCATCTTCTGACAGAGTGTTCACTTTATCGCCGAGCAACTGAACCATTGCCTGACTAACCAGACTGCTTTTCCCTGAACCTGAAACTCCGGTTACTGTGGTGAGAACACCAAAAGGAAAATTGATATTTACATGATGGAGGTTATTATGCGTGATATTTTCAAGTTTCAGCCATCCCTGTGGTGGCAGCGGTTTCAGGTTCAGGGTATGAGGAATGTCAAAAAGATATTTTTTTGTAATGGAATTCGAGACGTTCATCAATCCGGCGGGAAGTCCACTGTAGATAATTTCCCCGCCGTGCTGCCCTGCTCCCGGTCCCACATCCACAATCCAGTCAGCATGGCGGATCACATCTGTTTCATGCTCTACAACTAAAATAGAATTTCCGCCTGCTTTCAACTGATCCAGCGCCTTCAGCAAAGCTTCGGTATCAGCAGGATGCAGACCTGCAGAGGGTTCATCCAGCACATACACCACGCCAAAAAGGTTGGAACGGATTTGTGTGGCAAGCCGCAACCGCTGAAGTTCTCCCGGCGACAGTGAAGGGGTGCTTCTTTCAAGACTCAGATAGCCGAGACCAAGCCCGATAATCAGCTGCATACGTCCCGCTAAATCCGCAGCGATACGCTGTTTTACCACTTCGCGTTCCGGTGTTTTTGAATTTTCCTTTGGAACTGTTTTTTGTGCGTCTTTGCGAAAGATTTCATACAGCTGCTCTATCGGTAGTGCAGAAAGTTCGGTAATATCCATACCGTGGTATTTTACGGCAAGTGCTTCCTTCCGCAACCGTTTTCCTTTACATATCGGGCAAACCGTGCTCACCATAAAACGGCTGACCCTCTTTTTCATCAGCTGGCTCTGCGTATTGGCGAAAGTCTGCATAATGTAACGCTTTGCTCCAGTAAATGTTCCCATATAAGCCGGCGGTCGTTTTTCGGCAATGGCTTCCGGAACTTCTGAGGGCGGCAAACGTGGATAGACAGGAACAGTCGGTTGCTCGTTGGTATAAAGAATAAAATCCCGCTGTTTTTTCGGAAGGTTTTTCCAGGGAATATCGACATTATAACCTAGGGAAATCAGAATATCACGCAGATTTTGACCCTGCCAAGCAGTTGGCCACGAAGCAACGGCACGCTGCCGAATGGTGAGATTTTCATCCGGAACCATCAGTTTTTCGGAAACTTCGTAGATCCGTCCGAGTCCGTGACATTTGGGACAGGCACCTTCGGGCGTGTTGGATGAAAAAAATTCGGCATGAATAATCGGTTGGCCAGGTGGATAGTCTCCGGCACGCGAATACAGCATGCGCAGCAGATTAAAAATGGTGGTCACACTTCCCACGGTAGAGCGACTGCTGAACGCACCTCGCTGTTGCTGAAGGGCAATCGCCGGTGGAAGTCCTGTAATTTCATCCACATCCGGAACTTCCATTTGATTGAAAAGCCGCCGTGCATAAGGAGAAACGGATTCCAAATAGCGGCGCTGGGCTTCGGCATAGATCGTACCGAAAGCCAGTGATGACTTCCCAGACCCTGAAATTCCTGTGAAAACCACGAGTGCTTCACGGGGAATGTTTACCTTCACATTCTTAAGATTATTTTCCCGGCCACCCCGGAGTTCGATGAAGCCGGTGAACTCTTTTTTACGATTTTCCATAATGCCTGCGTTTTCAAAAAATGAAAAGGTAGGATTAGTACAGGAATTCAGCAAATTTAAGATCATAAAAACTGAAGTCCGGCAATTAATTTATCATTATATTTGAATCAAAAAGCAATGAGAATCTTAATTGTAAACGGTCCGAATCTTAATCTCCTCGGTACTCGCGAACCCGAAATCTATGGCAATACCTCTATGGAAGATTATTTAAAACATCTTTCGGAATCAATTCCCCAAATTGATCTTCAATATTTTCAATCCAACTGGGAAGGCGGAATTATCGACCGGATACAAAAAGATGATTTTGATGCGCTGATTCTCAATGCCGGAGCTTTTACCCATTATTCTTTTGCCATTGCTGATTGTCTTAAAAATATTTCAAAACCAAAAATTGAGGTACACATCAGCAATATCTACAAAAGGGAAGAGTTCCGTCAGAAATCAGTTACTGCAGCCTATACTGACGCGTTGATTTCCGGTTTTGGTTTGAAAGGCTATCATCTCGCCATCCAAAGTTTAGTGGATTAAGCCCTAAATCCGAGACTATTCTTTTTTCTCTTTGGAAGAATTGGCTTTGATGGATAATATTTCTGGTGAAATCTGTTTGTCAAAAATTTGTAGAATTCTATCAACGATGGAAATAAAATGGGGCATTCCGGAGGAATGCTTTCTATGTTATTGTTTGAAATAGTAGAATGGGGAGCGCCGAAGGTGCGATATCTTTTACTGATCCATTAAAAGTAAAGCATACAAAAACTCCTCAGAAAAATCAATTCTGAGGAGTCTACCAAATTTAATTTATCTGTAAAAAATTATATTTGTGGTCCTGCGGCAACTAAACGTTGTCCTTCTTCAGTATCACAATACTGTTTGAAGTTTTCAATATACTTAGCCCCAAGGTCTTTTGCTTTTGCTTCCCATTCTGAAGCATCTTTATAAGTATCTCTTGGATCCAGAATTCCTTCACTTACATGAGGAAGTGCAGTCGGAATTTCAAGATTCAGTACAGGAACTGTAGTTTTAGGTGCAGTATCAATACTTCCGTCGATAATGGCATCAATAATTGCTCTGGTATCTTTCAAAGAAATTCTTTTTCCGGTACCGTTCCATCCTGTGTTTACCAAATATGCTTTTGCTCCGTGCTCTTTCATTTTACCAATCAATGTTTTAGAGTACATGGTTGGGTGCAAGGTAAGGAATGCTTCACCAAAAGCTGGAGAGAATGAAGGTTGTGGTTCTGTAATTCCACGTTCTGTTCCTGCTAATTTGGATGTGTATCCGCAAAGGAAGTGGTATTGCGCCTGATCGTCGTTCAAAACAGAAACCGGAGGCAATACACCGAATGCATCAGCAGAAAGATATACGATTTTTTTCGCGTGTCCTGCTTTTGAAGGCAATACAATTTTGTTGATATTATAAATCGGATAGGAAACTCTAGTGTTTTCAGTAATGGAATTGTCTTTGAAATCAATTTCACCATATTCATTTACCACCACGTTTTCCAGAAGTGCATCTCTTTTAATGGCACGATAAATATCCGGTTCTTTTTCTTCGCTAAGATCGATTACTTTTGCATAACATCCTCCTTCATAGTTGAATACTCCATGATCGTCCCATCCGTGTTCATCATCACCAATCAGGTAACGTTTTGGATCGGCAGAAAGCGTTGTTTTACCGGTTCCGGAAAGACCGAAGAATAAAGCAACATCTCCTTCTTCGCCTACATTTGCAGAGCAGTGCATAGAAGCCATTCCTTTTAATGGAAGATAATAGTTCATCATCGCGAACATTCCTTTCTTCATTTCACCTCCGTACCAAGTCCCTCCAATAATCTGAATTTTTTCAGTAAGATTGAACATTACAAAGTTTTCGGAATTTAATCCTTGTTCTTTCCAATCTGGATTTACTGTTTTGGAACCGTTCATTACGATAAAATCCGGTTCACCAAAGTGTTCTAATTCATAATGTGAAGGGCGGATGAACATATTGGTTACAAAATGTGCCTGCCATGCTACTTCCATTACAAATCTTACTTTTAGTCTTGTGTCTGGATTTGTACCGCAAAATGCATCAATTACATAGAGTCTTTTTGATTTTGACAACTGCTCCAATACAAGATCTTTACAGTGCTCGAAAATTTGTGGTGTTGTAGGGAAGTTTACTTTTCCATCCCAGCAGATTGTATCTTCAGTAACTGCATCTTTTACGATATAACGGTCTTTTGGTGAACGTCCTGTAAAAATCCCGGTTTTTACAGCAACTGCTCCTAAATCGGTAACAGCTCCTTTTTCGTAGCCTTGATTTTTAGTAGAAGTTTCTGCTTTAAAAAGCTCTTCATAAGTTGGATTGTACACTACTTCGTGATAACCGGTAATTCCTAGTTCGTGAAGTTCCTGAATGATTCTGATGTTTTTCATAAGTATTATATTTCTTAAACTCTTATTATTGCTTTTCAAAGTTACTCAAACCAAGAAGTAAACCCTGTGTAAAAGATACTGATATTCGTCAGATTTAACAAGAAAAAAAGAAATACACAATTAACTGACTGTCAATCAATTAAATCACTCCAATTAAAAACATTCAAAAAACCGAGATCCGAGAACCATTGCCTATATCCATCAAATTTAGAGGCCATCACAAAATCTCCGCCCCAAGCTCCCAAACTTTTAATAAAAACCGGACACTCCTTAAAATACTTTTCTTTTGACGTCTCTACATTCAGAAAATCGGCAATTTTCTTTTCGTGAATCATCATAAGTGCAGAGAAATGCTCAAGATCGTCAGCCTTTACAATTTCTTTGGTAAGATTTGTAAATTCATCAATAAGAGCAGCTGATTTTTGTTTTGATTTGTAAAGGCGAATGCCTTCTCTTGTATCCTGCTTCTGATTAAGGTGAATAAAGATCAAATCCTCTTTAAAAGAAGGATTAAAGGCAATTCGTTCAACACTGATTTCAGGTTTGTTTTTATAAAGTACTGCTGATTTTTCGTGGGCTACAGCAATATCATATCCGCTTCCGCCCAGACTTTCCTGATTAAGAATATAGGGATTAATCTGTGCCCATTCTGCCAGATTATTCATTAATGTAGAACTGCTTCCTAAACCAAAATCTGCAGGAAACTCTAAATTGGTTGAAAGGCGATACGAGCAATCGGAATGAAGTTTTTCAGAAGAAAGTTTCTGCACATTCCGCAGCACTTTCACGATAAAAGAGGCAGCTTCGGGAAGATTGGTTTCAAGAATTTCCCACGATTTATAATTTAAACAAGTGTTTAACCATAATTGATCCTGATGGAATGCCTTCCAGGAAATATTGGCTTTGCCATCGTGAATTTCTTCAAAAAAAAGAGTTTGCCCCAATTGGGTTGGTACTGCGAGTACAAGAGCTCCGTCTATCGCGAAATATTCCGAGGTGAGCATCAGTTTGCCCGGAGAGAATATTTTGCTCATCTTTTTTCAGTTTTTTTGAATTAAAGTGCCGATGCTACTTCCACTCCGCTGTCGATTTTTTTAATTAAACCCTGAAGTGTTTTTCCCGGGCCGACTTCGATAAACTGATTGGCTCCGTCTTTAATCATATTGCGAACCGACTGCGTCCATTTCACTGGACCGGTAAGTTGTGCAATCAGATTATTTTTAATTTCTTCGGGATCCGAAACGGCTGTGGTAGTAATATTCTGATAGACCGGAAGCATTGCTTTTCTGAATTTAGTTTGTTCAATAGCAACCGCCAGTTTTTCCTGAGCCGGCTTCATTAAAGGAGAATGGAAAGCGCCGTTTACCGGAAGCATCAATGCTCTTTTTGCTCCTGCAGCTTTCATGGCTTCACACGCTTTTTCTACAGCAGAAGTTTCTCCGGAAATTACGAGTTGTCCGGGACAATTATAATTGGCAGGAACCACAATCCCATCTATACTTGCGCATATTTCTTCAACTTTTTCATCTTCAAGACCGAGAATCGCCGCCATAGAACTTGGATTGGCATCACAGGCTTCCTGCATTGCTTTTGCGCGTTGTGCTACGAGAATCAGCCCGTCATCAAAAGAAAGTACACCATTTGCCACCAAAGCAGAGAATTCGCCAAGAGAATGGCCGGCAACCATTTCGGCTCCGATACCGTTTACCGCTTTCAGTGCGGCTACTGAATGAATAAAAATTGAAGGTTGGGTAACTTCTGTTCTTTTAAGATCTTCATCGGTACCATTGAACATAATGGACAGGATATCAAATCCTAAAATTGAGTTTGCGGACTCCATTAAATCTTTTATATCT
The DNA here is from genome assembly GCA_031987605.1 of Bergeyella sp. GTDB lineage: Bacteria > Bacteroidota > Bacteroidia > Flavobacteriales > Weeksellaceae > JAFAGO01. The sequence goes on along the minus strand of DALZZF010000001.1, from coordinate 365,949 downwards.
TTTCTGGAATCGTAGAGTTCTTTACCCATTCCAACAAATTGAGATCCTTGTCCGGGGAATACAAGTGCTTTCATTTATTAGTTTTAATTGACAAATATATACAATAAAAAGGCAAATTATCTTTGATAAAATGCCCGAATGTTATTTCCGATTACGGAATCAGCCTTACTACACGATAACCTTTATTTACAAAAGCTCCGTTTGATTTTGCTCTTTCAAATTCAAATTTTGTAGCGAGCTGAGTTTGGGTTTTTCCCATATTTTTAAGGATTTCTCCCTTTTTATTTTCTCTGGAGAGCATATCGTTCATCACATCAAAACCGATCACATTATACTTGCTTGGCGTTTTGCAGTATTTCTTTTTAAAATCGGATAAGACTTCTTTTTCAAAGGAACCTTCGGTATTAATTTTACGATCCATCAGATAAACCAGATGAACCTGACTGAGTGCATCTGTTTTCTTTTCAAACTGTGGAGAATAAAACATACTGAATGCTTTTATTCCTTCCACACTCCCTCCCAGTTCTATCATACGGTTGGAAAATGCCGTTGCCATATTCTCATCATCCGAAGCTAAAATCGCAATTACAGGAGCGGACTGCCCGGTCATCATATTCTGGTCGGCCTGAATATCGGCTGCAGAAGAAGTGATAACGATATTAGGATTTTTAAGTTCCTTTTCAAGTCCGGATTTCAGATAATTGGCGTTGGCTTTGTCCGAACCGGTGAGAATATAAATTTTCTGGTCTGAAAATGCATCTTTTACCTCCTTAACAATGCGGTCTGCATAATATTCTTCGTTGGTTTCCACAATAATCAGATTGCTGTAATTGTACAAATCCTCGGAATTGGCAAACGGTGCAACTACCGGAATTTTATGTTGTTCCACAAAATCAAGCACTTCAACAACATTGGATTTGAAAAAAGGACCGATAATTAAATCGGTATTATCCGGATTAATTTGCACCAATGCATTTTTAAAACTATTCTCACTTCCGGCATCAATGACTTTTATGTCCATTTTCAGCCCGTTCGCAGTATTTCTTTCCGCAGCTAATTTGGCTCCTTCCAGAAAGTCGCTGGAAAGCGAACGGAATTTTGAATCATTACTATCGAATCCGAACGGAAGCATTAAAACCACATTCAACGCATCTCCGGATTTTTTAATGTAAGCCGCATCCAGTTTTTTAATTTTCAAAACCATTCCGGCTTTCAAACCATTGTTAAGACTTGGGTTCAGGGTTAACAATTCATCCAGACCAATCCCAAATTTATTGAGGATTCCGAAAACGGTATCTCCGCTTTGTACCGTATAAGTTACATAATCATCGGATGAAGAAACTTTTCCTGAAGCGGTATTTACCACAGGTTCTGTTTTGGTTTCCGGTGCAGTCTGAACCGGTGCAGAGGAAGTATTTTCACCTTTTACCCGAATTACATCTCCAGGTTGCAATCCTTTTGCTTCTAAACCGGGATTCAACGCAAAAAGTTGTTTTTGGTTAATCCCAAATTTGCGACCGATTTTATAATAATTATCTTTTTCCTGAACGATATAAGAATTTTCGTCGGCAATGGGTTTTACATCAATCGGATCCACGGAAATTTCTACAGGGATTTTGGTGGACTGATTATTTATATTGCCTTCTGCGGAAATATCATCGCCATATTTCCGGATATTTTCCAGAGGAAGTGTTACCTTTTCACCGATTTTCATGTGGCTGTCCAAATCAGGATTCAATTTCCGAAGATCGGTTTCCGAAATTTTATATTGTTTAGTAATCCCGTAAATGGTTTGTTTTGGCTTCAGGACAATGGTTCCTGTTGCACCGTTTCCGGAAGTGGAAGAAGTTGTATTTGTTTTGATATTTGCTCCGGTTTTACTGATGACCAAAGTTTGACCAATACTCAGATTTCCATCCTTTACTTTCGGATTTAGCGTGTAGAATTCATCGAGAGACAATCCGTACTTTTTGGCAATTCCGTAAGCACTTTCCCCTTTTTCCACAGTATGTGTTTTCTGCGCAAATACAGCAGAAAAAAATATAATTCCGGATAGTATAAAAAGTTTCTTTATCATATTCAAACCTTAGTGCCTGTGTTTAAAATTTTACCATTTTTTTTATATAGCCTCATAAAATTATCTTTGCTAAATTTTAAACAGGCTCTCAGTATTTGCAAAAATACGTCTTTAAAAATTAAAAAGAAAAGATAATCATTTCCGATTGTTCCGCATTCATTTCGGAGTAACAATTTTGAAGCCATTCTTTCCCTTCTTCGGCGAAGAAAACACTGAAATTGAAAACCCTTTCTTGCCAATTCCTGCATGGATGCACCTCCAGAAAAAGCTCTTCCATGCGTTCTAATTTTTCGCTGTTTTTCATTTTTTCTGCTCGCAAAAGTCTTTTCCGCATTTTGTCAAAAGATTTCAACTGTCGTTTTTCTTCGGCTTCTACAAGATTGAAAAAGGTTTTATCGGTTTCGGAGGCTTTTGTTTTCAGCTTATCAAAATGCTCTTTCAAAAGTTTTTCCTGATTATTGAGTAAGGAAAGAATTTCATTGTCATTGAGGACAAAATCTTTTGTAAGTTCCGCAAAATTTTTAAAGAAATCCTGAATTTTCAACCCAAGATTGTTCATTTTTTTCAGGTTTTTTTCAGAAAGAAACAGCATAGAATTTCTCGGAAGCAAAACCGGAAACGGAAGCGAAAGACGTTCAAAATAATCAAAAAGTTCCAGCCAGTACATTACTTCTGCATTTCCGCCGATGTAGCAAAGATTGGGAAGAATGGTTTCCTGATACACCGGACGCATGAGCGCATTCGGACTGAAACGTTCGGGATGTTCCTGCAATTCATTCAGAATTTCTTCTTCTGTAAAGGAAAAATTGGTATCCAGAATCTGAAATTTATCTCCAATTTTTTCAATACGGTTTCGTGTTTCCGAAAGGTAAAAAAGATTGATTTCCCGTGGATTCACTTGAACTTTTCCATATTTTGAACGCAAAAATTCTACTTTTTCCTGAGAATTTTCAAAAAGTGCATTGCCTAATAATTCAGATTTGAAGGTTTCCTGCATTTCGGATTTCAACCGGGAATCATCCCCATCCAGAATCAACAAACCATATTCCCCAAAGATTTCCTGAACGAGAATTCGGGTGGCTTCGGAAAGCGTTCTGCCTTTCTGATAGGCTTTTTTCATCATCAGAATCAGTTCTGTTCCGTAAACAGAATCTTTAAATTCCGATTCAAATTCATCAATAAAAGACAAGTCTTCCAAGATAATTCTTCCAACAGCACCTCCACTTTTAGCGGAAATTTCATAATAATTCCGGGTGGTTCGGAAATGGTTAATTTCATCAAAATCGTGATCTTCCGTTGCCATCCAGAAAACGGGCACAAAATGATGATCGGGAAAAATATTTTTACAGTTTTCTGCCAGTTTTATGGTCTGAAGAATTTTATAAATAAAAAAAACAGGACCGGTAAAAAGGTTCAGTTGATGACCAGTGGTAATGGTAAATGTATTTTCTTCACCAATTGATTTCAGATTAAATTTTTGTTTTTCATATAAAGTCAATGCTGAATGCTGCGCTTTCATCACTTCTGAAAGAATGTTGCGCTGATCGGCAGAAAATGACTTTTGTTTTTCTGGAATTTTGTGATTGAGATGTTCTTTTGAAAACGTGATTCCGGAAAATTCCGGAAGATCATCCCGAAGAAAATCTTTTATCAGTTGCGGAATGCCGGCAATATCCTGAAATGAAATATGTTCTAATGTTTGCAAAACAAATGTATTAATGGAATAAATACCACACAATCCCAATATTCAGGCGGAAATCGTAGATTGGATAATAAGGCGCGGTGTAGGATTGGTTTTTCATAAAAGTATTGTTGATGTGCTGTCCTTCAATAAAGAAAAACATCCTTTTCACTTTCATATTGAAATACACATCGGCAATTGGTTGTCCGCCAATAGAATAAGAAGTTTCATCCGGCAAAATATATTCGTTCAGCATCGGAGAATAATTCCGTGATGCAAATTTTGAAAAATAGTAGGTTTTGATTCCTGCTTGTAATTCTGCCGCATTTTTAAACGCTTTGGATTGCCAATACAGGTTCAGCCTTCCGATAAAGTTGGGTGCGGGAAATAATTCTTTATTGGAAAGTGTAGACTGAAATAGCAGTTTTGTATTCAGGTGAAATTTATGGTAATGAAAAGTGGCTTCTCCACCAATCTGGGAAATATTCACGGATGAATTGCTTTGTGCAGGTTGCGAATTGCTGTCAAAATAAGTAAACTGGTCTATTCTGAAATATTTTGCAAACACAGAAGAATCAAAAAATTTCAGGTTGATTTTTCCTCCGGCTTCCAGAATATTCTGATTTTGAAAATTATAAAAATCGTAGTTGAAATTTAGATACGGAGAATAGTTGAGCAGATAATTAAATGAAGGTGCTGCAGATTGGAAATTCACGAATGCTTCTGCTATGTAGCCTTCAATTGGTTCAAATGAAGCGCGGTTTTGAAGTTTCAGATAATTCCCGAAATCGTTTCCTTTCGACAATTCTGCGAAAGATTCCAGATCGAATTTATTCCATAAACGGATATTAATTTTTCCCAAAACACCAAGACGGTTTTCTTTGTATGACTTTGGGTAGAATGGATTTTCCAGAAGAAACAGATTATTGGTTCCAAACTGAATGTTCTGATGCCGAACTCCGGCTTCCAGTTTGAAGGCTTCATTATCCCAAAGCAAACTTACGGTATTGCTGAGATTATTGGAATATTTTTTTGTCCGCAACGGCATTCCATCAACAATATCAGCCTGATTATCATAATAATATGATTCTAAAGCCGATTGGTTGAAATAATATTTATTTCCCTGATGATAAAGGGTATGCCTGATTTTAAACGGAAGTTTCTCGGAACTGAAAGGTCTGAACTGCTGATTAAAATAATACCGGCGATAGGAAAAGCGGGTATCGGTATAACTGAGATTTACTTCAAGATTCTGGCGGTTTTTAAATTCACTTTCGTCACTCAGAAAAACGGAAAGATCGGCTATTCCACCATTTTCTTCACCATTTACGTTCTGATGGAGAAAATGGGTGAATGCCTCATATTTCCCGGATTTGGAAAGGTAATGTGCTGAAAAAACAGTACTGTTATTAGCTGTGAGTGATCTTGTATAGAATCCCTGAGATCTTAATCCCATATATTCAATTGCAAAATTGAAATTTTTCCCGATATTTTGGGTGTAGGTGGATTGCAATGCACCACCGTTTCTCATGGCTGTATGGTAGATGAAAGTCGTGGTCGGAGTTTTAACATCATAATACCGAATATCGTTTGCACGGATAATTCCGTATGATTTGTTTTGAGGCAGAAGCTCGAAATTCTGTTCACTGTCGGTTTCATACATCAAAGGCTGAAATCCTGCTCCGATATTTGCAAACTGGATCTTTCCAAAGTTATCGGTATTGTTGTATTGGGTAAACCGATAGGATTGTTGAATAGTAAAGGTGGTATCAAATACTTTTTTTTCAGAAAACTGAGTCTGAAACTGATAATCCTCAATGGTCGGTTTAAAAATTTTCAGGGAATCCTTCACTCCAGAATCAATGACAAGAGTATCTTTCGGACTCGCTACAATACTGTCTCTTTCAGAAGTAATAATCTGCGCCCTGACCAAGGACACCATCAAAAAGAGAAACAAAAAAATAAATCGCATATGCTGTACAGTGAACTGCAAATGTAAGAAATATGGATAAATAAAAAACCCTGTTCGAAAACAGGGTTTTGGTATTACTTTATTCCATTAAAGATGAATTACCATCCAGGATATTGTGTCATATTTTTATTGACATTCATTTCACGCAGAGGCATTGGAATAACAAATAGTTTATCTCCAGCCGGAACATCACACACAATACTGTAGCAGTTTGTTGTTTTAGAGAAACCTAAATTATTTCTTTTCAGATCAAAATATCTTTGACCTTCAGCAAAAAACTCTTTGTTTCTTTCGGTAAGAATATTTGTAATTGTAGCTTCGGTATACGGTGTTCCGTTACGTTTAGATACAAAACTATTTAGTTCTGTAAGTGCTTCAGCAGTATTTCCAAGTTTGAAGAGTGCTTCGATTTTGTTTAAGTAAACTTCAGACATTCTCAGAACTTTCACGTTTTGAGTAAAATTTCCTTCTGATGTAGCTCTGATGTATTTTCTGGTCCATAATCCTCTAGGATCATCCTGAGTTGGTACACTTGTATTTGTGAAAAGTGCACGTCTCACATCAGGAGTAGTCCCACCAGGAAAAGTATCATAAAAATTCTGAGTAAAGAGAAATCTTTTCTTTCCACCATTACTAGCATAAAAAACAGCTAATGCACTGTTAACACCAGGATTTTCGCCAATCGCAGCGTTCATATTAATCTCCCAAACGGTTTCAGGCTGATTTTCACTGACTGTTATATCCGTTGAGGTGAAATAGTTTACATAGTCTGTACTGGAAACAAATTTAAATTTACTATTAGGATTGGCTGCAGCAGCAATAACAAGATTTGCATAATCGATGGATTTCTGGTAATCTCCCGCTTGTCCCCTGGTTAAATAAATTCTTGATAAAAGTAAACGTGCTGCCGTTGGGCTTAAAAATCCTTTATTTTCAGGATTTTCATTTGTCATGGTTTGTAATGCTGTTGTAAGATCCAATATAATTTGGTCATATACTTCTGCAACAGAAGCTCTTGGAAGCTTAGCATCCGCATCATATAATCCAAGATTCAGGGGAACTCCATATTCCTGATTTACTCCTGATGTAGGTGAAGGTGAATAGAAACTAACTGCATAGTAATAAGCCAGACCACGGGCAATTCTTGCTTCTCCTTTCAAATTTTTCACTTCCTGAGTTTCTGGCAATGCCGTATTGTTAATTACTATATTCGCCAGAACAATCCCATCATACAACTTGTCAATCATGTTGAAATCAGATATATCTGATGACCAATTCAGCAAACCTGTAGTACGGTATGCAACATCCGTATTCTGCGACGTGATAAACACATTATCTGAGATCAAATCTCCAAAGATTAAAATATCAGCTCCAAAAGCTGATGCTGATGAAAACTGATCATAAATTCCATTTACAATTTTCTGCATATCACCTTCTGTCACAATTGGGTTTTCCAAAGGTAACTGATCTGCTGGTATTAGATCAAGTCGTTCATCGCTACATCCTGTAAATATTAATGCAGTTGCAGCAACTATTAGGTATATATTTTTTATTTTCTTCATAATAATAATTTTTAAAAATCAAGTGACACACCAAAAGATACACTTCTCATAATTGGTGAGGTATAATCATACAAGCCTTTCCCCTCCCAAGAAGCTCCTGCAGCATTCGAATTGGCCTCCGGATCAAAGGTCAAGTCTTTATCAAAAGTATAGAGCCATAGATTGACACCACGCAGATATAAAGTTAGGTTTTCTATTCCCGAATCCTTGAGAAGTTTACCAAAGCTATAACTAAGTTTTGCTTCTTTCAGACGAATATGATCTCCATCTCTCATCCATCTTGTAGAAGGTCCAGCAGCATTTACCGGAATATTATCTCCAGTTGGTGTTTGAACACCTTGAGGAAGTTGTATTGGGTTTGTAGCGTTTGGATTCGTCGGTGTCCAGCTGTCATAAAGAGCATCTGTAATCTGGTTGTTTATTGCTGAACCATCCCCTAAAGTATAATTTTGCCATCTGTTGTGTACCGCATACTCAAATTGTCCGGTGAAAAATACACTTAATGAGAGATTTTTATATTTAAAATCTGTTTTAAACCCGGCAGTATATTTAGGGAAAGGTGTAATTCCCTGCCATACTCTTTTTGCTTCTGCCCTATTTATAGTCGTTTCGGTTTTAGTCTCATCGGTATAAAACAATCCATATCCGGTATTAGGATCTACCCCTGCCCATTCATAGGTATAATATTCACCTAAAAGATGTCCTGACGCAATACCTCTCATGTTGTTTGATACGCCTGAAAACTCCAGTCGTGATGGGTCGGACAAACTCTCTATTGTATTTTTATTATAGGCAAAATTACCATCAATTGTCCAAGTGAAATCTTTACCTGAAATTGGTTTTGCACTCAGTGTAACCTCTATTCCTTTATTTAATATCTCTCCGATATTAGCATAATAAATATTACTATTAGGTCCTCCTGCACTTGGTGCTATAGAATAAGAATAGATTGCATCAGCAGTTTTACGGTTGTACACATCCACTGTTGCACTAAGAGCATTATTAAGAATTGCTACATCCAAACCAACATTAAGTTGTTTTGATACTTCCCATATTAGCGCTCTGTTCCCGGGTTGACCAATAACGGAAGCTGATTCTACAGTATATTGTGCAGTAGGATCCAATAGAGCCTGTGATGTATATGAAATCCCCCATTGGTCGGCATAAGGAATATTTCCAATTTCACCATAGTTTGCCCGTAATGTAAAATCACTTAAAAACTTCGGAGAAAAACTTTCTTTACCAATATTCCATGATCCTGCAACAGACCAGAAATTACCATATTTGGAGTCTCCTAAAGTAGAGTTTCCGTCGCGTCTAACTTGCCCGGAAAATGAATATTTAGAATCTAAAGTATAGTTGAGTCGAGAAAAATAGGATGTCTGAGTCCACATTTCACGATAACTATTGGGCTGTAAAAATGGCTGGGTCCCAAAAGCAATATAAGGAAGTGGACTGGACAGTTTATCTGCCTGAACTGCAATCGTGTAATATTTATGTTCCTGATACTCCATTCCAACATACGCCTGAATATCATGACGGTCTGCCAACACTCGTCTGAAACTTAGTGAATTGTTCCAATTCCAGTCATATGCACTAGTTCTTGATTCAAGAACATAACCACCATAGTTTAAGCCGTCTCCAATGTCCGGATGCCAAAATTGTTTTTCATCCAAAGCCTGATATTGTACTCCATATAATGAGTTCACATAAAAGCCTCTGGCAAATTGCCACTCACCATTTACGGAGGAAACAAAAGTTTTTATGGATCCTTTCATGAAATCCATATTCTGAACAGCTACAGGATTAAAATCGTTATTCCCAACTCCCAAATTGGTCTGGTTATAAGTACCATCAGAGTTATAAGCCGGATAAATTGGGGCAATGTACCAGTTTGTCAACCACGGGTTTCTGTATGCACCTGCATCATTATAAGTTCTACGTTCAACATTTGTAAAGTTACCATTGAAACCAATAGTTACTTTATCCTCTATTTTATGATCTACTGCTGCGTTTACACTAATCCTGTCAAATTTACTATTCAATATCAAAGGTTCATTCTGATAATATGAACCTCCCAATCTGAATGAAGTATTTTCTCCACCTCCTGTTGCTGAAAAATTATACGTATTAACACTTGAAGATCTTCTTTGAACCTGCTTCTGCCAATTTTCATCTGTTACTCCATCGTAATTACTATCCGATGCAAACTTATTAATAGCATCCTGCATATTCATCGTTTGCCCCCCGGTTTCAATATAGTATTTATTGGAATACAAAAGCCCTCCCCATTGTAGGTACTCGCTGGCATTCATGTATTTTTGTTTATCAAATGCGATATCCTGTACTGACATATCGCTAGATAAATTGAATCTGGTTTTTTGATTGTATTTCCCTCTTTTAGTGGTAATAACGATAACCCCATTTGCACCACGAGCTCCGTAAAGAGCGGTTGCAGAAGCATCTTTCAATACTGCAACTTTTTCTATTGAGTTTGGATCAATACTCGCCATTGGATTCCACGATTCCATTACCTGAGAATTATCTGAACCTTTCCCTACCACTACTCCATCTATCACATACAAAGGATTTGGCGTACCAATTAAAGATCCTACCCCACGAATGGTGATTAAGTTGGTTGATCCTGGATCTCCACCATTTGTTGAAAATGTCAAACCGGCAACTCGCCCGTTAAGAACTTCATCAATAGATGCTACAGGCGTAGATTCAAAATTAGCTTTGGAAACTACTGTATATGAACCCAATTTTACTGCTGGATCCAATTTTACTCCACCAACCAAAACTACCTCTTCGATGTCTTTGACTTTCGTAGTAGTATCATTTTTCTGTTTTTGTGCCATTAACGTTCCTCCCGTGAAGAAGAGAACTCCAATGGTAAGCACTCGTAATTTTACATTCATATTAACATAATTTAATATTTTAAGGGACAAATATGTTAAAAAATTTTAACACCACCAAATCTCCTTGTAACTTTTCAAAAAAAAGCGTCTATTTGTAACAAATACCTATTAAATTTCCTACTTCTTTACGCATTTACTGAATTCGAAAAAAAGAAAAAACCTGCAAAAAGCAGGTTTTAGTATGTGTGGAATAAAGATTTATAGCGGTCACATGATAGTTTCATATCTTAAAAAAATATAAAAAACACTTTAAACACAACATTTGTCATTTCGTAGAAATCCAAATTCTCTTTGTGGAGATGCTTACAGCATGACAAAAGGAGCGCGTATTTTTTTATCTAATTGAAATGCAAATCAGAAGTTATATAGTGAGTTCAAAAATTTATTTCAGTTTTTTCTTCACTGCAATTTCTTCATATACTTCAAGAATGTCTCCGGCTTCAATATCGTTAAAGCCTTTAATACTTAATCCGCATTCGTACCCTTTTGTTACTTCTTTTACATCGTCTTTGAAACGTTTCAAACTGTCCAGTTCTCCATCGAATTTTACAATTCCGTCGCGCAGTAAACGTATTTTTGAATTTCGGGTTACTTTTCCGGAAAGCACCATACAACCTGCAATGGTTCCGACTTTTGAAATCTTGAATACTTCACGGATTTCAACGGTTCCGATTACCTGTTCCTGAATTTCAGGAGAAAGCAATCCTTCCATTGCTTCTTTTACTTCATCAATGGCTTTATAAATTACGGAATACGTTCTGATTTCAATTTCTTCACGATCCGCCAATTCTTTTGCATTTGCGCCTGCACGAACATTGAATCCGATAATAATGGCATCGGAAGCTGCCGCCAGATTCACATCGGATTCGGTAATCGGTCCTACTCCGGAGTGAAGAATATTTACGCTGATTTCTTCAGTAGACAGTCTTTGTAACTGATCTGAAAGTGCTTCTACGGAACCATCCACGTCTCCTTTCAGAATGATGTTGAGTTCTTTGAAATCTCCCAAAGCAATTCTTCTTCCCAACTCTTCAAGCGTAGTATGTTTTTTCGTTCTGATGGAAAGTTCGCGTTGCAACTGCTCTCTTTTTGTCGCAATTGATTTTGCTTCACTTTCATCTTCGTATACTTTAAATTTATCTCCGGCAGTTGGTGCTCCATCCAAACCTAAAATAGTGGTTGGAATAGAAGGACCGGCTTCGGTCATATTTCGTCCGCGTTCATCAAGCATGGCTTTTACTTTACCATGATTTTTTCCGGCAAGTATATAGTCTCCGATTTTTAATGTTCCGTTTTGTACGAGCATTGTGGCAACATATCCCCGTCCTTTATCCAAAGAGGCTTCTATTACCACTCCTAATGCATGACGTTTCGGATTGGCTTTCAGTTCAAGCAACTCTGCCTGAAGCAATACTTTATCCAGCAAAACATCTACATTGTTTCCGAATTTTGCGGAGATTTCCTGTGACTGAACGTTTCCGCCCCATTCTTCCACGAGAATATTCATTGCGGAAAGTTGTTCGCGAATTTTGTCCGGATTGGCATTCGGTTTATCCACTTTGTTGATGGCAATAATCATCGGAACACCTGCAGCCTGTGCGTGTGCAATTGCTTCTTTTGTCTGAGGCATCACATCATCATCCGCTGCAATTACAATAATTGCAATATCCGTAACCTGTGCACCTCTTGCTCTCATCGCGGTAAACGCTTCGTGACCCGGTGTATCGAGGAATGTAATTCTCTGCCCGCTTTCCAGTTTCACGTTGTATGCTCCGATGTGCTGGGTAATTCCTCCGGATTCTCCCGCAATTACATTGGTTTTACGAATATAGTCCAATAATGAGGTTTTCCCGTGATCCACGTGTCCCATTACGGTTACAATTGGCGCTCTGGAAACAAGATCTTCTTCGCTGTCCACGATTTCTTCTTCTGCTTCTTCAAGATCGGCATCCTGAAATTCAATTTTATAACCGAATTCATCGGTTACTAAAAGTAGGGTATCGGCTTCCAGACGTTGGTTCATGGTTACCATTACTCCTAATGAAAAGCATGCAGAAATCACTTCTGTCGGGCTTACATTCATTAAGCTGGCCAATTCGCCCACCGTAATAAATTCGGTAACTTTCAGTGTTTTATCCTGAGCATCAAGTTCCATTTGGTGTTCTTCCTGCTCTCTTCTGAACGAACGTTTTTCCCGTCTGTGTTTAGAGGTTTTGGATTTTCCACCTTTATTGGTTAATTTTTCAAGGGTCTCCTTGATTTGGTTTTTTACTTGTTCGTCGGTAAGTTCCACCGGCATTACTTTGTCGGCACCTCTTCTACTTCCCCCTTTTCTGTTGTTGTTATTGTTGTTACCTCCTCTATTTTGGTTGTTTCCCTGATGAGGTCTGTTTCCTCCGCCTTGCTGTTGATTGCCGTTCTGCTGATTTCCGCCTTGCGGATTGGTTCCCGGCTTTTCTATTCTTTTTCTTTTCTTTTTAGCGGCGGATGATTTTGGTTTATTCTGAAATTGTGAAAGATCGACTTTCTCTTTTAGAATTTTAGGACCGTCCAGCTTTTGGTAAACCGTTTCAATTTTCTGAGGTTCTGCTGGTTTTTCTTCTTCCTGCGGCTTGCTAGGAACTTCTTTTGCAACTGGTTCTTCTTTTTTCACTTCCGGCTCTTTTGGCTGTTCCGCAGGTTTTGGAGTAGTTTTTCCTGAAAGTTTGTCCAGATCTACTTTTCCCAGAATATGCAATTCCGGTTTTTCAGGAGTAGAGATTATTACTTCGGGAGCCGGTTTTTCTTCTACCGGTTTTTCTTCTACAACTTCAGGTTTTTTCGGCTCGATATCGATCTTACCAAGGATTTTTGTTTCAGCTTTTAAAGTTCCTTTTGCACGGATTACTTCTGGTTTTGGTTGTTCTTCAATTTCCAGTTTTTCTTCCGGAACTTTGGACAAAACCACTTCCTGAGAGGCTTTACGCTGTTCACCATCATGGGCAAATTCTGCCTGTAGTGCATCATACGCAACTTCGTCCAGTTGTGCATTGGGATTGTTCTCTACTTCAATTCCTTTCGCGTTGAGAAATTCAACAAGGCGGTTCATTGAAATATTGAACTCTTTGATGGCTTTATTTAATCTTATTTTCGGCATATATTCTTTTTCCTTTGGCTTTTGCCTTTTTTATTTGATTTATTTCTGTGATGGATTAATCTTCAAATTCTTCTTTCAGGATTTGTTTTATTTCCTGAATGGTTTCTTCTTCAAGATCGGTCATTTTCAGCAGGCTTTCGGTATCTTTATCCAATACACTTTTTGCTGTAGTAAGCCCTACTTTTTTGAATTCTTCAATGATCCATTCTTCTACTTCATTTTTGAATTCGTCCAGTTCCACATCATCATCTTCATTGGTTTCTCTGTATACATCAATTTCATATTCGGATAACCAGGAAGCCAATCTGATATTTTGCCCCTGTTTCCCGATTACTTTTGAAATTTCTTCTACCGGCGTATACACCAAAGCGTAATGCTCTTCAGGATTGATTTCAATTTTATTGATGGTTACGTTTCCTAATGCTCTTTTCACGAGGATTTCAGGGTTTTTGGACCACTGAATAACGTCGATGTTTTCATTTTTCAATTCGCGAACCACACCGTGAATTCTGGATCCTTTTACACCTACACAAGCGCCAACCGGATCGATTCTGTCATCATAAGCATCGACTGCAATTTTTGCTTTTTCACCAGGAATTCTCACCACTTTTTTCAGAATAATGGTCCCATCCTGAATTTCCGGAATCTCCAGTTCCAAAAGTTTTTCAAGGAATTTTGGTGCGGTACGGGAAACGATGATTTGCGGTTTTGCTCCTTTAAAATCTACACTCTCCACAATGGCACGGATATTTTCTCCTTTTTTAAAGAAATCGGACGGAATCTGATTTTCTTTCGGAAGGATAAATTCATTTCCTTCATCATCCAGAAGAATTACGTGTTTGTGACGGATATGGTGTACTTCGCCCACCACAATTTCACCGATTCTATCGTGAAATTGCTCATATAACATAGCATTATTGTGCTCCTGAAGTTTGGTTGCCAGAATTTGTTTCAAAGTAAGAATGCTTCTTCTTCCCAGTTGTGCAATCGGGATTTCCACGGTATATTCTTCGCCTACTTCAAAGGAATCATCGATTTTTTTAGCTTCGGAAATTTCGATTTCCAAATCATCGTCTTCTGACATTTCATCTTCCACAATGGTTTTATTCAAAAATATCTGGAAATCTCCTTTATCAGGATTTACGATTACATCAAAATGGTCATCGGAATCGAATCTTTTCCTCAACAATGTCTTCAGCGAATCCTCAATAATCGCCATTAAATCAATCTTGCTAATTCCTTTTTCGTCTTTGAAATCACCAAAGGATTCTATTAATGCTAAACTGTCCATATCTTTATAATGATAAATAATGATTATCAATGTGAGTCCGGCTCACAATTTTATCTGTTAAAATTTTATTACTACTACTGCTTTTTTGATTTCCGAATAAGGAATTTCCATATCTTCCACAACATCCACTTTTCCTTTTCCGATCTCTTTAGGTTTACGGTATTTTCTGGTGAGAATGATTTTATTTTCATCCGCATCTTTTAATTCGCCTTCAATTTTTTCATCAGAACTGAGCGTGACTTCCAGAATTCTTCCTTCATTTTTTCGGTATTGCCTTGGAAACTGAAGCGGTTCGCTTGCTCCAGCCGACATCACCTGCAAACTGAAATCTTCTTCTTCGCGATCCAGATTATTTTCAATCGCGCGGCTCGCATCCAGACAATCCTGAATAGAAACACCCTGATCACCATCCAAAATTACTGTAATATCATTCCCCGCAGAAATTTTCAAGTCGATAAGAAATAAATCCGTTCTTCCTTTCAGAAACGCATTAAGCAATGTTTCAACCTTTTTCCTGAACTCCATTTTTAGTGTTATATACTGATTTTCGTTGTTGCTACGAAAAAAGGCTTTCTTGCGAAGGCCTTTTCATCTATTCCGTAAATCTTTTGCAAAGATACAGATAAATTATAATATATCAAAACCAAGTGCTTGTAAGTGAGATTTTTTGTCTTAAAAAATAATTATCTTTGCACACAGAATTTAAAAAAACACGATATTGAATATTACAATTGTCGGCACCGGATATGTTGGTTTGTCCAATGCTGTATTATTAGCACAACACCATCAGGTAATCGCTCTGGATATTATACCCGAAAAGGTGGAAATGCTAAATCAAAGAATTTCTCCTATTGAAGATAAAGAAATTACCGAATTTCTAACCACAAAACCCCTGAATTTTAAAGCAACTTTGGATAAAGAGGAAGCCTACAAAAATGCAGATTATATCATTGTGGCCACACCTACGGATTACGATCCGAAAACCAATTATTTCAATACAACCACGGTGGAATCCGTGATTAAAGAAGTTAAAAACCATAATCCTTCCGCTGTTATAATCGTAAAATCCACCGTTCCTGTAGGTTTTACAGAAAACATGAAAAAGGAACTTACTTTTGAAAATATTATTTTCTCTCCGGAGTTTTTGCGTGAAGGGAAAGCACTTTATGACAATCTTTACCCTTCCAGAATCATCATTGGAGAACAAAGTGAGAGAGCGAAAATATTTGCCAATCTCCTGAAAGAAGGTGCTATTAAAAAGGAAATCCCCACTCTTTTCACCAATGCAACCGAAGCTGAGGCCATTAAACTGTTTTCCAATACTTTTTTAGCAATGCGTGTGGCGTTTTTCAATGAATTAGACAGCTATGCACAGATTTACGGACTGGACAGCCGACAGATTATTGAAGGTGTAGGTCTGGATCCGAGAATTGGTTCCCATTACAACAATCCTTCTTTTGGATATGGCGGATATTGTTTACCCAAAGATACCAAACAATTATTGGCGAATTATGATTCCGTGCCCAATAATCTGATCCGTGCCGTTGTCGATGCCAACAGAACTCGAAAAGATTTCATTGCTGATTCCATTATTGCAAAAAATCCAAAAAAAGTAGGGGTTTACCGTTTAATTATGAAATCCGGATCCGACAATTTTCGGGCTTCCGCCATACAGGGTGTTATGAAACGCATCAAAGCGAAAGGAATTGAAGTGGTGGTTTATGAACCGGTAATGAGAGAAGATTCATTTTTCGGATCCAAAGTTTCAAGGGATTTTGAAGAGTTTAAAAATGAGTGTGATGTGATTATCTCCAACCGAAACGCTCCTGAACTTGAAGATGTAAGAGACAAAGTGTACACCAGAGATTTGTTTGGAAATGACTAAACAATTGTAAGCAAACAGAATTCCATATAATATAAATATGAAAAACATCATTATTACCGGAGGTGCCGGATTTATCGGATCGCACGTTGTTCGTGAATTTGTAAAGAATTTACCGGATACCAAAATCATCAACCTGGATGCATTAACCTATGCCGGAAATCTTGAAAATTTAAAAGATATTGAAAACGAACCGAATTACGTTTTCGAAAAAGCCGACATCACCAAACCGGAAGAATTAAGAAAAGTTTTTGAAAAACACCATCCCGATGCCGTGGTGCATTTGGCAGCAGAAAGCCATGTGGACCGAAGCATTACTGATCCGAACGCCTTCATCAACACCAATGTAAACGGAACTGCAAACCTTCTGAATTTGGCCAAAGAATTCTGGACACTGAACCCGGATCATCAACATGGAAACTTCCCGGATGAACCAAGAACCAATTTGTTCTATCACGTTTCCACGGATGAAGTGTATGGTGCTTTGGGCGAAACAGGATTTTTCACGGAAGAAACGGCGTACGATCCTAAATCTCCATATTCTGCTTCCAAAGCGGCTTCTGACCAATTTGTGAGAGCATATGGAAATACTTACGGACTTCCGTTCATCATTTCCAACTGTTCAAACAATTACGGTCCGAACCATTTTCCTGAAAAACTAATTCCACTTTGTATTCATAATATTCTGAATGAAAAACCACTTCCAATATACGGAGACGGAAAATACACAAGAGATTGGTTATATGTAATTGACCACGCAAAAGCGATTTTCAAAATATTCCACGAAGCCAAAACCGGCGAAACCTATAATATCGGTGGCTGGAATGAATGGCAAAACATCAATCTGGTAAAAGAACTCATTAAACAAGTGGATGAAAAAACCGGAAAACCGGCAGGATATTCTGAAAAGCTCATCACCTTCGTGAAAGACAGACCGGGACACGATAAACGTTACGCCATTGATGCCACAAAATTAAGCAATGATTTGGGCTGGAAACCAAGTGTCACTTTCGAAGAAGGACTATCCAAAACGATTGATTGGTTCTTGGAAAACAAAGACTGGCTGGAGCATGTAACGAGCGGAAGTTATCAGGATTATTATAAAGAACAGTATAAATAGATGAGTCGTAATTCGTTAAGTTGTTAAGTTGGAAATCAACAAATTCACGAATCAACTAATTCATAAATCAACAAACTCACAAATTCACAACATGAAAGGAATTATATTAGCCGGAGGATCCGGAACCCGACTTTATCCATTAACCATTGCCGTAAGCAAACAGTTGATGCCCGTGTACGACAAACCAATGATTTATTATCCGCTTTCCACATTGCTTTTGGCAGGAATTCGAGAAATATTAATCATCACCACACCGCACGATCAGGAAGCTTTTAAAAAACTTTTGGGCGACGGTTCACAAATCGGCTGCAAATTTGAATACAAAATTCAGCCTTCTCCGGATGGTTTGGCTCAGGCATTCATTCTGGGTGAAGAGTTCATTGGCGATGATTCTGTAGCCCTGGTTTTGGGCGATAATATTTTCTACGGAACGGGGCTTCCTCAATTATTGGAAAGCAAAACCCATGTAAAAGGCGGCTGTGTTTTCGCGTATCAGGTTTCAGATCCGGAACGGTATGGTGTGGTGGAATTTGACGAAAATTTCAAAGCACTTTCCATTGAAGAAAAACCTGCTGAACCCAAATCCAATTTTGCAGTTCCCGGATTGTATTTTTACGACAATTCCGTAGTCGAAATTGCGAAAAACCTAAAACCTTCCCCACGTGGCGAACTGGAAATTACGGATGTGAACCGGATCTATCTGGAAAAAGACCAACTCGAAGTGGGACTCATGTCTCGCGGAACTGCATGGTTGGACACCGGAACTTTCGACTCGCTTCACGAAGCCTCTGAATTTGTGCGTGTGATCGAAAAAAGACAAGGATTCAGCATTTCCTGTATTGAAGAAATCGCTTATAAAAAAGGCTTCATCAACAAAGAACAATTATTAAAATCTGCTGAAAAATACGGAAAAAGCGGATATGGAGATTATTTGAGAAAAATTATTTAAATAAATCTATTTTCACCGAAAACATACTTGATGCCGAAAAAAAGCAAAACATCCGCAATCGGTTTTTTTAAATATTTCAAAGAATTTATAGGCAACAGAATATATGTCTATATACTGCTGAATTTTCTTATCGGAATTTTTGACGGTCTCGGTTTGGCAATGTTTATTCCTCTTATTTATATTGCTACCGGTTCACAAAACGAATCAGGAGAATCTCTTGGAAATCTGCAATTTTTAGTAGACCTCATCAATAAAATGGGTTTTGATTTCAATATATTCGGCGCATTGGGATTAATGGTGATTTTGTTTATTATAAAAGGAATTTTTTACTTTATAAAAATCAATTACCTCAACCGAACCGTTCTGATTGCTCAGAAAAATATCCGCTACAGGCTGGTTGATGGACTCAAAAAAATATCCTACGAAGGCTTTACGAAATCTGATGCCGGAAGAATTCAAAATAATATGGTAGGAGAAGTAGGAAAATTGGTGGGAGCCATGAATCATTACTTTGCTGCTCTGCAGAACACGATTATGATGTTCACGTATATTATGATGGCCTTTTTTTCCAACTGGAAATTTGCAATAATGGTTGCAATTGGAGGATTACTTACAAATATTTTTTACAAATACATCAATAAAATAACAAAAACATATGCTTTGAAACTTTCAAGTATGGGGCACAATTTCAATGCTTACCTCATTGAAACCATTCAGAATTTCAAATACCTGAAAGCCACTAATTATTTTAAAGTTTTTGAAAAAAGACTGAAGAACAATATTGAAGAATCCGAAGGTATTGCTTATAAAGTCGGAAGAATTGGCTCCATCGGAGAAAGTTTGCGAGAACCGCTGATTATTATTGTAATCGCCTTTGTAATCTACATTCAGATTGCTGTGCTTAAAAATGATTTTGGTTCAATTCTGGCAAGTTTGATTTTGTTTTACCGCGCTTTGGCTTATCTGGTATCCATGCAAAATTCGTGGAGCAACTATATCCGAAATTCCGCAGGTTTGGAGTCTGTAGAATCATTACTTTCCGAGTTTAACACTCTTAAAGAACACCATGGCTCAAAAAAAATAGCTCGAATCGGAAATATCGTAGCCAAAGACATTTCGGTTTCTTATGATAATCATAGTATTTTAAAAGATATTGAACTGGAAATACCTCAAAAAACATCCATTGCATTCGTGGGAGAAAGTGGTGCCGGAAAAACGACTTTGGCAAATGTGATTTGCGGGCTGCTTCGTCCTCACAGCGGCAAAATATATTCCGGTCAGGTTTCCATTTATGATGCCGACATTACAAGTTTTCGGGATAAAATTGGCTACATAACACAGGAAGCGGTAATTTTCGATGACAGTGTTTTTAATAACGTAACTTTTTGGTCCGAAAAAAATGAAGAGAATCTGAAAAAATTTCAGGAGGTAATCAGAATGGTTTCCCTGGAAAAATTTGTAGAAAATCTTGAGCAAAAAGAAGATGCCCCATTGGGAAACAATGGAATTCTGATTTCAGGCGGGCAAAAACAAAGAATTTCCATTGCACGTGAGTTATACAAAGATACAGAACTCCTGATTATGGATGAAGCTACTTCGGCTCTGGATTCCGAAACAGAAAAATTTATTAAGGAAAATATTGATCTCCTCCACGGAAAATTTACAATGATTATTATTGCTCATCGATTATCCACCATACAAAATGTCGACAGAATTTATTTGATGAAAAATGGTAAAATTGTAGATTCCGGAAATTTCGATAATCTTCTTCAATCTTCTGAACATTTTCGCAAAATGGTAGAACTGCAAAAACTCGCCTGATTTTTAGAGCCTGTGATAAATTTGTGAAATAAAATCATCACAGATTCTTAATTTGGAAGTTCTATTTTCTGAAAATTCCCGAAATCCAGAACATATCTTATCCAATTCCCAAAACCGTATTTTTCTCTGATTTCCGCATTAATTTCAAAATAAGGTGTTTCAAGAAAATCCTTCAATCCGGTAAGATCCGCATAATCAGTTACAAAAATATTATCCGGGTGATAAAAATCGTAATCTTTTACATAGAAATTATTGGTAATGATTTTTTTTCTGAAATTCATTGCCTCAAAAAACCGGAACGACAGCCCCTTGTGATACTCCAGTTTAAAATCCAACAAAGCTTTTGAATGCTTTACCTCTGTAAGATTCTCAGCATAAGACAACCCTTTGTGAACGAATGAAACTCCTTTTTCCGATTTTTCTTCTAAATAATCCGCAATTGTAAGAAACGCTTTTAACCGGATTTTTTTTTCAAAACAGTAATTCTTCAAAATTTCTATTTTTTTCAAACGATCCGGAACGCCAACTCCTACATAAAAAATATCATTTCTATTGTCATTCTCCGAAATCCTTTCATCCATAAACCAACAGTTGGTCACCGGTTGAAAATTAATTCCGGTATTGGGAATAAAATCATCTGAATCAAAAACAAAAACTTTATCAAAAAGTTTCAGGGACTCAAGTTTGTTTTCCCACACTTTTTTCCCATCGTACTGATAAGCAATAAAGTTTTCTGTTTTTTTTCTAAGAATTTCAAGAACGGAAACCGGATAAAAATCCGCCCGGAAAACTAAAATATAATCGTAATGAGAATTTAGATTTTCCGTAAGTTTAAAATTAAAGTTCGTTTTCAGTTTCGCAGAATCTCTTTTATAAAAATTTTTATCTTTTTTTACTTTCCGGAAAAATAAATTCTGAATTTTTTTCTCTAAATCTTTTTTATATTCAGGAAATGGAACGGAATGAAATTCGGACACGCAAAAACCTTCTTCGGACAGTGCTGCCATAAATGCATTTCCAAGGATTTTATTTTCATTCACCAAAAGAATAGTTTTGCTTTCAAAATTTTTTCTCATATCCCTGTTCCAATATCGTCTGCAAATATAATAAACTTAGTTTGAGAAAAGTTTTAGTATTTTTGCTGGTTTAAAAACCTTATGATATTCGATTGCTTTATTTTTAATAATGAGCTGGATCTGTTAGAACTTCGTTTAGATTTTCTTTATGATCAGGTAGATTTTTTTGTTCTTGTAGAATCTGGAAGAACTTTATCCGGGATTAAAAAAAAACTAACTTTTAAGGAAAATAAAACCCGTTTTTCCAAATATCTTAATAAAATTATCTATTTGGAATGTCCGGAAAAACCAGATCTTATAAACTGGGAATACGAATATTTTCAAAGGAATTACATCATGGAAGGGCTTAAAAATTGCTCCGATGAAGATATTGTCTTTATATCGGATGTGGATGAAATAATAAATATTACTCAGATTCTGGAATATAAAACACTTAAACTTCCGGCATTGATTGAACTTCCGATGTACTATTACTTTTTCAATCTGAAAGCAGATATTACCTACAAGTTGAATATTGTTTCAACATACGGGTTCCTGAAAAACCACTATATCGGCGAAAGAAATAAAACCTATCACACCTTTATCCCGAATTATGTAAACATTGGTGATGTACCGAGAACAGGCTGGCATTTCAGTTATCTTTTCGGGTTCGACTATAAAAAGTATCAGGATAAAATATCGGCATTTTCCCATCAGGAACATAATACCGATGAAAAGAAAAATCCTAAGAATATTTATAGAAATATTATTCTGGGAAGAGATTTGTTTGGAAGAAGTTATCTTACCTATGAATTTAAAGGGAAAGAAGAAATTAGCGAAATTTATCAGAATATTCGGAAACTGAATTTGGAAAGATATTATTTCCGGATCACACCAAAAATATTTTTTGAAAGGTTAAAACTTAATATCAGCGGAAAAATAGGAATGATTACTTATTACCTGAACCACTATTTAAACTCAAAGAAAAAATGATCCCGAAAAAAATTCATTATTTCTGGTTTGGTAAAGGCAAGAAATCTCCTCTTACGGAATTCTGCATCCAAAGCTGGAAAAAATACCAGCCTGATTTTGAAATCGTGGAATGGAACGAAGATAATTTCGATGTCGATTCAAATCCATTTGTTCAACAAGCCTATCAGCAAAAAAAATGGGCTTTCGTTTCGGATTATGCACGCGCAAAAATTTTGTATGAAGAAGGCGGATTTTACCTTGATACCGATATGGAAATCAAAGCTCCGTTGAATGATTTTCTCCACCAACGTGCAATATGCGGTTTTGAAATCAAAGGAACACCGTTTTCCGCTTTCTGGGCGGTTGAAAAAGGGCATCCTTTGGCCAAAAACATCAAAGAATATTACGAAAAACAGGATGAATTCAAAGAAATTCCCAATACCAAAATTTTCTCCAGACTTTTGGTGGAAAAATATGGGGCAGATGCCCAAAAGGATGTTTTTCAGGAACTGAAAGAGGGCATTATACTTTATCCTTCCGAATATTTCTCTTTGGATCTTCCAAAAAATTACGTGACCCATCATTTTTCCGGTTCATGGCACGGCGCATGGAGCGAGGATGAAAATTCTTATAAATCCTACATCAATTCCTATGGTGCGGTAAAAAGATTCACAGAAATCCCGAATGGGAAAAAGGAAATTAAAAACCTGATTTATAACCACCAAATTATTCGAGAAGATGAAATTCTGGATCAGATTCCCTTTTCCTACATTATAAATTATGTGAAGAAAAAAATAAAATCCAAACTGAAATTCTGATGATATGAGAATTGAGCAACTTACATTCAGCAGGTTTCTGGCAGCTTTTGCGGTTGTATTTTTTCATTTTGGGAAAAATATTTTCCCTTTTTCTCATCCTTTTCTTCATTTTATGGTGAAAGAAGGAGGGCTGAGTGTCGGTTATTTCTTCATCCTTTCAGGTTTTGTAATGATGATTGCGTATGGTGATCGGCAGAAAATAAATCCTGTTGATTATTTCAAAAACAGAGTAGCGAGAATTTATCCCGTATATTTTATCGGGATTCTTATGGTGGTCTTATTTACTCTTTTTGCATTAAGAGAATTTCCGTCCTTTTATGAAATTTTTCTGAACGTTTTTGCAATACAAGCTTGGTTTCCACCCCAACTCATGTCACTCAATTTTCCGGGCTGGTCTTTATCTGTAGAGTTTTTCTTTTATTTTATATTTCCTTTTCTTTTCAATCATTTTTATCAAACAAAAAAAACGTCCACTATCTTCATCGTGGTTATTTTATTCTGGTTGCTTTCAATTTTGTTTTTCAACTGGGGACTTCATGGAAATATCAATTTAGGTAATGAAAAAACAACTTCCAATTTCCTCAACGGATTTCCGCTTCTTCATCTCAATGAATTTATGATCGGAAATCTTGCAGGAATTTATTTCCGTGAAAAACTCCAAAATGCATACAGGAATTATGACTGGGTTATTATCCTGATTATAATTGCATTCATTCTTCTGTTGAAATTTCAGCTTCCTGTAAATTACAACAACGGGTTTATGGCTGTAATTTTCGTGCCGTTCATTTTGTTTCTTTCCCTGAACACTGGTTTTATTACGAAACTTTTCAACCATCAATTTCTTATCTTTCTGGGTGAAATCAGTTACAGTATTTATATTCTACATTATCCTGTTTTCATTTTTGTAAAATGGATTCTTGAAAAGATGAGTATTATCGGAGATTTGAAAGTATTTTGCATATATATTATTGTTTTGCTGATTGCTTCCGCGCTGAGTTATTCCTTTATTGAAACTCCGCTTCGCGAAAAAATCAAAAAAACCAGAATTCAATTTTTAAATTAAAATTATGTTTGGCACTTTATCCTGGCGTTTAAAAGAAGCAATAGCCGTTCTGAAAGGGGAAAAGAAAACCGAACCTCTGAAGAAAAAGAGTTCTTTCCCTGAAAACGACTATCACAAACTGGAAGAATATGTTTTTCAGGATCAGGAACTTGAAGATTTTATCAATAGTATTTCGATTGAATTCTGTTTCAGCGAATTTGGCGAAAACCGGGTAAATGCCGGCGGTGCTGAATTTGCAGGAAATCGATTAGATCCATCGCTTTCCACACTTAAAAAATACTTTCCAAATGCAAAATACACCGTTTATTCCGATTTTGATCTGGAAATTCCCGGTGTTTCTCTGAAGAAAATTCTGGCTTCCCCAATTCATGAATACGAGCACGCAAGATATTTATATCGAACTGCGGATTATTTTAAATTCAAATCTTTGCTGGATTCCGAAGCAGATTTTCGTTGTGTGGTGGATTCGGATATGTTTGTATTTTCCGAAGATATTTACCGATTGGTATATCTCACCAAAATATTCGGTTTCTGCGCCCCTTACAATTCCAGAAACCTGTTGAAACGCGACATGCAGATTTCCATGGATGCCAAAGCAATAAATGATATGAGTGGAGGTTTCGGACATTCCTACAACCAAAGTCCCATGACATTATGGAAGGGCAGCGAAGAAGGCAAACAGTTCTACGAAGCCTGCTGTAAGTTTATGATTCAGGAACCATCAAGAGCTTCAAGAGTGATGTGGAATGCCGCTCAAAAAACGGGATTCTCACCTTATCTCCTGCCCACAGAATTTTGCGTTTGCGCAGGAGACGAAGGTATTGGAAACGAAGTTTTGTTGCACGTCGGACATCCGAGTGTAGCAGAATATTATCACATAAAACACTAAAAAAATGATTGTAGGAAACGGGCTTATCGCCTCACTTTTTAAAAAACACGATCGGGATGATGTGGTGTTTTTTGCTTCCGGTGTCTCCAATTCGTCGGAAACAGATCCAGAGCAGTTTCAGAGAGAGGAAAATCTCGTCCGGAAAATCCTTAGTGAAAATCCGGAAAAACTTTTTATCTACTTCAGTACCTGTAGTATTTACGATTCTTCCAAAACCAACAGTGCCTATGTATTGCATAAACTTCACATGGAAGAATTAGTAAAAACTTCTGTAGAAAAATACTTGATTCTTCGCGTAAGCAATGCGGTCGGAAAAGGAGGAAATCCCAATCTTCTGATGAATTATCTGATGCGCTCAGTAGAACAAAACCAAACCATTAATGTTCACACCAAAGCTACCCGAAATCTTATTGACGCTGAAGATGTAGAAAAGATAACCCTACAACTTATTGACAATAAAAATTTTAACCAAATTATTAACGTTGCTTATCCACAAAATTATTCCATTATTGAAATTCTGGAAATTCTGGAACGCCATTACCGGAAAAAACTGGACATCAACTTAATTAAAGCCGGATCCGGATATGAAATCAATATTCCCGATGTGGAATTCTATTTCCGAAAACATGGCTTGGAAAACAAAGAAACGTATCTTTGCAACATTCTGGAAAAGTATTATCGCCATTAACTTAAAAGTTTTTTTGGAGAGAAAATAAACTTCCTTATTAAAAATAAATTGAATCAAATACAAATGAGTGATTTTAAAGAAAAGATCAACGGAAAAAAAATTTTAATAACCGGAGGTGCCGGATTTATAGGTTCCAATCTTTGTGAGGAATTATTGAATTTAGGGGCGAAAATCACCTGTCTTGACAATTTTTCCACCGGAAAAAAAGAAAACCTTGATGCCATTAAAAACAATCCGGATTTCATTTTAATCGAAGGAGATATCCGCGATTTAGACACTTGCAAAAAAGCCTGTGAAAATCAGGATTTTGTGCTTCACGAAGCAGCTTTAGGTTCTGTTCCGCGTTCCATCAACGATCCGATTACAACGAATGATGTGAATGTCGGCGGTTTTCTCAATATGCTGGTTGCTGCAAGAGATTCCGGCGTTAAAAGATTTATTTATGCGGCGAGTTCTTCTACCTATGGCGATTCCGAAACACTTCCTAAAGTGGAAGATAAAATCGGAAAACCGCTTTCTCCTTATGCAATTACAAAATACGTAAACGAACTGTATGCCGATGTTTTCAAAAAAACGTACGATTTCAATACGATTGGTTTACGTTATTTCAATGTTTTTGGAAGGAAGCAAAATCCGGGCGGCGCTTATGCTGCGGTAATCCCGAAATTCGTAATGCAGTTCATGAGCCACGAATCGCCAACGATCAACGGCGGCGGCGAATATTCAAGAGATTTCACCTATATTGATAATGTGATATTGATGAATCTTCTGGCATTAACTTCAGACAACGAAAACGCATTGAACGAAATATACAATACCGCTTTTGGTGAACGAACCACATTAAATGATCTCGTAAAATATCTGAAAGAGTATTTATCTGAATTTGATCCAGAAATTGCAAACGTAAATGTGATTTATGGCGATTACAGAAAGGGCGACGTTCCGCATTCATTGGCAAGTATTGACAAAGCAAAAAATTTATTAAACTACAATCCCAAATTTTCCATGAAAGATGGGCTGAAAGAAGCCGTGAAGTGGTACTGGGATAATTTGTGATGATAAGACTTCAGAATTTTCAATAGTTTTATCAATGTTGTGGATTCTTTGGAAACTTTAAAAAAATAAACCTTTGCATATTTCAAAACTTCAAAAACTTTGCGATAAAAATTTACGCAAAGATTGAAATAAATAACCGTAAAAATGAAGAAAGCAAAGAATCAATAAATTTGATTTCAAAAGCTTGAAAAAACAAGCAAATGACAGAAAATGAGATTTCATACAAAATCATCGGCTTTGTTATAAAAAAATTGAGAATAACTTTGAATAAACGGATGCTTCGTCAATCAATCAACTTGTTGATTCTTTGGCAACTTCAAAAAAAGTAAAACTTTGCGTATTTCGCAACTTCAAAAACTTTGCGATAAAAATTTACGCAAAGATCGAAATAAATAACCGTAAAAATGAAGAAAGCAAAGAATCAATAAATTGATTTTAAAAGTTTGAAAAAACAAGCAAATGACAGAAAATGAGATTTCATACAAAATCATCGGAGTAGCAATAGAACTGCATAAAGTTGTCGGTCCGGGATTATTGGAAAGCGTTTATGAAAATGCATTATGCTTTGATTTAAAAGAATTAGGATTTGATGTCAAACAACAAGTCCCTTGTCCTTTTATTTATAAAAGTCTAAAAATGGAAACCGGCTTTAGAATTGATATGTTGGTTGAAAACAAAGTTATTGTTGAAGTAAAATGTATAGAAGCAATAAAAGATGTTCATCTTGCCCAAACTTTAACCTATCTTAAACTTGCGGACAAAAAACTTGGATTGATTATTAACTTCCATACTTCAATTTTAAAAAACGGAGGAATAAAAAGAATTGTGAATAATTTGGAATAATCGGATGCTTCGTCAATCAATCAACTTGTTGATTCTTTGGAAACTTAAAAAAAAAATAAACCTTTGTATATTTCAAAACTTCAAAAACTTTGCGATAAAAAAATTGAGAATAACTTTCAATAATCGGATGCTTCGTCAATCAATCAACTTGTTGATTCTTTGGAAACTTCAAAAAAATAAACCTTTGCGATAAAAAATATAGAACAAATAACTTTTTGCCCAACTCTAAAGGGAACAAAAATTATTTTTACAAAAATCAAAATAAACTATGAATCACAAAATATCCATCATCGGTCTTGGTTATGTTGGACTTCCTTTAGCCCGGCTTTTTTCTACAAAATATCCCGTTGTAGGCTTCGATATCAATGAAAAGAGAATTGCTGAATTGAATACCGGGAAAGATGAGACACTCGAACTTTCCGATGATCTTTTAAAATCCTCTTTGGTTGCTGGAAATCCAAAATTGGGTGAATTAGGGTTATTCTGTTCATGTAATCTTGAAGACATCGCAGATTCCAATATCTATGTGGTGACCGTTCCGACTCCCGTTGACAAAAACAACCGTCCGGATTTAACACCTCTTTACAAAGCCAGCGAAACCGTCGGAAAAGTTTTGAAAAAAGGCGATATCGTGATTTACGAATCTACTGTTTATCCCGGTGTTACCGAAGAAGAATGCATTCCGGTGCTGGAAAAAATCTCCGGGCTGAAATTCAATCAAGATTTCTTTGCCGGCTATTCTCCTGAAAGAATCAATCCCGGTGATAAGGAACATACAGTAGAAAAAATTCTGAAAGTAACTTCGGGCTCTACTCCGGAAATTGGTGAAATTGTAAATGATTTATACAAATCCGTCATAACAGCCGGAACGCATCTTGCGCCCACCATCAAAGTAGCGGAAGCCGCAAAAGTGATTGAAAACTCGCAGCGCGACATCAATATTGCTTTTGTGAACGAACTGGCGAAGATTTTCAATTTAATGAATATTGACACGCATGAAGTATTGAAAGCTGCCGGAACAAAATGGAATTTTCTTCCTTTTAAACCCGGATTAGTGGGCGGACACTGCATTGGCGTGGATCCTTATTATCTGGCTCAAAAAGCGCAAGAATTCGGATATCACCCGGAAATCATCCTTGCCGGAAGAAGAATGAATGATTCCATGGGGCAATATGTTGCCAGCGAAACCGTAAAATTAATGCTTCGGCACGATTTGAAAGTGAAAGGTTCTAAAGTTCTGGTTTTAGGGTTTACTTTTAAAGAAAACTGCCCGGATGTCAGAAATACGAAAGTAGTGGATGTGGTCAAAAACCTTAAAGAATACGGAACAGATGTCACCATTTTCGATCCGTGGGCAAATCCTGCCGAAGTGGAACATGAATATGGATTAAAAACCGTAGATGTTTTGCCTGAAGGAAAATTTGATGCCGTAGTTCTTGCAGTTTCCCACGATGAATTCAAATCGCTGAATCTTGAAAATTTCCTGAATGAAAACGGAATTATCTATGATGTAAAAGGAGTTCTGGAAGAAAAATCAAATATGAAAAGGCTGTAAAATTTGTCTTCAGTTTCTGTGTAGTTTTTGCAAACATTCACTGGTTTTTTTTACAGTATTCTACAAAAAAACCTCATAGGTTTTAAAAACCTATGAGGTTTCCTTTTTTATCTTTCATACCTCCATTTAAATAAATTAAAACCAAGATTCACGGGAAGTGAAATAAACAAATCTTTCTTTTTCAGCTCTTTACTGAATTTTTTTGAAAGATAATCATTCATCGTAAGTCCTTTCAGTTTTGCATATTCGCGGTAACTTCTTTTCCACAACTCTTCATTTTTCTGGGCTTTCCAGTTCATCTGCAAAGTCATGGATTTGAAATCGATGAGATATTGGAGAATCAGTCTTTTGCGCTTAGGATCCTTTTCTTCGCGATAGGCTTTATCCATATACTGCGCAATAGTGATCCAGTTTCCGAAATGCCGTTCACCACGATTGTGAATAATGGATGCTCCATGAAAATAATACAGATAGGTGTCTTCCCGAAGAAAAGCCACTTTATTCAGTTTTAAAGCACACTGAAAACTCCACAACACATCCTGAGAAAACAGATCCTGCACAAAATACAATTTGTGCTGCATCAAAAAATCCATTCTGGTGAGTTTATCACAAGCCATTACAGGATATTGCCCTTCAACAAAATTCTGGAAAATGTGCCCTTCGAGAATATTGGTTTTTGATTTGATTGGAAAATAATCCCGTTTCCAGTTTTCCTCTTCATTTATGCAAACGGAATGCCCCAAAACCATCTCTGCATCCATTTTTTCAGCCAGTTCTACCAAGTGCTGTATGGCATATTCCGTGATTTCATCATCGCTGTCCAGAAAATAAATATACTTCCCTTTCGCACTGTCCATTCCTGCATTTCTTGCCATGGAAAGCCCAAGATTGTTGGGTTGATTGATGATTTTAAAATCAAAATCCGGATGTTCTGAAATGAATTTCCCGGCAATAATCATGGAATTATCCGGAGTAAGATCATTTACCAGAATGCATTCGATTTCGCTATAACTTTGGTCCACAACGGAAGCCAGGCAACGCTCTATAAATTTTTCGACTTTATAAACGGGAATGACAACGGAAACCAACGGATTTTTCATCAATTCATAATTTTTGGCAAAAATACTTAATTTATGTTGAAACCTTTATCTTTGCACATACAGAACAAAACACAAATGAGCCTGTTTTCCAGAATTATTCTTAAAGTTTTAAAAAAAAATGTTCTCAGTCAGCTGAAAAAAAATCCCCATTCAACAATCGGGAACCACATCAGATTAGGAGATTTCTGTAATTTCAGTTTGTATCCCAATATTAAAAAAGTGGAATTCGGAGCGCACATCAACATCCGGAATTACTGCAACATTCTCGTAGGAAATGATGCTGAGCTGGTTTTGGGTAACCGTTTTTTTATGAACAATTTCTGCTCCATCAATTGTCTGGAAAAAATCGAAATTGGTGAAAACACGTTGTTCGGAGAAGGGGTGAAATTGTACGACCACAACCATCAGTATTCTTCCGAACCTGAATTCCGGGTGGAGCATCAGAAATTCAATACTGCGCCCATCAAAGTTGGCAAAAACTGCTGGCTCGGAAGTAATGTAACCGTTCTGAAAGGCGTAACCATCGGCGACAATACCATTATCGGTGCAGGCTGTTTGATTTATAAAGATATACCTGCAAATTCAGTGGTGAAATTATTGGCAGAAAACATCATTGAATCTAAATCATAAAAAAGTAAAGTCTTGAAAAAATTAATTGAAAGATTTAAAACATTTCTAAATCAAAGAAAAAGCATACCTAACGATTATCCATTCGTGATGTATTCTGAAGAAAAAGAATTGTTGAAAAAATACTTGAGTAACGCTCAGAATTATTTGGAATTTGGGACAGGTGGAAGTACCCTTTTCAGTCTAATTAATTCATCGGTAAACATCACTTCTGTGGACACCAATCTTCCTTGGATTTCATTCATTAAAAAATATAAAATCATAAAAGACAATTTAGGCAATCGTCTTCATATTCATTTTATTGATATTGGCCCAACAAAATACTGGGGATATCCTGTCAATCAGGAATACAAAGAAAAGTTTCCAAATTTTTCATCCGAAATTTTTGAAAAAGAATCGGATTTTGATTTGGTTTTGGTTGATGGTAGATTCCGTGTGGCATGTACTTTACAAACCATTCTCCATTCCACTGAAAATAAGAATCCTATCATCATGATTCACGACTATTCTTTGAGAAATGAATATAAAGTGGTTGAAAATTTTTTGGATTTGGTTGAAAAAGAAAAGACACTTTTTATATTCAAATTAAAAGAAAATATAAATATAGACGAAGTTCGGAAATACTACGAAGATTATAAATATATTGCTGATTGATCTATGCTCTTCTCCATCCTCATCGCCCATTATAACAACTACGCTTATTTCACAGAATGCCATTACAGCATCCTGAAACAGACGCATCAGAATTTTGAAGTAATTCTCGTGGATGATTGCTCCACAGATGATTCTTTTGAGAAAATTTCAGCATTGGTGAAAGATGATAAGCGTTTTAAATTGTTTAGAAATGAACAGAACGAAGGGGTCGGTTTTACCAAAAGAAAATGCGCAGAACTGGCTTCCGGAGAAATCTGTGGCTTTGCAGATCCCGATGATGCGATTGCCGAAACCGCGCTGGAAGATGCTTTAAAAGGGTACAAAAACGATGAAATTTCCGCAGTATATTCCCAATTTCAGCTTTGTGATTCCCGGTTGAAACCTCGGGAAATTTTTCCAAATTCCAGACGGGTAAAAAACGATGATCCGCTTTTTTTCAATATTTTTTTTGAAGTTAACCATTTTTTTACCTTTCTGAAATCGGCTTATGATGCTACTTCCGGCATTAATCCGAAACTGACTTCTGCTGTCGATCAGGATTTATACCTGAAAATCTATGAGACCGGAAAAGTGATGTTCATCCCGAAACCCAATTATTTATACCGGCTTCACGAAAAAGGCGTTTCGCAGGAAAAATCAAAAAAAGGAAAATTGAATAAAAACTGGAACACAGTGCTTTACGAAACTTTAAAAAGACGAAATATTCAAAAACTCTATGGAAAACCGGTTTCAGAAATTGAAAATCTTCCCGAGTTTATCTTTAAAAAACAGAATACTATTTTTGCAAAACTTCTGAGAAAATTTTCATGACCCATATTCTTATTAAATCTTTTAACCGACCATTTTATCTTGACAGATGCCTATATTCCATTTTTCATTTTGTGAAAGGTGATTTTTCGGTTTCGGTTCTGGATGACGGTACACCCAAAAAATATCTGCAAAAAATTCAGGAAAAATATCCGGAAGTAAAAATTTTCACCTCAGAGTCATACGAAAAAAAAGTAGCCGCGATTGAAGAAAACCTGAAATCCGGAAAGGAAATCAACGGTTTTGAAATCCCCACAAAACTCTGGATTGAACATGCCAAAAATGCTTCGGAATATTTCATCATCACAGAAGATGATGTTTGGTTTACCCACGAAATCAATTTAAATGAACGGATTTCGGATTGCAAAAAATTCAACATAAATCTTATAAAATTAGGCTGGCTTGGAAATTTTACCGACGATCAAAATATTGACATTCAGGAAATAAACTCGAAAATCAATGCCCTAATTCCAAAAGACTTATTTCTTGCCAACGAAAAGCTGATGGAAGCCTTTTTTTACAACAAACTGAAGTTTTTCACCATTTTGTACAAATTCGGAAAGGTAGACAATACCACCCGCCGAAAATACTGGGCTCTGAATTCCATTTTAATGGGGCTTTACAAAAAAGAATATTGGCTGGAAATCTGGAAAAATATGCACGGAAAAGTGGATGAAAAACGCCAGCTCATCAATGCCGCAGTTTACTATAAAAAACATAAAAATAATAGGAATTTCATTGCAAGACTGAAGGATGAAACGATGAAAACTACCTTTAAAAGTTCAGCAACGAATTCCTATCACCAATACGGAAACCAGTTCGATGTAAATCTCTTCAACCATCAAATCAATGAAGCCTGGTTGAACGGAAATTTTGATGCGCTTCAGAATTTCCCAAAAGATTTTTCCACCGAATATTTTGAAAAATTTCTCGATGATAAAATCGACGAAAACGAATTCCGGAACTGGGTAGAAAATTTTAAAAAACACTATGAAGAAATTGGATGCAGCACCAACTAAAAAGGAAAATTTTCCGGCTATTTCAGGATTCAGGAATATCGCTTGGTTGATTTTTATTTATCATTTTATTCCTTTCGACAATCCGAAATACCCGGAATTTGTGAAGGATTTCGTAAGCGGATTCCAGATGTCTCTGGATATGTTTTTCATTCTCAGCGGATTTTTGATTACTTATCGGTATTTTGACCAGAAACCCCTGAATTTTAAGAAATATATGGTCAATCGTATTGCGAGAATTTACCCCATGTATTTCCTGATTACGCTGGCGGTTTTTGTGGTTTGGTATCTTCAGAACGGACATTGGAATTCCGGAAAAACTACAGAAGCAATCCTGAGTTTCACCATGACCAAGGCTCTTTTCGCTGAATACGCTCTGGTCGGAATTCCGCAGGGCTGGTCACTTACTCTAGAAGAAATTTTTTACTTTTCGGCACCTCTTTTATTTATCCTGATCCGCAAAAGCAAAATATGGCTGATTGTAGCCCCTTCATTAATCGTGATCGCAGGTTATTTTTTAAAAAATTTTTCAGTTGAGCATCAACTTCCTGGAGGCTTCATGCAAGCGAATTTTGCGCCTTATGCATTTGATTTTTTCACGGGAATAGGTCTGGCAATTTTCATTAAATACAAATCTGTGAAACCGGCAAAATTTCCTTGGGCAACGCTATTCGGTGTTTCATATGTTTTATTTTACTTTTTCATCAGGCCACATCTGCATGTTGATTTTAAAAACTTTTTCAACCGTTCAGTTGAGATTATTCTGTTCGGAACATTGGGAATTGCACCGATACTTTGGGGCTTGATGAATGAAAAATCATGTCTACAAACCATTCTTTCCACAAAACCGATGGTTCTTCTGGGGAAAAGTTCTTATATTTTTTACCTGATTCATAAAGGATTTATTCCGATTTTTCTGTACGACCATATTACGGATAATTTTTTCTTTATCTTTATCATTCTGAGCGTTCTGTCTGTCCTACTTTTTCTATTGATTGAGGAGCCGATGAATAATTTTATCCGAAAAAAATTCGGAAAACCAAAGCAAAAATTACAAGTCGCATGAAAAAAAGCGGAAAGATAAAAATCCTCTTCCGCCACCGTTCCATGGAAATGGGCGGCGTGGAAAAAGTACTGCTCAGCATGCTGAATAATCTGGACCGCAACAAGTTCGATTTACGGCTTTGTCTTAATCTTTTTCAGGGCGAATTGCGCAATGAAATTCCGGATTTTGTGGATTTTAAAACCTTAGCCAAAGGAAAAGAGGATTTTTCTAAACATTCAGTTTTAAATAAAATTGAGTTGACTGTCAGAGCAGTAAAATTGTGGTTGTATCGGACATTTCCAATGATTCCCGACCGGTTTATTTTGCATAATGATGCAGACATCGAGATTGCAACCGGATATACCATGTTTTCGGATGTACTGAATTCTTCCAACAAAAAATCCAAAAAAATCGGGTGGTTCCATTCCGATATTACCTACCCGAAACTTGAGCCTGCCGTTCCATTGATTTTAAAACAAATTCCACAGTTTGATTATTTTATTTGGGGTTCGCAACAGGCAAAAGATATTTTTTTGGAGAAATATCCTAATATCTCAGTCCCTGAAAATCAGGTTATTCTGAATGCCATTCCGATTGAAGAATTAAAGCAAAAAGCAGCCGAATTTGCTCCCGATTTTCAAACTGAAAATCCGGTTTTTATTACAGTAGGTAGGTTGCACTCCCGAAAAGGGCATCATGTATTAATGGAAGCACATGCAAAACTCCTGAAAGCTGGATTTCCCCATAAAATTTATGTCATTGGCGATGGTGAAGAAAAAGGAAACCTTGAAAATCAGGCAAAAAAACTGGGCGTTGAAGATTCTTTTATCCTTCTCGGATCATTGTTGAATCCGTATCCTTACGTGAAAAATGCAGATTTCTTCATTATGCCTTCCGAATCCGAAGGATGGCCATTGATTATTGCCGATACTTTAATTTTGCAAAAACCAATCATTTCGACATCAGTTGGCGGAATCCCGGAAATGATCGAACACAAAAAAAATGGTTATCTTGTGGAATATAATGAACAATCCATTTACGACGGAATGCAGGAAATGATGACCAATCCTAAGTTGGTAGCAGAAATCCGCCAAAATCTGAAACATTCTGAAGAACAGTTCGATAACCGAAAAATCTTTGATGCGGTTGAAAATATCCTTCTTACATTAGCCAGAAAATAGCCTATGGACCTCTTATACCGAATTATTCTGAAAATCCATACAGTTTGGCAAAACCTTTACGATAATGCCTATATCGAAATATGCAAACAACGCGGCATGAAGGTTGGCAAAAATGTGATTTTTATACAGGCACCTGATTTGGGTTCAGAACCGTATCTGATTGAAATTGGAGACCGCACGAAAATCACGGCCGGATGCAGATTTATCAATCATGATGGTGCCATGTACACCATCCGAAACATGGAAAAATATCAGGATGCACGCAATTTCGGAAGGATAAAAATCGGAAAAAACTGTTTTGTGGGAAACAATTGTACTTTTCTTCCGGGTTCGCAAATGGGTAACAATTGTATTTTGGGTGCAGGTTCCGTCCTCAATTCCTCAATGCCGGATCATTCGGTATATGCCGGAATTCCGGCAAAATTCATTTGCACCATTGAAGAATATGGAGATAAAGCATTGCAAAACAACGTGATGTATCCGCGCGAACTGGAAAATGATCGCCCGAAATTAGACGCTTATATTAAAGAGCATCTTCCGCATGTTTATAAACCGGTGAAGAAATAATGCCTGAAAAAAAGAAAAAAATCCTCATCCGAATTGGTTCTCTGCGTCATGGTGGTGCAGAAAAAGTATTGGCAACTTTCCTGAAAAATCTTCCAAAAGACCAATACGAAATTGATCTTTTGCTGAATTTATATTCCGGGAAATATCTTTCTGAAATTCCGGACTGGATTAATGTTCTGTACCTGAACAAAGGCGAAATGATTACCACCAACCGCATTCAGGATTTTCCCGAAAAGGCATATCGCGTGGTGTATCAAAAATTATTGCAAAAGTTTCCGAAACTGCTTTACAATGGCAAACTAAAGGGGAAAAAATACGATATTGAATTTGCAGCCATTCATGGTTTTCGGGATGAAATTTTAAATTCTCCGCTTCAGTCTTCAAAGAAAATCGTGTGGATTCATAATGATTTGCGGAAAACGCACTTTCACCATTATACCGATGCGGAAATCCGGAAATTTTTCGGTTTCGATAAAATAATGGTGATTTCAGAACAGATTCAGAATGATTTTGAAAGCCTCGCCCGAAATGAAGACGAGAAAAGCAGAATCGTTCGCATTTATAATCCTTTGGATACGGAGGAAATTTTGGAGAAGTCGGAAGTTGGAAGTCAGAAGTCAGAAGATTTCTCACCCATAGTTCCCCTCTCCTTTGGAGAGGGGTTAGGGGAGAGGATTTTTATCTCCGTGGGAACCGTTTTCCCTCAAAAAGGCTTTGACCGACTTTTGAAAGTACATAAAAAACTGTTGGATGAAGGTTTCAAACACAGAATTCTCATTGTGGGCGATGGCTATGATTTTGAAAATATTAAAAATTTAAAAAACCAGCTCGGTGTTGATGAAACGGCAACTCTGCTAGGTTTCACCGATAATCCCTATCCCTATTTCAAGGCTGCGGATTTTTATGTGTTGAGTTCACGTTATGAAGGATTTCCTACGGTTTTGTTTGAGGCGATTACATTAAAGAAGAACATCATTGCCACGGATGTTTCCGGGGTTCGGGAAATGCTGGAAAACGGAAAACTTGGACTGATTGTCGATAATTCTGAAGAAGGAATTTATAACGGCATGAAAAAAGCATTGATGAATCCCGAAAGTTTCCATACTTATCAAAACGAACTGAAAGACTACAAAATGCCGTTCAATCTGGAAAATTCGGTGAAGCAGATTACTGAGATTATCGACACCTTGTAAAATTTTGTTCCTTTTGTTTTTCTTTCCTCTTTATTCTCAGGTTATACGCATTAAAATTAACGCAAAGGGAAACGAAGAATTCATCAAAAAATCTTTAAATAAAGATAAACAAGGGCGATAAATCTTAATTAAAGTAATACAAAATAATTTTCTTCGTATTACATTCGTAAATGAAATGTCTTTGTATTTCTTAAAATTATTGTTTAAACAAATAAAAAATCTTTGTTTATCTTTGCGTTTATTGATTTTATTTCAATAAATCAATGTAATTTAATAATTATTTGACAATATTTTAATGCGTTTGACTTGCTCCATTCTTTGTTCTTTTCTCTTTCTTCTTATATCTTTGTTCCATGTCTGACAAAAGCATCATCCAAAAAGATTTTTACCGCGAAAGCGGAACGTGGCTTTCCATAGTGGAAATATGGAAAAAGTGCATCAATCCGAATCTTCATTTTATTTACATTTTGAGAAAATGCCAGCAATACCGGAAAAAATCTCTGAAAGGATTGTTCTGGAGATTGGTTTTAAGAAAACATCAAATTAAGTACGGATTTCAAATTTACCCGGAAACACAAATTGGAGAGGGATTTTATCTTGGACATTGGGGTGCGCTGGTCATTAATCCAAAGGTGAAAATCGGTAAAAACTGCAATATTGCACAAGGCGTAACCATCGGACAACAAAACCGCGGGAAAAATCAGGGTGCTCCGGAAATCGGCGATGAAGTTTGGATTGGCCCAAATGCGGTGATTGTAGGAAATATCAAAATTGGCAACAATGTGTTGATTGCCCCAAATTCATATGTAAATTTCGATGTGCCTGATGATTCCATTGTTGTGGGAAACCCGGCAACCTTTTATTCAAATTCCTCAGCGACAAAAGGTTATATCAATAATAAAATATAATCTTCTAAATGACAGATTTATAAAAGTCTTATCTGAAAAGAGGCGCATTTACATAATTTCCATCTTTATATTAAACTTATGTTAAATCTTCGTTTTTTTATTTTTTATCTTTTACATTTGCATAATTATTGATCTAGTCTATTATATTTAATAAAATTTTTGTTTTTATAAATATATAAATAGACGTTTAACCCAAATAAATATGGCTGATTCCTACAAAATAATTTTTGATAACAACAAGAAATGGGTTGAATCAAAAATTGCTGAAAATCCGGAATTTTTTCATGAGTTATCACAATCTCAAAGTCCTGATTTTTTATATATCGGTTGTTCCGACAGCCGTGTAACTGCAGAGGAATTAATGGGAGCCAAACCTGGTGAAGTATTTGTTTTAAGAAATATCGCCAATGTAGTCAATACTCTGGATATGAGTTCTACGGCGGTTATTCAGTACGCTGTTGAGCACCTGAAAGTAAAACACATTATTGTATGTGGCCACTACAACTGCGGTGGTGTAAAAGCGGCAATGACTCCGGAAGATTTAGGATTGATGAACCCGTGGTTGCGTACCATCCGCGATGTTTACAGACTTCATCAAACGGAACTGGATGCTATTGAAGATGAGGCCAAAAAATACGACCGCCTTGTGGAACTGAATGTTCAGGAGCAATGCATCAACGTGATAAAAATGGCCTGCGTGCAGGAACGCTATATTTTGGAAGAATTTCCGATCGTTCACGGTTGGGTTTTCGATTTAAGATCCGGAAAACTGATTGATCTGAATATTGATTTTCAAAAAATATTGCAGGACATTCAGAAAATTTACAATCTTACCAGCTCAAACTGGATGATGAAGAATAAAAAATAAAAATGAAGTTACGAAGCCTTATCACTTTGCTGATTTTCCTTAATTTCACTGCATTACCAAGTATTGCAGCGGTGATTGATTGGGAAATACCGCAAACCAGTATCGTGGTAAACGAGGAAGAAAACCATGGCTTCAGCAGTATAACTTTTGAAAAAGCACTCCCGAAAACATTAGATGTTCACGAGTTTCTAAAATTTTTCGAGGGAGACTCCCAAAATAAGAATTTCATTACCCGGAGCGAGCGTTCTTTGTGTTCGCCCTACATTTCCATTACGTCACCGCCTCCCGAAGTTTAACTTATCCTCAAAATTTTTGCACAGAATCCCTTTGTGCAAGTATTAAAACATTGATTTAAGTTATTCCCTTTTTATGACAACTCACTGATTGTCAAAAAGAATTATTGTATTATTATGAAAAAAGCAACATCTCTAATCGGAGGAATTAAAGAAAATTTTCCTTCCGGATTAGTCGTATTTTTAGTCGCTCTCCCATTGTGTTTAGGTATCGCATTAGCATCGGGAGCGCCACCTTTATCAGGAATTATTTCAGGAATTATCGGCGGTATCGTTGTTGGATACATCAGTAATTCCAACATTTCCGTTTCGGGTCCTGCAGCAGGATTAACCGCCATTGTATTTACCGCCATTATGGATTTAGGCGCTTTTGAACTCTTCCTTTGCGCCGGGATTATTGCCGGAGTTATTCAGCTGATACTCGGATTTATCCGTGCCGGAAGTATCTCCAATTATTTCCCGAACAACGTGATTGAAGGAATGCTCGCCGGTATCGGAGTGATAATTATCCTTCAACAGTTAAAGCATGCCGTAGGTTTCGATAAAGATTATGAGGGTAAAGAAACCCTTTTTGATAACGGAATTAATTTCAGCGTTTTCACAGAAGCATTCCAGGCGATACATCCCGGAGCAGTGATCGTAACGGTTGTATCCATGGCAATTTTGCTCGCATGGGACAATATCCCGAGTTTAAAAAAATTAAAATTTGTGCCGGGCGCGTTGGTTGCAGTAGCAACAGGAATTATTTTAAATGAAATCTTCATCCGAACCGGAAGTCCGCTTGCTATTAGTTCAGAACATTTGGTTCCGTTAGCGGTTCCTCAATCTTTTGAAGATTACAAAAATATGCTCACTTTTCCCGACATTACAGGATTTACCAATCCTAAAGTATGGATTGCCGGAGCCACGATTGCCATTGTCGCTTCTATTGAAACACTTTTGTGTATTGAAGCGTCCGACCGTTTGGATACACGAAGAAGAATAACCGACACCAATCTTGAACTGAGAGCACAGGGAATCGGAAATGTGGTCAGTTCATTAATTGGCGGATTACCGATGACTTCGGTTGTGGTTCGTAGTTCCGCAAATGCAAGCGCAGGTGCAACATCAAAAATTTCTGCAATTATCCATGGTGTTTTATTGCTGATTTGTGTATTGACCATTCCTGTAGTTTTGAATAAAATTCCATTGGCTACTCTTGCTGCCGTTTTGATTTTAGTAGGATATAAATTGGCAAAGCCGGCGACATTCAAACATTTCTGGCATTTGGGAAAATTCCAGTTTATTCCGTTTGTGGCAACCGTTCTTGCGGTGGTTTTTACCGATCTTCTGAAAGGAGTGGGAATTGGTCTTGCCATTTCCGTATTCTATATTTTGCAGGGAAATATGAAACGTGCCTATTATCTGAGCCGCGAAGAACTGGATGATACCGATGAATTTACCATCAAACTTTCCGAGGAGGTTTCCTTC
This sequence comes from Bergeyella sp., assembly GCA_031987605.1. Classification (GTDB taxonomy): domain Bacteria; phylum Bacteroidota; class Bacteroidia; order Flavobacteriales; family Weeksellaceae; genus JAFAGO01. Next base: position 324,869 of record DALZZF010000001.1, on the reverse strand, counting down.
CTGAATAAAGCAGCGATTAAAAAAACATTGAAAAATATTAATCCCGGATCCAAGATTACTTTCGATGCGCGACAAACTTCCTACATTACCACCGATGTTCTGGAAATGATTCAGGATTTTGCAAATGTTCGTGCGAAAGAAGAAAACATCGAGGTAGAACTTCTTGGTTTCCGTACATCCTATCAGGATTATGCTAAAGATGAAGATTCACATATCGTGATTAAGCACAGAAGAGCAATGTAATTCACAGAAAATCAATTCAATAAAATATCAATTTTCCGATTATGTAAAACCGGAAATACATTCATACACTTTATAAATTTAAAACAAATGAAAGCACATACTTCAGAAACTCAAGCAACGATAACCCCAGACAAAGCCCTACAATTCCTGAAAGAAGGAAATGAAAGATTTGTAAATAACCTGAAAGTAAACCGCAATTTACTGGAACAGGTAAACGATACAAGAGAAGGACAATGGCCGTTTGCTGTTGTGTTGAGCTGTATCGACAGCCGTGTTTCCGCAGAACTGGTTTTCGATCAGGGATTAGGCGATATTTTCAGTGTGAGAATTGCCGGAAATTTTGTAAATCAGGACATTCTGGGATCTATGGAATTTGGCTGTAATGTGGCAGGGTCCAAACTGGTCGTTGTATTGGGACACTCCAAATGCGGCGCATTGAAAGGAGGTCTTGATGCTGCCAAAATTGAAAACTTGGGAATGGACAACCTGAACCATTTAATCTATCATTTCGATCCTTTGATTGAAGATATTATTAATGAGGGTGAAGAACGCTCATCCAAAAACGCAGATCTTCTGGAACGTCTGAATCATCACAATGTTGAAAAGACACTGGAAGACATCCGCCACCAGAGTTCCACCCTGAGAATATTGGAGAAAGAAGGCAAAATAAAAATTGTCGGTGCCAATTATGATGTGGAAACAGGTGTTGTAACCTGGCTTTAAATCAGGCTTTTTTCTATTTTTTATAAATAGTTCTCTTTGGGAGTCGGAATTCAGTTTCCGGCTCCTTTTTATTTCCCGTTGAAGGTATTCATGGTATTGGAAAGTCCTGCAAAGACGAAGGACAAAGCAGCATCCGCAAAAAATGTGATGCGTTCCTGGAGTTTCTCTTTTTCCTCTTCACTCCATTCTCCGATTACGTAATCCACCTGTCTGCCTTTTTCAAAATCGGAGGAAATCCCGAAACGTAAACGGGCATAATTCTGAGATTGCAATTTATTCTGAATGTCTTTCAAACCGTTGTGCCCTGCATCTGAACCTTTTCCTTTCAAACGCAATGTTCCGAAAGGCAAAGCCAGATCATCGGTAATAATCAGTACATTTTCGAGCGGAATATTTTCCTTCTGCATCCAGAATTTTACGGCGCTTCCCGACAGATTGACATACGTATCCGGCTTTAAAAGAAATACTTTTCTGCCTTTGTATTTTCCTTCTGCCAACCAACCGAAATTGGCGGTATTAAAAGGAACGTCCAGTTTCTCTGCTATTTTTTCAACAATTTTAAACCCGACATTATGCCGGGTTTCTTTATATTCTTCTCCTTTATTGCCGATTCCGACGATTAAGTATTTCATTAAATTTTATCTTGGAATGTATTCGTAGATAATTGTTCCCTGTTCTGAAGTTGCTTTTGTGGGGTATCCGTCCGCATTATATTCATAAGAAAAATTTGCTGTCTCGCTTGTACCCATTACCAATGCGTTCAGTTTTTTAAAATTATTAGAAGAAAGCCCTGTAAACGCACTGCTTGAAGTGGAAAAATGGCCGGTAGCAATCGTAAAAGCCTTTGGTAAAGTATTAAACGGATTTTTATTGGTATCGTAACTTGAAATGGTATTTTCTACAGTAATTTCCGGAATTATAACAGGTCCTATTTGTGCATGTTTTGTTGTAAACTTCCATAGGGAAATATTATTTCCGGCGTATTGCAGGTTACTGGTTAACGCCATTACATCCAAAAAAGTACCCGGATGTTCGGGATCTTCATGAGTATACTTTGTATTAATATTGCTTAATTGTCCTGAAACATAAGTGAAATCACTATCAACATATACAGACTCTCCGTTTCCAGAAAACACCCCGGTTGATTTAACTAATTGGCTTGCCGTATACTGCAGATCAAAGCTTGCCGTGGTAACCTCTGTTCCATCATTAATATCCACTTTTATTTTTGAAAGAGTACTTCCGTCGTAGGTTAGCGTAAAATCGGTTATTTGCTCTTCTTCAATGAGCTTGGAAGAAACTAAAACTCCAGAGTTATAAGTATAAGTTGCAGATACAACTTCTCCATCTGCATAGGTATAAACATATTTACTCAATAGTTTGGTGTGTTGCACCGGAGACGGATCAGGATTCGGATCTACAGGGTCTAGCCCGAAAAGCAAATCTCCGTCTTCTGTTCTTTTTGCATCGCAGGAAAAAAGAAAAAGTGCACCGAAAATCAATATAAAAATAGGAAAATAGTTCTTCATTGATGTAATTTGTTGCAAATGTAATAATTAATATTGTTTTTTAGAAAATTTTAAATTCTCTTTTACATGAAATAAAAACGCAATTAATGGGGCAAAACGTATACAAAAAGGCACAATAAAGCCCGAAACTATTTTCGGGCTTCTTTCAAATTTACTTTTTAATGAGTTTTGAAGTGGCAGATTTGCCGTTTTCAAAAGTGGTTTTGAGAATGTAAACTCCCGGTTTCAGAGTTCTCACATCAATGGTTTTCACTTTTGAGGTAAGAACCATTTTACCGGAAAGATCATATACTGCAGATGTTTTGATGTTTTCGTTGGTTTTGATATTGATTTCTGAAATTACAGGGTTTGGATATACCTGAAATAAACCGATTGGAGAATTCGAGGTTTGCAGAGATTCAGTATCCAGAATATAATTCTGAGCATAGATTTGCGATTTGGTTGCATCTCTTCCGTCCTGCCAAACCAAAATTGCCTGTTGATTAAACACACTAAGTGTTGGCCATGTTTTTTTGGTTTCGGCAGTCATTTCAAACTCATGGTAAATATCTCCTTCTTCATCCAAAATAACCAATGTATAAATAAGTGCCACAGAAGGACTGATTTTGTTTTGAGTGACAAAACCCAGATGTCCACTTGCAAATACTTTAAGATCAGTTACATTCAGCAGAGTTTTATCACCGGTTACATTGTAAATCATTTTCGGTGTATCATAAGTGGCTTCTCCGGATTCTTTATCATATTGTTGCAAATAAATCCCTGCAAGAGTTGTATTCTTGTAATTTCCGAGTGCCCATATTTTGTTATCTTTTTCAACAAGTCTTATTTCTGACTGATCGTATACTTCGGTAGAGAATTTTTTTCCATCCAATCCCCAAGGAAGAGTGCCATCTTTCCCAATTTTTTGGGTGTAATATACATTCTTGCCTAAGGTAGAAACATATAAGGTAAAGCCGATATAAAAGTTATCAGCATCGGCAAAAACATTATAACGACGGTTGAATGTTGCTCCCGCCACAGAGGTTACTTTAAGTGGTTCGCTCCATACCGGAGATCCGTCCGCCAAAAAACGCTGGGCAAAAACGGCTCCTCTCATATTGTATGCAAGATCTCTTGCAATATAGGTGACAATAAAACTTCCGTCTGCAAACGCTCCCATTTCGGAAACACTGGTATAATTCAATCCGGTTTGCGGACTGTTCAAAAAGATGGGTTCTGCCCAAAGTTCATTTCCGGATTCACCTTCAAAGCCTTTAAGATAGCCTTTCCCAGTTTTGATGTAGGCTACAACAACATTAGAGTCCAAGTTCAGTAATTTTACTTGTGTTACAGAATTGGTTTCAATCTGTACGCCTTGGCTTCCCCAAAGATTTTCACCGCTGGGTGAAATTTTATTTACATATCCTATTCCGTTGCTTGTTCCTACAAAAGTAAGATACAGATTGTCCTGACTGTCCAGTGCAATGTCCATCGTTTGGATAAATGAACTCATCACCGCTGTATCGTTTACGAGCATTCCTTCTTCTCCAAATAATTTTTCACCAGTTGAAGTTAAAAGCTGCACACGCAAACGGTAATAAAATCCGTCGCCTTTTTCCCAGAATACAACGTAGGTTTTCCCGTCCGAAGTGGTCGCGGTATAATTTACTTCTGCCTTTACAGGAGAAACCGGCATGTTCTCCAAAACGTTGGTATTCCACTGTGCTGAAAATAATGTTGCGGTAAACAACATCAGTAATAGATAAAAATTCTTCATAATAATTTGGTATAAAAAAAATGCCGGATAATTCTTATTAAAAATCATCCGGCGGTTACATAAATCTATTTTTTAATGAACTTGAGACTGTTGATTTTTCCATCTTCAGACCAGGTGCGAATGTAGTAGATTCCCGGTTTTAGGATTTCTGCATTTCCGATGTTTCCTGTAAATTCGGAAACAAGTCTTCCTGATGCATCATAAATGCTTCCACCTTTGATGTTCTGGCTGCTTTGAATATTGAAGACAGACTGTACAGGATTTGGATACAATACGGCAGAGGTTCCGATATTGGCAACATTTACGGCTAAAGATTCCTCAGTGAAAAGAAGCCTTGCCAGACGATTTTTGCCTACTCCACCAAAATTAGTGAAAGCTCCTCCGATAATCAGTTTTTGATCTTCCTGAAACACTGCAGTACGAATGGTTCCGTTTGCGCTGGTTCCTACATCGAACAGGTTGTCGTAAATTCCGTCATCATTAATTCTGAAAATTCTGTTCACTGTATTTCCGTTGTAAGTAGCGAAATCTCCTACCACAATGATTTTTCCGTCCGGCTGAACATTGAAAAGTGTAGCGGTAGCATTGAGACCCGTTCCAACATTAAAGGTGGAATCAAAAGAACCATCTGCATTCAAACGGGCAATACGGTTAACCGCAATTCCGTTGAACTGTGTGAAATTTCCACTGATTAGGATTTTTCCGTCTGCCAAAACACTGATGGCAGATATTGGGAAGTTGGCACCGGTACCAATATTAAAGGTGGAATCCACACTTCCGTCTGTATTCAAACGTGCAATACGATTGGTGGTGGTTCCGTTAAAGCTGTTAAAAGAACCCCCTATAATTATTTTACCGTCCGCTTGCTTTGCAATTGCATTAATCGTAGATCCGGAGCCTGTTCCCACATCAAATGTAGTATCGAGAGAACCATCACTGTTTACTCTGGCAATACGATTGATTGTAGTTCCATTGTACGTGGTAAAACTTCCTGCAAAAACTATTTTGCCGTTGTCTGTTTCTTCAAAGGCACTGATACTTCCGCCAAATCCAGTGGTAACAAAACTATTGTCTTTGGTTCCATCGGTATTCAGGATTACAACTCTCTGCTGATCTTCTCCGTTGAACTTTGTAAAATCTCCTGCTACGGCAATTTTCCCTGAACTTAATTTTTTTACACCAATTACAGTATTATTAAATCCATGCCCAAGATTAGCAACAAAAGCAGCATCCACATTTCCGTCTTCATCTGTTTTCGCAAGATTTTTTACAACGGAATTATTAACAATGGTGAATGAGCCTCCATAAATGATGCTTTTATCATCGAGAACTACTGCTGAGTATACATCTTTGTTTATTCCAACGCCTTTATTAAAATCCAGATCCACATCACCCGCTTCATTGAATTTTACAATATATTGTTTGCCTATTCCATTGAAAACACTAAAATATCCTGTGGCAATGTAATGGGTATCATCCAGAATTACAAAATCAAGAATAGAACCTCCTGCTCCGGGTTGATCGGGATTAAAAGTAGTATCCAGAGAACCGTCTTCATTTAAACGCAATGCTCTGCTTGCGGATGTTCCGTTGTAGGAAATGAAATTTCCAAATGCATAAATTTTGTTTCCTGAAGGAACAATTTTATAAACTCCATCATTAAAACCGGTACCAACATTAAAGCTGGAATCCACACTTCCGTCTTCGTTAAGGCGAATCATTTTTTTACTTTCAACGCCGTTGTATGTATTGAATGAACCTCCGAGATAAATTTTGTTTCCATCCAAGGAAATCGTTGACACATTTGAAGCTGGTCCTGTCCCGACATTGAAAGTTGTATCTAGGGTTCCGTCGGAAAGCAGTCTTGCAAGTCTTGTAGTAGGAACATCATTTACCGAAGTAAAGTTTCCGCCAATCAGTATTCTTCCTGCAGCATCAATTGCCATCGCTGCTACGGCATTATTTACCCCGATAGAAGTATCAAAATTTTCATCTAATGAACCATTGGTATTCAGGCGAACAACACGAAATGCATCAAAATCATTAAACATGGTGAAATTTCCCACCGCTATTATTTTTCCATCGGACTGAATATTAACTAAACTAACGGCATTATTGAATCCGGTACCTACATTGAAGCTTGTATCCAAGGTTCCGTCTGCATTTAATCTTGCAATTCTGCTTATCGCTGTTCCGTTATAACTTAAAAAAGAACCTGCGATAATTATTTTCCCGTCACTTTGCAGCTTTATATCACTAATTGTTGCGGCAGCTCCCGCTCCACCAACGTTAAAAGACTCATCCAAAGAACCATCGCTTTTTATTTTGGCAATACGCCCTACTGTTTTGTCGTTGTATTTTGTGAAATTTCCGACAATAATATAACTTCCATCCTGAAGTTTTGCAATCTTTTCCAAACCACTTGAAGGACCGTCTCCGGCATTGTTTCCAGTGTCGAGCGGATTAAAATTCGGGTCAGCTACGATTGTTGATTGGCTAAATCCATAAGTCATGGAAACGAAAACCATCAACAGGGAGATAATTTTTCTCATATCTTCTTATTTTTTAATGATTTTTTCGTTTGTAACACTTCCGTCGGCTAACGTAATTTTTACAAGATATACGCCTTTTGACAAAGATTGAACATTAATCTGTTTTCCTGTTTTATTGAGAATTTTTCTACCGGTTGTATCGTACAATTCAACACTGCGAACTTCTTTCTCAGAGGAAACATAAAGGATTTCGGAAACCGGGTTAGGATATACCGTCACTTTTGAATGATCTTTTACCTGAGCAGCGGAAAGATATTCTGCAATATCATAGTTCTGAATATATGTTCTTACACCATCAGTAGCACCCGTTCTGTTTTCTTCCCAAATCGCAAAAACCTGTGAACCGAATGAGGTTAAACCTACTCTGTCTTTCACCTTATCTGTCGCGGAAATATCAACGTATTGATTTTGAAAAAGAAAATCTCCGTCTTGTTTCAGTGCAATAAGAGAAAGTTTTGTTGGTTGTACTCCGTTGTTTTCTGCATTACGAGCAAGGAAGATTGGCGTTCCGTCTACAATCTGAAGATCAGCAGCTTGTGCTTTAAAATTGGAATCCACGGAATACAATTCTTTTGCATAATCTTCAAATATTCTGTCTCCGTTTACGGTATTGTATTTTTGAACGTACTGTCCATGTTTGCTCTGGCTTCCGTTGGTATATCTTGCGATTGCCCAAATCTCCGAACTTCCGGGAACTTTTGCAATACTGGTATTCATTTCGTAATAAAGGTTTTCAGTGCTGAATTCAGAACCGTTGATTCCCCAAGGTAAAGTACCGTTCGGGTTTAGTCTCTGCAAATACGAATCGAATCTGGAACCAGCATAACCGTAATATCCAAGATAAATTACATCATCTTCCATGATAATGTTGTAGCGCGTGTTGTACATCGTATTTCGGTTAGAAAGTCTTACCAGACTGTTCCAAACCGGAGTTCCTTCCGCTGTATAACGCTGTGCATAGAAATAGGAATAAATATCAGACGTTTGTCTGGCATGGATAAGTGCTACAAAGCTACCATCCGAAAGCACTGCTCCTTCACCAATGCTGGTGTAAGGATAGTTGGAATTTGGTCCGTTCACAGCAATTGGATTTGTCCAAAGTGTCGCTCCTGTTTCAGGATTGAGTTTCTGGATTTGCCCTTTTCCATCACTGTAATAAGTGACATACAATTCTGAATTTTGTCCTGGAAAGAATTTAATGTCATACGCTTTATCACTATTAATAGCAATTCCGCTTGGTCCCCACAACAATTCTCCGGTAGGTGAAACTTTATGGATGTATCCTTTTGATTCTTCTCCGGTTGCAGTAAGTCCTACATACAAATTGTTGTTTTTGTCGACATTTATATAATATAATGAAGTATAACTGCTGCTTAATGCTGTTGCATTGAGCAAAATTCCTTCATTTCCAAAAAGTCTGTTTCCGTCTTTATCAATCAGCTGCACATACGGCTGATAATATACAGGACTTGGTTTCGGCTGAAAAAACACAACGTATGTTTTACCATCGCTGGTCGTCACCGATTGAGAAACTGAACTTCCCGCATCGGAAACCAATGTATTGGTGGAATAATCCGATGTCCACTGCGCATTTACGATTATCGTAAACAAAATAAAAAACAAATAGTAAATCCTTTTCATATTGATAAATTTATTGTCAACAAATAAACATATAACAGAATAGAATAACTTATTGCACACCCCTACTTTTACCACTCATACCCTGAAAACCACCACTCTTTTACCACTCATATTTTTTATTTATATTGAAAATCAATCTACTACAAGTCAGAAAGATACTGATTCAGTTCAATTTTGGTGTTGGTAAGATTGAGTTTTTTTCGCAGTCTTGTGCGGGAATTTTCCACCGATTTAACCGAAGTTTTGGTTAAATCCGCAATTTCTTTGGAACTGAGATTGAGCTTGATAAAAGCACAAAGCCTTTTGTCATTATGATTCAGATTGGGGTGAATTTCCTGAAGTTTATCGTAAAAGGAATCATATACATTATTAAACCGGAGATTAAATTCGTCCCACGAAGATTTTCCGGGATTTCGGCTCAGTTTGAAAATGACAGCATTGAGTTCTTTCCGTAAATCATCCGCATTCCCAAGGTTATTAATCTCCTTCAACTGTTGCACAACATTTTGATACAGATTGGTTTGCTCACTTTCAAGGATGGATTTGGAGACGAGTTCTTTGTTCCGGAGTTCCAGATCGAGTTTCAATTCATTCTCGCGGGAAAGTGAAAGTTCATTTTCCAGTTTTTCTTTTTCCAGATTATTTCGGTAGCGCAACAGAAAAAATAACAGAATCGAAGAAACCAACAAGAGCAATAGAACAACAACTCCGAATTGCAGGCGTTTTTGACTGTTCATCAGTTCCATTTCCTTTTCCTTGTCTTTGAACGATGCCTGAATTTTTTCTTTCTCAATATTTACCGCTTTTTCTTCGATATTCAGGCTATCCCGAATCCGGTCGTACTGCTGAAAATATTCTGCCGATTTTTGTGGATTTCCCGCAGCAAGATAAGACTGGTAGAGAACTTTCAGCACACTGCTGTTTTGGAAACTGTATTTTACGCTGGCATATTTCTTTGCCTGTTCTCCGTATTTCACAGCAAGTTGCGGTTGATGTGAATCCAGATAAAACTGAGCCATTTCCTGATACACCAATCCGCTGATTGCAGGATTTTTTTCACCTTTTAATAAAGCTTCTGCATTTAAAAATTCCTTTTCAGCTTCTTCCACTTTACCGACTTTTGCCAGTGTTCTGGCGAGATTAGTAGTGGTGGTAAGCAGCAAACTCCGGTTTTTTGATGTTTTTAAAAGAAGGAGTGCCCGATCAAAATAATAAAAAGCCGAATCCGTTTTGTTCATGCTCAGATACAGCGTTCCAATGTTGTTCAGTGCTTTTGCGGAAAGATCTTTGTTGTTCCGGATGTGATTATAATAACTTCGAAAATACTTCAGGGCTTCCTCCTGATTGTTCATTCTTCCGTAAATAATCGCCAGAAGATTTTCCGCCTCTGCTGCTTTGGACGGATCTCTGTTCTGATAATACCGATAGGCATCAAATGTATATTTCAGGGAAATATCGAATAAATCCTGATCGTAGTAAATATTGGCTGCTTCAAACTTAAATCTTGCTTTAACAGACTGGTCTTCTGATTTTTCGGAGATTTTTTCTGCCTGATCGATGTATTTCTTTGCGGTTTTCCAGTCGGAATATTTCAGCTCTGATGCTTTTTTCAGAAGGTTTACAACTTTAGTTTCAGAGGAAGTATCAGCAGTCTGCACAAAAAACGACGGAATACTAAAAACCGCCAGAATGATTATCATGTATTTTTGCAAAGTCAACATCCGTCACAAATTTAGTAATAAATACCTGTTGTGCATTTCAAATCATTATATTTCGAATATTAGCTAATAGCTATGTATATCTTAGTCTAAAGAATGCGTTTATTTCTTTAATAATTATCCAATTTTAATCATAATGATTTTTTAAACGCATAGTCCTGATTTTTGCTTTTCTGTATGCTTTTTGGTTCGCAAAGACTTTTGACTATGTCGAATCTTCGATTTCACTTTGCAAAGGAAAACAGGTCTAATTTCAATTGTTATGAATTCCGGATCATTAATTTTTTTTTCTCTGCCAAAAATTATCACAGGCTTCTAAAATTTTGAAAAATCACTACGAGATTTGCGGTTCATAGAAAAAAAATCCCATCTCCAAACCGAGCTCCGGAGGAGCGAACTGTAAAATAAAAATTGAGCTCATTATATAACTCTACAATTTACTTACATATCCTATTGTAATTCAATGAGATAAAAAAACAGGCATCACTTTTGTCATGCCGAAAGCATCTCTACAAAGAGAATTTAGATTAAATGAGATTGCTTCGTCACTTCGTTGCACTACATTCCTCGCAATGGCAAACATCGCATTTAAAGTGTTTTTCATCTTCTTTAAATGATGAAATTATCATGCGCCCAACATATATTTTTTTTAACATATGATCTGATTTAAAGCATTTTTTGGAGCAAAGTATTGATGGCTTCAACTGAAGTAATGCCGTCTTTGCGCATCAGTAGCTGTTTGTCTTTTTCCTTTAAAGTGGCTTCGGAAGGATTTTGGGTAAGATATTGAATCACTTTTCTGAATTTTTCGGTCTGGTAAAATTTATCTTGTGGATTCTGTGGAAAATATCCCAGGAAAACGCCATTTTTCACCACCAGTTTATCAAAACCAATATCGGCAGCAAGCCATTTCAGTTCAATGGATTTCAAAAGATTTACAGCTTCTTCCGGTAAAACTCCGAAACGATCTTCCAGTTCTTTCTCAAATTTTTTCAGTTCATGTTTATCCTGAATATCCGCTAATTTCTGATACAGCAACAAACGCTCTTCTGTGGACGAAACATAATAATCAGGCAACATCAGTTCCAAATCGGTATCGATGTTCACATCTTTTGTAGATTTGAAAAGTTTCTGCCGTTCTTCCTCATTTTCAAACAAATTGGTAAATGCATCATCGTCTTTCAGTTCTTCCAGTGCTTCCTGCATGAGTTTCTGATAGGTCTCAAATCCCATTTCATTGATAAATCCGCTTTGTTCCCCTCCCAACAAATCTCCTGCACCACGAATTTCCAGATCTTTCATAGCAATCTGGAAACCACTTCCCAAATCGGAAAACTGTTCAATGGCTTCCAGTCGTTTCCGCGCATCCGAAGTCATCATATCAAACGGCGGTGTAATCAGATAACAAAAGGCTTTCCGGTTGCTTCTTCCGACTCTTCCACGCATCTGGTGCAGATCTGCCATTCCGAAACGCTGTGCATCATTAATGAAAATAGTATTTGCATTCGGCACATCCACTCCACTTTCCACAATCGTGGTGGAAACCAGAACATCATATTTCCCTTCCATAAAGTCGAGAACATTGCGTTCCAGCTGCTTTCCTTCCATTTGTCCGTGCCCGGTAATAATTCTGGCATCCGGAACCAAACGCTGGATCATTCCGGCAATATCTTTCAGATTTTCAATGCGGTTATTGATAAAATATACCTGCCCGTCTCTTTGAATTTCATAAGAAACCGCATCGCGGATGATTTCTTCATTAAACCCGATAATATGCGTTTCCACAGGCTGCCGGTTTGGCGGAGGTGTTTTAATAACAGACAAATCTCTTGCTGCCATCAAAGAAAACTGTAATGTCCTCGGGATCGGCGTTGCCGTAAGTGTAAGGGTATCGACATTGGTTTTCATGGTTTTCAGTTTGTCTTTTACCGAAACACCGAATTTGTGTTCTTCATCAATAATCAGAAGTCCTAAATCCTTGAATTTCACATCCTTTCCAACAAGCTGATGTGTGCCGATTACAATATCGATTTTCCCGGTTTTCAAACCTTCCAATGTTTCCGATTTTTGCTTTGCTGAACGGAAGCGGTTCAGATAGGAAACCGTTACCGGAAAATCCTTTAAACGCTCGGTAAAGCTCCGGTAATGCTGAAATGCAAGAATGGTTGTCGGCACCAAAACTGCCACCTGTTTTCCGTCTGTGGCTGCTTTGAACGCTGCACGAATCGCAACTTCCGTTTTTCCGAAACCCACATCTCCGCAAATCAGGCGATCCATCACCGTTTCGGCTTCCATATCCTTTTTCACGTCAATCGTCGCTTTTTCCTGATCTGGAGTATCTTCGTAGATGAAGCTGGCTTCCAGTTCATTTTGCAAATAAGAATCCGGTGCAAAGGCAAAACCTCTGGCAGTTTTCCGCTGCGCATAGAGTTTAATTAAGTCGAAGGCGATCTCCTTGACTTTGGATTTGGTTTTCTGTTTCAGGTTTTTCCAGGAGGGTGAACCCAAACGGTTGAGGACAATTTCTTTTCCGTCCGGGCCGTTGTATTTGGAAATTTTGTTGAGGGAATGAATACTGACATACAATAAATCTCCGTTTTTGTACACGAGTTTAAAACATTCCTGAACCTTCCCGTTGTTGTTCACTTTTACCAATCCCATAAATTTCCCGATTCCGTGATCGATATGAGCTATATAATCGCCCACTTTTAAAGACATTAAATCTTTCAACGTAAGCTGCTCCGATTTGGCAAAAGCATTTTTGGGTTTATAGCGCTGAAAACGGTCGAAAATCTGATGATCGGTGTACACCGAAACTTTTGCATCCTGATCTACAAAACCTTCATGAAGTTCGGAAAGAAAGGCTTTAAACAACACCTCATGCTCCAAATCTTCGAAGATGCTTTTCAAACGTTCGAGTTGTTTTTCGGAGGAGAAAGAAATCCAGACTTCAAATCCCTGTTCTTTTTTCTCCGTTAAATCTTCTGCCAGAAGTTCGAAATTTTTATGAAATAGCGGCTGCGGAACCTGATTGAGCGCAATAGAGCCTAGATTCTGAAGGGAAGATGAAGAAAACTGGGTGAAGTTAGAAAAATCAACCGATTTGAATTTTTGATATTCCGTTTCAAATTCTTCTTTTGATATAAAAAGATCCGATGGCTGTTGATGTTTCAGTTCTTTGCTAAGGGTTGCGAATTTTTCTTCCGCTTTGGAATAAAACGATTCGATCTGACTTAGCGTGGTAAAAAGATTGGAACTAGTGACGATGGTTTCTTTCGGAAGCACATCAAAAAAAGTGACTTTTTTTCCGCCAACACTGTAATTCATATTGGAAACCAACTCAAAGCTCTGTACTTTTTCTTTGGAAAGCTGGGTTTCGATATCGAAGGTTTTAATGCTTTCTACTTCATTACCGAAAAGGGTAATCCGGTAAGGTTCTTCGCTGGCATAGGAAAACACATCCACAATTCCGCCGCGTACCGAAAATTCGCCCGGTTCGGAAACGAAATCGGTCATCTGAAAATTGTATTTTTCGGTAAGAACCTCGGCAATATCAACATTAATTTCATCGCCGGTTTTTATTTTTAATGAGATTGCTTTGAAATCTTCTTTTTTCAAAACCTTTTCGGAAATGGCACCGGAATAGGCGACAATGACTTTGGGTGCAGTAAAAGCACTTAACCGGTTGAGTACTTCGGTACGGAGCACAAGATTGGCATTCTGCGTTTTTTCGGTTTGATAGGGTTCCAGATGTGTGGCAGGAAAATACAATACATTCTCTTTGCCAAGAAAATCTTCTACCTCTGCGCTGGCATACAATGATTTTTCTTTATCATCCACAAGATAAAGAATGGTTTTTCGGTGAGACAGAAAGATTTCCGCCACGATGACCGAAACTGCGGAACCGGCACTTCCTTTTACAAAAGTATGAGGATGACGTTCTATACTTTCAGAAATTTCTTTCCCGAAATCTTTACGGATAAGATCCTGAAGCAGGGTTTCGTTGAAGTTTTTTAGATGCATTGTGTAAACCGTATAAAAACAGAACTGCGATTTCGGGATAATTCCGAAACCGTTTTCTTTTTTGCAAAATTACGGAATTTTAAACAACAAAAAAGAGCAACCATTTTTGGTTGCTCTTTATCTATAGAGAATACATTTAGTCTCTTTCGTTCTTAGTCTTTTGTCACTTTTACTGTGAAGTTATCCACTTCATAAGTTGTTGATGCTCCAGATACAGAAGTATATTTGAACGCTACCACTACATCTTTGTTCAAGAATGAACTGAGGCTAACTCTTCCAGAACTTACAAATCCTGCAAAAGCACTCAAATCCTCATCCAAAATTGGATTTACTTTAGTCCAATTTGTTGTAGAAACTGTGCCTGTATAATTATCTGTTACATAAACTTCTAAGGCATTTCCTGAATATCTTGCATCGGTCTCAAAAGAGAAGAAAGCATCGGTATAACCACCAACCAAAGAAATTTTCTTAGAAATAAGCCAATCTTCATTCGCCTGTCTGTTTCCATCGATATATGCACTTGGCGCAGGGTTTCCGTAGGTAGTTGTGGTCCATTCTCTTGCACCCAAAACATTCACAGCGGTCCAGTTACTTAAATCGGCAAATCCATCGCTAAAAAGCGTTTCAAAATTTTTAGGGACGGTTCCATCACATCTTGCATGATCAAAGTCTGCATTTTTCTGAAAAGGTAAAAGTAACTGATAAGTTCCGTTATAGACACTAAGAATTGCATAAATATCACCTTTCCCCGAATCTAATTCTTTACCGGAAAAACTTGCTTCTTTCCTTGTTCTAAGAAGTATTTTATTTCCGTCACAGTCTTCTAACGTTCTGTTTGTGGTTCCTCCTTCTGCATAGGTTTTGAATAAATCACCTTCTGTTACCTGAACATCTTTAATTTTTACCCATTTCCCTACATCATCACTGGTAAAATCTTTGATTCTTTTTTCAGTTGGGACGGTTGTTACCGTTTCATTGGTACCAAAAAAATATTTATAAATATCTGCTTCGGGGATATAACCAATATTCGATCCATTAGGCATTCCAATTTGGAATTCGCCGAAATATTTTCCAACATAAAGATCCTTCAGTTTAACAATGATGCTTTTCCCAACTTTAAATCTTGGATCTTGATAAAGTGCTGATTTTGTGGCACTATTTGCTTTAGATACATTCAAGCGTATTCCTCCCGTTGCATCTTCTATATAAAGACTATTGAACAGATTGGCGGATTCGTCATTTACCGTTACGGCAGCTTTCAGATAGAAATCTCCTGTAATATGAGTGAGATTTCCAGAACTCAGTAATTGTTTTACTTCGGCAACAGTTTTTACAGTAAGACCTGTTGGATCGAATACACAAGGATCGGCAGTTAGACCGTCAATACGAGGAAAATTATTCATTTCCAAATCGGAGGCTCTTACAATATACATTTGGTAAGTAGAATTGTATTTGCTATAAATCCCAACAAATTTACCGTTTCCGGCAGGAACTAACTGATTGGCAAAAGAAGCATAACCACTGTTTCTTACGATGCGGGTAGTGCTGGTGCTGTTATCACTGATTACACGATCTACGGTTTGTCCGGCAGGTGCGTATATTGAACACAGTGATTTACTATCAAATTCTGCATTGTCTACCTGAATCAGGCATCCTAAATACTGGTCGTTTGCAGAAACCATTTGTGCCAATGTCATCACTTTCGGAATGATTGTTACTTTATTTGCACAGGACCGTAAAATACTTGTATAAACTTGGTTTTCAGGAATTCTTGTAAATTCTAAATTCCCCGTTTTGTTATTAAAAACTTCAGCTCCTAATTGCTTAACAGAACCATATGTTCCGACAGCAAGACCTTTAAGCTTAATATATATTTTTGAACCTTGTGGATATCTGGTGTAATTATTAAGTGAGTTTACACTAATGGTAAACCCTTCCGTAGGATTTTCTGGAGAATCTTGAATGTAAATATATTTGTAAATATTACCTGTTTCGTCAGAAGAAGAAACATATCCTTCTAGAACATCCTGCGAATCATCAGGAAATTTATAATATTTACCACCGCTTGCATCAACTAACTTTGCCTTAACTTCTGCAATAGTTATTGTTGAGGCGAGCTCTCCACACTGAAAACCATCTAAGTTTGGTTCATCATATTTGTCGTCGTGCACACAGCCCCACAGAAGAAATACTGTGGTAAGCATCATGAAGTATTTTAATAATGAATTCATTTTTTTCATGTTGGAAAGTGATTAAAATCTTAAATAAACATTTGCGAAGAACGTGGTCCCTCTGTCATACCATAATTTTGGAGCAAAAAATGGATACATTCTTTGTGAATCTGTAAGCGCATCTGTAAAGTTTACATTTCTTCCCTGCTCAAATCCTCCTGTTACATAATTTCTGTTGTTCAGAATATTGTTTACTGATACACTGATTCCCAATCTGTATTTTCCAACCAGAAAGGATTTTCCTGCATTAACGTTTAACATAAACTGATCGTCGAATTTTTGCTGTTTTGTAAGTGCTGACAATAATTCTGGAGTCACTCCTTCATAAGGATCTCCTGTTGACGAATCAGTATACATAAAAGCGGTTTTGTTCAACGCCGAAAAATCAAGATATTGATCCATTAAATAATTCGCTGTTGCACCAATCCACCAATATTTTGGGGAATTGTACTTCAAACCAAATGTGAATGCTTTCTGTGGTGTACCTGCTACTTTATACCCTTTAATATTGGCTTTACTCAACCAATATTCTTCTCCTCTGAATCCATTAATATCATCAAAGGTTGAAACTCTTGCATTATTGGTATATTCATAATCACCAATACTTGCAACAGCGGTTGCATTAACAGTTGGTGTTACTTTAATATCCAATCCTAATTCAAGACCCATATATCTTTTGTCGGCTTCGGAAACGGATTCATTAACCAATGTACTTAATGAAGTTCCAGAGCCTGAATCCACATCCGCATAATATCTTGCAATATCTGTTGAATTCTGGATGGTGGTATAATATGCAGAAAGTCTCATTTTAAGAACCTGCCCTCTTAGCACATAACTCAAATCATTGGAATTGATGATTTGGTTTTTAACCCCTGGAGTAGTAAAGTCTACAACTCTCGGATTGATGTATAATTCGTTGAAAGTTGGCGCAAGGCTGAAGAAAGCACCGTTATAGATAATGAAATTCTTCCCGTTGATTTTATACATCACCTGTCCTTTAATTCCTCCATCGAGAGCATTGTAAACTTCGCTTTTTCCTTTGGAATTGTTGGCATACATTGAATGCCTGTATTCCCCATCTCTGTATGATTCAGAATATGATCCGAAAATTGATCCAATCACTTTCCATTTTGGAAAATCAACCTCTGTTGAAGCGTTCAATGCATAAGAATTTCTGTTCAAGATGTAAGAATACTGTGTACGATCTCCTTTGTACACTTTTACATTTGAATCGTCTGTATTATATTGTGCATCGTTCAGGAATGGATTCAAATTATATGCATAATTTGCGCCCAATAAATCCGATACTCTTCTAAAGTTATCTGAGTTTAAATTTTGATAATTTAAATTCAAGTTCAATTTCCAATTACTTTGCAACTGCGTATCAAAATGTGATACAAAATTGAACGTTTTATCTTTGTTTACATCTTCAACAATTGTGTAAACTGCACCTCGATCAATGCCATTAGCAGTTGCGTTCAACTTGTTTGCAGAATATAAAGAAAGCCAATCAATCTGCATATCTTGTGTACTTTTCCAATCGTTGATTGAACTGTCGATTTGTCCCATGATATTTTGATATTCTGAAGAACCTTCATCAAGACCAACCAAATCAGAATACAAATCAGAGTAGATATAACTTGGTAATTTTCTATAATATGTAGGGTTCGGATCGGAAGCATGGAACCAGTCTAACCTGCTTCTTGAATCGCTACCCAACTGATAGGAAAAGGTATTTGTCCAATTGCTTGTTTTGCCCAATTTCAAATAATCAGTAAGCATAAATACCGGTTCGAAAGTTCTTCTGATTCTGGAGTTTCTTTTTTTTCCATCTTGCCAGCCCCAATAAGAATTGTAATTTTTACCCATTAAATCATAAACCTCCTGTGTATTCGGAGCATTGTTTGCTCTGTAAGTAGGCGCTCCAAATGCAGTTATATTAATGGAATGCTTGCTGGAAAATTGTTTTTCAATCGCCGCAAAATATGCATAACTATCTTGTTGTGTTCCGTCAATCACGCCTTCTTCTGCCCATCTTCTGCTTCCGGAAAAGGTAAATGCCCAACCACTTTTACTTAAACCGGTAGAAATTGTTGCCATTACTCTGTGAAAGTAACTTCTGTTTGTAAATGAATAAGCCAAAGAAGTTTGTTTTCTGAAACTTGAAGCTCGTGTATTGTAATAGGCTACACCACCCAAATTTCCGAATGTGTATTCAGAAGGAGTAATGTTATCCACAAATTCATAAGGATAACGGGTAACATCATTTAATCCTGCCCAGTTTGAAAAATCTACTCTTCCGTCATCACTTTTGGTCATCGGTACTCCGTTAAAAAGAACATCTTCAAAACGGTTATCTACACCTCTTGGTCTGAACCAATACGCTCCCAATTCAAAAGCAGCAACATTTTGAAAAACATCACGACCTGAATTCAACAAACCGATTGTAGGCTGCATTGAACTCCCTTCTGCATCCAGAGAGGCATCATCAATAATAGAAACGCCCATATCTGAAGAGCCTGCTGTTGAACCAGTCTGAATTACGCCAACATCCAATCTTTTTTGTCCAGCGACATGGACATCCGTAATTTTGGTTTCGTAATTAATTTTAGAAACGATCAACTGATAGTCTCCATCCTGAACATCGACAAGCTGGAAATAACCAATTTTGTCTGTTTTCACACTTAAGTCTGTTCCGCTTAAGTCCACATCTGCATTCTCTACAATATTTCCACGGGCATCTTTCACATATCCGAAAACGGTTGTTTGTGCCAGAGCAATACCGGAACTAAACACCAAGAAAAGCGAGAATAAAAATAGTTTTTTAGTCATACTTAATTAAATTTTTTTTATACTCTTTGTATAAAAATTCTCCTGCGCAAATGTAAGATAAATTAACAAATATTAAGAAGTTTGTTGAAAAGTTGACAAACCGTTAACAGACCTCCTGTTTGCGCCAATGTTTATGGGAGTTTTAAGAAATTAAACTTCCAAAATTTAATCGAAACTAAAGCCAATAAATATTTTCCTAATGATAAAATAACTTACATTTGCTTTTTGATATAATTCATTATTAATGAAAAAGACATTTATTTTTGTTTTAATAGCCTTTTGTATTGGGCTAAATGCTCAGGAGAAGAAAAAAAGAATTACGGCAACTATTGGATTTTACAATGTTGAAAACCTTTGGGACACGATTGCTTCTGCAGATTATATTGATGGCACTCTGCCTGTTTCAAGTCCGAAATTCCACAGAAGTGTTCCGGTTGATTCCTTAAAATATCTTGAAACCACAGAAGATTATAAAGGACAATGGAGCGATAGTGAACTGATCGGAAAAAAAGTGATCCGGACACAGGGTTCCAACACCGAATTCACGGTAAACAGTTCCAAAAACTACGGTTCAAAAATATACAACCAAAAACTTGCAAATTCTGCAAAAGTAATCTCAGAACTGGGTTCTCAGTACACCAAAACGCTTCCAACAATTGTGGGACTGATTGAGGTTGAAAACAGAAAAGTAATTGAAGACCTGATCAAACAGCCTGTTTTGGCAAAAGGAGATTACGGAATTATCCATTACAATTCCTACGATTACCGTGGAATTGATGTGGCGCTGATTTATCAGAAAAAAAGGTTCACCCCAATTAAAACCTATAAAAAAGAACTCAAACTTTTTGGTGAAGACGGAAAAAGGGAATATACCCGTGATATTCTGGTCGCATATGGAATTTTGGATGGCGAAAGAGTGGCATTTTTTATGAACCACTGGCCTTCCAGAAGAGGTGGAGAAGCTGTTTCAATGCCAAAAAGAAACGCGGCTGCTACTTCTTTAAGAGAGGAAATGGATAAATTTCGCGCTCAGGATCCGAATATAAAACTTTTTGCAATGGGTGATTTCAACGATGATCCTGTAAGCCCAAGTTTAAAAAATTACCTGAAAGCGGTGGGTGATGAAAAAGAACTTTCTGATGAATATCCTTATTTTAATTTGATGTACAAACCCTATAAAAAAGGAGTCGCATCTTTGGCATACCGCGATTCTCCGAATTTATTCGACCAGATTATTGTTTCAAAAAATCTTGTTTTGGATAAAGATCCGTTTCGGTATTCGGTATTCAAAACAGAAATTTACGCACCGGAATATTTGAAAAATCCGGCAGGACAATGGAAAGGGTATCCTTTGCGCTCTTGGGATGGAGACCTCTATACAGGAGGATACAGCGATCACTTCCCTGCATTTGTTGTTATTCAGCGGGAAATCCCTTAATCATTTTCTATCATGAAATTCCTTCCTTTTTTACTTTTGCTCAGCCTTTTGCTGTTTTCGTGTACACCGCAGAAACAAAATACGGCAAACACCACAGACAAAGTGCTGACACCGGAAAAAAATGAGGACGGAGAATGGGATCTGGATGTTCTGGATTCCAACTACAACTATTTCCTGAATGCCATTGCAAAACCGATGGATATGTATTCGGAAGAAGTGCTTCGAAGCCGTAACCTTCTGCTGGTTTCTGAATGGAACAGTTATTTCTATTCCGGAAGATACCGCAATGTGATTGAAAGTTCCATCAACTACGATCCACAGGAAAATTATGGTAAAAAGTTCAACTACAAACTGTATCAGGTTTTTGTATTTGTGCGCTGGAAATATGGTGTAAGATTGAATGGAATCAGCAACGCGGATTGGCAATAACAAAAAGGCTCAGAATAAAAATTCCGAGCCTTTTTTATAGTTTATTTTTTTACGATTTCTTATTTATTGAAAAGTTCTTCCACTTTGTCCCAGTTAATCACATCGAAAAATGCACCTACATAATCTGGTCTTTTATTTTGATATTTCAGGTAGTACGCGTGTTCCCAAACGTCAAGTCCTAAAACCGGAGTTCCTTTTACATCAGCAACCGGCATTAGCGGATTGTCCTGATTTGGTGTAGAAGAAACGGTTACAGATCCATCGCTGTTTTTCACCAGCCAAGCCCATCCTGAACCAAATCTTGTTTTTGCAGCATTGGAAAATTCTTCTTTGAATTTTTCAAAACCACCGTAAGATTCAATTGCCGCTTTTACATTTCCAACAGGTTCTTTGCTTCCACCAGGAGTTAAAATTTCCCAGAAAAGGCTGTGATTATAGTGTCCTCCACCATTATTTCTTACAGCAGGCTTGTCGGTTCCGGTTTTGCAGATTTCTTCTATGGTTTTACCTTCAAGGTCTGTACCTTCAATTGCTTTATTCAGATTATCCACATAAGCCTGATGGTGTTTTGTGTAATGGATTTCCATTGTTCTGGCATCAATTGTTGGTTCCAGAGCATCATAGGCATAATTTAGTTTTGGTAATTCAAAAGGCATGATTTTATTATTTTTAGTGTTGTTGTTTTGTCCAAATATAAGCAAAAACTGCATGAATAAAATGGCTGAGATTAGTTTTGACATAATATAACAGTTTTTTTTAGGTTGTAAAAATATAACATCCCAAATGTACTGAATGTTGGTAAAAACTGATTTATAATTTTTTTTAAAAATATTATATCAACGATAGATAAAATAAAAAGAGGCTGTATCACAACTCGTGAAAACAGCCTTTTTTTATGTTTTTTCTCGACCTCCTGTCTGAGAATGGTTTTCGTTTAGACGATTCTCGACCCACACCATTTAGTTGTGAGACTTCTTCTTTAAATTATTTAAAAGAAAAATTTACTTATTCATGCTCATCAGGAACTCTTCGTTATTTAATGTTCCTTTGATGTTTTTTTCAACAAATTCCATAGCTTCCACAGGATTCATATCGGCGAGGTATTTGCGAAGAATCCACATGCGTTGCTGCGTTACTTCATCAAGAAGCAGATCGTCTCTTCTTGTACTGGATGCCACCAAATCAATTGCAGGATATACGCGTTTATTGGCAATTTTACGATCCAACTGAAGTTCCATATTTCCAGTTCCTTTAAATTCTTCAAAAATCACTTCATCCATTTTGGAGCCGGTATCAATCAATGCAGTTGCAATAATGGTTAAAGAACCTCCGCCTTCAATTTTTCTGGCAGCACCAAAGAATCTTTTTGGTTTATGAAGCGCATTCGCATCCACACCACCGGAAAGGATTTTCCCGGAAGCCGGCGTAACGGTATTGTAGGCTCTTGCAAGACGCGTAATGGAATCCAGAAGAATCACCACATCATGCCCGCATTCCACCATTCTTTGTGCTTTTGCCAAAACCAGATTGGCCACTTTTACGTGTTTTTCTGCAGATTCATCAAAGGTGGAAGCAATCACTTCAGCATTTACACTGCGTTCCATATCGGTCACTTCTTCCGGACGCTCGTCAATCAGCAATACCATCATATACGCTTCAGGATGATTGGCGGCAATAGCATTTGCAATATCTTTCAGCAACATGGTTTTCCCGGTTTTCGGCTGGGCAACAATCATGGCGCGCTGTCCTTTTCCAATCGGCGCAAAAAGATCTACAATTCTTGTGGAAACCGTAGAACCTTTTCCGGCAAGATTAAATTTTTCCTGTGGAAATAATGGCGTTAAATATTCGAAAGCAACTCGGTCTTTAATGAAGTCCAAATCTCTTCCATTGACTTCGGTTGGTTTTTGCAGTGAAAAATATTTTTCTCCTTCTTTTGGTAAACGAACAATTCCTTTTACCGTATCTCCGGTTTTCAGACCGTAGTTTCGGATTTGCGCGGTAGACACATACACATCGTCCGGCGAAGAAATATAGGAGAAATCGGAGGAGCGAAGGAATCCGTAGTTATCCGGAAGAATTTCCAGAACCCCTTCAATGG
This sequence comes from Bergeyella sp., assembly GCA_031987605.1. Classification (GTDB taxonomy): domain Bacteria; phylum Bacteroidota; class Bacteroidia; order Flavobacteriales; family Weeksellaceae; genus JAFAGO01. The sequence goes on along the minus strand of DALZZF010000001.1, from coordinate 301,653 downwards.
TGACCAATCCATCGAAACTGAACGATTTGACTGGTTCCGTTTCTTCATGATGTTCTCCATTTCCGTTTTGCGGACGGTTATGGTTTCCGTTGTTGTGATTATTATTCTGTTGATTTTTATTCCTTTGATTTTGGGAATTTTGCTGGTGTTGCGGTGCTTGTTGAGGCTTAACTTCTTGTGGAATTTCTTCCGTTATTTGAATTTTTGCTTCAGCTGTTTCCTGAGGTTTTTCCGTTTCCGCTTTCGGGGCAACACGCTGTCTTTTTCTTTTTTGTGGAGTCTCCTCTTCTTCCGTAGGTTTTGGTTCTTCCGCTACTACAGTTTCTACTTTTGCAGTGTCCTTTTCTACGGTTTCTGCTTTGGGTTTTGCTGCTGGTTTTCTGGTATTGGGTTTTCGAACCGGTTTTTCCGTGGGTGCAGATGTAGCTGCTTCAGGAGTTTCATTCACTGGGGTTTCTGTAGCGTTGAAATAGTCTTTTGCAAGTTTAGGATTAGAAGCCTGAAAGTCGAGAATTGCAAAGATCTTGTCGTTCTCCGAACTGTTTTTTGCTACTTTAACGCCCAAATCTTTTGAGATTTTAGCCAAATCCAATTCGGACTTTGACCGTAACGTTTCAATGTTAAACATAAAATGTAAGTATGTAAAAAATGTATTTAAATAATAAGTATGGGAAAAAATAAAAGTCGGGCGACTTTGATTTTTCAATGAATATGTAGTGCAAATCTACACTAATTTTTGAATTATGCAAAATTTACACTATTTTTGTGCCACTTTTAGAACAAAATGCTTCAGAGAATACAGACCGTTTGGATGGCTTTGGCCGTTTTGGCTTCCGTTTTTTTATTTGTAACGGGACAGGATGTGATTGTTTTCGGGGAAAATAATTTCCCGTTAATTTCCATAGGATGCTTCATGCTGGGAATTGTGGGGATCCTGAGCATTTTCAGTTTTAATAACCGTAAAAGACAAATATTGCTGAACAACATCAGCATTATTATAAACGCTTTGTTGATTGGTTTCCTGGTGTACTGGCTGCTAAATTTATCCGGAGGAATTGAAATTCCTGAGAAGGGTATTGAGCCAATATTTCCGGTTCTTGCGATTATCTGTTTGCTGATTGCAAATTTTTATATCCGCAAGGACGACCGGCTTGTAAAATCTGTAGACAGACTTCGGTAAATCCTGAAACGATTTTTTTTGAGTGTGAACAGCTTCCTTTTTGGAAGCTGTTTTTTTATTTAGATTTGTATAAACTAAAGAAATGGATGTTTTCAACCATATAAAAACCATCATCAGCATTATTCTCGGTTTGGGAATCGGTGTACTTTTAAACGGAAGCGTGCGCTTTATTCAACATCCGGGCAGAAACAAACCATTCTCCGCACATTTATTAATGGTGGGTTATCTGTTCCTGCTCATCATCCATTTCTGGTGGTGGGAATTCCGGCTCCGGGAAATTACAACATGGACTTTTACACAATATTTGTTTACCATTGGCTACATTATTATTTTCTTTATTTTGTGCCAATTGCTTTATCCCACCGATATTAATGATTACCAAAACTCTTATCAAGCATACTTTTTTTCGCGGAAAAAATGGTTTTTCTTTTTCTTTATTCTGCTTTATTCCGTTGATCTGGTGGATACACTCTATAAAGGAACACAATATTTTTCATCCCTCATGCCGCTTTATGGTATCAGGCTTGCCACACACATTCCTTTATGTGCTGTATTGATGTTTTCCAAATCACAAAATAAATGGCTATATATTGGGAGTGTTTTGTTTTTTATTCTATTTGAACTATTTTTCATTTATATGAGATATTACAACTATTAATTGATCTTCATTTTTTATTAAAAATTAAATTATTGAGGTCATATGATGATTTCATATCTTAAAAAATCTGAAAATCCCTTAACCACAAGGTTTGTCATTTCGAAGAAATCTAAATTATTTTTATAGCAATCCTATAACATGCCAAAAGTTGCGGCATTTTTATCATATGGAAAAGCAGAAAAATGCATTATCAATAGTCTCGGGCTAAAGCCCGATGCAATAAATTTGAAAAAATCTCTTTCTTGACCTGAACTGAATGGAGTAATCATGATCCAATCATCAAATTTTTAATCAAATTTTAAGGCGGATATTTACATGAAAAGACTTTTTACGAAGCAAAATGCGTATTTTTGTCTCTTACTCTCCATGAATGAACTATTACAAACGAGCGATAGATTATATTCTCCCGTATAAAAAATCTTTGGCAGCAGGAATTGCATTCAATATTCTGTATGCTATTTTCAATGTCGTGGCCATGCTTTTCTTTGCGCCGGTACTCAATATTCTTTTCGACAAAAAAACCGAACTGATTAAAACCAAGCCCGTATACAACGGAAACATCACCGAAATCGGAACCTATCTGAAAGACAGTTTCAATTTTTTCATTCAGAATATTGAGCAGACAAAAGGTGGTGAACACGTACTGCTGCTGACTTGTCTTTTGTTTATTTCCATGTTTTTTGTGCGGAATATTTTCAGTTATCTTTCGGAATTTTATCTTACCTATTCCCGAACCGGAGTTTCGCGCGATTTCCGGGTTCAGCTTCATAATAAAATTCTGGAACTGCCGGTTTCCTATTTTTCCAATTCCAGAAAAGGAGATGTTTTTGCGAGAATAACCTCCGATGTGGGCGAAATCGAAAACAATATTCTGAACAGTTTGATTGATATTATCCGCTCTCCGATCGTGATTATCATTACAATGGGCTATCTTTTATATTCCAATTTTCAACTGACGGTTTTTACATTAGTGGTGTTTCCGATTATGGGAACATTGATTTCGATCATCGGAAAAAGCCTGAAAAAAGACACCGGAGAAGCCCAGCACGAATTGGGAAGAATGTATTCGTTTATTGATGAATCGCTTGTTGGCCTGAAAGTCATTAAGATTTTCAACGCTTCAACCCAAATTAAAAAAAGATTTGATAATTCTCTGAATACCATTCGTGATCTTTCATTAAAACTATTCAAAAAGAAAGCATTAGCCTCGCCTGTAAGTGAACTTTTGGGAGCCATTACCATCGGAATGATCGTATATTTCGGCGGTCGGCTCGCTTTGAAAGGAGAAGGATTAAGCGGTGGCGAATTCATCGTTTATATCTCGCTTTTTTACACGATTCTGGATCCTTTAAAAAAATTATCCAATGCGATTTCCAATTTTCAGAAAGGGGAAGTTTCGGCAAAACGTGTTTTTGAAGTTCTAGATGCCGATTATCAGATTAAAGAGATTAAAAATGCCAAGGAAATTACCGAATTTAATCATACTATTGAATTTAAAAATATTTCTTTTGGTTATGAAGACCGCGAAATTCTTCACCATTTTTCATTAACCATTCCAAAAGGAAAAACGGTGGCTTTGGTAGGACAGTCCGGAAGCGGAAAAAGTACCGTAGCCAATTTAATTACCCGTTTTTATGATGTGGAAAAAGGCGAAATTTTGATCGACGGGATTAATATTAAAGATTTAAAACTTTCCAGCTACCGCAAACTTTTCGGGCTAGTAACGCAGGAAAGTATTCTTTTTAATGATACTATTTTCAACAATATTGCGCTGGGAATCCCAAATCCGAAAGAGGAAGAGGTGATTGCTGTGGCAAAAGTGGCCAATGCACATCAGTTTATTATCGAACTTCCCGAACAATACCAGACTGAAATCGGAGAAGCGGGAGGAAAACTTTCGGGCGGACAGAAACAACGGATTTCCATTGCGAGAGCCGTGATGAAAAATCCGCCGATTATGGTTCTGGATGAAGCGACTTCTGCGCTGGACACCGAATCTGAACGTTTTGTACAAGATGCGCTGGAAAAAATGATGGAAAACAGAACTTCTCTGGTGATTGCACACCGTTTGTCCACCATCCAAAAGGCCGATTTAATTGTCGTGATGGAGCGCGGAGAAATCATCGAACAGGGAAGCCATAATGATTTGTATACTCTAAACGGTGTGTATCGGAAATTGATCGAACTGCAGAATTTTGAATAACCAAAACCCCGGAACATGAATCCGATTATGCAGTATTTTGAGCGCGTGGAAGAGCCGGACAGAAGTGCTTTGCTTTTCATACGGAAAAAAATACTGGATTCTGATGAACGAATTTCGGAAACGCTGAGTTTTGGTCTGCCTTTTTTTAAATTCAACAAAAAAATGCTGTGCTACCTGTATTACAGCAAAAAACACCAACAGCACTACCTCAGTTTTTACCACGGAGACCGCCTGAATTATCCTGAACTCATTTCTGAAGGCAGAAAAAAATTCAAAATCCTTCTTCTGAACACTCATGAAGATCTGCCCGTTCCGCTCATTATGGAAATTCTCGAAGAAGTGAAGAAATTCATCAAATAAAAAACTCCGGAAATTCCGGAGCTTTTCGTGTCGTTTAATTTTGAGATGATTTAAAAACTCACCTCATTTACTTCTTTTCCTTTCTGGAAACTCATGGTTTTCTGCTGACCTTTATAGGCGATATTCACCATGTTTACCTGTTTCGGGAATGTTCCGATTAAAATGGAATTTTTAATTTTCAAGGAGCTGATGTCGGAAACACCTGCTGCTTCAAAATATACCCAAACCGATTCACCATTTACCTGACTTCCCGTAAACGTAAGGTTTTTGGAAGCTCCGTTTACCGAAACGGAAAAATTATTGTTTACATACTGCTTTACAGCAGCTTCAAATCCTGCTGTACTCGGATTGATTTTAATGGCATCCGAAACGTGGGAAGTATTCATTTTTGTAGTGAATTTTAAGGTCTTACTTCCTTCCACGTAATCTACTTTCGTCATGGATGAATAAAAATCTGCCAAGGCAAAACTCATCATCACAAAAAAGGTTAATAAACCTGAAATATATATAAATTTTTTCATCACATTAAAAATTTATCAAATATAAGTTTAAATTCGTATAAACTCACAAATTATATGCCAATCAGAAGTTAACGTTGATGGAATATTTATCGTAAAATGCTTTGATATGCGCCACGGCTTCCTCCGCAGTATCGACGATTCGGTAGAGATTCAAATCTTCTTCACGAATCATTCCGTCTCTTAAAAGTGTGCTTTTGAACCACTCCAGAAGTCCGGTCCAATATTCCGATCCCACCAATACAATTGGGAAACGGGCAATTTTCTTGGTTTGAATCAGTGTCATAGCTTCGGAAAGTTCATCCAAAGTTCCGAAACCGCCCGGCATTACGATAAATCCCTGCGAATATTTTACAAACATTACTTTTCTCACAAAAAAGTAGTTGAAATCCATGGAATAATTCTTGTCGATATACGGATTAAAATGCTGTTCAAAAGGCAGTTCGATATTCAATCCGATGGATTTTCCTCCTGCTTTCCGGGCACCGCGATTTCCGGCTTCCATAATTCCGGGACCGCCACCGGTAATGATTCCAAAACCAATCTGAGTGATTTTTTCCGCAATATCCACCGCCATTTGGTAATATTTATCCTCTTCCTTCAAACGTGCCGAACCAAAAATGGAAACACAGGGTCCGATTTTCGCCAGACGTTCGTAGCCATCCACAAATTCCGACATCACTTTGAAAACCATCCAGCTGTCTTTGGTAATGGTTTCGTCCCAAGTTTTTTCCTGAAAATGGCTTTTTATTTTCTGGTCAATTTCATTTTCATTGCCGGCAACCTGCTTCGTATGCCCTTTTCCTCTTTTTATTTTACTCATCAATTTTTATTATTAGATTATACGCTTTTTTAAACGCGAAGTCCGCAAAGATTTTTGTTTTTCTGTATGCTTTTAGGCTCGCAAAGGCGTTTCACTTAGCAAAGAAAAATAGGTCTAATTTCAATTGTTATGAATTCCGGACAATCAATTTATTATTTATTGAAAATATTTTTCGGCTTCCAGAACAGATTCCGGTCTACCCACATCAATCAAAACGGCATGATGCTCAAAACCGCGTATTTTTTCATGATGCATTAAATCCAGATATTCTTCCATTATGGAAAATTTTCCGGTTCGTTTTATTTTATCGAAAATCATGGGATTCACACAATGAATTCCACTGAAAGCCAATGCTTTAAATCCTTTATTAAATTCTGCCAAACGTTGTTCTCCGGTTTGCACATTCAGCCAGCCTCGAAGCACCATTTCATCATTAAAAAGCAACTTTCTGGAACTTACTCGATCGGAAACGGCCAAGGTTACAAAATCTTTCCGTTCAAGGTGATCTTTTACAAAATCATCCACATTCATATCGGTGAGAATATCGGCGTTCATAATCAGAAAATCTTCACCGTGATCGAGGAATTTTCTCGCAAAAACCAAACCTCCGCCGGTTTCCAGAAGTTCGTCGGACTCGTCGGAAATTTCAATTTTAGCTCCAAAATTATCATTCTTTCTCAGAAAATCTGCAATCTGATTTCCGAAATGATGAATGTTAATCACAAAATCATTAATCCCAAAACTTTGCAGATAACGGATATTGCGCTCCAAAAGCGGAACGTCATTTACAACAGCAAGTGCTTTCGGATGGTGATCGGTAAACGGTTTCAGGCGTGTGCCTTTTCCGGCAGCGAATATAAGTGCTTTCATAATAGATTTGAGATTCGAGACTTGAGATTCGAGACTTCAAAAAAACCCAAATTTCAAATTAGTAATTCAGTTGTGGTTGTTCATCATGGGTAATGGTAACGTCCGCCTGCGGATATTTTTCTCGGATAAATGCGGCGATTTTTTCCGCGCTATAAACCGAACGATGCTGTCCGCCCGTGCATCCAAAATTAATCTGCAGATTTTCGAAGCCGCGATCAAGATAATTTTCGATGGTAATAGAAATGGTATTTTTGATGTTTTCCAGAAATTCCGGCATTCTGGTTTTCGTTTCCAAAAATTCCTGAACCGGCAGGTCTTTTCCTGTTTGCGGTTTGTATTCATCAATTCTTCCCGGATTCAGGATGCCTCTGCAATCGAAGCAAAATCCACCGCCATTTCCACTGGAATCTTTGGGATAACCGCCTTTTTTGTATGAAAAACTATGGATATCAATGTTCAGTTTGTGGTTCATATTTTAACTTTCTATTTTTTTGAATTTCTATTTTTCTTATGAGAGCAGCCTATTTACTTTACCATCAGAAACCGCTTCATTTATTTGATTGATGACTCTTTTTAGTTCCGGAAAGTCCTGCATCTGATCCCAGTTTTCGGAAAAATCATATACATTTTTCACACCTTGATAAATGCTTTGAACAAAATGCTGTTTCCGCTGTACCAATCCACGATAACCATACGCACCCAAAACCTGAAGGAAACGCATGAGTTGCAAAGGCTTCAACGAAGATTTTAGTTGAGCCACAGCAATTTCGTTATTCCACAACTGATAATAATAGTTCAGCATTTCTTCGCGAAAATTTTCCGGAAAGTTGGCTTTTGCCTGATACAGAAAGGAAATCACATCGTACATGAAAGGTCCTTTCATCGCACTTTGATAATCAATGAAATACACTACATCTGCTTGATCCACCATAATATTTCGGGACTGAAAGTCCCGGATCATCAAACCTTTCGGCTCGCACGATTCGATTAATGAAATGATTTTTTTGAACTCTTTCAGCAATCGGGTTTTATGATACTGCACTTCCAGAACATCCGCAAACATAAATTTGAAATAAAAAAGATCATAAGAAACCGGGAATTCATCGTAGGCTTCATATTCAAAGGTTTTTGAATAATCAATTTTATCTTTTGTGGAAATCTGGAGTTGATATAATTTTTCCAAAGTGAGTTTTACCAAAGATTTCACTCTTTCAGAAAGCCCTTCTTTTTCAATGATTTGTGAAAGCGTATGATTTCCCAGAAAACCCTGAATATACATCTTCCGGTCATCTGAAACCGAAAAAACCTCCGGTGTATTCAAATGAAGTTTTGTGAATACTTCTGAAAAATAAAGAAAAGATTCGTTTTCGGCAGTGTTTTCATTTTCGGTAAGCACATAGGCCTGATCTTTTGATTTGCCGATAAAATTTTTTCGTGCAGAACCACTTTGCGGAAGTTGAAAAAACTCCGAAGCTTCTGATTTGATAAAATTTCTGAAAAATTCTTCCGGTGCAGCTGAAAACATTAAAATTGTTCTTTTAGGAATCTTTACAAAAGTACGAATTTGCATCCGAATTCATATCTTTGTCTTATGTTAAAGGATTTCAAACCGGTTCTGATTGTTCTGGCACGTTTTATCGCAATTTACCTTGTGTTACTGGGCATTTATCAGTTTTACCTGAATTTTTACAGCGGTACCGGACTTGATCCTGTTTCGAAATGGGTGGCGTTTCAAAGTGCTAAAGTTCAGGATTTTTTGGGTTACAACACTATTTTGGTGGATCAGCCGAAATATGAAACCACTTGGTTTTACATCAACAATGCGTATGTTTCACGGATGGTGGAAGGTTGTAATGCGGTGTCGGTAATGATTCTTTTTGTGGCTTTCGTTTTCGCTTTCTATCAGGGTTTCAAAACCTTTATTTTTGTTGGTCTGGGCTTGATTTTCCTGCATGTGATGAATGTGCTGCGGATTGCCGGACTGAATTATGTAATCATCGAACATCCCAAATATACCAAAATTGGCCACGATTATTTCTTTCCGGCGATTATTTACGGAAGTGTGGTTTTGCTGTGGCTAATCTGGATAAAATTCTTTGCCCTGAAAAATGAGAATTCTTAATTGGTTTATCATCATCCTTGCTGTTTTCGGGCTTATTGGCGTACGCGCTGTGGAAGACCGGATTTTCTATGATCCTTTTCTGGAATATTTCCATGAAGCCAATAAAAACGCTGCTTTTCCGGAATTTGAATGGGGAAAATTAATTCTCAACTATATTTTTAGGTTTGGATTGAATCTTTTTTTCTCCGCTGTAATTGTCCATTTTATTTTTAAAAGAAAAGACTGGACCATTCAGGCGGTTTTACTGATCTGTATTGTTTTTGCGATTACATTTCCCATCTATCTGTACTGCATTCAATCCCATTTTGAAATTGGCTATCTGTTCTCGTTTTATATGCGCAGATTTGTAATTCAGCCCTTGATTTTACTGCTGATTGTTCCGCTTTTTTATTACCGGAAGCAAATGCTTACCCATTAAGATTTTTAATGGTATTTTTATTGGGTTGAGAAATGGTTTCGGCCGTCCATTCTACTTTTCCGGCAAATTTTCTTTCGCGAACGGGGCAGTCTTTTATCTGACAAATTTCACAGGAAAACGGTTTGCAGTCGTCCATATGAAAATTAAATTCAATTTCTCTGTCGGTATTATTTACAATTAATTTAATGAGTTTTTCCATTTGTTGGTGTGCTTCCCGAAGTTCAAGATACCACGGCAGAGTAAGGTGTGCATCAATATGAAGATGGCTTCCGAACTGCTGGATTTTCATATTGTGAATGTCGATCCACTCCGGTTTTCGGTTTTGGTTAAGAAAGGTTGCCAACCTTTCAAGCATTTCCGTATCGGCTTCATCCATAATTCCACCCAAGGATTTACGTACAATTTTATACCCGACAAACATGATGTATCCTCCAAAAATCAATGCTACAGCCGCATCCAGCCAAAATAATTTTGTAAGGTGAATGATGATTAAACTTAAAACCACACCTCCTGTTGTAATGGTATCGCTTTGAAGATGTTTCCCGGAACTCTGCAACACCATTGAATTTTCCCGAACTCCTTTTTTATAGGAAATATACCCCATCGCATAATTTACGATTGCCGTTGCAGCAACGATTGCCATTCCCCAGTCTAATTTTTGAGGCATATTTTCATTTAATAGGGAATTTACCGCCTGTATAATAATGATAATTCCGGCAAAGATGATGAGTGCCCCTTCAATTCCTGAAGTGATGAATTCCACTTTTCCATGACCGTAAGGATGGTCTTCATCCTGAGGTTTTGCAGCCACGTACAAAGAATAAAGCCCCATAAAAGCCGCAATAATATTTACAATACTTTCCATGGCATCGGAAAATACGGCATCGGAATTGGTTAATCTCCATGCAATGAGTTTCCCCACAAAAAGCAAGATCCCGACAATGGCGACATTGCGCTGAAAAGCAAAATTTCTTTTATCCGTTTGAATATGGGGTGACATATTGTTTTAAAATTAAAGTAAAAAATGTTTGAGGATTCTAATGATAAAAAAAAGCCCACTTTGTGAGCTTTTTGTTTTTAATCTAAATTGATGTTTTTTTCCCTAAATCTATGGCTTCCCTTAATATCTGCAATAATTTCCTCTGCGGAACGACTGTCTTCCCAACCTCCAAAAGAATTTTCTAATCCGGAAAATTTTGTTTCCGGTTTTTTTGAAATCGATTTTTTGAGCTTTTCAATCAACTCAAATTTGGCTTCTGAACTAAGTTTACCGAGAAGAAACAGGTATGAATTAACAATATTTTTTTCAAGAGTTGTCATTTCTGATTTTAACCGAAAATACAAAACAATATTAAACCAGTTGATTTTCAACCAAATATTCCGCTATCTGAACTGCGTTGGTTGCGGCTCCTTTCCGAAGATTGTCCGCTACAATCCAGCAGTTTAAAGTATTGGGCTGTGAAGGATCTCTTCGGATTCTTCCAACAAAAACCTCATCTTTTCCTTCGGAATATAAAGGCATTGGGTAAACCCCGTTTTTCACGTCGTCCATTACCACTACACCCGGAGTTTCGCTGAGGATTTTACGGACTTCATCCAAATCAAAATCATTATTGAATTCGATATTTACACTTTCTGAATGCCCGCCCTGAACCGGAACACGCACTGCGGTTGCGGTTAACTCAAAAGAATCATCACTCATGATTTTTTTAGGTTCACGCATCAGTTTCAATTCTTCTTTGGTGTAATCGTCCTGATCGAAAACATCACACTGCGGAAGTGCATTTTTGAAAATATCGTAAGGGTATACTTTTTCTACGGTTGAGCCGTCTTTTAAAACTGCAGCATTCAGTTCTCCATTTAATTGATCTACGGCTGCTTTTCCTGTTCCTGTAACGGATTGATAGGTGGAAACAACCACTCTTTTGAGATCATATTTTTTATTCAGCGGATCCAAAACCATGACCAATTGAATGGTGGAACAGTTTGGATTGGCGATAATTTTGTCATTTTCTGTAAGTTCATTTGCATTGATTTCCGGAACGACTAATTTTTTGGTAGGATCCATTCTCCATGCGGAGGAATTATCGACTACAAAAATTCCGGCTTCGGCAAATTTAGGCGCCCATTCCAGAGAAGTTCCGCCGCCTGCAGAGAAAATGGCGATTTCAGGTTTTCGGTCAATAGCAGTCTGCATCGATACAATTTCGTATTCCTTATCCTTGAAAACGACCTTTTTGCCCACGGATTTTTCTGAAGCCACGGGAATAAGTTCTGTTACAGGAAAATTTCTTTCCTCAAGGACTTTCAACATCACCTGCCCTACCATTCCGGTAGCGCCAACTACTGCTATTTTCATAAATTTTTAAGGTATTTTAGTTAAACAATTTTGCAAATGGAACCGCATACGAGAAAAGTAAAACTGCAATGATTGCCATTATTACTATTCCGATGGTTATTCTTTCATTGGTTTTTACTTTTTTATTGACAATGGTCATTAAAACTGCTGCAATCAGCATTGAAAAAGGGTGCTCGATATAGGAGAACCTAAGATCCGCATTTTTCATTAATCCGCCCATTCCTATTTCTTTAATAGTGGTTATGAATCCGGAGGTGAAAAGTAACATGATGATTCCCACTAAAAACTGAATGTGAAAAAGAATCATGGTAACGGTAGTCGCTACTTTAAAAAATTTTGTTTTTCTTCCTCCGTTTCCTACCAAAGCAAAGAGCAGGGCAATAATAAACAGCGCAACCAAAAGTAATGCGAGATAGGCAAAACCGCGGTGTGCCTGTAAAAAAATGTTGTGTATATCCATATCCTAAATTTTGAAAAGCAAAGATAAAAAAAATAGTATATAATGCTTGTCGCTAAATCAATAATAAGGCTTTAAATAAGATACTATGGGATTAATATACAAAAAGGTACTCTTTTCAGAGTACCTTTTTTATATATGCTTTTTCAAAAAGAATATTAGAATATATATCTGATTCCGAACTGTCCTTGCCATCTTGATGCAAGATCAGAAATTGAATAAGCCTTGTTGTCTTCTGGGGCTCTGAATGTGTAACCTCCACCACCTGAAGTGGTATAAGTAATTAACTGATATGCCTGATTACTTACAAAATAACTTCTTCCCCACTCTTTATTCAAGAGGTTTCCAACATTAAAGATATCGAATGTTAATTGGAATTTGTGAACTCTGTCTTTTATAGTAATTCCAAGGTCTTGGCTAATTCTTAAATCAAACCGATGTTCCCATGGTGTTCTTGCGCCGTTTCTTTCCGCATATTGTCCTCTTCTTGTTTTCAAATACTCATCTTGCTCAATATATGCATCAAGTGCTGCCCATTGTTCAGCTGGTGTTGCCGGATTTGTTCCTGTAAGTGCAACAAGCTTAATTTCATCAGCCGTTTTAGGCACATATAGCAAATCGTTAGAAAATGCTCCGTCTCCGTTCACATCACCGTTATAAAGATAGGTAAATGGCGATCCAGATGTACCAGCATAAAATAAACTAAATCCTGTAGAAAAGGCTTTATTTCTTCCGTATTCTATTTTGTATCCTACACTTCCAATTGCTCTATGTCTGATATCGAAAACAGAATTGGTGAGTTGTGGGTTATTAGGATCTGTTACAATCTGTACAAATTCCCAGTTGGATAAAGCTGTACTACTTGTTCCATCATTAATTGAGGTAGATTGTCCGTTTGTATAAGCTGCCATTACATCAAGTCCAAAATCAAATGACTTTTGCAACTGAGTAGTCAGACTATAAGTATATCCTCTGCTGGAATTGCTAAGCAATATTACATTTGTAAAATCTGTTGAGTTTACACGTTGTCCACTATAAGATGGTCTGTCATCCGCACCTCCAGAAAGTGCAGGATTAATGGTTCCATTGCTTCCTGAAATATTGATATCTGAGTAAACGATGTTATTAAGCGTTTTCGAGAACATCCCTTCCAATGTAGCATTGATTCCTCCAGGCAATCTAAAATCTCCTGCTAAATTGAATCTTAGAACTTGAGGAATTTTGAAGTCTTCACTTACAAGATTTACTTCTGCACGAGTAGATCCAGCTCCCATGTTTTGTTGGTTGCTAACATTAGGATCAAATCCGTTTCCATTGTTAATCGCATTATTACGTGCATCCACAGTTCCGAAAAGCATACCACTATTGGTAAATTGGTTAGATAACCAAACGAACGGTACTCTACCGGTGAATATACCTCCACCACCGCGAAGAACAAGAGATCTATCTCCGTTAACATTATAGTTAAATCCTACACGTGGAGCCCATAAAAGCTGACCACTTGGAGTGTTGTCTGTTCTATATCCCGGGAATGCAGCTTCAATTTTTTCATTTCTTAATGGTTTATCATCCATAATAGGTACATCCACTCTGATTCCATAGGTTAATCTGAAGTTTTTGAAAAGTTCAGAATCACCCTGTGCGTAGAATCCTAATTGTGCTGCACTAAATTCTGCAGATGGTTTATCTACTCCTGGAATAAGTGAATAGGTTGCTCTCACTCTGGCAGGATTGTTATTTAAGAAATCAGCTACACTGTTAAAATCCCATCTTCCGTTATAGTTGTTTATAAATAAATTTCTGAAATGGAAAAATTCGTTGTGCGTACCCAAAGTGAAAGTACTTCTGCCAACATTCCATTTAAAATTATCTGTAATTTCAAAGATTCTTTGATCCAACTCATTCGCTACTGAACTTCTCTGAGATCCAAACTCAGCGGAAGCTCCAGAAACACCTGCAATATTCAGGATTGTAATCTGTGGAAAAAGAGATCCTGCAGTTTGGCGGTTATCCTTGATAGATGAATATCCTAATATTAAATTATTAGAGAACTGACTATTGAAGTTACTTCTTAATTCTGCTACTACAACATTCTGCTTATTATTGAATTTGTAAGCGTTATTTCCAAATCGGAAATAGTTGGCACTTCTTGAAATATTATCATCAAAAGCATCAATAAAATTATATCGTATTGCCAACTGATGTTTGTCATTAATATTCCAATCGATTTTACCAAAAATCTTATTATTTTGGGTTTGAATATCCTGTGGTCCATAACCACCAACATCATAACCATAAGCTGTCATTGCATGATTAGCAATCTGCTGTGCTATTTCAGTAGTCATGGTGGTTCCTGCTTCACCAGCATTAAATGACAAAGGAGAAGTTCTTCTGCCGGATTCAGCGTTTAAGAAAAAGAATAATTTATCTTTAATAAGTGGTCCACCAACTCTTACACCATATTGAATATCACTGAATTTTGTGGATTTTTCACCTGTAATTACACTTTTACCGATTGTCCCTTGATTTCTTCCAAAGAAATAGGCAGATCCTTCGTATTTGTTTGTACCTGAACGGGTAACGGCATTTACACCAGCTCCGGTAAAGTTACCTTGAGTAACATCAAAAGGAGCCAATGCAACCTGAATTTCCTGTATTGCATCCAAAGAAATAGGCTGTGTATTTGCCTGTCCACCTGGAGTTCCTGAAGATGCAAGACCAAATACATCATTATTTACAGCACCATCAATAGTGATATTATTATATCTGTTGTTAATTCCTCCGAATGAATTGCCATTCGCTTGCGGAGTAATTCTTGTAAAATCCTGTAATGATCTGCTTAAGGTAGGCATACTCTCCAGTTTTGCCTTTCCAATTACAGTGGTAGCACCTGTTTTTCTCACATTTCTACCTGCTGCTACGATATTCACCGCTTCAATCTTTGTTTCTTTCTGGTCACCTAATTTTGCATCGGCTGCAAACGGTTCACCTAATTGCAAATAAACATCTTCATAAACAACAGGCTCTAAATTTCCATACGATATTTCAATCCGATAAGGACCTCCTACACGTAAATTTGATAAATTAAAGTATCCGGAACTATTGGAAACGCCGGAGTATACAGTTCCCGAAGGAATGTGCGTGGCTTTAATTGTTGCACCAGAAGTCGTTTTACCTGTAGGTTGAGTGACTACTCCCTGTACGCTACTGGTGGTAACCTGCGCTTGAATCGTCCCGAATGTAGCGAGAGCAATTGCTAAAATTAAAGTTTTTTTCATTTCACTTTTTCAGATTAGGGTTTAAATTTTCTGCAAAAATCGTTATTATATTTTAACCGTTCGTTAACGAATTGTTAACTTTTAACATTCTTTTAACGAAAATCACCGTTAACCATTATTCTTGCTTCATTTTTCAACTCCATCTTAAAAGGATTGCTCACTAATTTTTCGGAAAAGAATATCGAAATAACATATTGGGAATCAATCTGTTTTCGAGTAATTATTTATGGCTTTATTGCTTTTAAACTGATGTCGATGTTCTTTGCTGAATGCGTGAGTGCTCCCGCAGAAATAAAATCCACGCCCGTTTTGGCAATGTCTTTCAGCATTTCTCTGGTAATTCCTCCTGAGGCTTCGGTTTCACTTTTCCCGTTTACCAGTTTTACAGCCTGTTTCATGGTGGAAATATCCATATTGTCGAGCATAATTCGATCGGCTCCTGATTTTAAGGCTTCTTTTACCTCTTCAAGATTGCGGGTTTCGACTTCTATTTTTAGTTTCTTTTTATTTTTCTTCAAATATTCTTTTGCAGATTTTACCGCATTGGTAATGCTTCCATTGTAATCAATGTGATTGTCTTTCAGCATTATCATATCATACAATCCGTATCGGTGGTTGGTTCCGCCGCCAATGGCAACAGCCCATTTTTCGCAGATTCTGAAATTGGGAGTCGTTTTGCGCGTATCCAGAAGTTTGGTTTTGGTTCCGACCAAACGAGAATCCCAATCATGAGTAAGGGTTGCAATTCCGCTCATTCTTTGCATACAATTCAAGACCAGACGTTCGGTTTGCAGAATGGATTGTGCTTTTCCCGTAACGATGAAGGCTACATCTCCTTTCTTTGCCTGAACGCCGTCCTGCATGAAAACTTCTATTTCCAGATTTTTATCGAATGTTTTGAAAATAAAAGCCGCCAGTTCCACTCCCGCGAGTATGCAATCTTCCTTAATCAGGCAGCGTGCACTCTGCACCAAATCTTTCGGTATTGTGGAAAGGGTGGAATGATCGCCATCTCCAAGATCTTCTTCCAAAGCATTTTTAATAAATATTCTCAGTGCTTTATCGGTAACGTAGGAAGGTCTTTTCATTTTTTTAAAATTTATTTGGGAGAATTTATTTTTCGTTGATAATCAATGGTTTTGTTGCCAGATCTTTGTTGTAAAACGCGCCTTTATTTTCTTTCATCTGAAGCGAGTTTTTAATAATCATATAGGAAACATTCACCAGATTCCGGAGTTCGGAAAGTTCGGGAGAAATTTTGGAATAGTTGTAAAGTTCAGTTACCGCTTCATAAATCTCGCGCTGTTTTCTTTTTGCCAGCGCCAAACGGTCATTGCTGCGGACAATTCCTACCAAATCGCTCATCATTTCCTGAAGTTGTTTCCGGAAATAGGAAATCATTACTTTTTCTTCCAGCACTTTCATGCCTTCTTCGTTCCATTCCGGAATGGCTTTTAAATCATCAAAATTGAATTCATTTTTCTGCAAAAGTTCAACTGATTTTATGGCGGCGTTATGCCCAAAAACCAAGCCTTCCAACAAAGAATTGGATGCCAGTCGATTCGCTCCGTGCAATCCGGAATTGGTGCATTCGCCAACAGCAAAGACATTTTTAATGGAAGACTGCCCGTCTTTATCGATTTCAATACCACCCATTAAATAATGGCACGCCGGAACTACAGGAATCAACTGTTTAAAAGGATCAATGCCTTCATCTATACATTTCTGATAGATATTCGGAAAATGTTCAATGAATTTTTCTTTGTTCATTTCACGACAATCGAGACCCACATATTCATCTCCGGAAATTTTCATTTCGTTGTCGATGGCTCTTGCCACAATATCCCGGGAAGCCAGTTCTTCACGCTCATCATATTTGTACATGAACGGTTTTCCGTCTTTGGTTCTCAGTTTTGCACCGTCTCCACGAACAGCCTCTGAAATCAAAAACAACATGCCGTCTCTTTTGCTGTACAACGCCGTGGGATGAAACTGATAATACTGCATATTGGTCACTTTTCCGCGCGCACGATGCACAAAGGCAATTCCGTCTCCTGTTGCAATTTTCGGATTGGTGGTGTTTTTGTACACATGTCCGGCACCGCCGGTGGCCACCAAAGTAATTTTTGCAGTAATTTTTTTTACTGATTTCGCCGGATCTTTTTCATCGAGAATATAGGCTCCATAACCATGAATATCATCATAATTTTCCTCTTTTCCCGGAACGTGGTGCTGGGTAAGCAGATCAATTACATAATGATGATCGAGAATCTCGATATTCGGAGATTTGTTTGCGGTTGCCAAAAGTGCTCTTTCAATTTCAAAACCGGTAATGTCTTTATGGTGAACAATGCGGTTTTCGGTATGTCCGCCCTCTCTTCCCAATTTAAAATCGCCGTCTTTTCCCATATCAAAACGGGTTCCCCATTCCACAAGTTCATGAAAACGATCAGGCCCTTCTTTTACCACCATTTCCACAATATCTCTTTTGTTTTCACCGTCTCCGGCGCGCATGGTATCTTCGATATGTTTTTCGAAATTATCTTTATTAAAATCCGTAACCACGGCCAGTCCGCCCTGTGCATATTTGGTATTGCTTTCGTCTTCATCGGATTTGGTTACGATGATGATTTTTGCATCGGGCATCTGCTCCGAAATTTTAATGGCATACGATAAACCGGAGATTCCGGAACCAATGACCAATACATCTGCTTTAATCATATTTTTCAATTATCATTTAAAAAAATCATTTCTTATCTATAAGAATTTAAAAAGTTTATCATCCGGTTTCCGTACTTTTTTCATCTTCTGAAAAGCATCATCTTCAGCACGATAACCCAATGCTAGTGTAACAGAAACCTTTTCTGAATCGGTATTCAAATCTAAAATTTCATCAATGGTTTCCTGCCTGAATCCTTCCATCGGACAAGTATCCACTTCTTCAAGAGCGGCGGCAAAAATCAAATTCCCGAGAACAATGTACGCCTGTCTTTCATTCCATTGCAAAACGGAACTTTCATCCTGCACGGAAAGATAATTCTGAATGCTGTTTCTGAATGGTGCAAGGTTTTCCAGAGGAACTTCACGGATTTCTGTAATGTGCTGAAAATAGCCGTCAACATACTGATCTTCAATGGTTTTTTTGGACACCAAAACAATAAGATGCGAACAGGTGGAAATCTGAGTCGGATTATAAAAAGCGGAAACAAGCCGGGATTTCATTTCGGGAGACTGAACGATAATGATTTTATACGGCTGCAAACCCAGAGAACTTACAGAAAGTTTTCCGGCCTGAAGAATATTTTTCAGTTTTTCCTCCGGAACGGTTTTCGAGGAATCGAATTTTTTTACTGAATATCTTTTCTGTAATGCTTCAATATAATTCATACCTCAAAGATACTAAAAGTTAAAGGTATAAAAGCCTGTGATAAATTTTACCGAAATCTTTTATGTAACCTCAGAAAATCATCTTTGCTAAATTTTAATGCTCTTTTGGAACGGGGCTAAATCTTGTAACTATGCAAAAATATTAGATAATACTGATGCGAAGAATCCGAAGGATTCAAATTTTTATTGAACAAAATTTGTTGGATGTTCGACTCCTCCGGAGTCGAATCTTTTAAACATTACTCATTTCTATAAAAATATGACCTCTTGGAGGTCAAACTGCAAAACACCGCTATTCAATTGATTCACTTTCTTTATATAATAAACGAAATAAGTATATGTGATTTCAGCTCCCCTCTCCTTTGGAAATCCACAGAATTCGCCGATTCCTTAAAAAAAATCATTGTTGTCCGATAAAAATTAGAAATAAAATGAACAGGTCGCTCCTTTGGAGCTCTAATTATGGGAACGACTATTCCTATTAACAGTTAGCTCCAATGGAGCTCGGTATTAATCCCATTGGGATTTACTGTTAATAGAAAAAAAATTAGCCCGTGAAAACAAAGCTCCAGAGGAGCGACCTGTTTATTTATCCTATTAATATTGCGTTTTTTGATTTGTTTATTTTTTTTATCGGACAACAATGAAAAAAAATAAAAAGAAAGAGGCAAAGGGGTTGGGGGTGAGGAAACAAGAAGGAAAATACATAAGTCGCTTATTATTTTTTCCAGATTCTGTTCCTCATCCGCTCTTTTGAGTACTTCTCTGCGAGGAACGAAATACAAAATCCATCTCAAAATACTTATAAAAATTTTTAGCAAGAAAATTTAAACATCCTAAATTTAAAAAAGTCCGTTTTCATTCGGATTTTCAAAAAAAGCATCCACTTCCAGATTCGGCGACTGCGATGCAGCAACGGCTAACTGATCCACCAATTCGTTTTCACGGTGTCCGGCATGGCCTTTAATCCACTGCAACTGGGGTTTAAATTTGAGATAAAGTGGATAGAAGCGTTGCCACAAATCCGGATTTTTTATTTTCTGAAAACCCTTTTTTGCCCATCCAAAAAGCCATTTTTGGTTAATCGCTTCGGAAACATACTTGCTGTCGGTAAAAATCACGATATGATGTCCGGTTTCCTTCAGTTTTTCCAGCGCGGTGATAACGGCAAGCAATTCCATGCGGTTATTGGTGGTTTTCCGGAAACCTTTGAAAAATGTTTTCTCATAGTTTTTTTCCGGAATTCTCATCAAAACTCCATATCCTCCTTTTCCCGGATTGCCGCTGCACGCGCCGTCTGTAAATACTTCGATCTTCAAAAGCAGTGGTTTTTAAAAAGGCATTCCGTTGTCTTCATCCTCCTCCATATCGTTCATGGAAGAGCCTGAAAGTCCTGAAAAATCCTGAACTCCCGGAAGATCAAACGCTGCTCCCGGGTCGATGGTGGCGGTAATTTTTGAAAATCCTTCCGGATCGTCTTTCTGTCCAAAATTTGAAGGCTGATAGCCATAGTCGTTTCCGTAAAGATCGAGGTCGGCAAATTTTGCAATATTTTTATAGAATGAAAGCCGCACATCTGCGGTTGCTCCGTTTCTGTGTTTTGCGATGATGAGTTCTGCCTGGTTTTCTGTTCCGGTTTCCTGACCTTCAGGATCGTTATCCCAGGTCGTAATTTTATAGTATTCGGGGCGGAAAATAAATGATACGATATCGGCATCCTGCTCAATTGCTCCGGATTCCCTTAAATCGGAAAGCTGTGGGCGTTTCCCAGGTCTTGTTTCCACGGTTCTCGATAATTGCGAAAGTGCAATTACCGGTACATTGAGTTCTTTTGCAATGGCTTTCAGCGATCGTGAAATGGTGGCAATTTCCTGTTCGCGGTTTCCGGTGGCTTTTCCACCGGAATTTGCCGTCATCAGCTGAAGATAATCCACCATGATAATTCTTACGCCGTGCTGCATCACGAGTCTTCTGCATTTTGCCCGAAAATCGAAAACGGAAAGTGAAGGTGTTTCATCAATGTACAACGGTGCTTTTTCCAGTTCTGTAACGTTGGAGAACAGCCTTGTCCATTCTTCTTCGGAAAGGGTTCCTTTACGCAGTTTTTCGGAAGAAATTCCAGTTTCTGAGGCAATCATTCTGGTAATCAACTGCACGGATGCCATTTCGAGTGAGAAAAGTGCGAGCGGAACTTTGTGTTCAACAGCAATATTTCTCGCCATTGAAAGCAGGAATGCTGTTTTTCCCATTGCAGGTCGCGCTGCAATAATAATTAAGTCGGAATTCTGCCAGCCTCCGGTTTCCTGATCCAGTTTGGTAAATCCGGACGGAACTCCGGAAAGTCCTTCTTTGTCTTTTAAGGATTTAATGGTGTCGATTGCCTGTTTCACAAGGGAATTGGCGGTATCAAATCCTTTTTTAATGGTTCCGTTGGTAATATCAAAGAAGGCTTTTTCGGACTGATCCAGGAGTTCAAAAACATCGGTCGATTCTTTATAGGAATTGTCGATTACATTTGCAGAAACATTAATCAGGCTTCTTAAAATATATTTTTCCAGAATAACGCGCACATGGTATTCAATATGTGCACTGGAGGAAACCCCCAATGTTAAATCGATGATATACTGATCTCCTCCTGCAAGATTGAGTTTCTCTTCGCGTTTCAGTTCCTGAATAACCGTCATTAAATCGACAGGATGATTGTTTTCATACAATTTCAGAATTGCTTCAAAAATCACCTGATGTCTTGGATCGTAAAATTTATCGGGAGAAAGAAGGTCGATGGAATAATCCAGCCCCTTTTTATCAATTAAAAATGTTCCAATAACGAGTTTTTCAAAATCGACTGCATTTGGCGGCATTTTACCGTCCGAAATCGAGAGTTCCTTTGCAAAATTACCATGTGTAAGAGATGATAATGTTTCCTTCTGTGCCATGAAGCAAAGGTAAAATTTTTGACCATTTCAGAAAGGGTTGTTTTTGAACAATTTTATTCACAATGCGCGAAAACCTTTACTGATAGTCGTTTTCCAATGTTGATAAATGTTAACATTCCATTCATATATCTTCTTTACCAATATTCCCAAGCCATCCAAAAAAAGCTGATAAGCAGGACTTTAATCTCTATTTTTCAGTAAGACCCATCCTTTCAGCAATACCGGTGTATTTTGATAAGGCTCGTTGTAGGTAATGATATACCAATACGTTCCGGATTGTACCGGTCTTCCTGCGGATGTTCCGTCCCAAACATAATTATTAGACGCTGCTCCTGAAAACACGAGTGCGCCCTCTCTGTTATACACCTGAAGTTTTACATTGTTCTTGGTTTTCAGTACGGAATAATCCATCACATCATTAAAACCGTCTTTATTTGGCGTGATGGCATTGTTGATTTCCACGACTGAAAATTCAGCGGTAATGGAAGGACATATTCCGGTAGATTTCACATAAGCGGTATAGATTCCTTTTCGCACATTTTCAAATACATTAGAGGTTTGATACGTGATTCCGTCAATGGAGTACCACAACGGCGGCAAACCTCCTGAAGCATGAATGGTAACGGTAGTTCCTACAATTTCCACTCCTTCCAGAACAGGATCTTCGGATTTGAAAACGGTAACGGATTGAGAAATCGGGCAGCCATTATAAGTTAGGATTACGGAATATTCGCCTACCATGGCTTCAATACTTTGTTTGGTTTCTCCTGTACTCCACAAATAGGAATCAAATCCCGGTCCGGCATCCAGCGTTACGGTATCAAACTCGCAGATGGTTTCGTCGTGAAGTGTTTCCGAAAGTTTAGGGGCAGAAAATATGATGTGAAGCACGCCGATATTTGCACATTTCTCTGCACTTTCCACCCTGAAATAAAAGTCTTTATTTCCGGTGATGGTTTGCAATGCAGGAATTGGGTTGACTTCATTCTGGGCATCTTCATATGTTGCGTAATACGTGAACAAGGCATTGGAATCCGTAGTGAAAAGATCTTTATAATCATCCAGATTAATTTCTTTTATGCCATCCGTATCATCATCACAAATTTTCTCGGTTTCGTCAATTGATAATGGATACCTCGGACTTACTTTAAATTCCAGTGTTTTAAACTGGGGAACGCAATCCTCTAAAGATTCTACCCGAACATAAACACTGGTGTCCTGACTGTACTGCCAATTGAGCGGAAGCGTATTGTTATTTCCGGCAAGGGCATCATTTTCGTTCAGATAAAATTTCACATTGAAATCCGTACTGTTTGAAAGAATCTGTAATTTGACCAAAGAAAAGTCGACCGGGATTTTCCCGTCAAGATTTACATCGCAAAATTCACCGATAAAATTGTTCATTGTAAACTGTGGAAACGGATTTACTTTGAGGGTAATTTCGGCAATGTTGGTACACGTATTCCCGTTTTCCACCAGAACATACACTATTTGCCCATTTGAAATATAGTTTGTAAAATCCGTGATTTCATTGGTTCCGGAATTCAGGTCGTTTATTGAAGGATAATACTTTTTCGTAATGCCCGGTTCTGAAGTTATATTGGCTTCTGAAAGATCAAAAACGGCAACTCCGCCAATTCGGCATTCTTGGAGTTGAGTATCGTTCACCACAGGAAGTTCCATGACGATGAGTTCAATTTTTGCCACATCATAACATTGATGAATGTTGGAAATTTTTACAAAAACATTTCCGCCATTGCTCGGATACTGCGTGAAATTGGTGATTTCATTGGTTCCGGCATTCAGATCCGGAATGCTTGGATAATATTTTTTAGTGACTCCTGTTTCCGGCGTGGTGTTCGCCTCTGAAAGATCAAAATAAACCGTTGATGATACGCGACATTCCTTCAATTCCCGGTCTGTAACCTGCGGAGTATTGTAGTATGCCAGAGTAATGACGGCATAGTCGGAACATTTTGTATTCGCAATTTTCACATAAATCTGTGTTCCTTCCACACCGGTAAAAGCGGTATAATTCAGAATTTCGTTCGTTTCGTTATTCAGATCTGTAAGGCTTGGATAGTATTTTTTAGTAACACCCGGCGAAGAAGTAACGTTTGCAGAAGACAGATCGTATACTCCTGTTCCTGAAACCTCACAACTCATGATGGTAACATCCTGTGTATTCGGAAGTGCATTTAGGGTTAATGTAATTTCTGCGATGTCATAACATTGATTATCTCTCATAATCCTTACATACACTGCTCCACCCGAACTTGGATAGGCGGTAAAGTTTAGGATTCGTTCTGCTGCAATCTGATTTTGTGCCGCATTGTAACTGGTATAATATTCCTTTGTAACACCACTCTCCAAGGTTGTTTCCGCTTCGGACAGATTGAATAGTACAACAGTTGTAGTTTCACATTCTTCCAATGTATCATCGGAAACGACAGGTTTTTCAAAAAACACCAGCGTAATAATGGCGATGCTGTAACAATCTGTTCCTGATTTTTGCACTTTTACATAGATCTCTCCTCCCGAACTTTGATAATTTGTAATATTCAGGATCTCATTGGTTCCTAATTCCAAATCATTCTGTGAAGGAAAATAATGAAGTGTAACTCCACTTTCTCCAGTAATTACCGCGCTGGTAAGATTGAAAGTGCCGGTATCCGTTGTTTGGCACTCCCACAAAGTTTCATTTTGTACCACTGGTTTTATAATCACGGAAAGTGTAATTTCTGCGATGTCATAACATTGATTGCTGCGCATAACTCTAACATATACCATTCCTCCCGAACTTGGATAGGCGGCTGGATTGGTAATTTCGTTGGCGGCTACCTGATTATAGGCATCATCATAAGTAGGATAGTATTTTTTGGTAACGCCGGTTTCATTGGTAATAACCGCAGAGGAAAGATTAAAATTAGCTGTTGTTTCGCTGCTGCAAACCGAAAGCGGCACATCGTTAACCTGTGGTTTTTCTTTAAATAACAATGTAATTTTCGCCACTCGGAAGCAACCGTCGCTATTTTCCACGCGTACATATACATCGCCACCTGTACTGCTGTATGCTGTAAAATTGGTAATCTGGTTGGCAACAGTATTGTTCATTGCAGAATCATAATCCGTAAAATATTTTTTAGTAATTCCGGTACTGGATGTTACATTGGCCTGGCTAAGATCAAAAATTCCGACTCCTCCCACTTCACAGGTTTCCACAGCATCATCATTCACGGTTGGTCTTTGATAAAGCGACAGAATAATCTTCGCCGTTTTGGTACAATCATACTGGTTTTTAAGTTTTACAAAAATTTCGCCTGGTCCACTAAGATAATTGGTGAAATTGGTGATTTCGTTGGTTCCGTTATCCATATCTTCCTGAGTGGGATAATACTTTTTTGTAACTCCGGCAGTGGAAGTGAAAACCGCTGTAGAAAGATTGAATATTGCCTGTCCGTTATCATCCGGACATTGTTTCAGGGTAACCTGAGTTGTGGTAAGAATCAACGGTACATAATTCATCTGGATTATTCCGGACTGAAAGCACGAATTGCCGGGATCTGTAGATTTTACACGGTAATAGTAATCCTTTGTACTTACATTAATTGGTGTGGTAATGGGATTATTTCCGGTAGTTACATCATTTCCATTTTGATGATAGGTCACGACAAAACCGGTATTTCCATTAAGGATTCCGTTGGTTAATGTTGAAAAATCAAAAGGATTATTACAAACATATACCGGTTCCGGAGCCTGAAAAGAATATTCTGCATCTTCAAAAGGATCATCCAAAGTTGCCGTTCCGTTCCATGTAAGATTAAAACCTCCATAAGAAGACGAAGTATAGCGATTGATACATAAAAAATAAGTTTCTCCTGGTAAAACATTAATTTGTTTTACAAAACCATCGGCAACACCGCTTCCTGCTGGAACAGAATTATATGCACTCTCTGCAACATCTGTTGAAGATGCATTCATACCGGTAGATCCAACACCTGCATAATAGGAACATCGGATTGCATAACCTTTGTTTGCACAATCAGGTGATGGTCCAAATAAATAAAAATCATAATCCTGAGGAAGGTCTGGTGTAAGTGTGAATCCTAATGTTCCTGCTGTTTCTACCGTAATTTTGAGCCATATTGAATTTTGCTCTGAATCTCCACATGAATTATTCCCACTAATTTCCACTGTGCCACCTCCATTAGGATCATAATAAATATCTCCGTTTCCACAGATGCTTACGGATTGTCCACAATCGCTCTGGGAATACAAGAAAACTGAAAAAAGTAGAAAAAGAAATAGTAGATGTTTTTTCATCAGATATATTTAGAAAAGTGAAAGAAAATCAAAAATCTTCAATGATTTATTCATCAAATTTAAAAATTTATCTGAGAACCCCTATAAAAATGCAGTTAAATTGTTATTTATATCAATATTTCATTCTCCGCAATTTCGGATTGGTGGTTCCTACGACCAAAGAGACCAAAACAGTCATCATTCCTCCCAAAACAACCGACCGCACAACACCGAGAAGTTTTGCAGCAAGCCCGCTTTCAAACTGTCCCATTTCGTTGCTGGACATAATGAAGATGGAATTTACACTCAGCACTCTTCCGCGAATCCTATCTGGTGTTTTCAACTGAACAATTGTTCCGCGGATTACGACTGAAATTCCATCCAGCATACCGCTGAGCATTAAGAAAAAGAAAGAAAGCCAATACCATTTTGAAAGCCCGAACCCAATAATACACAGCCCAAATCCTGCCACCACTGCAAGCAGAATCCGTCCTTGATTTTTCCTCAGCGGAACAACGGAAAGGGTAAGAATAATCATCATCGAACCAATATCTGATGCGGCATTCAGCACTCCGAATCCTTCTGCTCCCACTTTCAGAATATCGGAAGCAAACACCGGAACCATTGCAACGGCTCCGCCAAACAACACGGCAAACATATCCAAACAAAGTGCTCCCAAAATTTCCTTGGTTTTATAAATGTACGAGATCCCTTCTTTCATGCTTTCCAAAACCTTTAGCTTTTGTCCCTCATAATTTGAGTGCTGCGGTGTAAGTTGCCAAAAAAGCAATGCTCCTGAAAAAATAAGTGCAACGATCACCACCAAAGTCCACGGAATCCCGATAAATGCAATCAGAAAACCGCCGATTGCATGGCCACAAACGGAAGAAATTAAAAAAGTAGCCTGATTTAAGGTGATGGCATTCGCTAGGTTTTCAATTTTTACAATTTTAGGAATCATGGAGGGAATAATTGGCCCGATAAACGCCCTCGCAATTCCGGTGCAAAAGATCACCGCATAAATAAAATACGTAATCTGATGTCCTGTATAATGTAAACGATGCCCGAGAAAAGCAGGAATCAGCAGCAAACTAATCAGCAATACATACACATAGCAGCAGATCAGCAGGAGTTTTTTCTTTTCATTCATATCGATTACATGGCCGGCATAAAGTGCACAGGAAACTGCCGGAATCACTTCGGACAAACCGATAAGCCCGATTGAAAAAGGGTCTTTTGTGAGCTGATACACCCACCAACCCAAAAGTGTGGCCAACATCCTGAAGGCTAAAACAACAAAAAATCTTCCGGTAAGAAGATTTCTAAATTCTTTATTTTTTAAAGTCTGAATAGGTTTCAGTGAAATCATGATGCAAAGTAAAGTATAAAATTTGCAGTTAATGATAACAATTATCAAAAAAACATCACAAAAAAAGCCGAACGAATCCGGCTTTTATTATTGAAAAAATTTACAAATTTTTTATTTGATAAATTTTGTAGACTTCACAGTTCCATCCTGAGCCTGAACTTTTACGATGTAAACTCCGCTTTTAAGGCTAGAAGTATTGAATACTGAGTTGTTGGAAGCAAGCACTTTTCTTCCGTCTGCAGAATAAACTTCAGCATTTTGAAACTTTTTATTATTTACAAAAATGTGCACGCTATCAGTTGCTTTATCGTAAGTTGCGATAACATCTTTTATTGTACTCACATTGCTCACTCCTAACGCTGAAGTTCCCTCAATTGTAAATGCAAGACCATCAAAAACTGCATTTCCTGTAAGAAGATTAAGTTCTGTCCAGTTGGTTGCTCCGGCTCCAAATGCATTACTTGGATCAACTAAAACAGCTGGAGAGTCATTCACGTCACCCACAATCCAATTCCATCTTGCAGCATTGGTATAGGCTGTTAAATTTGTTTTTGGGGCAAATGCTAGCCAATAATGGGTATCACCATCCAGTACAGGAGCCGTTCCTAGCGCAGCGGCCACATCAACAGTGAAGAGATAATAATTTCCCGAAGGGTTGGTCATGGTATATGCCGTTGAAGTTGATGGTAAAACTACTTTAAAAACCTCTGTTCCATCACCAGGAATTCCGTTAGGAATACCTCCTCCGTCTGCAAAAACATATAATTCAATTCCTGTAACCACCGTATTAAGGTTTGCATTGGTTTGAAAACCCAATATCGAAATGGTAGAAATGTTTGAATTCTGTGTTAAAATAAAGTCATCTGACGAAATTACAAAATTACCATCAGCAAGAATATCAGAAACGATTCCATTCGTTGCCGTTTGTTCCTGAGAAAATAAAATATCTGCAGGTCTGTTGTTCGTTGTCCCTACACTCAGAGCTGTTCCTGCGCTTGCAGAAAATTCTTGTGCATAAATCGATGTAGCGGCCAATAGTGTAGCGGCTAAAAAATAAAGTTTTTTCATGTTCAAAATTTTATAATTAATTAATCAAAATTAAATAAACTTTCTTAACTTCTATCGTTTTTTTTGAGATTTTTATAAAAAATTAATCTCCTCCGCCTCCCAATCCTTTCCCAATATCCAAAACCGCTTTAAAGAAAACCCCTGCAAGAACTGCACTTGCGGTTAAAGTACTTACTAAAACACTGTTCCGGCGGTATTGTTTTTCCGGATTCTCGAAATTTTATTCTTGGCAAGAGCACGTCGCTGGTCTTTTTCGATACCGATGATGCTGTCTTTTTCTATTGACGTTACATTCATTTTCGCCATCAAATCATCATCGTGAAAAAATTGATAGGTTTTTCCGGCTCTTACTTCGTTAAAATTTTCTTTGTCATATTTGGAAACATACGGAGAAGAAACACACGCACAAAGCATGAGAAATACACTTCCTATAAAGACTATTTTCACTGTTTTCATGGTTTTTTTAAGTAAATTTTCGACTCAGGAAATTATTTCCCTTTCATTCAAAACCCATGTGTTTGAGGGATAAAAAATTATCACAGTCTTTTAATATCCGTTTGAAAACTGCTCCAGAAAATCTGCAATTTTCCGGTCGTTTGCCAATCTCGGGATTTTATTCTGTCCTCCCAGTTTTCCTTGAGATTTTGCATAATTCTGGAAAGCATTTTTTTTCAGAAGAGTAATTTTAAGCGGCTGAAGCACATTTCCGGAAATCAGATCATCATAATAGGTATTGCGTTTTCGGAGTTCAAGATCAAGCGTTTTTCTAAATTCTTCTATATTTTGCGGCGGCTGTTCAAACTCAATCAGCCATTCGTGATAAGGCAAACCTTCTTTTGGATTAACCTGCGGAGCAAGATGAAACTCCGTAATCTGCGCCGGAATTTGCTCAACTGTTGATTTTATGGCTTCTTCAACTTCATAAGCAATAACGTGCTCTCCGAAAGCAGAAGTGAAATGTTTGGTTCTTCCTGAAACCAAAATTCTGTACGGATCTTTGGAAATAAACCGCACCACATCGCCAATAGAATAAGCCCAAAGCCCGGAATTGGTCGTAAGAATCAATGCATAATCCTGATGAAGTTCCACTTCGCTCAACGTAAGGCGTTGCGCATTGGGTTTCCCGAATTCCTGCAAAGGAATGAATTCATAAAAAATTCCGTGGTTGGTGAGCAATAAAAGCCCTTCCTTTTGATAATCATCCTGAAAGGCAAAAAATCCTTCAGAAGCCGGAAAAGTTTGGATCACATCTACATTTCCACCCAAAAGCTGCTGCATTTTTTCACGATAAGGATCGTAATTCACGCCGCCCGTTACAATCAGTTGAAGATTGGGGAAAAGTTGTTTGATGGTTTTCCCGTTTCTTTCCACCAGTTTTTCAAAATACATAATCAACCATGGCGGAATTCCGGAGATTAAGGTCATATTTTCGTGCTCGGTTTCCTTTACGATTTCATCGACTTTGGTTTCCCAGTCTTCAATCGAATTGGTTTTCCAACTTGGCAAGCGGTTTTTCTGTAAATAATCCGGAATATGATGGGCAACAATTCCTGAAAGGCGACCGATATTGATTCCGTTTTCTTCTTTAAGTTCCGGGCTTCCCTGAAGAAAAATCATTTTCCCGGTTACAAAATCCGCATTGTTTTTCAATGTGATGTAATGGAAAAATGCACTTTGCGCTGCTGCAATCTGATAAGGCATTCCTTCTTTGGATATGGGAATATATTTCGTACCGGAAGTAGTTCCTGAAGTCTTGGCAAAATATTCCGGAACACCTTTCCACAGAATGTTTCGCTGTCCTTTTTTTATTTTATCGATATAGGGTTTCAAATCTTCATAATCCGCAACGGGAACTCTTTCCTGAAAATCTTTTACGGAATGAATTTCTTCAAAATGATGAAGTCTTCCAAAAAGTGTTTTTTCGGCTTCCTTCACCAAATCCAACAAAAGATTCTGTTGATCCTGAACGGCATTTTTTTTGAAAACTTCAGCGTTTTTTACGTGCTTTTTTGCCCAGATTAAGGCGATGTTTTTCTTTAGGAAATTAAGCATGGAACAAAGGTAATAAAAGTATGAATGCAGGATGAAAATTGATTAAAAATTATACCGGTACCCAAAACTAAGCCCCACAAAAAATGATTTGCGATAATAGTTTTCAACATCAGTATTTTCATTATTGGTTCCGGAAAAATACGCATTTCCTTTCACGCCAAATACAAACTGCTGAATTCCTTCCCGATCCAGATTATACAAACCTTTCATCCCGATATGGAATCCGCCTCTTCCTTCGCTGTATTTTTCATTTCCGGGATATAAAATACTGTTGAGCCGGTAAAAACTGATTCCTGCAAATTCTTCCACCGAAAATTCTTCATTGATCTGATCTTTGTGAATAATGCTCACATCAACATCGGTTAATCTTTGGGAACCGAGGTTTCCCACATAATTTTCTCTGCCATATTTCGCATCGCCAAACAGAAGATTATAATCGAGACCGACTCCGAAATTAACCGGTGTCATCAGTTGACCTCCGAATCCAAATCCGTAAAAAAATCCAAAATCCTTGGACAACATATTGTTCCCCAACGCTTTCATCGCGATTACTCTTGCTTCTGCATTGGAAGTAATATCGAATCTGTTTTTCTTTTTCTGTCCGAAACCGAAAACCAAACCAAATAACAGGAAAAAAGTAAACAAAAGTCTCATTCTTGCAGGCGGATTTCTTCAAATGAAATAAAGGAAACCTCATCCGGAAGAACGATGGAAAGCGAATCCTGAGAAATTGAACATCCTTCTTTTGATGCCGAAAACGATGCTATTTTCCGGTTAAATTTCAGATCAAAACCATCCGAAAACATGGGGCCGGAAAGTACAAAACTTCCGGATGCAGTTGGCTTTGTTTGTGCCACTACTTTAGTATTGCTGATGATGAAAATATCCAGATCATTCATGGCAACGGTTTCAGAAACTACTTTTCCTTCCGCGTAAGCGCGTGTATTGCTAAGATCATCTGAACCACAGGAAAGGCAAAGCATCAACAAAATAAAGAAAAGCCATTTCATCGCCGTAAATTTTAAACTTTCAGTTTGGCGATAACATCAATGCCTCCTTTGGTTTTATCTCCGATTTTACAGGTGATTTCCGTATCCAAAGGAAGAAAAACATCCATCCTTGATCCGAATTTTATAAAACCGAATTCGTGCCCTGCTTCGGCAGTATCTCCGACATTGGAATAAAATACAATACGTCGCGCCACATAGCCTGCAATCTGCCGGAAAAGAACTTTGTGGTGGGTGATGGATTCCACGGCAACCGTTGTGCGTTCGTTATCCGTGGATGATTTTTCGTGCCAGGCGACCAAATATCTTCCGGGATGATATTTTTTATAAATTACTTTTCCCGAAACCGGATACCGGCAAATATGCACATTGAGTGGTGACATAAAAATGGAAACCTGAATGGATTTCTTTTTCAGAAATTCATATTCTTCCACTTCTTTTATCATGACCACTTTTCCGTCTACCGGTGCGATCACGTTTTCTTCGTGTTTCAGAATATCACGCTTCGGAACCCGGAAAAACCAGAATACCAATCCATACAGAATGAGTAACGGAACAATAATGACCAATGCCCAGTCTTTCAGGTAATGGATGGCCAAAAATGAGAGTATTGCGACAATAACTGTGGCAACAATAATGGTCCCGGTGCTTTCCTTATGCAACTTCATTATAATAGTTTTTCAAGTACAAAATACAAATATACAACAGGAACGCAGATAATAAAACTATCGAGCCTGTCTAAAATTCCTCCATGTCCGGGAATAATTTTTCCGCTGTCTTTTACGCCGAAAGTTCTTTTCAGCTGGCTTTCTACCAAATCTCCGAGTGGTGCAAAAACAGAAACCAGAAATCCTACGACCATCCAGTTTCCCCGAAGTTCCGGGAAATTATTTTCAATAAAAAAAGCGAGAATCAAAGTGAGTAGTACACCTCCGGCAAATCCTTCCCAGGTTTTCTTGGGTGAAATTTTCGGAGCCATTTTGTGTTTCCCAAAAAGTTTCCCTGCAAAATAAGCGAATGAATCGCTGCTCCAAATCAGCACAAAAAGGAAAAACACTTCAAGCGAAAATGTATTGTCTACAGAAGAAAACTTCGGCAGCGCTAATGCAAAAGAAAATGGAATTGCCGTATAAATAACCGCAAAAATGAGTTTCCCGTTTTCAAAATACAGTTCTTTCGTAAACCGGAAAAGCGTGATGACCGCAATCACCACTAATGATAATCCCAAGAGTTCGGAAAGATTGAAATCGTAATAAAATCCGTGAAGAAAATACCGTTTTGAAAACCGGTAATACACAATTGCAGCGATGGGTAAAACCGCCCATTTTTCCCAGGAATTGTCGAAACGCATGACTTTGATGCATTCCCAAACTGCTACAAAAAGGAAAAAAGTAATCAGTCCATAATACAACTGATACTGCCCAACCAACCCCGGCGAAACGGAATTGATGAATTGTGATCCAAGTGGCGTAACACACAGAATGATAATGGCACCATAAATGAATCCTGAAATAAGGCGCTGAATTAAATTTTTATCCAAAACGTTTTGCTAAATGTGTAGTAAGTGTCTAAATTTTACAACAAGAGTTAAAAGAAATAAAATCTTAGACCGTTACTGAAATTTTCAATCTTCCAGCAAAAGTAAGAAAAGTTTGGTATTATTTTGCGTAGGAGCATCCAGTTTGGACTGGTTTCCGCTAATGGAGGTAAGATTTTTAATATTTCCCTTGCGTTTGATTTTTGCCATGGCATCATTCAGATCGCGGACAATCTGAGAAACATTTGCCATAATGATAATTTTTTCGGGAAGTCGTGATGAGTGATAATGAAGAATATTGTTGCTGGAAAGCATAATGCGTCCGTCGTAAGCAATGAGAAATTCACAACTAATGAGTGCAGCATCATTATTCAGTTCCAGATCTTCGGTAAAAGGAATATTTACGACTTTAAGAAAGTTTTCCAATTCTCTATCCCAACAAAAAACCGACTGTATATGCTCAATTTTTACAATCTGGTTCAGCACCTGCAATGCTTCTGCTTCATCGGCACAATAATTAAAAAAACCTCCGGAATGCGTAAAAAGCTGTGCAAATTTATAATCCAGATCTGCATTTTTCAGCGAATCTCCTAAGCGTACCAAATCCTGATCTTCTTCATCATCAGGCTGATTCATTAATTTATTAACAATTTTCTTGAATAGACTCAAAGCAATTCATTGTATTTAATAGAACAAAAATAAAAATTATTTTTAAATTCCTCAATTTCAGACAATAAAATATCCTGAAGTTTTGATGGTTTCTGTTTTCAAAACTTCAGGAGTATGTTTATAATTGATTTCCTGTTTCCGGTGCAATTACTTCTTCGGGATTTTGATTTTCTTCGGCTGAGGTATTTTGCAGAGGCTGTTCCGTAAGTTCAGGATCCCAGGCTCTTTTGCCGAATATTTCTTCAAGATCTTCGCGGAAGATGACTTCTTTATCCAGAAGTTTTCCTGCTAAAGCATCCAGTTTATCTTTATTATCGTGAAGAATCTGCAATGCGCGGGAATATTGTTTTTCGATAATGTCTTTAATTTCAACATCAATTTTCGTTGCGGTTTCCTCTGAATAAGGCTTGCTGAAACTGTATTCTGACTGGCCTGAACTGTCGTAATAAGAGATATTCCCTATATTCTCGCTCAATCCGTAAATAGTTACCATCGCCTGCGCCTGTTTGGTTACGCGTTCCAAATCGGAAAGCGCTCCGGTAGAAATATTTCCGAAAATGGTTTGTTCTGCTGCCCTTCCTCCTAATGTTGCACACATTTCGTCCAGCATTTGTTCTGTGGTGGTAAGCGATCTTTCTTCCGGAAGATACCATGCTGCTCCCAAAGATCTTCCTCTCGGAACAATGGTTACTTTGAGAAGTGGTGCTGCATGTTCTACCAACCAGGAAATCGTGGCATGACCGGCTTCATGATAAGCAACTCTTCTTTTTTCAGAAGGTTTGATGGCTTTATTTTTCTTTTCAAGTCCGCCAATAATTCGGTCTACGGCATCAAGGAAATCCTGTTTGTTTACCGCATCATGACCATTTCTTGCTGCAATCAGGGCGGCTTCATTACAAACATTTGCAATATCGGCTCCGCTGAATCCAGGTGTTTGTTTTGCCAGAAACTCACGATCGACAGACGGATCCAGTTTAATTTTTTTCAGGTGAACATCGAAAATTTCTTTTCTTTCGTGCAGTTCCGGAAGATCTACATAAATCGAACGGTCAAAACGTCCGGCTCTCAACAATGCTTTATCCAGAATATCTGCACGGTTTGTGGCCGCCATTACAATCACATTGGTATCGGTTCCGAAACCGTCCATTTCCGTAAGCAACTGATTCAGCGTGTTTTCTCTTTCATCATTTCCTCCCGTGAAATTTTTTCCGCCTCTGGCGCGACCAATGGCATCAATTTCATCAATAAAGATAATCGCAGGTGATTTTGCTTTTGCCTGTGCAAATAAATCCCGGACTCTTGATGCTCCAACTCCGACAAACATTTCCACGAAATCGGATCCGGAAAGGGAAAAGAAAGGAACTTTTGCTTCTCCGGCTACGGCTTTTGCCAATAAGGTTTTCCCGGTTCCCGGAGGACCTACCAACAATACCCCTTTCGGAATTTTACCCCCCAATCTTGTGTATTTATCAGAATTTTTAAGAAAGTCTACAACTTCCTGCACTTCTTCTTTTGCTCCTTCCAATCCGGCAACATCTTTAAAAGTTACCTGAATTTTATCTTTTTCATCAAAAAGTTTTGCGCGTGATTTCCCGATGGAAAAAATTTGTCCGCCCGGACCGCCCGATCCGCCCATTCTTCTGAAAAGAACAAAATAAAACAGCGCCATAATTCCAATCCAGAACAATGCGGTGAACAGCAGTTCTGTAAACGGACTTCGGCTTATTTCATAGGTTCTTTTTGTCGCAATATTCGGGTTGTCTTTTCGGATCTGGTTGAACTGTTCCAGAAACAATTGTTTGTCTCCGTAAGTGATGGTATAATCGGGTTTCGGAGAAAGATCCAATGCGGTGAATGGATTATTGTTTTCGGATTTTTTTACTGTTTTGTTCTTCTCGTTTTGAGTAAGAAAAACATCGGCTTTATCCACATCCGTATATACGATTACGCTTTGCACTTTCCCTTCTTTCATTTCGGTGAAGAATTCGTCTTCGCTTACTGTTTCCGATGAACCAGAATCCCATAAGCCCGGCATGAAAATAAGAATTAATGCAAAAATTGCGATGGGGAAAAACCAGTTAAAACCTTTATTATTCATTTGATTTGTTTAAAATTTTTATTGTCGCATTCAGTCTTCAACTTTGGTGATTTTTGCATCACCCCAAAGTTCTTCAATATCATAATATTCACGGATTTGTTTCTGGAAAATATGCACCACCACGGTTACATAATCCACCAAAACCCACATTGCATTCTCGGTTCCTTCCACATGCCACGGTCTTTCTTTAAGATCATTCCTTACTTTCTTTTCCACATTTCCGGCGATTGCGGCCACCTGCGTATTGGAGTTTCCGCTGCAGATGACGAAAGTTTCTGCCACAGAATTTTCAATCCCTGAAAGATCGAAAATCATGATGTCTTCTCCTTTGGTATCCTGAATTGCGTCTACGATTTTATCTATTAAAATTTGTTTTGTTACTGTATTACTCATTCAAAAAAATTGGTATAATTTGCAAATTTATTGTTTTTTTCTTTATTTCACAGGCTTAATTACTACAAGTACAGGATTTTAAATTCCAGTTGTTATGAGCCAATTGATTTCGGTTGAAGCGTGTTTTTCCACAAATGATGAAATAATAAACTATCTCACTGAAAATCAAACCGATATTGTCGGTCTTTACACCTCCTGCCAAACCAAGGGCAGAGGGCAATACGGAAATACCTGGAATATCCGCCCGCATGAAAATCTGGCGTTGAGCATTGCGGTTCCTGTTGCACAAATTCATCCCGAAATCATCATCAATTTTTATACCGCCGTTCTTATCCTCGATTTTATTGCCAAATTGACGGATGAAGATACGAAGATTAAATGGCCCAATGATATTATTCTGAAAGAAAAAAAAATCTGTGGAATCCTAATCGAAAGAAAAAAGATTGCAGATGTTCATTACTTCATTATCGGCATTGGAATTAATATTAACCAAACTGATTTTCAAAATTTTAAAAATGCAGGTTCCCTTTTTACCCAAACAGGAAAACGCTTTTCTATAGATGACGTTTCTAAGTGCTTTTTTACTTTTTTTGAGGAGCATATTTTTAGAATTCCTGATTTGAAAACCGTATTGAAAGATTTCAACCGGCATCTTTTCAGAAAAGACCAAATCAGTGTATTTGAGAAAAACAGCTCAAGACAAAATGGCATTGTGAGAGAAATGGACGAAAACGGTTTTTTGTGGATCGACCTTGAAACCGATGGACTTCAGAAATTTTTCCACAAAGAAATCCAGATGCTCTACTGAAGAGCTCTTCGGAAATACAGAAACAAAGCCAACGGTCCGAAAACTAAATTTGGCAACCACATGGCAAGAAATGGTTTTATAATATTGTTTTCTGACACGATTTTCAATGCTTCAAAAGAAAATACAAAAACAAACGCCAGCGCAATTCCCAACGCAAGATTCAAACCCAACCCTCCTCGCTTTTTTTCTGAAGACAATGATAGTCCCAAAAGTGTAAGAATAATAATGGAAACCGGCATCGATGTCCTTTGATAAAGCTCGTTAAGATGTGTATTTAAATTTGAATTTCCTTTTGATTTTTCTCGGTTAATAAAAACCAGAAGTTCAGGTGTCGTTTTGGTTTGCCCGAGCAGTCCATCAGGAAATAATTCTTCCGGAGGATGCCCGAAATTTTTTGTCATGGTATTGCCGTTTCCGAGTTTTTCGGTATCATCTTTTAAAAAGGTTTTTTCCAGATAATTATTCATTCTGAAGGTTTTCTTTTCCGGATCCCACCTAAAATCCGATACATTCAACTGATATTGTAATTTATTTTTATCATCGAATTTCTGATAAATTAGCCCATAGCCACTTTTCTCTTTTTTGTTGTAGCTTTTTATAAAAATATATTCGTTTTTAGAAATCCGAGTGGAAATTTCAGAAATACCCGTGATTTTCTCGCGATCCATTTTATTATAAGTATATGGCTCTAACACATTTTTTTTGGCATTGGAAAGCGGCAGTACAAAATGATTCAGAAGCAATGCTAAAACAGCAATAAAGCCTGATGTGAGCAAATATGGCCGCGCAAAACGGTGAAAACTCGCACCACTACTGATAATGGCAACAATCTCGGTATTGTTTGCCATTCTCGACGTAAAATAAATAACGGAAATAAAAACCAGAATGGACATAAAAGTCACCACAAGATTAATAATCCAGAACGGATAAAAATTCAATGCAAAATAGGATACCGTAAAACCGTTGGATTCAATTCTCGGTGCTTTTGCCTGAACATCAATCACAAATACAATAATAGACAGCAATGCCAGCATAAACCCGAAAGTTCCGAGGTATTTTCTGATAATGTAGCGGTCTATTATTTTCATATTTTTCCAAGGGTTTCACCCTTGGCTATTTTATTTCGTACAAGGGTTTCTCCCTTGGCTATTTTATCACGCCACTTCGTGGCTTAACTTAGATCTTTTGACTTTTGCCTTGGCTCTTCCTTTTGTCTCTTGTTAAAGTCGTTGTTTCAAAGCTGGGACTACGGAATTTTTCCATTCGTAGAAATCACCTGCTAAAATATGTTCTCTTGCCACTTTTACCAAATCCAAATAAAAAGCGAGATTGTGAATGGAAGCAATTTGTTTCGCCAGATATTCTTTAGAAACAAAAAGATGCCGTACATACGCTTTGGAATACTCCTGATCTACAAAACTGGTTCCAAATTCATCCAAAGGAGAAAAATCGCGTTTCCATTTTTCATTTTTCAGATTCATGATGCCATTCCAGGTGAAGAGCATGGCATTTCTTGCATTTCGGGTAGGCATTACACAGTCCATCATATCAATTCCCAGACCGATGGATTCCAAAATATTCCAAGGAGTTCCGACTCCCATTAAATAGCGGGGTTTTTCTTTGGGCAAAATATCGGTAACTTCATTGGTTATGCGGTACATTTCTTCTTCCGGTTCTCCAACGGAAAGTCCGCCAATTGCGTTTCCTTCGGCATTCTGTTCAGCAATACATTCAGCAGAAATTTTCCTCAGATCCGAATACGTTGATCCCTGAACAATGGGGAAAAGCCGTTGTTTATGGCTATAATATTCCGGATTTTCTTCGCACCATTTGATGCATCTTTTCAACCAGCGGTGTGTCATTTCCATTGATGCTTTTGCCTGATTGTATTCGCAAGGAAAAGGCGTGCATTCATCAAATGCCATAAAAATATCTCCTCCAATCTGCCGTTGAATTTCCATTGATTTTTCCGGAGAAATAAAGTGGTAACTTCCATCGATATGGGATTTAAACCTTACTCCTTCTTCGGTCATTTTCCTTGAATCCGAAAGCGAAAAAACCTGAAAACCTCCGGAATCCGTAAGAATGGGCAGTTCCCAATTCATAAAACGATGTAAACCTCCGGCTTCCTGCATAACATCCATGGTTGGTCGCAAATACAGATGATAGGTGTTTCCAAGGATAATCTGTGCTTTTATATCATCGCGAAGTTCACGCTGATGTACGGTTTTTACAGAAGCCACGGTTCCTACCGGCATAAAAATCGGCGTCTGGATTTGACCGTGATCTGTGGTTATCATTCCGGCTCTTGCTTTTCCGGAAGAGTTTTTTTCTATTTCAAAAAAATTCTTTGTCATTATTTAACAGCAGGTTGTTCTGCGTTGTTTTTATCGATGTATGCTTTGGCTTTCGGATCTTTTTTGATAATTATTTTCTGTGCTTCATCAAGGATCTGATCCATTTTTCCTCTTGCTACATAATAGGTGTAACTTTCTGAAAAATCGATGGGTTTTACTTTCGCCTTTTGAAAGACATATATGGTTTGATTATTCAAATTAAAACCGGAATCTACGATACTGAGCTGATCGCTGATGGCAAGTTCGGCAATTACTTCTGCCATTTTATCTTTGCTCAGAAGGTGGGCAGGTTTGTTTACAATATCTCCACAGGAAACAAAACCGATCAGAATAAAAAACAGTAGCAAATTTTTCATAGTGCATTTATCATTGATTTCCATTTCAGGTTTAAAATTCCGAAGACGGCTTCACCGATAATTCCGCCGTTCATTTTGCTTTCTCCTTTTATTCTGTTGGTGAAAATAATCGGAACTTCCACAATTCTGAATCCTTTTTTATAGGCGCGGTATTTCATTTCCACCTGAAAACCGTATCCTTTCAGTTTAATTTTATCCAACCCGATTCCCAGAAGCGTTTCTTTTTTAAAACAGACAAATCCGGCAGTGGTATCGTGAACAGGAATTCCCAGAACGGTACGCACATATTTGGATGCGAAATAGGAAAGCAACACTCTTCCCATAGGCCAATTCACTACATTTACCCCTTGCGAATACCGTGATCCAACCGCCATATCTGCATTTTTGCAGGCTTCAAAAAGCCGGGGCAAATCAGCAGGATTGTGCGAAAAATCCGCATCCATTTCGAAAATATAGTCGTAATTATTTTCCAAAGCCCAGCGAAATCCGTGGATATAAGCCTTTCCTAATCCATCTTTCACTTTTCTTATACTCAGATGAAGTTTTTGAGGAAACGATTCCTGAAGGTGCTTTACGATTTCAGCGGTTCCGTCCGGTGAAGAATCATCCACCACCAGAACATGAAACTCCTGATTCAGCGCAAATACCGCCGAAACAATACTTTCAATATTTTCTTTCTCGTTGTAGGTTGGAATGATGACCAGTTTTTTCATGCAGAAAACGAAGAGCCTGTGTTTAAAATTTTAGTGATTTTTTATCTGGCTCGTGAAATCATTTTTGCTAAATCTTATCACAAGCTCACAAGTGGCAAAGATACTGTTTTTGCGCTTTCTTTTCCGTTCAAAGTTCAGACCAATTTCTTTAGCGATTAAAATTTGTTTTATTTGAAACTTAATTTGAGTATTTTTGCAATAATTTTGTGGTAAGGATTGTAGAACATAATGACTGGGTGATAATTACGCTGCTGCTTTGCGGTTTCGCGTATGCACTGATGTTTATTTTTTTGCTGCGCGACATTCGGATTAAAGAGTTTTTCGTGCAGGAATATGCCGATTCCAGCAATAATTTTCTTTCTTGGGCGATTACATCCGCTGTTTTTTGCATTCTGATTTCGGTTTTGATTTCTCAATACATTCCGTTGGTTCCCAAATGGGTAACAAGCATTCATCCTTTCGGTTTTGAACTGAATAAATTTGGCTTTACATTTCTCAGCATTCTGTTGTTTTATCTTCTTAAAACATCTTTTTCCTATATTTTTTATTCCAGTGTCGGGAATTCCCGCAAATGGAAACTCTTTTATTTTACGGCTACAAAATTCTATTTTGGACTGTCTCTATTGTTGATGGTTTTGATTTTTTCACATTATTATTTTGACAATAAAAAGGGCGAAGAATTGTATTTTTACCTGATTTTCCTCATGATTGTTTTTGTTTTTAAAATACTTTTTTATTTTTTTCACAAAAACCAAATTCTGCCGGTTCGATGGTATTATAAATTTTTGTATATTTGCACCCTCCAAATTGCACCATTGTTTGCACTGTGGAGACTATTGTTTTTCTAGCAAATTTTGAAGATGAAAATTAAATCTATATTGGTATCGCAGCCTGCTCCCAACGAGAGTTCTCCGTATCTGGAGATTGCGAAAAAAGAAAAGATTAAGATTGATTTCCGACCTTTCATTCATGTGGAAGGCGTAGATGCTAAGGAACTCCGCGCCCAGAAAATTGATTTATCGCAGTACACCGGCATTATTTTTACAAGTAAAAATGCGATAGACCATTACTTCCGATTGGCTGAAGAAATGCGTTTTCAGGTTCCTGATACCATGAGATATATTTGCCAGTCCGAAGCGGTTGCCAATTATCTGCAAAAACACATCGTATACAGAAAAAGAAAAATCAGTTTTGGTGAAAAGAATTTTTCCGATTTACTGCCACTTTTCAAAAAATATCCGAACGAAAAATACCTGCTCCCTTCATCCGATGTTCTGAGTCCGGAAACCATCAAAACACTGGATGATGCACAAGTTGACTGGACAAGAGCAATCATGTACAAAACCGTATGCTCAAACCTTTCGGATATTAAAATAAAAGATTACGACATGTTGGTTTTCTTCAGTCCGCAGGGAATAAAATCGCTTCAGGAAAATTTTAAAAACTTCAAGCAGGACGACATCAAAATCGGAGTTTTCGGGAATACCAGAAAGCCGCCGAAGAAGCCGGATTCCGGATTGATGTAATGGCACCTAGCAAAGAAACACCATCCATGACGATGGCGATTGAAAAATACATCCGCGATTTAAACAAATAAATTCCGGAGAAAAACACTTCGAAACCGTCTTTTCCTTTTGGGTTAAGATGGTTTTTTATTAATTTTATAATTTGTACTTTCCCGAAATGGATGCGCCGATAGCAAAAAAAATCAACCACCTTCTTACCGCACATTCGGATACGCGGAACGATCCTTATTTCTGGATGAACCAACGCGAAAATCCTGAAGTTCTGGACTACCTGAAATCCGAAAATAACTATTGCGATTTCATTATGAAGGATACCGAAATTCTGCAAAAACAGTTGTTTGAAGAAATGAAAGCGCGCTATAAAAAAGACGATGAATCGCTTCCATATTTTTTCAATGGATACTGGTATATTGTAAAATACGAGGAAGGGAAAGAATATCCGCTATTTTTCCGCAAACCCCTTTCTTTGGAAAATGAAGAAGAACTGATTCTGGATGTCAACGTTCTTGCGGAAGGTCATGAATTTTTCGAGATTGGAAGCGTTGCCGTAAGTACAGATAACGAATGTGCTGTATTTTCGAGTGACGATTTGGGAAGACGCATTTACACTTTAGCATTCAAAAACCTGAAAACCGGGGAAATCCTTCAGGATCAGATTCCGAATACCACCGGAAAGGCGATTTGGGCAAATGATAATCAACACATTTTTTACATCAGAAAAGATAAAAACCTGCGTGCATTTCAGGTCTTTCGTCATGAAATGGGAACCGATTCTTCTCAGGATGTTTTGGTTTTCCACGAAAAAGATGAAGCGTTTGACGTTAATTTATACAAAACCAAATCTTTACAATACATTTTCATTGCCAGCTCAAGCACCATTTCGGATGAGCACCGTTTTATTCCTGCAGATGATGTTTTGGCGGAATGGAAAATCATCCAGAAAAGAAAACCGGATCTGGAATATGCTGTGGAACATTATGAAGATTCCTTTTATATCATCACCAATGCCGATAACGCCACCAATTTCAAACTGGTAAAAACTCCGGTCGAACATTGCGAAATGAAAAACTGGAAAGACCTTATTCCGCATCGCGCTGATGTTTTGCTGGAAGGTTTTGAAATCTTTCAGGATTATCTGGCGCTTGAAGAACGTACAGAAGGACTTCTGCAAATTAAAATCATCGAAAACAAAACCGGAAAGTTTCATTATCTGGAATTCAATGATCCTACTTATACCGCTTATATTGGTTTAAATCTGGAATTCAAAACCCAAAAACTGCGTTTTGGCTATACTTCTTTAACGGTTCCCAGTTCTACATACGAATATGATATGGAAACCAAAACCACCACACTTTTGAAACAGCAGGAAGTTTTGGGCGAAACATTCCATTCTGAAAATTATATTTCCGAAAGAATCTGGGCACCTTCACGAGACGGAAAAGTGCGGATTCCCATTTCGTTGGTGTATCATAAAAACACTCCAAAATCTTCTGAAACTCCGCTCCTGCTTTACGGCTACGGAAGTTACGGACATACGGTTGACGCCAGTTTTTCCAGTGTCCGGCTTTCACTTCTGGATCGTGGATTTATCTATGCGATTGCGCATATTCGCGGCGGAGAATATCTGGGAAGAGAATGGTATGAAGACGGAAAAATGCTGCATAAAAAGAATACATTTTACGATTTTATGGATGCCGGAAAATTTTTGGTGAACGAAAATTACACTTCCTCACAACATCTTTACGGAATGGGCGGAAGCGCGGGCGGACTTTTAATCGGAGCTGTAATCAACATGGATCCTGAACTTTTTCACGGGGTTGTGGCGCAGGTTCCTTTTGTGGATGTGGTCAGCACAATGCTGGACGACACCATTCCTTTAACCACCGGAGAATATGACGAATGGGGAAATCCAAACGAAAAAGCGTATTACGATTACATGAAATCCTATTCACCCTACGATAATATCGAGCACAAAAACTATCCTAATATTTTGATTACCACAGGGTTACACGATTCTCAGGTGCAATATTGGGAACCTGCAAAATGGACGGCAAAGCTACGCGATTTGAAAACCGATTCCCACATTCTGATTTTTAAAACCGATTTGAGTTCCGGACACGGCGGTGCAAGCGGAAGATTTGAAAGTTTGAAAGAAGATGCGCTGGAATTTGCTTTTTTACTGAAATTGGAAAACAAAATCAATTCGTGATGGAACAGCAGGAACAATTCAATGAGGCTGAACTCTGGAAAAAAATAGTCCTTTTTTTTGAAGAGCATTTTCAAACGGAAAAAAACACTCCGATTGAAACCATGCTTTTTCTGATCGGCGTGCAGGAACTGGGCAGCGGAAAACAGAAATATTCCAAGGACGATAAGGTAAATTTAATTCACATTGCGGTTTGCCGGCTTCTAGAACCTTTTGGTTACTATAAATTTTCGCATTATGACGACGACGGTTATCCGCATTTTGACGAAGTAGAACCGCTTCCCGAACTCAAACCCAATGAGCAACAACTTTTAATGAAAAAAGCCATTATTCAATATTTTTTGGATGAAAATCTTTTTTAAATCATGTTTTTTCTAAAAGATTTTCCAACTGATTCAACGTCATGCGGAAACCTTCCTCAAAACCCATTTCAAAGATTTTGTTCATTGCATCTTCGGAAGGAAA
The DNA here is from genome assembly GCA_031987605.1 of Bergeyella sp. Lineage (GTDB taxonomy): Bacteria > Bacteroidota > Bacteroidia > Flavobacteriales > Weeksellaceae > JAFAGO01. The sequence goes on along the minus strand of DALZZF010000001.1, from coordinate 257,158 downwards.
ATGAATGTTCACTGTGAGTTTTGTGCCTTCTTCCACTCCGGTAAAACCAATCAACCAGTTGCAGGCGAGATTACTGTTTTGCGAGTTTCCTTTTTCATCAGCAAAATCATCCATCCATTCAATGCTCCTATGCTGCATAATGCTTCCAAATGAAACAAGTCCATATACTTTTTCGCTTTCAGGACTAACCATGGCATAATGCCATTTTCCATTTTCCTGAAAATCCATCGTTAGCGTTTCACATTTCCACGGTTCCGGTGCCCACCATTGATCCAACAAATCCGCAACAGAAAAATAATCCCAAACTTCTGAAACTTGCGCATCAAAGGTTTTCATCACAAATGCGGAGCGTTCTTCAAAATCTTTATTAAAAACAATTTCTGAATCCATAATCTTCTGTTTTATACAAACTTACTACAATTTATTCTAAAAAATTCGGAATTGGCAAAAATCTTGCATATTCACAATAAAATGTTAAATCTTTCGTTTTTAACAAAAGTTTAATAAAATTACAAATATTTATTTATGACAATACTGTTAAAAGCTGTACTTTTAACACTTAAATAAAAATCAATCAATGAACAATAAATTCATCCCGGTAATTTCTGTATTTATGACGATCTCGCTTATTGTTTTCGTTGCGCTTCAGTTTTATTGGTTGAAACGCTATTACACCGCTCTGGAACAGGATTTTTCTAATAATGTATATGCCGCACTGGAATCTTCCACCAAGAAAATCAACGATATTGAAGCGGATAAATACCTGAACAAAGAAAACAGAAATCTGGGTAAAACCATTCTGGCAAGTAAAGATCAGCCGACTTTAACCACAATTCAACAGGTGCAGGATTCCGCCAGCAGAAGAACCATTACGTACTCCAAAAACATTATTGCGAAAGAGCAAATCCCGATTTCTTCCAAAGGCGACAGTCTGGAACGTGTGAAAATGTATACGGATGAAGCCCTTATAAAAATTAAAAAAGGAGCAAACACTCCTGAACTTTTAACGTCCGAGCTGAACCAATCCATCGAAAGCGGCGAATATACTTTGAAAGAATTTGTAAAACTCAATGCTTCCAATCTTCCTATTGACCGAAGAGTAGACCGCAAAACTTTGGATTCGGTACTGAGTAAAGAACTGAAAATGAAAGGCATCAATGCGGGATTCGGATTCAGTGTGATTGATAAAAACAACAAACAAACCGACATTATAAATTCGGTTTTTAAAGACGAAAAACAACTCGACACTTACACCTATCCATTATTTACGGACAACAAAGACCGTACGTTGTACTCTCTTTCTCTGGTGTTTCCGCGAAGAGATTATTCTCTGGCAAAAAACAATCTGCCCATGCTGTTGGGAACCTTCATGTCGCTGCTCACGATTTTGGGAATCTATATTATTTCCATTAATTATATGATGCGACAGAAAAAGATTTCGGATGTGAAAACGGATTTCATCAACAATATGTCGCATGAGTTCAAAACACCTCTGGCCACCATTTCCGTGGCTACCGATTCCTTGGCAAATGATAAGATTTCCACCAATCCGGAAAAGGTAAAATACTATTCCAACCTTATAAAACAGGAAAATCTGAGGATGAAAAAGCAGGTGGAAAACGTGTTGAACATGAGTAAACTGGAACGAAATGAGGTGAAGTTATTTTTAAAAGAAACCAATGTTCGTGAACTCATCAAAAAAATCACAGAATCCTTCAGTTTAATTGTAGCACAGCGACACGGAACTCTTACACAGGACTTCACCGCATCCAAATATCATTTGAAAATTGATGAATTCCATTTCTCGAATATGCTGGTAAATCTTCTGGACAACGCCAACAAATATTCTCCGGAAGCACCAGAAATCGCTGTAAAAACGAGCAATGAAGGAAACTGGTATGTAATTGAAATTTCCGATAAAGGAATGGGAATGGACACCCTAAACAAAACCAAAATTTTTGAAAAATTCTTCAGGGAAGAAACCGGAAATATCCATAATGTGAAAGGACAGGGGCTTGGTCTTTCCTATGTGAAAAAGATTGTAGAACTCCACAAAGGACAGATTTTTGTAGATTCTCATAAAGGAAAAGGCTCTACTTTCACTGTGAAATTACCAATGTAAACAAGAACCAAATACAAGAACCAAGTAAAAAGGAAAAAGAAACAAGTGAGTTGATTACAAATGGAATGCAGTGGAATAAAGCAATCTCTACATGAATTGAAACGGATTACTTTGCTTCATGTCTCGCAAAGATTTCAAACTTGAAACAAAAACAAAAAACAAAAAAAACAATATTATGAGCAACAGAATTTTATTGGTAGAAGACGATCAAAGCTTCGGCGCCGTGCTGAAAGATTATCTTACCATCAACAACTTTGAAGTTACCCTTGCCACAGATGGCGAACAAGGATTGAAAGAATTCACCGAAAAAGATTTCGACATCTGCATTTTCGATGTGATGATGCCGAAAAAAGACGGATTTTCCCTAGCAGAAGACGTAAAGAAAATCGACAAAAACACACCGATTATATTTCTGACCGCCAGAAATATGCGTGAAGACATCCTCAAAGGCTATCAACTTGGCGCAGACGATTATATTACAAAACCATTTGACACAGAGCTTTTACTTTATAAAATAAAAGCAATTCTTCAGCGCAGTGCTTCTTTGGAAGATGAAGAACAGGAGCAGTTCAAAATCAGTAATATATATTTCGATTCCATGCTAAGACAGTTAAGAGTGGGCGAACAGGAATACAAACTTTCACCAAAAGAGAACGAACTTTTGAAACTGCTTTGCCTGCACCGGAATGATTTTATGCCAAGAGATCTGGCGTTGAGAAAAATCTGGAAAAAAGAGAATTATTTTACCGCCCGAAGCATGGATGTATACATTGCCAAACTGCGTAAACTCCTAAAAGATGATGATGGTCTGGAAATCATCAATGTTCACGGAGAAGGTTTCCGACTTTTGGTGAAAAATTAATTCTAAAAAAAATTTTAGAATTAAAGGACCAATTAGGGGCGGCGCGAATGCGCCGCCCCTAATTGGTCCTTTTTATATATTCAAACAAAACTATTTTGCTTCCACACAGAACACGCGGTATTGCACCGGTATGGAAGAAGGAAAATATTGCTTGATTCTTTTTAAATCCGCACTGGCGCTTTGTTTTGAAAAATAACTTCCTGCCATTACTTTATAATTCGGTCGTAAAGAAGCATCAATTTCCACCTTCATATTGGGAAACCTTCTTCGGAAATACATTCCCACTTCTTTCGCCTCTTCGTTGCTTTTCACAACAGCCAACTGTATTTTGTAGCCCATAATTCTTGGATTCTGCCTACAAATATCCGCATTTGAAAGCGGTTTCTCCACTTTTACAACAGAAGGTTTTTTAACTCCGCTGTTGTCAGAAAAATTTTCATCCACATCATTTCGAAAAGAATTTCCGGCTGATGAATTACGGGAACATTTGTCTTCAGATTTTTCCAGCAAATCATTAATCCGTGAATCCATTGAGATAATAAGAGGAACACCGGCAATCGTATCATTCTTTACAACTGTTTGAGCATCAATATAGTTCACGATTAAAACAAGAACCAAAACCAACGACCATTTTGTGATTTTCATCATTAAAATAATTTTAGCAAAAATAGTATAAATAAAAATTATTCCAAACTATGTTATTTAGAATAGTTACAAATTAAATGAAATGCCATTTTACACATTTAAACGCTCGTTAAATTTCTGTTAAAAGTTTTATTTTTGCCAAATTGAATGTACTACTCAAAAATTTACTAACCCAAGATTATATAAATGATTAGTTGGAGAAAGCATTACAAAAAAGGACTGATGGCAATTGGACTATTGCTGTCTACTGCTTCCGTGTATGCACAAGGTGATCCTGTAAAAGGTCAGGAACTCTTTAAAGCGAACTGTACCGCATGTCATGCTTTGGACAAGCAGGTTGTAGGTCCGGCATTGGCTGATGTAGAAACCCGAGTTAAAGAAGAAGGAGGTGTTGACCGCGACTGGCTCTATAAATGGATTAAGGACAACGAATCCTTAAGAAAATCCGGAGATAAATACGCAAACGAAATCTTCGAAAAATACAATAAGAATGTAATGCAGACGTTTCCGAACCTTACGGATGCAGACATCGACAACATTCTTGCTTATACCGCAGATCCACCTGCAGAACCTGCCGCCGCAGATGCTACTACAGCAACTGACAGTCAGGCAACGATTGCCGCTCTGGAACAAGCTAAAAAACAAAGCCTAAATTCAAAAGTGATCTTGGTTTCACTAATCTCCATCGGTTTACTTTTACTTTGGCTTCTTTTCAAACTAAGACAGTTGGTAAAACTCAACCAAACGGAAGAACTGGCGGACTTAAATGCCACCAGAATCGGATCATTTGCAGAGTTGTATCAAAAATACAGTTATGTTGGGAAAGGACTTTTGGGAATCCTTGCCATTCTTGCCGCATACGGAATCTGGAACTGGATGATGTGGGTTGGCGTTTACAAAGGATACCAACCAGAACAACCAATCCATTTCTCGCACAAAATCCACGCAGGCGAAAACAAAATCGACTGTCAGGTTTGCCACTCCAGCGCAAAATATGGTAAAGTTTCTGAAATCCCGTCGGTTAACGTATGTATGAATTGTCACCGAATGATTTCCGAATACAACGGTAAATACATGGAGCCAGGAAAAGACAAAGCGTTCTACGACGGAGAAATCCAGAAAATCTATGCCGCAGCCGGCTGGGATCCTTCCACACAACAATACACCGGAAAAACAAAACCGATTGAATGGACCAGAATCCACAATATGCCGGATTTCGTATATTTCAGCCACGCACAGCACGTTGTTGCCGGCGAAAAAGCAATCATCAATTCATTCAACAAGAAAAATCCTAACAACCAGATTGATGTGGTTTGTAAAGCATGTCACGGTAAAGTAGATACCATGAATGTAGTACAAATGGCCAATGACTTTACAATGGGATGGTGTATTGAATGCCACAGAACAACAGAGGTGGATATGACCAATGGTTACAACCAGGCGTACTTTAAAGGACTTCATGATAAACTGAAAAAACAGTATCCGAAATCTGAAGGTAAAATTACAGTAGACGCAATTGGTGGTCTTGAATGCGGTAAATGTCACTATTAATTTAATAACGAAAAACAGAAGTATAAATGGCTTCAAATAAAATACAATTCAGAAGTATTCACGAACTTAAAGATCCGGCTTTGAATGGGAAGCTGGCTCAGAAAGAGTTTCAGAATGAAATTCCTGTAGATGAATTTTTAAGCGATGACAAAACAAGTTCTTCCAGCACTTCGAGAAGAGACTTTCTGAAGCTTTTAGGTTTCTCTACTGCAGCTGTTACTTTGGCAGCTTGTGAAGCTCCTGTAATCAAAACCATTCCGTATGTTGTGAAACCACACGACATTACGCCGGGACTTCCTAACTTTTATGCATCCAGTTATTTCGACGGATATGATTTCGCAAGCGTTTTGGTGAAAACCCGTGAAGGAAGACCCATCCGCATCGATCCGAATCCTGCAGCAGGACATTTGGGAACCACCAATGCCAGAGCACAGGCAAGCGTACTTTCTTTGTACGATAACGATAAAGTAAAGCAGCCAAAACTGGAAGGAAAAGATGAAACTTTCGATAAAGTTGACGATTATGTTCTGAAAGCTTTAGCAGAAACAAATGCAGCCGGAAAGAAAATCGTTCTCCTTTCCCACTCTTTTGCCAGCCCGACTTTCAAAAAAGTATTTGCTGATTTTAAAGCAAAATATCCAACTGCGGAACTCGTAACCTATGACGCTTATCCTTATGCGGCGGCACTTGATGCTGCGGTAGAAGTTTTCGGACAGAGAGCACTTCCGGTATATGATCTTAGCGCAACGGAATTGGTTATTGGTTTTCAGGCAGATTTCTTGGGAGATTACAACGCACAAAGCCTTGAAGTTTCCTATGCTGCGGCAAGAAAACCAGGACCGAATATGCTTCGCCACATTCAGGTGGAATCCAACATGAGTTTAACCGGTGCCAATGCCGACACAAGAGTAAAACTGAAACCAAGTGATGTTTTCAAAACTTTGGTTGAAGTATACAACGGTTTGAACGGAGCATCTGTAAGCAAATCTGCTGCTGCAATCGTGAAAGAACTTCAGGCAAAAGGAAATAAAGCGGTGGTTTTGGCAGACGGTTCAAAAGGAGCATATGTTTTGGCTCATTTAATCAATCAAAAATTAGGATCTGTTGCTTTCACAGGTAAGGCAAATCTTTTAAAAGAATTTGATCCTGCAAGATATCAGGAATTCCTGTCCTGGATGAATGCCGGACAAGTTGGGGTATTGCTTACCAACAACATCAACCCGATTTACTCATCAAATAAAGGAGCCGCTTTTGAAGCAGCTGTGAAAAAAGTTCCTCACGTGATTGCCACAATCGACAAGAAGAACGAAATGTACAAAGCAGCGAAAGCCGTTATTCCAACAGCACACTGGTTGGAATCCTGGGGAGATTTAAATCCGGAAACCGGTTCTTACGCTTTGATGCAGCCTACGATTCAGAAAGTTTTCAAGCCGAGACAGATTGAAGAATCCCTTTTGGTTTGGACAAACGGAAAAAACAGTGCTGCCAATAATTATTACAATTACTTAAAAACAAACGCTGCTTCTCTTTTAGGAGAAACTTCGTTCAACAAAGCATTATACAACGGATTTAATGCAGGCGGAAGCACTACCACTCTTGCTTATGCTGGTGGAAATGCAGCTCAGGCTGTTGCAGAACTCTCCGCCTTCAAAGCATCCGGTTTAGAATTACAATTGTATACCAAAACCGGTATTGGGGACGGGACACAAGCCAACAATCCTTGGTTAATGGAGCTTCCGGATCCTATTACACGTTTGTCATGGGACAACTATCTTACCATTTCACCAAAAGATGCAAAAGATTTAGGCATCGAAAATAAACTGAATGCGAGAATGCAGTTGGATGGTGATACGGTAAACGTAACGGTAAATGGAGTCACTTTAAAAGATGTTCCGGTATTTATCCAGCCAGGTCAGGCAGAAGGATCTTTGGGGCTTGCTTTAGGTTATGGTAAAAAAGATTCCGGTAAAGTAGCAGAAACCGGAATTAATGCATATCCTCTTTTCGATGGTTTCAATACCGTTTTGGGTAATGTAAAAATTGAAAAAACAGGTGACGAGCATGAGTTTGCAGGAATGCAGCTTCAAAATACATTAATGGGACGTTATGAAATTGCTAAAGAAGTTTCTCTGGAAACCTTTATTTCAGTTCCTTTTGATGACAAAGTAAAAGGATGGAACAAACCTTTGGAATATGCCACCATTAATGGTGATCTTCCGGCAAGAAAAATCGATCTTTGGGATGCATTTGATGATACCGATGGTCCGCACTTCAACCTTTCCATCGACCTGAATTCCTGTACAGGATGTGGTGCCTGTGTAATTGCCTGTCAGGCAGAAAACAACACCGCTGTTGTAGGTAAAGAGGAAATCAGAATGTCCAGAGATATGTACTGGTTAAGAATTGATCGCTATTATAGTTCAAAAATTCCAGTGGAAATGGATGAGAACAAAGATGGTCAACTTTCCGTTAAAGAATCTTTGGATGCAAAACTGGATGTTCCGCACATGTACGACATCCTTATCGAACCAAGCGAAAGTCCGGATGTGATTTTCCAACCGGTAATGTGCCAGCACTGTAACCATGCGCCTTGTGAAACAGTTTGTCCGGTTGCGGCAACTTCACACGGTAAACAAGGGCAAAATCAAATGGCATATAACAGATGTATCGGTACCAGATATTGTGCAAACAACTGTCCGTACAAAGTAAGAAGATTCAACTGGTTCAACTATGCCTTGAATGATAAATTTGATTACAATATGAACAACGATCTGGGAAGAATGGTATTGAATCCTGACGTTGTTACCAGAACCAGAGGGGTAATGGAAAAATGTTCATTATGTATTCAAGAAACTCAGGCCACTATTCTTAATGCGAAAAAAGAAAACAGAGTGGTTGCTGATGAAGAATTCCAAAAAGCGTGTGCGTGTGCTGCCGCTTGTTCCACAGGAGCAATGCAGTTTGGAGATATGAACGATAATAAATCTCTCGTTCGTAAACTCTACGCCAGCGACAGAAGATATTATCTACTTGAAGAGATCGGTACAAAACCAAATGTATTCTATCACACTAAAGTAAGAAACAGACAAGAATCAAACGTTTAAATAATAATAAGGTAAAAAATGTCACATTACGAAGCCCCGATTCGGGAACCTTTAATTATTGGTCACAAAACCTATCACGATATCACTGTTGATATCGCCAAACCTATCGAGGAACGAGCCGGAAAACTATGGTGGGTATCTTTATATGCCGCTTTAGTCCTTTTCATTTATGGTTTCGGTTGTATTGCATACACCATTGGAACCGGTATTGGAGCTTGGGGACTCAACAGAACTATTAACTGGGGTTGGGATATCACCAACTTCGTATGGTGGGTAGGTATTGGTCACGCCGGAACCCTGATTTCCGCAGTACTATTATTATTTAGACAGCGTTGGAGAATGTCGGTAAACCGTTCCGCAGAAGCGATGACGATTTTTGCCGTAGTTCAGGCAGCGATCTTCCCGGTAATTCACATGGGTAGAGTTTGGGTAGGATATTGGGTATTTCCATTGCCGAACCAGTTTGGATCTCTTTGGCCAAACTTCAACTCACCATTACTTTGGGACGTATTTGCGATCTCCACTTATTTCTCTGTATCCACCGTATTCTGGTTTATGGGACTTATCCCGGACTTTGCCATGATTAGAGACCGCGCACAAACACCATGGACAAGAAAAATATATACCCTGCTTTCATTCGGATGGGGAGGAAAAGCAAAACACTGGCAAAGATTCGAGGAACTTTCCTTGGTTTTGGCAGGTCTTGCAACACCGCTGGTATTCTCAGTACACACCACGGTATCCTTTGACTTCTCCACTTCTGTAATTAAAGGATGGCACTCTACCATTTATCCGCCGTACTTCGTTGCCGGTGCAATCTTCTCCGGTTTCGCGATGGTACAGACGCTTCTTTTGGTTGCGAGAAAAGTATGCGACCTTGAAGAATACATCACCATGTATCACATCGAGATTATGAATATCGTAATCATCCTGACTGGTGGTATGGTAACGGTAGCGTATGCAACAGAATATTTTATCGCTTGGTATTCCGGGTCAAGATATGAAGACTTTACTTATCTTTCTCCGGGAGCAGCAACCGGACCTTACTGGTGGGCTTTCTGGGCATTGATTATCTGTAACCTTGTAGTGCCGGCATTATTCTGGTTCAAACGAGTAAGAACAAATATTATTGCAACATTTATTATTGCATTAATCATCAATATCGGGATGTGGTTCGAACGTTTTGACATTATCGTAATCAACCTTTCCAGAGATTACCTTCCTGGATCTTGGACGATGTTTAAACCAACCATTATCGACGTAGGAGTGTATTTGGGAACCATCGGTTTCTTCTCAGTACTTTTCCTATTGTATGCAAGAACTTTCCCTGTAATTGCGCAGGCGGAATTGAAATCTATATTAAAAATTTCTGGTGAAACCTATAAAGCAAAAGAAGGAGATGAGCACCACTAAGATAGTATACGGAGTTTACGCCGACGACGATGAACTGATGGGCGGCGTAAAAGCCTTTATGGATAAAGGAATAGCAATCAATGAAGTCTATACTCCATTTCCGGTTCACGGGTTGGATAAAGCTTTAGGATTGAAAAAAACAAGAATATCTGATGCAGCCTGGTTCTACGCTGTATATGGTTTAACCATTGGTGCAACCGTAACATGGTACATGATGAACCACGATTGGCCACAAAACATCGGCGGTAAACCGGCTTTTGAATGGTCCAGAAACATGCCTGCATTTGTAGTTCCAATGTTTGAATTGATGGTATTCTGTGCAGCACACATGATGTCGCTTACCTTTTTGGCAAGAAACAAAATGTATCCGGGATGCCCGGCTCAGAATCCTGATCCGAGAACAACAGACGATAAATTTATGATGGAATTCGTAACGGAAGATGTTGATACAGTAAAACAAATACTAATCGATACCGGAGTGGAAGAAATAACTGTAAAAGAGGCGTAACATGAAGAATAAAATTTTAAAATTAACAGCAGTATTGGGGGTAACAACCATTTTGCTAAATTCTTGTGGCCCAAAAGACAATCCACCTTTGGTTTATTTTCCGGATATGTATTTTCCGGTGGCCTATGATCCGCTCATGAAAGCAGCTGATCCGTACAGCAAACACGACAACGAAATTCCATTGTTCGTAAAAAATGACGGAGCAACCGGGCTATCTCCTGTTGACGGAACTGTAGCTCAGAACGCTGAAGGTTTAATTGAAGTTAATTCCGGGCAAGCCCTTACACCCGATCAGTATAATGCAGGTTATGATGCTTCCAAAACCATCACCGTATCTCCTCTCGATCCTAAAAATCAGGCAAAAGACCTTGAAAGAGGAAAATTGATGTATGAGCGTACATGCGCCGTATGTCACGGTACTGCAGGAGATGGACAAGGAAATATCGTACAAAGCGGGGCCTATTCCGGAGTTCCCAATTATGCAGACAGACAAATCTCTGTGGGTTCCGTACACTACGTGCTTTCTTACGGTAGAAATGCCATGGGATCTTATGCAGGACAATTGAGACCGGCAGACCGATGGAGAGTGGCAATGTATGTAATGAGTGCTTTTAAAGCCAATGCAGCCGCAGCTCCGGCAGCAACAACTGATTCAACAGCGACTAAATAATAAAAAGAAGAAAGATGTATACTTTTTCACCTAAATTAAAATTAATTTCAATCATACTTCTCGTATTAGGGCTTGTATTATTTGGTGCAGGTTATTTTATGAATCACGGGATTGACAAAGCTCAGGTTGAACATCTGATGGAAGCAGCGCATTCCGGAGGACACCACAATCCTTCGCACTCCAGTGAACTCGTAGGTCCTCAAGATCACGAAGCACATCTGGAACATGCCGAAATGCAAATTCATAACCGTCCGCTTGCTGCAATACATGCCGTTGCTGTATTTGCATTTGGAGTAAGTTGCGTTGTCCTTTTCTTCTACTCTATTCAGCATGCAGCACATGCAGGTTGGTCGATTATTGTAACCAGAGTGATGGAAGGTATTGCTTCCTATATTCCGATTGGCGGTTTTATCGTATTGGTGATTGTACTGCTGAATGCTACACATAACGGGCATCTCTTCCACTGGATGGACGCAAGTTTAACCGATCCGAAATCCGATCATTTTGATATTATTCTCTACGAAAAGAAAAAATTCCTTAATATTCCTTTCTATGTAGTAAGAACTTTCATCTATGTTTTGGGAGCTTCTTTCTTCGCATGGAAACTAAAAGCACAATCTAAAAAAGTAGACCAAACAAAATCTCCGAGAGATTACCAAATGCTGTACAGATGGGCAGTAGGATACATTGCTTTCTTCGGATTTGCTTCTGCAGCTTGGGCTTGGGATTGGTTGATGTCCATTGATCCACACTGGTATTCTACCATGTACATCTGGTATTCAATGGTGAGCTGCTTAACCAGCGGAATTGCGGTAATTATTTTGGTAAGTGTGTACCTGAAGAAAACAGGTTTCCTTCCGCAGTTCAATGACAACCATTTACACGATTTAGGAAAATTCCTTTTTGCAACCTCAATGCTCTGGACGTATACTTGGTTTGCACAATTCATGCTGTATTGGTACGCCAACATTCCGGAAGAAGTGAACTATTTCTTCGGAAGATTCCAATACTACGCTCCAACATTCCTTCCAATGCTTATTCTGAACTTCCTTATTCCTTTGGCAGTAATGGTAAGTTCAAGCATTAAGAGAAATTATACAGTGGTATGCATAATGGCGGTAATTGTAATCTTAGGACACATTCTGGATTATTTCAATATGGTGTTCCCGGGAACCGTTGGTCCTTACTGGAACTCTCCTGAAGTATTCCTTCTCGTATTGGGTTCAATACTCTTTATTGTGGGACTGTTTACATTCAGTGTAATGACCGCATTAACGAAACTAAAACTTATTCCTGTAGGAAACCCTTACCTTCACGAATCAGAGATTTACGAATATCCGTTCTAATTCACGGAATGATAAAATTCAAACTGTATGTTTTACGCATACAGTTTTTTTTGCTTAAAAGATTAATATTCATCAATATTTCACATTGCGATCCCCATACTTTTTATAAATTTGTGTAAACGCATTCTTCGAAAATGAAAAGAACATTCCTCATCCTATTGCCTCTGCTCTTTCTGCTTGCATCATGTAAGAAAGACCATGTTGATGCATCCAGCACCCAATCCTTTCAGTCGAGCATCAACGATATGACCTCCAGTTTGCCCACCATTAAGCAAATTAAATTCAGCGAAGCTCTCTATATTTTAAAAACCTTTGGTGTGGAAGCAGACGGCGATTCCAATGAATTGAAAGCTCTCGGAAAACTTCTGGACGGAAAGAAAATTCCTGAAATTTTTGCCATGGCAGATCAGGTTGCCCAACAAAACGGAATCGACTGGACAAGCACCGGTCCGCCTTCACTTGGTGAAATGAATATCTTTGAAAATGTAAATGCCAAAGAAAGTGATCCGAATGATATAAAAGCAGATGGATTGAACATCATTACAAAAAATGCTTCCGCAGACAGTGCAACCGGTGTAAAAGCCATTCAGGTAGTTCCGAGACTTGTGGACAGAACCGGAAATCCAATTGTTTTCACAGGAGCCGCTTTGGAAACGACACTGGAAGTCTTCAGCAATGGTATTAAACTTCTTACCTCTAAAAATTTAATGCAGGACAATAATTTCAAAGGATTCAACCTGAAATTTTCATCACTTCCTGCTGCAAAAATCATAGATAATAAAATTGACATCACAGTTTCCGTAAAAACCACAGATAAAACCTATAAAATGTCCAAAATCGGTGTCTCCGTAAATCCAAAAGCGTTGTATACACCACCTGTAGAAAAGCCGTCCGTTGATGAAACAGGAACAGAGCTACTGCCCGGAGAAAACCCAACAGGAACCGAAACACCCGCAGATCCTTCCACAACGCCGGCAAGCACTACTCCACCAGCAACGAAAGATCCAAAAACAACCGTTACAAAATTCCTGAACAATCTGGGCTCCCAGAATCTGAAAGCAGCCTATGATAACTCATCCAATCCAAACTGGGGATCTTATGATAAGTTTTCCAACCCGACTTCCGGCTTTGGTGCGGTGAAAAGTTTAAGTGTAAAAAATGTTTCCACCAAAAATACTTCAGATAACACTTCAACCGTAAATGCAACGTATGACGTAACGGATAAAAATGGTAAAACAACTCCGCTTTCAGTAACCTTTGGGTTGAAAAATGTGAACGGAGAATGGAAAATATCAAGCTACAAAATCAATTAACATAAAATGGCATCACCAGAACTGATTCAGAAATTAGAAACCACCATCCAGAATATTCCGGATTTTCCAAAACCGGGAATCCAGTTTAAGGACATCAGTCCGGTTTTTCTGAATCCCAAATTGTATGAAGAAGTTATTGAAGATCTGGCCAATTTCAGCCGTGGAAAAATTGATGCCGTATGCGGAATTGAGAGTAGAGGTTTCCTCTTCGGAATCGCCATTGCCGTTGCATTGGATATTCCTTTCATCCTCATTCGCAAAAAAGGAAAACTTCCGCCGCCCGTAGTTTCTCAGGAATATAATCTGGAATATGGCACCGCAGAAATTGAAATCCGTGAAGGCCAGATTCTTCCGGGACAGCGCATTCTCATTCATGACGATCTTCTCGCCACCGGAGGCACAACCGAAGCCGCAGGTAAACTCATCAAAAAACAGGGAGCAATAGTTTCTCAGTTCAGTTTTCTGATTGGTTTACAGTTTCTTAATGGTGAAGAAAAACTAAAATCATTCGGTTCAGAGATATATAGTATACTGAAGTATTAAAAATTGCTGGGTTTTCGCCATCATAATTTTGTAAATCATTAAGAAACAATTAAATTTGCAACTCAATTTGAAAAAGCAATGGCAAAACTGACAAAAAAACAAGAACAGGAAGGTAGAGAAACCGTAGAAGTATTCAAGGATCTTGACCAGACCGCACTCAATACTGAAAGATTTATTGAAAAAAATTCCAAATACCTGATTGGCTTATTTGGAGCCCTTCTGATCGTTGTTCTTGGATATTTCGCATATCAGCAATATGTGGTAAAACCAAAAAATGAAGAAGCCGCGAAAAGTTATCTCGCTGCTCAAAAAAACCTATCCGAAGGTAAAGAAGCAGAAGCACTGGGTGGAAAATCCGCTGCAAATCCCGGATATCTTGGTACCTATAACGAATTTTCAGGAACTGCCGTAGGTAAACTTTCTGCTTACAACGCGGGACTTATCAAATTCAAAGAAGGGAAATATCAGGAAGCGTACGATTTGTTGGATAAATTCAGTTCTGACAGTAAAATTTTAACCGCTTTGAAATATGGAGCAATGGCGGACTGCCAGAGCAATCTGAACAAAGCAACCGATGCGCTTTCCACTTTGGATAAAGCCATTTCTGCATCAGATGATCCATATACCATCTATTATTTTACTAAAAAAGCAGGACTTCTTTCCTTAGCATTGAAAAAAAATGCAGAAGCTAAAAAATATTTTGCTTCTATTGAAGAAAAATATCAGGATTACGATAATGGTATGAGCGATGCCTATATCGAAATGACCAAATATTATTAAAAAATGGCAACCGTAAATCTTTCCGATTACCAGCCTTTACATATTACCGATGCCGATGAATTCAACATCGGCATTGTGTTTTCCGAATGGAATGGTTTTATTACCCATAATCTTCGCGACGGCTGTATCGAAACTTTAAAAAAAGAAGGTGTACCAGAAGAAAACATCCATGTATTCGCAGTTCCCGGTGCATTTGAATTAAATTTTGCAGCAATGCAACTATGCAAAGAAAAAAAATTCGATGCCGTAATTGCCATTGGCTGCGTAATCCGTGGGGAAACTGCACATTTTGATTATGTGTGTTCGGCAGTAGCACAAGGCATCAAAGACTGTAACATCCTGACCAATATTCCCACAATTTTCTGCCTTTTAACCGACGACAATAAAGAGCAATCCATTGCAAGAAGTGGCGGAAAATTAGGCAACAAAGGAATTGAAGCAGCAGCAACCGCACTTCAAATGATTGATTTTAAAAGAAAACTTAATATTCCTAAAAACAGCATCGGTTTCGGAAAACCATAAACCGTTTGATTTTTTTTGTACATTTATTTACTAAAATTATAAACCATGAAATGGACCAATGACAGCAGTGGCGGAAATGTAGAAGACCGTAGAGGATCAGGCGGAAGCGGCGGAGGTTTAATCCTTGGAGGCGGATTAGGAACACTCATTATCGCAGCCATCGTATTTTTTCTGGGTGGTGATCCTTCAGCCATTCTTTCCTCGGGAAGCGGAATTCAAACCACACCTACAGAACAGCGTACGCTAACTGCCGAAGAACAAAACCTCTACAAGTTTGTTGATATGCTTGCCGGCGCAAATCAAACCACATGGAAACAAATTTTTCAGGAAAACGGAATGACGTTCACTCCCGCAAAAATCGTAATGTTTGAAAGTGCAACACAATCCGGATGCGGAACCGCACAATCAGCAATGGGACCTTTTTATTGCCCCGCAGATCAAACCATTTATGTTGATATGAGTTTCTTTAATGAACTGCAGCAGCGTTACGGAGCTCAGGTAACCGAGTTTACCGTTGCCTATGTTTTGGGACATGAATACGGGCATCACATTCAGAATCTTTTAGGAACGCTCAGTAAAACCGATGCACTTCGAAGAAGCGGAAGATATTCTGAAGCCCAGTTGAACCGCGTTTCAGTCGCTACAGAACTTCAGGCTGATTTTTATGCAGGTATTTGGGCAAGAAAAACAAATGATCGAACCAATTTTATAGAACCCGGTGATATTGATGCGGCAATTTCTGCAGCTGAAGCCGTTGGCGATGATAACATCCAGAAAAGATCACAGGGCTATGTAAATCAGGAAAGTTTTACACACGGAACTTCCGCACAGCGCAAAGAATGGTTTATGAAAGGCTACAATACCGGAGATATAAGACAAGGCGATACTTTCAATGCTTTATTGAATTAAAATAACAAACGTCTTATCTATTTTCCATCCTGTTTCCTCTCCTCACCCCCAACCCATCTCTTGAAACCGCATATTTTTATTTCGTGTATTATAGTTTTAAGAGATCAGGAACAAAACTTGTGGAGAAAGACTTGAAAAAATGTGAGATGATATTTTCATAAAAGATTGCGCACCTTCGGCGCGCCCAATCCTATATTCAAACCTATTCTAAGCAGATAGCATTCCTCCGGAATGCACTTTTTCACAAACATATTGTTTTTCATATACAACAAAAGAACGATCATCATTCTTGGAGGAATGAAATCTATGTAGTAACCATAAACATAGAAAAAAGGGCATTCCGGAGGAATGCTATCTTAATCATACTCATTAATCAGAATTGTAATTGATAGTGTCTTGGAAATTCAAGCATGGGAAAAGAAAGAACTTTTTCTTCTTCAGACTGGCTAATATTTTTGCTTAGTTCCCAGATTTTGATCCTGATCCGCTTTAAGGTGAGATTTTTCTCGCCTTTTTTATGATCTCATAAAAACTGCCGGAAAATTGCTTTTCCGACAGATAAAAAAAGTAAAATGAAAAGTGTTTAATATTTTATGCTTCTTCCAGCACCTCATGTTTTTTTATCAGATCCTGCTGCACATTATGCGGAACAAGTTGATAATCTAAAAATTTCATGGTGAACTTCGCTTTACCACCGGTAATCGAACGCAATGTGGAACCATAATCATGCATTTCTGCAAGCGGAACATCTGCGATAATTTTCTGGTAATGACCTTCCGTGTCCATTCCTGCAATCATGGCGCGTCGTGTTTGCAAATCGCCCATTACATCTCCCATACTTTCGTCCGGACAAAGAATCTCTACTTTAAATACAGGCTCCAGCAATTGTGGCTGTGCATTGTGAAAAGCATCTTTAAATGCTCCGGAAGCGGCAAGCTGGAACGAAATATCATTGGAGTCCACGCTGTGCATTTTTCCGTCGAAAACCGTAACGCGGATGTTTTGGCAACGGGAACCGGTTAATGGCCCCTCGTTCATTTGTTGCATAATTCCTTTTTTAATGGCACCAATATAGCGCGAATCAATTGCGCCGCCAACGATACACCAGTAGAATGCGAATTTTCCGCCCCATGGCAAATCTTCAATTTCTTTTTGGCGAATGTTGAATCCTTTCGGTTCTTCCATATTATCGTAGTAATTTTCTACTACCATGTGGATTTCACCGAATTGTCCCGCACCGCCGGATTGTTTTTTATGCCTGTATTCGGCGCTGGATTTTCCGGTAATGGTTTCGCGGTAAGAAATTTTAGGATCGGCGAATTTCATTTTTACCCCGAATTCTTTTTCCACGCGCTGTTTTACCAAATCCAAATGAAGTTCTCCTTGCCCATGAAGAATGGTCTGTTTTAATTCTGCAGATTGTTCCACTTTCAAAGTGGGATCTTCTTCTTCAATTTTATGAAGAGCGGCAATCAGTTTTTCCATATCTGCGGAAGAATCGGTGGAAATGGCTTTGCGAATTCTTCCTTCAGGGAAAATCATCGGGCGGACTTTTCGTTCTATACCTTTGGTGTTTAATGTGTTGTTGGTGTGGGTGCTTTTGAGTTTTACGGTTACACCCAGATCTCCGGCTTCCAGATTTTCCACGGGAATCCTGTCTTTCCCTTCGGAAACGAAAAGTTGGGTAATGCGTTCTGTTTCTCCGTTGTTGGCATTTACCAGTTCATCGCCGGGTTTTAAAGTTCCGGTAATCACTTTAAAATAGGAAATTAATCCAACCTGCGGTTCAGAAGCGGTTTTGTAAATGAACAGGGTGGTTTTGTCTTGGGAGTCGTAGGCAATTTTTTCACCATTTTCGAGAACGCGTTTTGGGCGATCTGCAGGAGACGGAGCAATATCATTCAGAAATCCCATGATTCTTCCGCTTCCCATATCTTTTAAACCGGAAGCGGCAAGAACAGGGAAAAACTGCTGATGAGCGAGCGCAATGGTTATTCCTTTTGCCAGTTCTTCTTCGGAAAGGCTTCCTTCTTCAAAATATTTTTCCATTAAACCTTCTTCGTTTTCGGCGGCAATTTCTACTAAAGTATTATGCATTTCTTTGGCGCGCTGCATTTCACTTTCCGGAATTGGTTTTTTCAGGGGTTTTCCTCCGTCTTTCGGAAATTCGTATACCACCATCCGAAGCGCATCCAGAATCTGGTTAAAGTTTTCGCCGGAATTCAGCGGATATTGAATCGGAATAAGTTTGCTTCCGAAACGTTCTTTTGCCTGTTCCAGTGTTTTTTCGAAATCGGCTTTCGGATGATCCATCTGATTGATGACAAACATGGCGGGAGTTTCGTACTGTTCGATATATTCCCAAACCAATTCGGTTCCCACTTCCACTCCGGAAGCAGCATTTAAAACCAATAATGCGGTATCGGAGACTTTCAATGGGGCAATCACTTCGCCTACGAAATCATCCAATCCGGGTGTGTCGATCAAATTAATTTTATTGTTTTTCCAGTTCACGAACATTTGATGAGAGAAAATCGTGTTTTCGCGTTCGTGTTCAAGTTCGGTATCGTCGGAAACGGTGTTGTGTCCTTCTATCGTTCCGCGACGTTTAATCGCTCCTCCTTCGTACAGCATCGTCTCGATAAGGGTTGTTTTGCCGCTTCCGGAATGGCCCAGCAAAACAACGTTTCTTAAATTTTGGGTTTTAGCATTCATGATATATTGGGATTGGGATTTGTATTTATTATCAATTCTGAAATGCTAAAAAGGAAACGTTCTCCGTTTGATTTTTAGGAACTTAAAGTTACTGATTATTTTTGTTTTTTGCACTTTAGTTTTTTCTGATATTTATTAGCATTCATTCATCATTCATTTCCATCGAAGTTGTTTTTAATCTGAATTTTCCGGGTTATTTGAAAGTTTCAATTATTGAAAATTTCTTAAAACTGATTTTTGTCAGAAACGCCAGAGTTTCGATAATCCCGACTAAATTTGTAGGCATTAAAAACGACCTTAAACAATCTTTTGTGATGTATAAAATTTATGGTGGTATATTTTTATTTCTGATTTGTTGTTTCACGCTGTATAATGCCAATATTTACATGGGGAAAGAGAATTATGGCAGAGTCCGTCTTTCGGAAAATGCATTGAAGGGAGAGCAGCTTTGGCTGGAAAATAATTGCAATTCCTGCCATCAATTATACGGTTTGGGCGGTTATCTTGGTCCGGATCTTACCAATGTTGCTTCAACAAAAAGTCCGGAAATTATTAAAATTTTTTTGGTGAGCGGCGTGAAATCCATGCCTGTGTTTTCATTTTCCGAACAGGAAAAAGACCACCTTGTTCAGTTTCTTAAAGAGGTTAATGAAACTGGATACTACCCCAATAAAGGCGCAAAAATTGAGAAAACCGGTTGGGTAGAACTTCAATACAAAAAATAATTCCATGAAAAAGAATCTCCGTTACCCTGTATATTTTATTTGTGTGGGGTTATGCTGTCTTGGTTTATGCCTTTTGGTGGGGCTTTTAGCAGGATTTCAATATGTTGTTCCGGATTTTATAAAAGAACTTTTGCCGTTTACCGCTTTGCGCCCGCTTCATACGTTGTTTGCGCTTTCGTGGATTTTTATGGGTGCGATCGGTGGAATTTTGTGGTATGTTCAAAACGATTCCCAATATAAGGCTCATCGCTTTTCCATTATGAAAATTCAGTTCTGGCTCTTTTTATTTACCGGAATGGCGATTACAGCATGCTATGTTTTAAGAAAATTTGAAGGAAAAGAATATCTGGAATTTCCGCATATTTTCTATTTCCCCATTCTTTTTGGATGGATCCTGTTTGGAATTTATTATTTCCGGTCGATGTGGTCTTCTGTTGCAAGTTGGCCGGCGTATTACTGGATGTGGGGAACCGGGATTCTGTTTATGATTTTCCATTTTACGGAAGCACACCTGTGGATTCTTTCATATTTCAAACAAGACTATGTACAAAACCTCACCATGCAGTGGAAAGCAGGTGGTTCTTATGTGGGTGCTTGGAACATGCTGGTGTATGGATCTTCTATGTATGTGATGGAAAAAACAAGCGGCAGTGGCGCATACAGTCGTTCTAAAACCGCATTTTTCTTTTATTTTCTGAGTTTGGTGAATGCGATGTTCAACTGGGCGCATCATGTTTATCCGGTGCCGAACGCATCATGGATTCGGTATGCGGCGTATCTTATCAGCATGACGGAATGGATTATCCTGATCCGGATGATTTACCTCTGGAAAACGAGTCTTCCGACAGTAGTAAAAGAAAAATACAAAATTTCCTATAAAATAATGATGCTTTCTGATCTGTGGATTTTTCTGAATTTGGTTCTCGCATTGTTGATCTCCATTCCTGCCATCAATCTTTTTACGCATGGCACGCATATTACAGTTGCCCATTCCATGGGAACTACGATTGGGATTAATACTTTGATTCTTCTTTCATCCATCGCTTATTTTCAGGAAAGTTTAAAAAACTATAGTTCCGGTAGCCGGAAATTTATTCTGATCCTGCTGAAAATCTTCAATATTTCATTTATCGGGTTCTGGATTGTATTGATTATCATGGGAATTGAAAAATCGAAATGGCTTTATTTTACCCAGAATATTCTTTTTTCAGATTTTCAGGATTCGATGAAATACTTCTACATCAGCTTTGCTTTTTTCGGAACCGGTTTGCTATTGGGCTTAGGCGGTGTCATCATAAAAATGCTTCAGCAAAATATTCTTATTTTAAAAAGTTCTGCCAAAACAGAATCACCTTCTTAATGCTATAAACTCTGTTTTATCCGTTCCGCAACGTTACTTACTTTTAAGAAATTTTCTGAAATGATGTCTTTATGAATGCGCTAAGAATCAGCAGGTCTTAAAGTTAAAATACTTTTAATAGATACCATCAATTTGAGTTTGCGGAAATTATGTCGTATTTTTGCCTACTAAAATCATTCTAAATAAAAATAATGATAAAAGTAAGCGACGAAGCAAAAGCAAAAGCAGCGCAACTGATGACTGAAGACGGTTTCAATCCTGAAACCGACTACATTCGCGTTGGTGTGAAAAGCGGAGGTTGCTCCGGTTTGGAATATGTGCTGAAGTTTGATAATCAAAAAGGAGAAACCGATCAGATTTTTGAAGACAATGGAGTGAAAATTGTTGTAGATAAAAAATCCATCCTTTATCTTGCCGGAACCACACTGGAATTTTCCGGTGGACTGAACGGAAAAGGTTTTGTTTTTAACAATCCCAATGCAGCGAGAACATGTGGCTGCGGAGAAAGTTTCTCTTTGTAGACACAAGATTGAAGAATTAGGATTTACAATCCGAAATCTAAAATCTAAAATCTAAAATCTAAATGAGTAAGTATACAGAAGACGACCTTCGGGTTGAATTAGAAAATAAAAAATACGAATTCGGTTGGGAAACGAAAATCGACTACGAAGATTTTCCGATTGGTCTGAACGAAAACATCATCCGTGCCATTTCTGCAAAAAAAGAAGAACCGGAATGGATGACCGACTGGCGTTTGGAATCGTTTCGTATCTGGTTGAAAATGACTGAACCGCACTGGGCAAATCTGAAATATGAAAAGCCCGATTTTCAGGCGATTCAATATTATGCTGCGCCCAAAAAGAAACCAGAATTATCCAGTTTGGAAGAAGTAGATCCTGAACTTTTGAAAACTTTCGAAAAATTGGGAATTTCTTTGGACGAACAGAAGAGATTATCCGGTGTTGCGGTAGATGTGGTGATGGATTCCATTTCCGTGAAAACCACGTTTCAGGATACGCTTGCAGAAAAAGGAATTATATTCTGTTCCATTTCCGAAGCCATTAAAAATTATCCTGATCTGGTAAAAAAATACATCGGGAAAGTAGTTCCGAGAGGTGATAATTATTATGCAGCACTCAATTCTGCAGTATTTTCTGACGGAAGTTTTTGCTATATTCCGAAAGGAGTAACCTGTCCGATGGAACTTTCCACCTATTTCAGAATCAATCAGGCGGGAACCGGACAGTTTGAAAGAACACTTCTGATTGCCGATGAAGGCAGTTATGTTTCCTATCTGGAAGGTTGTACAGCGCCTTCACGAGATGAAAACCAGTTGCACGCTGCAGTTGTGGAACTGATTGCGATGGAAGGAGCTGAAATTAAATATTCAACCGTTCAGAACTGGTATCCCGGAAATGAAGAAGGAAAAGGAGGGGTTTATAATTTCGTAACCAAACGTGGTTTGTGCGAAAAAAATGCAAAAATTTCCTGGACACAGGTGGAAACCGGTTCCGCTGTCACCTGGAAATATCCGAGCTGTATTTTGAAAGGAGACAACTCCATTGGCGAATTTTATTCGATTGCGGTAACCAATAATCATCAGTATGCCGATACCGGAACGAAAATGATCCATATCGGGAAAAACACCCGTTCAACAATTATTTCCAAAGGAATATCAGCCGGAAAATCCAACAATTCCTACCGTGGTTTGGTGAAAGTAATGCCAACAGCAAAAGGAGCCAGAAATTTTTCGCAATGTGATTCTCTTTTGATGGGGAATGAATGTGGAGCGCACACATTTCCGTATATCGAAATCAAAGATCCGACTGCACAATTAGAACACGAAGCCACCACTTCCAAAATCGGGGAAGACCAGATTTTCTACTGTAACCAAAGAGGAATCGATACGGAAAGAGCAATCGCATTGATTGTCAATGGTTTCAGCAAAGAAGTGCTGAATAAACTTCCGATGGAATTTGCCATTGAAGCTCAAAAATTATTGGAAATTTCTTTGGAAGGTTCAGTAGGATAATGTTTTTCACGCAAAGCGAAACAAGGTTTTTCTTTTTTTGCGTGAAAATATTTTAAGGTGAAACAAAGCCGCTTTGCTTATCGAAGTAAGACTAATAATTTAGTATTACATCATTAAGTTTTACGCCTTTGTTTATCTTAATCAATATTTAAAATATAAATTCTTTGCCTCGCTTTGCGTTGAAGAAATTATAAAAGATAATTCATTTATCTTTGTGAAAACAAGACAAATGAATGAAAATGAAGTTTCAAAAATTGTATTTGAAAGTGGATTAAGAGTTCACAGAAAATTAGGAATCGGATTATTTGAAAGTATTTATGAAGATTGTTTATTTTACGAACTTCAAAAGTCAGGTTTGAAAGTTGAAAAACAAAAGTTTTTGGATATTGTTTATGATGAATTAACCTTACTTAAGGCTTTTAAAATAGATTTACTTGTCGAAGATAAAGTAGTCTTGGAAATAAAATCTGTGGAAAGCTTGAATAACTTTCACGCAGCTCAATTGAAAAATTATTTGAGATTGGGAAATTATAAATTGGGAATGTTGTTGAATTTTAATTCTCAATTATTTAAAAATGGTGTCAGAAGAATTGCAAATGGCTTAGACTAATTTTGTATTTCAAAACTAAGTAAAACGCCTTTGTATAACTTAAAAACATAAGCGCAATTAAATTTAAACTTGTTTAGCCTTGCGGTAATTTATATAATTAAAATGTTAAATATCAAAAACTTACACGCCAAAATTGAAGACGGCGCAGAAATATTAAAAGGAATCAATCTGGAAATAAAACCCGGTGAAGTTCATGCGATTATGGGGCCAAACGGAGCCGGAAAATCTACCCTTTCCTCTGTAATTGCGGGGAAAGAAGATTATGAAGTAACCGATGGCGAAATCCTTTTCGATGGAAAAGATATTGTAGAAGATGCTCCGGAAGAAAGAGCGCACAAAGGAATTTTTATGTCGTTCCAATATCCGGTAGAAATTCCCGGAGTTTCCGTCACCAATTTTATCAAAGCAGCGATCAACGAAAACCGTAAAGCCAAAGGTCTGGAAGAAATGCCGGCAAAAGAAATGCTTTCCGAAATTCGTGAAAAATCCGAATTGCTGGGCATTAAAAAAGATTTTCTTTCCCGTTCCTTGAACGAAGGATTTTCCGGAGGAGAAAAGAAAAGAAATGAAATTTTCCAGATGCTGATGCTAAATCCAAAACTGGCGATCCTAGACGAAACTGATTCCGGTTTGGATATTGACGCTTTAAGAATCGTTTCCGAAGGAGTAAATCATTTCAAAAATCAGGGAAATGCAGTGCTTTTGATTACGCATTACCAAAGATTGCTGAATTACATTCAACCCGATTATGTTCACGTTTTGGCAGACGGGAAAATCATTAAAACAGGCGATAAATCTTTGGCTTTAGAGCTGGAAGAAAAAGGATACGACTGGCTATTGAATTAGTTTAAGGTTTTAAATATTCAGGTTTTATAATGAACCTTTACCATTAAACGTTAAACCAAAAACAAAAAATATATAAAAGTGCAAAGCACAGAAACATCAGTAATGAGTTTATTTGAGCAGATTGTAGACAAACATTCTGACTTTTTGGGAACGCTCCGCCATCGTTTTCTCGATGAGGTGCGCACAAAAGCGCTGGACAAATTTGAATTCCTGGGTTTTCCGACCAAAAAAGACGAAGAATACAAATATACCAACCTTAAGGAAATTACCGAGAAATCCTATAATTTCTTTCCGAAAACCGAGCATTTCATTACCAATACACAGATTGATGAACTGCATCTTGGGGAAGAACATTTCGATTATATCGTTTTTGTGAACGGGATTTTCCATAAGGACCTATCCAAAATTTCTATTGAAAATGCAGAACTTTTGTCGTTCAATTATGCATTGAATGATGAAGCGCACAAAGAAGTTTTTGAGCAATATTTCAACACGATTGCAAATCCGGATCTGGCATTTACCAATCTGAATCTGGCGTATTGTAAATTTGGGTTCTTTCTGAAAGTTCCGAAAAATGTGGTGGTTGAAAGACCTATTCATATTTTTTATCTGTCTCAAAATCAAGATGAAAACACCTTTTACAACACCAGAAATCTTTTAATTGTAGAAGAAGGGGCAAAGGTAGAAATTCTTGAAAGCCATCATAATTTTGATGAAACTTTTGTATTCACCAATTCCGTAACCGAAATTTTTTCCGGTAAAAATTCAAAAGCAGACTGGCACAAATTACAGAATGACAGCGAAAATACCTATCTCATCGATCATACTTTTGCAAAGCAGGAAAGAGATTCTTTAACCACGGTAAATACCTTTAGTTTTGGAGGAAAATTGGTGAGAAACAATCTGGATTTCATTCAGAACGGGGAAAACATCAATTCTTTTATGAACGGGATTACCATTATCGGTAAAAATCAGTTGGTGGACCATCACACTGCGGTTCATCACAAGTTTCCGAATTGTGAATCTTACCAGAATTACAAAGGAATATTTGATGGAAATTCGCATGGCGTTTTCAACGGAAAAGTTTTTGTGGATAAAATTGCTCAGAAAACCAATGCTTATCAACAGAATAACAATATTTTGCTGGAGGAAGGCGCAACGATTGATACCAAACCGCAGTTGGAAATTTTTGCAGACGACGTGAAATGTTCGCACGGCTGCACCGTAGGTCAGTTGAATAAAGATGCCATGTTTTATCTGAGAGCAAGAGGAATTTCCAAAAAAGAAGCGCAGGCTTTATTATTGTATGCATTTGCACATGACGCAATGCAAAATATTGATATTGAGCCGCTTCGCGTAAAAGTATCCAACCTTTTGGCAGAAAAATTAGGAGTGGATTTGGAGTTTTAGCATTCACCTTAATTAATCAATTAAAGTCCCGAATCATTTTTCGGGATTTCTTATTTTTGAGTTTAATAATTTGTAAAAAATGGATTTCAGCCAAATCAAACTTCATATCGATGCCTATAAAAAACATCATCAAACAGAAGATGCTGCCCGCTTTTTAATCCGGAGTTTTGGTTTGGAAGATTCCAATTTGGAAGGATTTCTTTTCAGAGAAGATTTTAAACCCGATTATATTGCATTAACCACAGAAGGCAATTTTGGAGAACCTCAGAAAATGAGGATTCCACCCAATATTTTTGATTTCGATTTTAATTTGGTTCTCAATATGATTGCCCACGAAATGATCCATATTCGCCAGAAAACACGCGAACCTTTTGTGGAAGATAAAAACGAAAGAGAATGGCAGGCACATTACGAAATGCTTTTCCACAAAATTTTTCCTAAGATTCCTGTAATGTCCGATTTTTACCAGAAAGCATTCTCCGAAAAAGCACTGGAATATTATAGAAGAATGGGCGCAGGAAGCGATTTACAAAAAAAATATGCCCGTCAGAAAATAGAAGTTGAAAATCTTTTAAACGAAGTTTTGATAAGAAGAGGAGAAAAAAAGATCACTCCCGAAACCACGAAAGAAGATCCTGAATATCCTAAAAATTAAAGTTGAAAATGTATCTTTATAAAAGATAATCAAAACACACAAAACGATGATTCAGAATATTCCGTTGGAAAAAGTCCTTTTCCTCGACATCGAAACGGTTCCCCAATATGAAAACTGGTCAGAACTGGATGAAGCCTCCCAAAAATTATGGGAAAAGAAAACCCAATGGCAGCGGAAAGAAGACGTTTCCGCAGGAGAATTTTATGAAGAAAGAGGTGGAATTATGGCAGAATTCGGGAAGATTATCTGTATTACCATCGGGATGCTGGAAAAGAACGACACCCTGAAAATCAAAAGTTTTTTCGGAGATGATGAAAAAAAACTGCTGGAAGAATTCGGCTCCATTTTTAACAGTCCGAGATTGCGTGATGTGATTTTATGTGCGCATAACGGCAAAGAGTTTGATTTTCCGTGGATTGCAAGACGCTTTCTTATTAACGGAATGCAACCTCCGATTCCTTTCCAGATGTTTGGCAAAAAACCTTGGGAAATTCCGCATCTCGATACAATGGAACTCTGGAAATTCGGGGATTATAAAAGTTTTGTTTCGCTGGAACTTTTGGCTCATATTTTTGGGATTCCCACGCCGAAAGACGATATCGACGGCTCAATGGTTGCATCTATTTATTATATAGAAAAAGATTTATTTAGAATAGTTAAATACTGTGAAAAAGATGTTTTAACTTTGGCGAATATTTTCCGGAAATTGCGTCAG
Organism: Bergeyella sp.; assembly: GCA_031987605.1. Taxonomy (GTDB): domain Bacteria; phylum Bacteroidota; class Bacteroidia; order Flavobacteriales; family Weeksellaceae; genus JAFAGO01. The sequence continues at coordinate 229,802 of DALZZF010000001.1, read as the reverse complement.
GAAAATATTTTAGAACGATTTGAAGATTAAGTATTTCAAATCCAAAAAAAATCAAAATTTAAGATGGCACTTACAGACGATCAGATCGCTGATATTGGCGAAAATATAATTAGAACATTAAAAACCGTGTACGATCCGGAAATTCCGGTGGATATTTACGAATTGGGATTGGTGTATGATGTGCAGATTTCGGACGAAGGAAATGTGAAAGTAGTGATGACTTTAACTACGCCGAACTGTCCGGTTGCAGAATCATTGCCGGCCGAAGTCCGCGAAAAAGTAGAAAGCGTGGAAGGCGTGAATCTCGTCGATCTTGAACTCACTTTTGAACCAAGTTGGCACAAAGATATGATGAGCGAAGAAGCCAAATTTGAGCTCGGCATGCTCTGATTTTAGAAATTCATAAAAAAATTGAACTTTTAATATAAATCAATTAAAAACCCTTTCAGTAAAATTCTGAAAGGGTTTTTTGTAAAAGGGATCGTTTTGAAAAGGGTTAAATTTCTTTTGCTACAGGCAGTTTCCGACGGCTCCACTCACTCCATGAACCTACATACAATTCCGGGATTTCAAGACCTGCAATTGCCATTGCAAGCACGGTGTGGCACGCTGTAACGCCTGAACCACAATGTACAATAATTTTATGATATGGGCGAATATTCTGTAAATTATATTTTTTTCGCAAAATTTCGGGTGATAAAAAGTGTCCGTTTTCATCCAGATTTTCGGTAAACGGAATATTGATTGCTCCGGGAATATGGCCGGCAATAAGATCAATCGGTTCCGATTCTCCACGGTAGCGATAAGCATCACGAACATCAACAACGATAGCTGTTTTATCGGCAAGTCCTCTTTCTACATTTTCTAGGGTTGCCAAAGGCAAAATCCAGTTTTCCCTCAAATTTAATTCCCCTTTTTTAGCCATCACTTCTCCGGTGGAAAATTCAAGATTTTCTTCTTCTGCAGCCTGAATACCACCATCCAAAACTTGTGCGTTTTTCAGTCCGAAAGCACGAAGCATCCACCACAATCTTGCCGCCGCATTGGCACCGTTTTTATCATCATATACCACAATAAGTGAATCTTCATTCACGCCGAATTTTTCCAGCGTTTCCCGAAATTTTTCAATTGGCGGTAAAGGATGTCTTCCGCCGTTTGCGGCATTTTCAGGAACATCGGTCAGATCTTTTTCCAGATTAATAAACTGCGCACCCTGAATATGTTTTTCAAGATATTTTTGGTGGGCATCATTTCCAACGCGAACATCAAACAGGACAAGATTTTCCTGATTGAGTAAGGCATTTAATTCTGCTGTGGATATAATTGGAGATTTCATATTTAAATTTTCAATTGCCTTTGATAATGGAAGCAGATGGTTTTACACTTTTATCCAAAAGATTTTTGATAAGATTTTCCAACTCTTCAACAGTAAAAGAATCATCTTTAAATCCAATAGAAAAAGTAGCATGTCCATTTTTTATTTCTTCACAAACCACAAATTCTGGATCAATTTTTTTGTCCAATTGTAGCGTCTTTTCAATATTGAATTTGCGTTCAATCTTTTCACCAGATTTGTCAATCAGATAAACAGCATATAGTATATCTAAATTTTCTTTTGGAGTTTCAAAAGATTTGAAAACATTCAACCATTGCCCGTTCCATTCAAATTCATCAACCGCCATATTTTTAAATTTCAAAATATCTTGAGAAACCTGTTTTTGATCGTATAGAGATTTTGCTTTCAGAAAATAAGAATTGGCTTCTTCAAATTTTTTATCTGCATTCAGTGCTTTTATCAACTTCTCGTAAATCTTGAAGTCTGGAGGCATTTTTTCAAGAGCGGTTTTATAAATTTCGATGGCTTTACCGTATTCTCTGGTTTCTGCATAATAGTAATTCCCTGCATTTTTAACCAATTCGGCATAGAAACGATCATCGTTTTGGGTGTTTTTGATTCCTTCAACATATGTATTGATTTCCAAATCATTTTTATTTTGTAGTTTATAAATCCTTGCTTTTTCAAGATAGAAAGAGGGAACTTGGGCTTTGGAAATTGCGATGTTATAATATTTCAAGGCTTCATCTAACTGCTTGTCAAACATTAGTGCCAATCCTTTCTGGAAATAAATAATAGGATCTTCGAAACCTTTTTCAATGGCTTTGTCATAATACAAAACTGCTTTTTTGTCATTTTCCATTTGAAAAAAGGAATATCCTAAGTAATACGTTTCTTCTGCAGAAAAGTAGGATTCCTCTTTTTCATAGGTAATCAACTCTTTGTAGTTCTTGTCTTCGAATAGTTTTGTTATTTTCTGAGCTTGAACAAAAACAGAAATAAAGAGAAAAATAATAAAAGTGTGGAAATGTTTCATAATATTAAAAATGAAAAATATCTTTCGCTTTATTATAAGCCGCTTCGAAATGCAAAAGATTCTGGCGAATATCAATTTTTTCTGCCGCCATAAAGTTGAACACCTGTTCGGTCGGCATATTTCCTACCAAATCGTCTTTTGCCATCGGGCATCCGCCAATTCCCTTTATCGCAGAATCAAAATACCGGCAACCCTGATTGTATGCGGCTTTCAGTTTTGAATAGGAATCTTCGTAACGGTTGTGAAAATGTGCGCCAAACGTAATTTCCGGATATTTTTTTGGAATTTTATCAAACAAAAGAGAAATGCTTTCCGGAGTGGCAACTCCCGTTGTATCAGAAAGTTGAATGGTCGTAATCCCGATTTCTGAAAAGCGTTTTGCCCAGAAATCCACATCTTCCCATTTCCACATTTCACCGTAGGGATTTCCAAAAGCCATTGAAAAATAAAGGTGAAGATGGCGATTGGCACTTTTGGTCATTCCCAGAATCTGCTGAATTTGAGTGAAGGCTTCCTCCTGACTTTTATTGGTATTTCGATGTTGGAAAGTTTCCGAAATGGAAAACGGAAAGCCCAGAATATCCACATTTTCATGTTTCAGCGCTCTCTCCGCTCCGGAAATATTGGCGACAATAACCGACAGCATGGTATTGGAAACAGATTTGTCAATATGATCCAGCACTTCGCCGGAATCAGCCATTTGTGGAACGGTTTTCGGAGAAACGAAACTTCCACAGTCCAGCACATCAAACTTTACCTCCATTAAAGCATTAATGTAATCGATTTTTTTTTGCGTGGGAATCATTTCGCCCCAACCTTGCATGGCATCGCGCGGACATTCAGTAAGAAACATATTTTTTATTTACGTTCTAAAGATAATAATTCTTGGTTTGAATTATTTAAAAATATTAATATTCATCATATTTTATTGATAATCAGATGTTTATTTGTTTTATTCTTAATTTAATGAGGATACATTATACTTTAATATATGTGGAAATCAGGATATAAACCTTAACTTTGTTAGACCTTTAAAACATTAATCTTAAATACCATTTTATTACAATATGATGACCATTGAATTTGGGCACGAATGGAAAACCAAACTGCTCAACCGTTTTTTAACGTATGTGAAAATTTATTCCACCAGCGATCCGGAAAGTGAATCTACCCCTTCTACACCGCAGCAGTGGGATATGGCAAAATATCTTTTTGAAGAATTGAAAACCCTTGGTTTGCACGAGGTTTCCATGGATGATAAAGGATATGTTTTTGCTTACCTTCCTTCTAATATTGAAAATGATAAAGAACCGGTAGTCGGTTTCATTGCACATTATGATTCTTCACCCGATTTTAACGGTAAAAATGTGAACCCGAAAGTTTGGGAAAACTATGAAGGCGGCGATCTTGTTCTGAATGAGGAAACCGGATTTACCCTTTCTCCTTCAAAATTTGAAAGCCTGAAAGATTATGTGGGGAAAACCCTGATTACGACGGACGGAACCTCACTTTTGAGTGCAGATGATAAAGCCGGAGTTGCGGAAATCGTAACCGCTGCAGAATATTTATTGGCGCATCCGGAAATTAAACACGGAAAAATTGCAATCGGCTTTAATCCTGATGAAGAAATCGGAAGAGGAGCCCATCATTTTGATGTTGAAAAATTCGGTGCGGAATGGGCGTATACAATGGATGGAGGCGAAGTAGGAGAACTGGAATACGAAAATTTCAATGCAGCCGGAGCGGTGGTAAAAATCCACGGTTTGAGCGTACATCCGGGATATGCTTTTGGTAAAATGGTGAATGCCGGACTTCTGGCTGCTGAATTTATCAATACACTTCCTTCCAATGAAACTCCTGCCACAACAAAAGGTTTTGAAGGATTTTTCCATTTAACTGATGTGAATGCCGATGTTTCCGAAGCAAAACTTCAGTACATCATCCGCGATCACGATGCAGAAAAGTTTGAAGCCCGAAAAGAATTGTTGAAAGCAAAAGTGGAAGACTTCAACCAGAAACATGGAGAAGGAACCGCAGAAGTGGAAATCAAAGAGCAATACCGCAATATGAAACAGCAGTTTGAAGGGAAAATGCACATTATCGATATTGCAGCACAAGCCATGAAAGATGCCAACATCGAACCGAAAATCAAAGCCATTCGAGGCGGAACTGATGGTGCACAACTTTCTTATATGGGACTTCCCTGCCCGAATATTTTTGCCGGCGGACTGAATTTCCACGGCCCTTATGAGTATGTTCCTTTGGAAAGCATGGAAAAAGCGGTAAAAGTAATCGTAAATATTGCCAAAGCCGTGAAAAAGAAATAACGGAAAATTATTTTTCGCTTTACAATCACTTCATATTCACGAAGTAATTTTACGTCGAAGTTATGACAGAAAAACGCGACGTAGAGATTGTAGTGCTTTCGGACATTCATTTGGGAACCTATGGATGCCACGCTACAGAATTGGTGGCCTATCTGAAATCGGTAAATCCTGAACTGCTTATTCTGAACGGAGATATTATTGACGGATGGGCATTTTCCAAAAAATATTTTCCAGATGCACATATGGCGGTAATCAGCGAGATATTCCGCAAGATGAAGTACGGCACAAGAGTTATCTACATTACCGGAAATCACGATGAATTCCTTCGGAAATATTCGGATCTGGAAATGGGAAATCTTTTCTTGACGGATAAATATCTTCTGGAAATTGACGGCAAGAAAAACTGGTTTTTCCATGGAGATATTTTCGATCATACCACAAAAGGCGGCGCGAAAATCATTGCTAAAATCGGTGGAATTGGTTATGACTGGCTGATTTTGGTCAATCGTGCCATTAACTGGATTTTAAATTTGTTCGGGAAAGGAAAAGTTTCGCTATCCAAAAAAATCAAAAATTCAGTAAAAAAAGCCGTAAAATTTATTGTTGATTTTGAAGAGAAAGCCATCGAACTGGCAATTGATAATGAGTACGATTATGTAATTTGCGGTCATATTCATCAACCTTCGGACCGGATTGTTTCCAACGAAAACGGCTCCGTTCATTACCTTAATTCCGGAGACTGGATTGAAAATCTTTCGTGGCTGGAATACAACAACGGAGAATGGCAACTGAAATTTTTTGATGAAAATCTCTATCAAAAACCGATTATTGAAAAAAGTAATGTTTCTGTAAATCTGGAAGAGTTCATACATCCAACAGCGGCTTTTACAAGTTTTATTGGTGGCAAAGTTTAAAATTTATTTTTAGAGGGACGTGATAATTTCATCTCTTAAAGAATATGAAAAAAATTTTAATCACAACGTTTGTCATTGCGAGCAAAAATGAAAAGCAAGTAAATCTTGTTTTGAAATTTACAAACGAAGTTCAGAAGTGGAGTGCGGCAATTTATGCATAATATGGAGATTTCTTCGTTATCGTTGCTCCTCCTCGCAAAGACACAACGTTTGTCATTTCACAGAAATCCAAATTATTTCGAGAAAAGAGAGCCACGAAGTGGCGAAATCAATAGCATAGTGCAAAGCACTATGAAGAATCATTCAATACATAGTGGAGCCCTGAAAGGGCGAAATCAAAACTTCATCGAAACTTATCTAATTGAATTACAATTAGATAAAAAACATGCGCCATTTTTGTCATGCTGTAAGCATCTCTACCAAAGGAATTTAGATTTCTGCGAAATGACAAACGTCGTGTTCAAAGCGTTTTTCATATTCTTTAAGAGATGAAACTATCATGTGAACTCAATATTATTTATTCAAAAAAGCATCCCAACCCTGAGCTGTAATTTTGGAAAGTTCACCGCTTCCTCTCAGAATCATATAGTTTCCTTCTTCCTCCGGAACCGCATATCCAATAACCGTAAAATCCGGGTGATTTTTAATTTTATCGTAATCGTTCGGTGAAATGGTAAACAGCAGTTCATAATCTTCACCACCGGAAAGTGCTGCCATTGTAGGATTCAGATTGAATTCATCGGCGACCATAATAGCGGTTTCATCCATCGGGATTTTTTCATCATACAACCGGAAACCAACTTTACTTTGATCCGAAAGATGCAGGATTTCAGATGCCAATCCATCAGAAACATCAATCATTGAAGTAGGTATTATATCCAGTTCTGTCAGTTTTTCTTTAATATCGGTTCGCGCTTCGGGTTTCAGTTGGCGTTCCAGAACATAATCATACCCTTCCATTTCCGGCTGCATATCGGGATTGGCCAAATAAACGGCATGTTCTCTTTCCAGAATCTGCAGTCCGAAATAAGCACCACCCAAATCTCCGGTTACCACCAGTAAATCATTTGGTTTTGCGCCGCTTCGTTTTACAATATTTTCTTCATTTCCCAATCCGATAGCGGTAATACTGATGACCAAACCCGAAGTGGAACTCGTGGTATCACCGCCCACCAAATCTACTTTGTAATGTTTGCAGGCCAAAGCAATTCCGGCGTAAATTTCATCCAGAGCTTCCACCGGAAAACGGTTGGAAACCGCAATAGAAACCAGAATTTGCGTGGGCGTGGCATTCATCGCGGCAATATCGCTTAGATTTACCACCACCGCTTTGTAGCCCAAATGTTTTAGCGGAACATACCCAAGATTGAAGTGGACGCCTTCCGCCAGTACATCGGTGGAAACCACTACTTTTTTCCCATCCGGATTAATAACAGCCGCATCATCTCCTATTGCAAGTTCGGTGGAGGAATTTTCAATCGGAAAATGTTCGGTTAAATGTTTGATTAAACCGAACTCTCCTAATTTGGAAATGGGTGTTAAATCTTGGTCTTTATTTTCCAGCATATCTCAGGATTAAAAATTAAACAATAAAAATTGAAGCGTCAATATTTGCCGGACGGAACGGAAGTTTCTTTAAATCTTCTCTGGACATCACCCTTGTTTCCGGAGTTTTGTATTGATTGATAATTTCCACAATATCATCGGGCGGAGTGGTACTTTTGCGAAGCATCATATCAATCCAGAGTCCGGTTGTTTTTGCAGTGGCGCAATGTGTTCCGTCGGGAAGATAAAATTTATGTAAAAATTCATAAATGCTCACATCCTCGGCGCAGCCCCCGATTTCTACGCTTACATATACACTTTGGTCTGCGTAAATTTCTTTGAAAAAAGAAAATTCCTCATGCAGAATAACCGGACCGATTCCCCAGCGGTTCAGTTGGGTTACGCCCATTTTATGTTTCGTCATAAAAGCCATTCTTGCCTGTGCACAATACTGTACATACGAGGAATTTGCGAGGTGTCGGTTGGCATCAATATCGCTCCAGCGTACTTCGAAAAAATGATAATAGGTGGACATAAATTTCTTATATTTCTGCAAAGATACTTAAATAGACCGATTTATTTTGGCCGGATATTTCCACTTTTTGGCTAAAACAAAGCGCTCTGAAGCCAATTATATAATTGATTGGTTGTAAAATATAAAAATGCAAAAAAATAAAATTTTACATTTGTAAAAATCTATTGAAGTTGAAGGGGAAAGCACTAAAGTTTTTAAAATATTTAGCGATTTTTTTAGCGGTTGTTATTGGAATATTGGTTCTGCTGATTTTCAGTTTGAGGATTCCGGCGGTTCAGAATTTTGTGAAAGACAAACTCGTAACCTATCTCGAATCAAAAATCCACACCAAAGTTGCACTTGAAAAGGTATACATAGGATTTCCAAATACGCTGGAAATGCAAAACCTCTATCTCCAAGGTCAGGATGTGGATACGCTTTTGTACGCCGGAAAATTGGAAGTTGGCTTGAATATCCCGAAATTGCTGGATTCCAGAGCGGATATTACCTCCATTGATCTGGAAAAACTTCGTGCAAATGTGGTTCGGAAAAAAGACGGAACTTTTAATTTCGATTACATCATCAATGCTTTTGCGTCTTCCGAAAAGGAGGAAAGTTCTTCCAAGCCTTTTGTGGTTTCTCTGGATAAAATTAAACTGAAAGATATTGGCGTTTCTTTCATCGATCATCAATCTGCCAATAATATCAATGTTTATTTTAAAGATTTCAATACGCGTGTGAAAACATTCGATTTGCAAAAGAATTCTTATGCCATCGGAGATCTCACCATGGACGGACTGAAGTTGAAATTAAAGCAGGATCTGGTTAAAGAAATTGCTCAAAAAGCTGAAAAAAAAGTCGATTCCCTGAATCAGCAAAGTCCGATGTCGATTGCTTTAAACAAGATCAAACTCACCAATTTCGATATTGATTACGGCGATGACAATTCCAGAACTTTTGCCAAAGTTTTGTTCAAAGAACTGAATACAAAAGTAAATGCTCTTGACCTTCAGAAACAGTTTTACGATGTTGATGAGGTAAATCTGAAAGGAGCAGTAATGGCAGCCAATTTGTATTTGCCTGCTTCAAATTCATCGTCAAAATCTAAAGAATCAACACCTTCAACAGAAGAAAATCCACCCATGAAACTTCTTCTCGGAAAGTTGAATCTGGATGATGTTCAGGTGGCGTATAACAATTCCGCAGTAAAGCCTACATCGCACGGAATGGACTTTAACCATTTAACATTCAGAAAGTTGAATGTGAATATGGAAAACTTTAAAATGCAGAACGGAACATTTGCAGGAAAAGTAATAAAAGCAGAAATTCAGGAAAAAAGAGGACTGGATATTCAGGAATTTCGTACCGATTTTTTGTATGGAGAAAAACAGGCATATCTTAAAAACCTTTATTTAAAAACCCCGAAAACGCTTCTCCGCGATCAGGCCGTTTTGAATTACAATTCGATGGAGCAACTCACTGCAAATCCTGGTGCAGTTGAGGTTTTGCTCAATATTCATAATTCCCAGATCGGTTTTTCGGACATTCTCAATCTTGTACCAGATCTTCGAAATACAGCTCCGTTCAACACCTATCCGAATGCGATTTTGAAAGTGGATGCAAGAGCAAGAGGAACCGTGAATAATTTGCTCGTTCAGAATTTTCAGTTGTCGGGCTTGGATCAGTTGAAAGTGGCAGCTTCAGGAAAAATCCGGAATGTGATGGATCCCGATAAACTCTTTTATGATCTCAATATCCGGGAAATTTCATCTTCCGCGAAAGTGCTTCAAAAGCTCGTTCCGAAAGGCACGATTCCATCCGATATTTCTCTTCCGTCTTTCATTTCATTAAAAGGTGCGGTAAAAGGAACCACCAACGATGTACTGATTCAAAATCTGCATTTAACCGGTTCGGATAGGCTGAAAGCAATGGTTTCAGGAAAAATTAATCATTTAAAAAATCCCGATAAACTCTCGTATGATCTCAATATCAGGGAACTCTCTTCTTCATCAAAAACGATTTATAATCTCGTTCCGAAAGGCACAATTCCGTCCAATATTTCCCTGCCTTCTTTTATCACGGTAAAAGGAACTGCAAAAGGTACAACGAAAGTGGTGAACACCAATCTCGCCATTTCAACAACGCTCGGAAATGCGGCCATTAAAGCATTTGTGGACATGAGCCGGAAAAACCACGAGAAATATAACATTGATGCCAACCTTAAAAATCTGCAAATCGGAAAGATTATTCAGAATAAGGATGTCGGTGCGATTACCGGAAACATTCATGCGATTGGAACCGGTTTCGATCCGGATATTATGTCGGTAAAAGCCAACGGAAATATTGCTTCCATGCAGTACAATGGGTATCGCTATCAGAATGTGAAACTGGATGCCACGCTAAATAATGGTTTTTATGAAGCAAAAGTCCTCTCCAAAGATCCGAATGCAGACCTTGATTTATTTGCAGCCGGAAGTATAAAAGGAAATTCACCAAGCCTGAAAGTGAACGGCAGCATCGTAAAACTGGATTTGCAAAAACTCGGTTTTTATGCTGATCCGATGATTATTGCCGGAAAACTCGATGGCGATTTTACCAATCTTGATCCGGATTTTCTCAATGGTTATCTGAATTTAAAAGACTTTGCACTTTCGGATACCAAAGAAATTTTTGCCCTTCAGGATGCGAAAATTAATGCCGTTTCCACAGAAACGTCCAATCAGTTAACATTGGAATCTCAGGTGGCAGATGTTCATCTTTCAGGGAAATATAAACTGACCCAGATTTTTGGAGCGTTGCAGGAAACTCTGAATCATTATTATGCTTTTCAGAAAGAATCGAAAAAAGAAAAAATAGATCCGCACCAGTATTTTACCTTTGATGCCACCATTAAAAATGATGACCTGATCCGCAAATTTGTACCGGATTTAACGAATTTTGAAACCATTACCTTAAACGGTTCTTACAATGCGGATGACGAAAATTTGCAGATTGAAGGAAATATTCCACAACTCACGTACGGCGCAAATGTCATTGAAAATGCAACCTTAAAAGTCGGAAACGAGTCCGGAAAACTGACCTATAACGTCAATCTCGCCGCTTTGAAGAGCGAGAGTTTTGCCCTGAATAAAGTGTCTTTGGTGGGCGATATTGCCGACAATATCATCAATTATACCGTGAATACAAAAGATGCAGCGGATAAAGATCAGTTCATCATCGCCGGAAATATGAAATCACTGGGCGAGATCACCGAAATTTCTCTGAACCCGGATGGATTGATGCTGAATTACGGAAACTGGAATGTAAATCCAGAAAACAAAATCCAACTGGTGAACGGAGGAATTATAGCGGATAATTTTGTGCTGTCCAGCAACGGTTCTGAAATCAGTTTACAATCCGAAAACCAATCCGCAAACAGTCTGCTGAATATTGAAATAAAAGATTTTAAAATCCGCACCCTTACCGAAATGGTGAAAAAAGATTCCCTTTTGGCAGACGGAACCATTAACGGAACCGCGCAACTGCGAAATCTTACCGGTGAAATGACTTTTGATGCAGATGTAAAGGTTTCTGATTTGTTCGTCTACGGAAGCCCGATTGGTGAACTATCCGCAAAAGTGAACAACAAAACTGCCGGATTGATGGATGCCGATATTGCCCTTTCCGGAAACGACAATGATGTGAAAATCACCGGAACTTACAATACAAAAGCCAGTTCGTTTGATCTTTTGCTGGATATGAACAAACTCCAGATGAAAACCTTGCAGGGCTTCAGCATGAATGCCATTACCAATACCGAAGGTTACCTTTCCGAAAATCTGAAAGTACAGGGAACTACGGAACAGCCTTCAATTTTGGGAAAAGTGAAATTTAATGATGTGGGAATGCTGATATCGCAAACCGGAAGCGACTTCCGAAATCTGAATGATCCTATAGAATTCACCAGCCGCGGAATTGAATTTGATAAATTTAAAATCAACGATAAAGACGGAAATACACTTACGGTGAACGGTCAGGTGCTTACGAAAACCTATCGGGATTTTGCCTTTAATCTGGATGTTAATGCCCGGGAATTCAATGTGGTGGATGCCGAGAAAACCAGCGATGGAATGATGTACGGAAAAATGGTTGTGAATGCCAATCTTCAGATTCGTGGCGATCTGGATTTACCAAAAGTAGACGGCAGAATTGTGGTGGGAGACAAAACCGATTTCACCTTTGTTTTACCACAGTCTTCTCCGCAGCTTCAGGATCGTGAAGGCGTGGTGGAATTCATCGATCAGGATCAGATTGCCCTTCAGCAAACGATTAAACCCGATGATGCTTCTGCTGACACTCGCCTGAAAGGAATGGATGTAAATGTGAATATTGAAGTCCGGAAAGAAGCAAAAATGTCCATCATTATCGACAAAACAAACGGAGATTTTGTAGAACTTCAGGGTGAAGCGGAATTAACAGGAGGCATTGATCCCTCCGGAAAAACGACTTTGGTCGGCGTTTATGAAATTCAGGAAGGTGGATATGAAATGTCGGTCAGTCTTTTGAAAAGGCGTTTTGATATTCAGAAAGGAAGCACCATTACCTGGAACGGAGAACCTACGGCTGCCACTTTAGATATAACAGCAATTTATAAAACCAATGCAGCACCGATTGATCTTGTGGAACAGCAAATTGCGGGAAGTTCCGCATCGGAAATCAATCAGTACAAACAGAAAATCCCTTTCAATACCTTATTGATTTTAAAAGGAGAATTGATGAAGCCGGATATTTCTTTTGATATTACCACAGAAGAATCGTTAAGTACCGTTTCCACCACTGTTCTGGAAACCACCCGAACAAAACTCGATCAGCTCCGCACGGAATCTTCGGAAATGAATAAGCAGGTTTTTGCGCTGCTGCTATTGAACCGGTTTGTAGGCGAAAATCCATTTCAAAGCCAGTCCGGAGTTTCGGCAGCAACAATGGCGAAACAGAGTGTCAGCCGAATTCTTTCCGATCAGTTGAACAATCTTGCCGGAAGTTTAATTGGCGGCGTCGACATCAATTTCGGTTTGGAATCTACGGAAGATTATTCGTCCGGAACCAAAAATGAACGCACCGATCTGAATGTGGACATTTCAAAAAAATTATTAAATGACCGCCTGAAAGTTACCGTAGGAAGTAATTTCGGAATCGAAGGTGATGCGCGGCAAAATGAAGACATGACGAATATTGCAGGAAATGTGAGCTTCGATTATGCCCTTTCCCGAGACGGAAGATATACGCTTCGTGCCTACCGCAAAAACGAATATCAGGTCGCATTGCAAGGACAGATTATTGAAACCGGAGTCGGTTTTATCATCACGGTGGATTATGATAAATTTAAGGAAATCTTCGAAAGGAGAAAGTACAACCGGGATTTTAGAAAAAATGCAAGAACACAAAAAGAAGGAGCAAAATGATAAAAGGAAAATTGAATATCGCAAAAGTTTTTTCAGTAAGCATTTTTACCCTGCTTTTGTCTTCCTGTGCCGGAACCGAAAAACTGAAAACAGGGGAATATCTGTATACCGGAGCCGAAGTTAAAATCCAGAACGACAGCATTTCCAAAAAAGCAAAATCCTCACTGGAAGACGGTCTGGAATCCCAACTCACACCAAAACCCAACGGTTCATTTCTGGGAATGCGCCCAAGAGTCTGGGTTTGGAACAACACAAAGGAGCCCACAAAAGATAAAGGCTGGACCCACTGGTGGAAAAATAAAGTGGGAGAAAAACCGGTTTTACTCAGCGATGTCGATCTGGAATTTAACCGTTCCATTTTGCAGAATTATGCTGAGAACAAAGGCTATTTCAATGCGAAAGCATCTTATGATACCATTTCTAAAAACAAAACGGCAAAAGTAGATTATACCGTAAAACCGGGTGCACAATACATCATCAGCGATGTTCATTTTCCGGCAGATTCTTCCGTGGTAAATAAAGAAATTGCAAAACTGGAAGACCGATCTCTGTTAAAGAAAGGACAACCCTTTGATCTGGATGTGATAAAATCTGAAAGAGACCGCATCGACAGCCGGATGAAAGAAAAAGGATTTTATTATTTCCATTCGGATAATTTAATTGTGCAGGCGGATTCTACGGTAAGTAAAAATCATAAGGTAGAACTTTTTGTAAAACTGAAAGACAATACTCCGACACAAGCGAAAGAACAATGGACGATAAATAATGTTGTCGTGTTTCCCGATTATAATTTGAGGGATGTTCGCCGGGGAAAATACAGGATTCCAATGTCAGAAGATTCTTTAAAACCTTATGAATACAAGGAAAAAGAATATGTTGTTGACATCAATAAAAAATTTAAACCAAAAATTTTCGATCGCGCGCTGTATTTCAATAAAGGAGATTTATACAACAGAGCCGATCATAATTTAACATTGAGCCGGCTGATCAGTCTGGGTGTTTTTAAATTTGTGAAAAATGAATTCATTGTTTCCGATTCGCTCAGCCATAAATTCGATGTGTATTATCTCTTAACCCCGAGAGAAATTCAGTCGCTGCGTCTGGAACTTCTCGGAAGAACCAATTCTGCCAACTACGGTGGTGGTGAAGTAAACCTGAACTGGACTCACCGAAATATTTTCCGCGGAGCAGAACAGTTAAAAACTTCACTGTATGGTGCTTTTGATGTACAAATGGGCGGCGCAAAAGATGCCAACAATATTATCAGGGTCGGAGCCAATACACAGCTCAGTATTCCGAGAATTATTGCACCGTTCAAATTTTCTACTTCAAGTGCGTATGTTCCCAGAACCAATGCGAGTGTAGGCTACGAATACATGAGCCGTACCCAACTGTACACACTGCATAATTTTACCGGAAAATTTGGCTATAGCTGGAAAGAAAATATTCGGAAAGAGCACAATCTTAATATTATAGACATTACGCTGGTAAAACCGGAAAAAATTACCGATAAATACCGTGCGCAAATGGACAGCATTCCAAGTTTGAAAAGAGTGGTGGAAGAACAGCTGATTTTCGGGCCGACCTATAATTATACCTATACCACGACAATGCTTCCCAAAACCAACACCTTTTATTATCAGGGATCTTTGGATTTTGCAGGAAATCTTACCGGATTAATCACCGGAGGAAACTGGAAAAAAGGAAACCAGAAAGAAGTATTCGGAATTCCATTCAGCCAATATGCAAAAATGGAGCATGATGTACGGTGGTATCATAAAATCAGCGATAAAACATCATTTGCCTCAAGACTTATTGCGGGCATCGCTTATCCGTACGGAAACTCGGAATATGTTCCATTTTCTCGCCAGTTTTTTGTGGGCGGATCCAACAGTATCCGTGCTTTCCGAGCCAGAACTTTAGGACCGGGAAGTTATGATCCGAGAACACAGCAATCGTCTTTCTATTTCGATCAGGCGGGCGATATTAAACTGGAAATGAATGCGGAATACCGCACAAATGTATATAAATTTCTGAATCTTGCCGCTTTTGTAGATGCCGGAAACATTTGGCTGGTAAATGAAAACCCCGATTTTCCGGGAGGAAAATTTTCAAAAGACTGGATGAGCGAAATTGCAGTGGGCGCGGGATTTGGAGTGCGTTTGGATTTCAGTATTTTGATTCTTCGTTTGGATTTGGCGATTCCGCTTCGGATTCCGTATTATGAAAAAAGCGAACGATGGACTTTTAATGATATTAATTTTGGATCCGGAAGCTGGAGAAAAGACAATCTGATTTTAAACATCGCCATTGGCTATCCTTTCTAAAAAATGAAAAGATGAAACCACTCAAATTCTACGCAAATCTTTTAAAGGAAACCTTTACCGAATGGAATAATTCTCCGGCCTCCAACAACGCCGCGAGTTTGGCATATTACGCTATTTTCTCGATTCCCGGTTTGCTGATTATCATCATCTGGATTGCAGGAAATTTTCTGGGGGAAGAAGCCATTCGTGGAGAAATCAGCCAGCAGATTTCCGGGATTATGGGTACAGATGTCGCAAAATCAATTGAATCCATGATTGCCGGAGCACTCATTGATAAACAAAATATTTTTATGAAAATCATCGGGATTGGCTCGTTGGTTTTTGGGGCGACCACTTTGTTTTTTCAGCTTCAGAAATCATTAAATATTTTATGGGATGTGGAACCGGCACCAAAAAAAGCATTGCTAAAATTTCTTTTGGACCGCGCCAATTCCTTGGGAATGATTTTGGTTTTAGGTTTTCTGCTGATGATTACCATGATTTTATCTTCACTCATCAGTTTGTTCAATAATATCATTACCCATTATTTCGGATTTGAAACTTATATGCTGGTGGAAATTGTAAATGCCGGCGTAGGTTTTTTTCTTGTGATGCTGTTGTTTGCACTGATGTTTAAATTTTTACCCGATGTGGAAATTCCATGGAAACCGGTTTGGACAGGAGCTTTTTTTACTACGATTTTGTTTTTAGCGGGAAAAATTTTGCTGAATCTGTATTTCGGAAATGTAAAGCCCACTTCCACCTTTGGCGCAGCAGGAACAGTCATTCTGATTATGATGTGGATCAATTATTCCTGTATGCTGATTTTTTTCGGAGCCGAATTCACAAAGATTTATGCCTACAAAAAAGGTTATCAAATTAAACCTTCGAAGTTTGCAAAATGGAATTCAGCGAAATTGTACCGCGAAACTCAACTGGAAGAAAACAGCACTTCATAACAAATCATTCAAAGTAAAATGTGCAATTTTGCATTAGAATTTACAAAATGCCGAAACTTAAAATTGCAATTATCGGAGGTGGAGCAGCTGGATTTTTCTGTGCTGCAAATCTGAATTCCGAAAAATTTGAAATAACCATTTTAGAACAGAATTCGGATGTATTGCAAAAAGTGAAAATTTCAGGAGGCGGAAGATGCAATGTGAGCCATGCTTGCTTCGATCCTCGCGAACTGGTGAATTTTTATCCTCGAGGAAATAAGGAATTGCTGAGTGTTTTCAGCAAATTTCAACCGGGCGATACGATGGAATGGTTTGAATCCCGAAATGTTCCGCTAAAGATTGAGAACGACAACCGTATTTTTCCCGTCAGTAATTCTTCACAAAGCATCATTAATGCATTAACCGAAGCGTCTGCAAGTAATGATGTTGTTGTGAAAACCAAAATTTCGGTAAAGGAAATTCTTCGGAAAGAACAGGGTTTTCAAATCATCACCAACGATGGTGATTTTGATGCAGATTACATTATTTACACCACCGGAAGTTCTCCGAAATCCCTGAAAATTCTGGAAAATCTTGGGCATCATTTGGTAAAATCCGTGCCGTCGCTTTTCACGTTTAATATCAAAGACGAGGTGCTTTCGGATTTGGCAGGAACATCTTTTGAAAATGCCGAAGTCCGCATTCCGAGTTTAAAAACAGAAGAAACAGGACCGCTTCTGATTACGCATTGGGGACTTTCCGGGCCGGCAATTCTGAAAATTTCGGCTTGGGAAGCCCGGAATTTAGCAGAACTGAATTATCATTTTGAAATCGTTGTAAATTTTTTAGGAATTGGGCAATCCGATGCTGAAGAAATTCTGGATTATGCCAAAACTGAACAGGGGAAAAAGCAGATCGGGCATGCAAAAGTTTTCAATATTACGAATCGTTTCTGGAACCGGATTTTGCATATTTCTAAGGTGAGAGCCGATAAACAGCTGGCGAATGTATCTAAGGCAGAAGCGGAATCCATCATCCGAAATATTTGCGAAAAAAAACTGAATGTAAAAGGGAAATCTACTTTTAAAAACGAATTTGTAACGGCAGGCGGAGTGGAACTGAAGGAAATCAATTTTAAAAATATGTCCTCGAAAATTCTGCCGGATTTCTATATTGCCGGCGAAGTGCTGAATATTGATGCAGTAACCGGAGGATTTAATTTTCAGGCATGCTGGAGCGAATCCTGGCTAATTGCCCAAGATTTGAATGCAAAATAATTATGCGCTATTGCAAGCGTTAATGCAATGAAAATTTAAGTATATTTGAAAAAAAAAATCATGAAAAGATACTTTTCAATTTTTATAATGTCGATGACACTTTTAGTGGTTTCTTGCCAAACCAGAGTGGTAAATGCAGAAAAACCTTTGAAAGACAACACTTTGGAGTTGTATAAAAAATATTCCGTTCAAACCAACGATGCCAAAACCGTAAAATTAGAAGTACTAAAAGTAGATGCTGATAAAATTTATGGTAAAACCAAAGATGGACAAAGCATCGAGATTAACCGAAATGAGGTGAGAGAAATTAAAAAAACAGATGTGCTTTCTTCCGTCGGAATTGGAGCGGCAGCCGTTCTCGCATTAATTTTTATTCCGGTTTAAAAATAAAATTACGCAAAAAATACTATTGAAGAGTTGATTTTTTCAACTCTTTTTTGTTGGGCAATACCCACAGAAATAAGCATCCTGCGGCATAACAAAGAATGTCGATCCAGGAAAAAGAACTGCCCACCACAATATGGGCAATGCTTCCGGGTTTGAGTTTCAGAACATCTGCAATTCCGAGATATTGCAGAAATTCAATGAAGACCGAAAAAATAAAAATTCCCAGAATGAGAATCTGTTTATTTTCAATCTTAAAAAAGGTGAGAATAAAAGTGTAGATCAGCATTACCACAATGACATCGCCCAAATAAGCGCGCACAAAAAACCAATCTTTGAATACCGTCGCAATCAATACTTCAACAATGAAAATGGCGATGGTAAGGATAGAATATACAAAATTGAACCTGAAATTCATTCCGAAAAATCCCCGCTTTTTGTTGTTGCGGGGATGGTTTAATGATTATTTGTTTCTTAATTTTTCACTTTAATTGTACATCCGATTGCAGCGGTTTTTTCGGTTTTAATGCTTTCATTTTTCAGTAAAGCATTTACCGCATCGCGCACATAATACTCGGAAACATCATTGGGATCTTCAAAATTATTGTCGATGGCACCGATATATTTTACAATGTTTTTACCTTTTTCCTTTTTCAACAGAAAAACATGAGGCGTTTTGGTTGCCCCATATTTTGGATACACTTGTTGTCCTTCATCAAAAAGATACGGAAAAGAAAATCCTTTTTCTTTTGCCCGCACTTTCATGGCATCAAACGAATCTTGTGGTTGCACTTGCGGATCGTTCGGATTAATAGCAATTACAGGATAGCCTTTGTCTTTGTACATTTTGTCAAGCTCTTTTATCCGGTCTTCATATTTCACAGCGTACGGACAATGATTACAGGTGAAGACCACTATAAATCCTTTTGCAGAAGGATAATCGGCAAGAGAAACCGTTTTCCCGTCGATGTTTTTCAGTTTAAAATCTGCGGCTTCATCACCAATCTGGTAACCGCTATTCGCCGGATTTTTTTCTGTTGGTAAAGGATTATTCGTTGTGAAAGAAATCATCATCAGCGATGAGAAAACCAAAGCAATCATGAATAAACTTCGTTTTGTATTTTTCATATTGATTCATTTTTATGGGTTAATATACATATTTTGTGATGGTATTTTCCAGATCGGTTTTGCTCATTTCACCGTTATGGAAAAGGACTTTTTCGCCTTTGTGATAGAAAATAGTGACGGGGATTTCGCCCATCCAGTTTTTGTCATATCGCGGAATCCAGGTATTCATTCGTTTAATATCATCCAGAATCAGGACTTCCGCCTGAATATTTTTGTCTTTTATAAATTTTTTCACGCGTTCCAGATCTTTTGGGCGATCCAGAGAAATCAACAGCAATTTATAATTCGGATTATTTTTAAATTTTTCATTCACTTCCATAAAATCGGGAAGTTCCTTTACACAAGGAGCGCATGTGGTTGACCAGAAATTAACCACCAGAAATTTCTCCTGATACTGATCGATCTTTTTTTCCGTTTCTTCATAGTTCAGAATCGGAATTTCTGTTTGCTGAGCCGAAAATAGGGAAAGCCCAAACGTAAATACAATATAAGTGAACAAATGCTTCATCATCTCAAAGTTACAAAATTGATTTTTGCCAAAGTTTATTCTTATTTTTGTAACGTTTAAAAAGCAAGTATGTTGTATATTCTTTTTCTTCCGTTGGTGCTGTTGATGTTGTATTACATTGGATTTATCATTTCCGACCGGCGGAATATGTGGAAAGAAGACACCACCCGCAATATTATTTTCCGTTTTCTTTTAGGTACAGGTTTAATGATGATTCTCGCGTTGATTGCGGTTTTTCTGTATGAGCGTTTCAGGATTCGGTATTAACTAAAACTTTCTTATTTTCCAATCATTTTCTTAATTGAATTCAATTTCATCAAGGCTTCGATTGGCGTTAATGTATTGATGTCGATTTTAGTGAGTTCTTCACGGATATTTTCCAGAACAGGATCGTCCAGTTGGAAAAAAGAAAGTTGCATATTTTCTTCCGTTACCCGTTTAATTTTTTCCGAACTGCCGTTTTGGGTGCGGCTTTCTTCTAAAGTTTTTAGGATTTCGTTGGCGCGGTTCACTACTTTTGAAGGCATTCCTGCCAGTTTTGCCACATGGATTCCGAAGCTGTGTTCGCTTCCGCCGGGAACCAGTTTTCGCAGGAAAATAATATTCCCTTTATGCTCCTGAATCGAAACATGAAAATTTTTAATGCGCTCAAAATTCAAAGTCATTTCATTGAGTTCGTGGTAATGCGTGGCAAAAAGCGTTTTTGGTTGGGTAGGATGCTGGTGCAGATATTCTGCAATCGCCCATGCAATCGAAACGCCGTCGTAAGTGGATGTTCCGCGCCCGATTTCGTCCAGCAGAATCAGGCTGCGCTCCGAAATATTGTTCAGAATATTGGCGGCTTCGTTCATCTCCACCATAAAGGTAGATTCTCCGGCAGAAATATTATCACTTGCACCAACTCGGGTGAAAATTTTGTCTAAATAGCCAATTTCCGCATGTTTTGCAGGAACAAAACTTCCGATTTGTGCCATTAAACAAATGATGGCAGTTTGTCTTAAAATCGCAGATTTACCAGCCATATTCGGACCCGTAACCATAATGATTTGCTGAGTGTCGCGATCGAGAAAAATATCATTCGGGATATACTTTTCACCCAATGGAAGTGCGTTTTCAATAATCGGATGGCGCGCTTCCTGAAGGTTTAAACTAAAACTTTCGTTGAGCACAGGTTTGGTATAACTTTCAGAAACTGCCAGATCTGAAAATCCGACTGCAACATCCAGTTGTGCAATGATATAGCATTCTTCTGAATCTGATCGATATACACCAAAGTTTCTGCACAGATTTTTCGGTAAAGCGAATATTCCAGAACAGAAATTTTTTCTTCCGCACCGAGAATCTGATCTTCATATTCTTTTAGTTCTTCAGTGATGTAGCGTTCGGCGTTTACCAAAGTCTGTTTCCTGATCCAATCGGAAGGAACCTTGTCTTTATGCGTATTCCGGACTTCAATATAATACCCGAAAACATTGTTGAAACTGATTTTCAGGCTGGAAATTCCTGTGCGCTCAATTTCGCGGCTGCACATTTCCTCCAGAAAATCTTTTCCTTTGGTCTGCAGATTTCTCAGATGATCCAATTCTTCATCCACGCCGGACTGCATTACATTTCCTTTGGCAATATTTACCGGAAGCTCTTCTTTCAGTTGGTTTTCAAGCAAAAGTATAAGTTCGTCGAGGTTGTCTAAAGGTTCCAGCCAAGCCAGAATTTCATGTTCTTCGTGAAGAAGATTTTTAATTTCATGAATATTTTTCAGGCTTTGACGAAGATAACCTAATTCTTTCGGTGAAATTTTTTCTGCTGCCAGTTTTCCCATTAAACGATCCAGATCCGAAATGGATTTCAACAGTTGTGAAATGGAATATTTCAAATCCTCCTTTTCATTAAAAAAATCAATAAGGGAAAGTCTTCTGTTGATTTCGTTTACCGATTTTAAAGGCAAAATAATTCGTCTTCTCAGCAATCTTCCGCCCATCGGTGTTGAGGTTTTGTCGATAATATCGAGAAGTGATTTTCCTCCTTTTCCTGATGGATAAAGGATTTCTAGATTTCTTAATGTAAAATGATCCATCATTAGAAAATCTTCCTGCGGAATCACCTGAATTTTGGTAATATGCGAAAGCAAACGATGATGCGTATCTTCAACCAGATAGGCAAAAATTGCTCCTGCAGCGGTAATCGCCAGTTTCATGTCTTCAATTCCAAATCCTTTTAAAGAATTGGTTTTGAAGTGTGCCGTGAGTTTTTCATACGCATAATCATACTGGTACGCCCAATCTTCAAGACGGAACATGCTTTTGTTTCTTAACTGATCGGGAATCGTGGCATTCCGTTGATGGATGATTTCGCTGGGATCAAAAGTACTGATGATGTGCAGTAATTTCTCAAGATTGCCTTCGCTTACCAGAAATTCTCCGGTGGAAATATCCACCAAAGCCATTCCGTATTTTTCTTTTTCTTTGTGAAGGGAAAGCAGGAAATTATTTTTTCTGGAATTCAAAACCTGATCGTTGAACGTAACGCCGGGAGTTACCAATTCGGTAACGCCTCGTTTTACAATACCTTTTACCATTTTGGGATCTTCCAACTGATCGCAAATCGCAACACGAAGTCCGGCGCGAACCAATTTTGGCAAGTAAGAATCCAAGGAATGATGCGGGAATCCTGCGAGTTCGGTATTTTCTTCACCGCTTCCGCGTTTGGTAAGAACAATTCCCAAAATCTGTGAGGTTCTCACGGCATCGGAACCGAATGTTTCATAAAAATCTCCCACACGAAAAAGCAACAGCGCATCCGGATATTTTACCTTGATGCTGTTGTATTGCTTCATTAACGGGGTTTCTTTCTGTGCCATCGGTTTTGAATAAGGAGGTCAAAAATACAAAATTGACATCGGTTTTAGCGCAAAGTTTAATCAAATATTATCCACACCGGAAACGAAAAACAATTCCGAAATCTTTATTTTTGTACAAATTACCGCATGAAGTACTATAATAACAAGAATTTCTTTAAGATCCTTTTCAGTCTGCATAAGAGTGATACCATGAAAATTCTTTTTCCCTCTTTGCTGGGAATAACTTTGTATTCGTGGGGAATTTATTATCTGGAGATTGAATATCTGAAACTTACCGAAAAGTCCGAGATCAAAAACATTAATCTTTTACATTCTCTGTTGGCATTTGTGCTTTCGTTATTGCTCGTTTTCCGAACCAATACGGCATATGACCGTTGGTGGGAAGGAAGAAAACTATGGGGAAAATTAGTAAATGATTCCCGGAATTTCGCCATTAAACTCAATGCTATTTTATTGCCTGAAGATGCTGAAAACAGAGATTTCTTTAAACATCATATTGCTTTTTTTCCCCATGCACTAAGCCGGCATCTTTCCGAAGAATCTACAAAAATGGCACTGGACAAGGACTATTCCAAGATTGAACAAGGATTGAAACACCATGCGCCAATGGAACTCATCAACACCATGACCATAAAAATCGCAGATCTCAATCGCGAAGGGAAAATACAAAGTGAAGAACTTATTTTTCTGGATACGCAATTATCCGGATTTCTGGATGTTTGTGGTGGTTGCGAAAGGATTAAAAACACGCCGATTCCCTTTTCGTATTCGTCTTTTGTGAAAAAATTTATCATTCTGTATGCTCTTGCGCTTCCGATTGCGTATGTTACCACGATTGGTTGGATGATGATTCCGCTAACGGTATTTGTGTTTTATGTTTTGATGAGCCTTGAAGTGATTGCTGAAGAAATTGAAGATCCTTTTAATAACGACGAAAACGATTTGCCCACTGAAGAAATGGCACAGAATATTGAACGAAACGTGGATTTAATTTTTAAAATGCAATCATGACCAAGAAACTGAAACTGGAGGAATTAGGGAGAATTGATGTAGAAACATTCAAACGGAAGGAAAAAACACCTTTGGTTGTGGTTTTGGATAATGTTCGGAGTATGCACAATGTAGGGGCTGTTTTTAGAACCGCTGATGCTTTTCTGGTAGAGAAAATTATCCTCTGCGGCATTACACCGAAGCCGCCGCACCGTGAAATTCATAAAGCAGCATTGGGTGCCACCGAAAGTGTGGAATGGCAGTATTACGAATCCGTAAAAGAGGCCGTTCTCGATTTGAAATCCCTGAAATACGAAGTTCTCGGCATTGAGCAAACGACGGATTCTGTTGATATTACTGATTATTCCATCAATCCAAATAAAAAATACGCCGTTGTTCTAGGAAATGAAGTGGAAGGTATTTCGGATGAAATTCTCACTTCATGTGATGATTTTCTGGAAATTCCCCAATTGGGAACTAAGCATTCTTTAAATGTTTCGGTGTGTGGAGGAATTGTAATCTGGGAG
The DNA here is from genome assembly GCA_031987605.1 of Bergeyella sp. Lineage (GTDB taxonomy): Bacteria > Bacteroidota > Bacteroidia > Flavobacteriales > Weeksellaceae > JAFAGO01. Next base: position 205,774 of record DALZZF010000001.1, on the reverse strand, counting down.
TTTTTTAAGGGCTTGAGAAAATAATCGGTATAAAGAAAAACCACCCTGATTTGGATGGTTCGTATATGTTATTCAGAATTAAAAATCGTAATACATTAAGAGGATGTTTAAAATTTATCATAAGCTCTTATTATTAACCGTTTGACTTAAATGACACAATAATTATTGCAACAATAGTGCGATAATAAATAAATTGTTATCTTTGCCCCTCATCATTCAATCACATTTTTAATCCTTGCATGAGAAACAAACTTAAATATATTGTTTTTTTCTTTCTTACCGTTTTTGTGGCATCGCAGGTGCTTCATCTTGGTCATGCGGCGGAACATTTTCATGAGTTCTCTGAGATTTCGGATTCTGTAAATTCCGAACTAAAGGCTTCTAAATATCAAGATAATTTCAAAGATGCATTTCAACTTCAAAAATCTGGTAAGCATCATCATTGCTTGATTTGCAGCAACTATCAATACCATTTCACTATATGGAAAACGGATGTATTCTGGGATTTTATAAACAGTATATGTTTGAATGATGTTTCAAACCGCTTTTCTATTCCCGCTGGTACTCCCGATTATTTTTTATTGGGGAGTATAATATTACGCGGTCCACCAATTTACCCGCTCCATTAAATCATAATAATTTGAATTCATAAATTCGAGAATATCATTCTGAACGAAACGGATTGAAGAATCTCAAAAGATTCCTCAGATTGACAATTATATATGATTTAACTGATTCTTTATTTTGATTTTATTGCCGGGAAGCTAAAGGCGATAAATCTATTCTCTCTTATTTTTTAAGTCTCTTTTTCAACCCATGAAGTTTTTTATTCTTGGATTGATGGTTACGTTTGGATATTTTTTTGGTAATGCCCAGCAGCTCAGTGTTCACGGTACTGTGTATGATGCGGATTCAAAAGTTCCTTTGGAAGGCGCAACCGTCAATTTAATCAAAACACATTATAACACAAATGCGGATGGCCAATTCGTCATCGAAAATATTTCGGTCGGAACCCATAAAATTATTGTGTCGATGCTCAACTATGACTCCCAAAAAGTTTCATTAACTGTTACCGATAAGGATATTCATATAGAAGTTCTGCTGGAAAGAAATGCCACAAAAATCAGTGAAATAAAATTATTTCAGAAATCAAGAAATGAGATTGCAAGGGAATCTTCTGCGATAACAATGGAACTTACCAAAGATTTTCTGAATGATAACCGGGAAAATACCCTTATGCAAAGCCTTCAAAATCTACCGGGAATTCAGGCAATGGGAATTGGAGTGGGGCAATCCAAACCGGTAATCCGGGGATTGGGTTTCAACAGAGTGGTGGTTTCGCAATATGGAATAAAGCACGAAGCACAACAATGGGGAAGCGACCATGGATTGGAAATAGACCAGAATGATGCCGGCGAAGTTCAGATTATAAAAGGCCCTGCTTCTTTACTGTACGGCTCCGATGCTGTAGGTGGTGTAATTAATATTCGTCCCGTTGATTTGCCGGCAAAGAATACTTTCACAGGAACACTCAATCTGTTTGCCGAAAGCAATAATGATTTATTGGGAGCAACTTTGGGAATACAATCGAAAAAAGGAAAATGGTATTACAGAGGCCGCGTTACCTGGAATGATTACGGGGATTATAAAGTTCCGGCTGATCGGATTGTCTACGAAAATTATGTCTTCAACCTTCATGAACATCATTTAAGAAACACTGCCGGAAATGAGAAGAACGCAAGCGTTTCAGTTGGTTTTGCCCGGGAAGATTTCAGAACGGAAACCTTCATTAGCAATTTCAATGCAAAAAACGGTTTCTTTGCCAATGCACACGGTCTTGAAGTCCGTACTTCGGAGATTGACTATGATGCTTCTTCCCGGGATATTGATTTGCCGTATCATATTGTGAATCATTTCAAAATAGTCAACAACACTTCATGGAATCTCAATAATCATCGGTTAAAACTAAATTTTGGTTTTCAGAATAACATCCGTGAAGAGCATTCGGAACCTGTTCCGCACGGATATATGCCCAAACCTGATGGAACACTGGATCGGCGTTATGTAAAAAACACCTATTCCTTAGAAATTCAGGATGAATTCAGGTTTTCAACGACACATACCCTTATTTTGGGCAGCAGTACAGAATATCAGCACAATCAGATTGGAGGTTGGGGATTTCTGATTCCTGCATACGAACGGTTCTCGTTAGGAATTTATGTGTATGACAAGTACAAAATCATCGAGAATTTATTCCTGCATTCCGGTTTACGCTACGATTTCGGAACAGTACATACCAAAGCATACAGCGATTGGTATCCTTCGGAAACAGATACAACCCCATCTTATCTTCAACGGGCAGACAATAGTAATCTGAATTTTGGAAATTTCAGCGGAGGTTTAGGTTTGAGTTACATCAACGGGCAAATGAATTACAAAATAAATCTGGGTAAAAGCTTCAGGATGCCTTTGGCGAATGAGCTTTCTTCCGATGGAGTGAATTATCATATGTTCCGATACGAGAAAGGAAATATGAATCTCCGTGCAGAAAATGCCTATCAGTTAGATACCGAAATCTCCTTTAATAATAGTAAATGGTACTTTACATTAACTCCGTTCATTACTTATTTCGATAATTATATCTATCTGAATCCGACTTCAAATTATTATGAAAGTTTGCAGGTTTATGAATATACGCACAGCAAAGTTCTCAGAACAGGAGGAGAACTGAGTTTGGGATTCCGTCCTTTTCCGGCATTAAATATTGATGCATCTGCAGAATATGTACGTTCCTGGCAGAAAAGCGGAACAAAGAAAAATTTTACGCTGCCGTTTTCACCTCCATTTAGCAGTTTAATCTCGGCAAATTATTCCTTTGGAAACATCTGGCAACTGAATAATCTGCGACTGAAAGTTGATTTTCGTGTAACAGCCAAACAGACACAAATTGTACCTCCTGAAGAAATAACCGGCGGATACCATGTATTAGACCTTGCTTTATCCACAGATATTAATCTTTTCGGAGGGGAAGAAAAACCATCAAAATTAAGGGTAAAAGTGAATAACGTCATGAACAGGAAGTATTTTGATCACATCAGTTTTTACCGTTTGATCGATGTTCCTCAACCTGGCCGGAATGTATCATTATCACTGGAAATACCATTATAAAAACAAATTAAAATAATTCTTATGAAATTACGATCTACCCCATTCATTACCCTTTTCAGTATGATTGCGATACTGAGTTCGTGTGGCAGAGATACTGAAGAAATTGATACAGAAAAACCTGTGGTGAGCATCAATTACCAAAATGGTTTTCCACAACCTTGTACCACCCTGAAACGTGGCAACACCTATACTATTCGTGCAATGGCAACAGATAATGTGGGGATTGCTTCCTACAGTATTGATATTCACCACAATTTCGATCATCATACCCATGACGATCAACCGGAAACCTGCATTTTGGATCCAAAAAAACCTGCAGTAAAACCGATGATCTACATGCAAAACTTTACCACCGAAAATGCAGGAAAAACCTATGAAATTATTCGGGAAATTACAATTCCTTCCGATGCAGATACCGGTGATTACCACTGTCAGTTTTCGGTGATCGACAAAACCGGATGGCAAGGAAGAACCTCCGTAGACTTAAAAATAATTGAATAAAAAATAGAATAATGGACAAACGATTATCTAAAATTATTGCACTTGCATACATCGCAATAGCGATTGTTCTCAGTTCCTGCAGCCGGGAAAATGAAGATCCTGTTCTTGCACATCCTGTAATCTCCGGTTTAGAAATTGGCATTGGAAACACGCATACTTCATATATCGGTTCAGATATTCATATTGAAGCTGAGATTGAAGCCCAAGGAAAAATCAATATGGTAGAAGTAGAAGTTTTTAAGGAAAACGGCACTGGGTGGAATATCAAAGAAACATTCCCTGAATTCTCAGGACAGCTCAACACCAATTTCCATAAACATATTGATGTACCGGCAATCGCTGATCCCGGAACCTATATTTTCCGAATGAAAGTAACCGATATGAAGGGCAAATCCACCATCGTAAATGAAACCTTAGAACTAATCATTCTTGAAGACAATATTTCCCCCCTTATCAATATTACAAATGCTCCGGAAACCGGCAAAACTTTCCAAACCGGAGAAAACATTAGTATTTCGGGAGTAGCTTCCGATAATATTGCTTTAGGAAATATTCTTGTGGCATTGGTTCGGCAAGAAGATCAAATTCCTGACAGTGACATTTCCGCCACACATCCCAAAGTAATTGTAATGGCAGATATAAGGGATTTTTCATCTTTAGAAATACAGGATTTTAATGCCAATATAAAGGTCGGTGTTGCTCAGGACAACGCCTGGAATCCTAATTCAATACAGGGAGAAAACGGATGGAAATCCACTTCCTACTATATGGTAGTGAAAACACGGGATGCATCACAGAATTTTTCCTATTCCCCTCATTATCCAATAAAAATCAATCTTTAACAAACAATCAAATTTTTAACATTATAATTCATTTATTATGAAAAAACAAACATTTATTTTTTTAATGGCTGCCGCGTCCTCTGTAGTATTCGGACAGCAAACAACTTTGCAGCATTTTGATCCTGCAGTCATCACTCCTATCGTGGAACTCTATCCTAATGATTTGGGATATTTAACCGGAAATAACGAATATGGAGATGAAGAATTCGCAGAAAAATATGAAATTCAGGGAACCGGAAAATTACACGGAATTACTGCGATTCATTTAGGGCAGGACGGAACTCCAGGTTCAATCACGGCTTCGTACAGAGCCTACAGCGTTGGAAGCAATGGGCTTCCGGAAACCGCACTGGCAAACAAAAATGTTTCTTATGCGGATGTTCCTGTGGATGGACAGCCCAATACCACACTCTTTTCAAGTCCTGTAAATGTAAGCGGAAGTTTTTTCGTTTCTTTTCGCTTAGGAGATTATGCGCATGGAGGATTGGGAACCAAAAAAATTGCAGTTTCTCACAGCCCGGACGGTTCGCGACCTGAAAGTGATTTTGAGGTTTACGGTAGAAACGTAATTCGCTGGCATGGGCATGGTGCTGCCATATGGAAAGATTACCGTACAGAAAACTTTAGTGATTATTCTCCAGCAGTTTATTTTTCACTTTTCCCGATTGTTGAACTGAACGATTTAGCTGTGATTGATTTTAACGGGAAAGGAAATGTAGGAGCGGTTTATCCCAATCCATCTTCCGGAATATTCACGATTCCGGTTCTCTCTAATCTGGGAGGAGAAGCACATTTTAAACTTTTTGATTTTTCCGGAAAACTGGTGTCGGAGAAAAAAAGTAAACTTTCTACCGGCAAAACAAATTATCTTTTTTCAGATGAAACACTGAATCCGGGAAACTATATTTTATGGATAAAAACTCCTGAGGGAAACATTTCTCAAAAAATAAGCATCAAATAAAAACCGAAACAAAATTCCTCAAACTGGAATGTAAAAAACGATATACATTGTAAGTTAATTTTTCTGAAGACCTCTGATCTCTTTTGATTGGAGGTTTTTTATACCTTAATTCAAACGATAATATGAGTCCTGAAATGAGATCACTTATCAAAAATGAAGCACCGCATTTAATTGTTTTATCACAGCCTCTAAAAAATATTGCCTATATTGAATCAAAAATTACAGCTTCCAATAGTATGACGAAAGTCATGCTACAAAAGGGTTAAAACACCCTTTTTATATTCACTGAATACCATTACTTTTAGGAAAAAATAAATCTACCTTAAAGAGTGTTAAATTTATGAGTATTAAAAACCACTATTCTCATTCTTTTTTTATCTGAAGATTAACCCATTCAAAATCTCAAAATATGAAATTCAAAATTTTACTTATTCTTTTTCTTACAACAATTAGTATAGAAATTTTTTCACAAGGTATTCAAACCCAAACCCGTGATAATGCAGGAGCTTCCGGAGCTGGAATTCTTAGTGGGTTTTATGAAACATCAAACCCAGTCAATTTCCCTACAGGTGCTACGGGTTGGTGGCATCTTTTAGATGTAAGACATACAAATCCGGGGAATAATCATGCCATGCAGTTTGCCGGACAATTTTCTGATCAGAATCTGTATTTCAGGAAAACGGATAACAACGCATCTCAGCAATGGAATAAAGTACTACTGGATCAACCTGGGAAGAAAATAGGAATTGGTAAAGAAGCCGTTTTACAGGATAAATTTACGATTACGGAAGGACATGAAACCACAACTCTTCTGATGCATGCAGATAATAGTAGTTATTCGCATGCATATTTAACTCTTTGGGCATCCGAACCTAATGTAAGTTGGACAGGTGTTGGGATAGGAAATAACATTCGGCATTTTAATGGAAGTAGTGCTTTTTCCAGAATTAACACTGCGACAGGTGGTTCTTATATTCGATTGCTTGAAAATGAAATTAAGTTTTATACTGTATCAAATAATGGAGAAACCAAAAACTCTTTAAACCTTTATTCAAATGGAAATGTGTCTCTGCAAGGAAAATTTGAAGCAAAAGAGGTAAAAGTAACCACCACTCCGACCGCCGATTTTGTTTTTGAAGAAAACTACGAGCTGCCAAAGTTAGACGAAGTGGAAAAATTCATTAAAGAAAACAAACATTTACCTGAAATTGCTTCTGCAAAAACTATGGAAAAAGAAGGGGTGAATATCGGAGAATTCCAGATCAGGCTCTTACAGAAAATCGAAGAACTGACTTTATATTCTATTGAACAGAACAAAAAACTGAAGGAACAAGAACAGCGAATCAAGAGTTTGGAAAATATTTTATCCTCAAAAAAATAAATGATGAAAAAAGTATTTATTACGGTATTATTCATTATTCCGTATTATTTTGCCTTTGGTCAGGATATTACTCCTTACTCAACAGATCCTGTTACTCAATCTGTTGTTTTCAGTTATGATGATGCAGGGAATCAGATATACCGAGGTCCGACAATACTTATAGCTCCCAGACAAACGTTGGAAGAAGGCGGCGACCAAAACCTGATAACGGAGTCTGAATCTCCCGTTATTACAAATGAGGGATTTTGGAATGAAGTTGAAATTTATCCCGTACCGGTAAAAGACATATTGACCATAAGATGGACAGATAAGGCAAATAATATGATTTCAGAGGTAAGCCTGTATGAACAAAACACGGTACATTGGAAATTTCAACAACAAAACTTACCCAATCTGAACCAGCAGATTCGCATTGATATGACCGATTACTATATGGGGGTTTATATTTTGACTTTCCAGCTGAAAGACGGAAGCATAATGACCAAAAACATTACTAAATTCTAATTGACCTTCCTGTTTCAATTTATCTCATACATACAACCCTGTTTCAATAAAAATTATGAAAAAACTATATTCCCTGTTTTTGTCTTTAACGGTGCTTTCCGTCTATTCACAAATTATTCTTAACCAGTCCGAATCTTCTGCGAGGACAGTACAGGATCCCAATGTTGTCGTCCTGGCACAGGGATTTCATGCAACATCTTCAGTTTCTAATCCTTTTGTTGCAAAAATAGGGGCTTCTACAGAAACGCCTATAAATAATCCCATAAATTCCGATGCAGGAAGCACAAATCCTTCGGGAACAACAGATACTGAAACCAACCGGTTTCACGATACACAGGGGAATATAGAGGTGAACGGAGGTGGTCAGCTACAGTTCACCTTACCCATTGCATTGCCGCCAGGAGTAAAAAGTGTAGCACCACAAATTAACCTGGTTTATACTAGTGGAAGCGGAAACGGAATCGCAGGTTATGGTTGGAATATCTCAGGGATTACGGCGATTTCCCGAACAGGCAGAACGATAGAAAAGGACGGTGAGATAAGGGGAATTCAGCTGAATTACTCTGATTATTATAGTTTTAACGGGCAAAGGCTAATTTATAGAGGAGGCGGAAACGGTCCGGATAAAATAGGTGCTGATGGTTCAATTTACACGACAGAGAAATTTTCTAATATTAAAGTTAAAGCTGTTGGCACAATTTTAGGGCAAAGTTGGCAGGGACCTGAATACTGGGAAGTTACATTTGAAGATGGTTCACAGGCGTGGTATGGCGCTATTACTACAGGAGTAAGTAATGCAAGGACTCCTGTTGAATATAATATTGTAAAATGGAAAGATGCTCAGGGTAATTACATTAGTTATAACTATGTACAAGCAAATAATGTAGCATTGATTTCATCAATTCATTGGGGTGGTAATGAAAGTTTGGGAAAAGATCATTTTAATTCAATTACATTCAACTATATAACAAGAGACTTAAGAGAAACTTCGTATAACAATGGATTACAATTTGTACAGGATAAATTACTGATTAACACCACAGTAACAAGTAATGGCAATCAGTTCAAAAAATATGTGATTACTTATGCAAAAGACATTGTAAATAATGACTCTAACCACATCATCAATTATCAATTCGTGCGAAGTATACAAGAATTTAATTCGCAGAATCAAGCATCAAATCCTGTAACTTTTACTACAAAACCATTAGAAACAACAACTCAAGAAAAAGCCTTTGGAAATTTTGAGAATATTATAGCAAACGGAGACTATAATGGAGATGGATTGGTTGATTTTATAATAAAACAACCTACTCAAAACGGAAGACCAGAAGGTTATTATTTGTATTTTGATGCGATTAACAGTGCTAATTCTTCTTTTGTTTATTTAGGATCTAGTAGTAATTTTACATCTCAATACATATTGACTTATAATATAAAGCCTAGTGACGGGTACATAAAACCAAAGCAAGGTTTATTGATTGCCAAAAGCAATAGCACAAGTTATACAATACCTCCGGCAACTGGTACTATTGAATTAAAGTATTACAGTGTTAATAGTGATGCTTCAGTACTCAATACAACCAATAATCCTCTTGTTTTGGAATATTCCAAGATAATTAATCCTGAGGATTATGTTTACATGGATTACCAATATCCTTCAGCTCCTTCTCCTGCGAACTACGGTCTCGCAAATTTGTCACAATTAGAATCCCCTAAAGAGATTGATATAGATTCAGACGGAATATCTGAGTTAATTTTTGGAGTTAAAGATTCAAAATGCTACAAAAGTCAGATTTCTCCATATAATTGGTCTTGTATTGATTTAGGGTATAGATATGCCGTAGTTAATAATGCCGAGATACAAAATAGTAACATTCACAAATTAAACAATATTACCTCAAAAAATATTTTGAATAAAGGTAGTATTATGGACTTTGATAATGATGGTAAACAGGACATACTGTTTATTGAGCCGAATATAGGAAATGTAAATGTAAGTTTCTATACAAGGGAGTCATACAATGGCAATATTACTCAAAAAAGTATTTCGGTTCAATCAAATAGAATTTCACAATACTATCTTATTAGTACTGGCAGTAGTTATTCTATGGCTTTAAAAAATACATTTAATGTGAAAGGGCTTGATAAATACATACAGTTTGCAGATCTTAATGGTGACAGAAATATAGAAATTTTAGCTCCTTTGGAAAAAGGAGATTATTATTCAACGTATGATATGGGATGGTCGATAAATCTTAACAATGGGAAGACCTTATCAGAATCTTTTCAGGGACTAGTCTTATTTAGAGATGATACTAGTTATACTTATGGTACACAGGAAAATGATTATCCTACAACATTTGATATTGATAATGATGGCAAGTCTGAATTCGTAATGTTTATCAATAATTATTCGGTGAACCTTGATAGAAGTTATGTGACAATTGCTAATATTAGGGAGTTCCAATATAACCCCAATGATTCTCAGTTTAAATGGAGTTACAAAAAGTATTTTGATAATACACAGAATATTGGGGGGCAAGTATTATACCCGATTTATGGTGATTTTAGAGTGAATAATAACAATTCCAAAATTTTATTAATATCTAAGTCTACAAACTCCGCGGTTAGCAAAATAATTAGTTATAATCATTATAATTTAACCAATGACAAAAATATTACTGCAATTACTCAAGGGGGTATTAACACCTATATTGAATACAAAGAATTAGACCCTTCTGTAAATCTTAATTTTTATTCTCCGGTAAAGACCGAACAGTATCCTTATGTTGAACTGGATAAAATCTCCCAGTCCTATGCCGTATCTCAGCTACGGCAGACATCAGCAGACAACATTCGCAAACAGGATTTCCGCTATCGGGGAATGATCACGCACCTGCAAGGCAAAGGCATGATCGGCTTCCGCCAAACCGCCCGTTCTTCCTGGTATACCGATGATTTGGTAAACACGAAGATATGGAGCGGAGCAGAAATTGATCCGCTGAATGAAGGAGTTCCAATCAAGGAATGGAGTATAAAAACCAATACGGAATCCCAAATCTTCCCTGCTGATATCTCCGAAAATAATACACAATTACTTTCTTTTAAGCAGACCACATATAGGACAGATATTTCTGGAGTTGTAAAAGCTATCGTACCCATAAAGTCCATTTCCAAAGACTTTATAAAAGACGTTACTACAATAAATACCATTACTTATGATGCAGATATTCCGGGAAGTACAAAATATTATCTTCCCGTTCAGACTGTTACCAATATCAATAACGACTTTGCAATATCTACCACCGACTTGTCCTATATCCATAATCCTTCCGGAACGGGGAAAGATTATTATATTGGCCGTCCGGCTTCCAAAACCGATAAAATGACGGTATACGGCGACAGCAAAGGAGCCAAAGAAAGCTACACCTACGAAAACAATCTGCTGAAAACCAAAAAATCATGGAACAGAAACAATAAAGGCTATTTTCTGGAAACTTATGATTATGATGGGTTTGGAAATGTAAAAGAAAGAAAACTTCAAAGAGCAATATTGCTTGCTATCGAAGCAAATTCCAAAACTGAAAAAGCAGAATATGATCCAAAAGGCAGATTTGTCATCAAAAAAACTGATAATCTTGGATTAGAGACCCTTATTACTTACAATGATTGGGGACAGGTACTTACCCAAACCGATCCTTTGGATGTGGTGCTCACCAACACCTATGACGGCTGGGGAAAACTCCTGACTTCCAAAATCAATCTTTCCGGAACGACCACTTATCAGTATAAAAAAGAATCAAACGGTGATACTGTAATTATTGAATACAGCCCCGATGGAGACCAGAAATTCTCCTATACCAATAAATATGGGCAGAACTATCTGAATAAAACCAAAAAATTCGGGCAGGGACAATACATTTCCGTGAAAACTTCTTTTGACCCTCTGGGTAGAAAATCAGGAGAATCCGAACCCTACTCCGGCTCATCGCCGGCACATTGGAATACTATTTCGTATGATGAGTATTCCCGTCCCGTAAAAGCATCCGGTTTTACCGGAAAAATAGTAGAGACCTCTTACAACGGTCGTACCGTAACCATTACGGAGACCAATGCGAACAACCGTTTCAAAAAGCAAACAGCAGACCCTTTGGGCAATATCATTTCTTCCGAAGATTTGGGAGGAACGATTACCTTCAAATACAATGCAGCGGGCGAAAATACAGAAGCCAATTATGAAGGCAATATTGTAAAAACCACTTACGATATTTGGGGAAATAAAGCGCGTTTTGAAGACCCCTCCAACGGTATTTACGAATACGAGTACAACGGTTTTATGGGAGCCATTTCCAAAACCAAAAGTCCGAAAGGCGAAAAAACATATACCTACAACAATAAAGGGCAGTTACAGACGCAAACGGAAAAAACCACATCGGGAAATGCTACGGATAAAACCATTAATTTTACCTACAACAGCAAAGGCCTGATTACCGGGAAAAGCGGAACATCTTTAGGAAAAGCATATAGTAGCGGAATCACGTATGACACTTTTGGCAGAGTGCTGAGTTCTTACGAAGACAGCAACGGAAAATATTTTATCAAAAAAGGCATTACCTATGACGATAAAATGCGGGTTGCCTCTTATGAAAAGCAACTCTACTCTTCGGGAATCCTGACCAAAGTAAGCATAGAAAATGAATACGAAGCATGGAACGGCGAGCTGTACCGTGTAAAAGAAAAAGGTACAGGTAAAATCCTTTGGCAGCTGAATGAAGTAAATGACAAAGGACAGGTTACAAAGACAAGATTAGGAGGGGTAAATATTGAAAACAATTATACCGGTAACGGATTTTTGGATTACATCGACCACAAATCGATAAATACGGGCAACACCGTTTTATATGTTGATTATAGTTTTGATGCTATAAAAAACGAGCTGAACAGCAGATTCCGGGGTGGTGATTTTAGTATAAGCGAGAGTTTCCAGTATGATGACAACAACCGCCTTTATAACTGGACAGACCCCGTAACCGGAACCTTTACACAAAACCAGCAGCGTAATGTGTACGACAACAAAGGAAGGATTACCCAAAATGACCAGGTGGGAACCTTCAGTTTTAGCAATGCACAGAAAAAATACCAGCCCACAGCCATGATGCTGAATGCCGCAGGCGCCGCTAACTATACCAACGACCTGTTGCAGAAAATCAGCTATAACGAAAACAACGACCCTGTATTTATAAACGGGGTAAGAGGAGATGTCCGTTTTGAGTACGGATTGACCTCTATGAGGCAGAAAGTTACCTACGGAGGTAATTTTGGAGAGGAAAATGACGGTAAGTTTACGAAATATTATAGTGAGGATGGTAGTTATGAAGTGATACGGAACAACCAAACGGGACAAGAGAAGCATTTGCTATACATTGGCGGTACACCGTATGAGAGTAATATTGTTTATTTAAAAAATTACAGCCAAAGCACGGGAACCTACCACTTTTTACACAAAGATTATTTAGGAAGCATCTTAGCCATTACAAATGATTACGGCTATGCGATAGAGCAGCGGCATTATGATGCGTGGGGCAATTTCACCAACCTTAAAATTGCCGGTGCAACGGTAGATCCTAATAACGTTGGAAACTATGAGTTTTTAGTAGACCGTGGTTACACCAGTCACGAACATTTTGCAGAAGTAGGCTTAATCCACATGAATGGTCGTTTGTATGATCCGTTATTACGCAGATTCTTAAATGCTGATGAAAACATACAGGATGCATTTAATACGCAGAACTACAACAAATATGGTTATGTGCTGAACAATCCGCTGATGTTTAGCGATCCGAGTGGGGAATTTGCTTTTTTACCACTCATTACCGCATTCATTATTTCTGCAAGCCAAGCAGTAGTGGTATCTACTATTATGTATATGGCACAAGCAATAATAACGGGAAATGGTAGCAATGTGGGGTTTCTAAAAACTATTTTTAACGCTGCTATAAAGGCCGGCTTATTTGGAGGATATGGAAATGTTTTTTCAAGCTGGCAAGCTACTGCGAGTTTTCTTGTAAATCAATTCTTACCCGAGTTCTCTTGGAGACCTACAATTTTTGGACAGAAATTTTTTGTTTCCCCAAGTTTTGCATTTGGGCAAGGAATTGGTATTGGAGCGAGTATAAGTACAACCTTTCATATGGGAGATTTTAGTTTAGATGCAGGTTTTGGAATTATGAATTACGGAGCACACGCAGGAAGTGGAGCAAGCGGCTGGGAATACAGAAAATCTGCGATGTTTAGCTATAGCAGCAAAGCATTTAGTTTTAGTTTGGGTACTAATAAATGGAGCGGATTGCACAAACAGCAAACAGGCATTATAGGATTAGGCAGCGGAGATTTTTCTTTAACTTATGAGAATGATGGAAGTCCGTTTGATAAAAAACCTGTTGCAGGAGGAATATTAGGTGATGGAAACGACCGTTGGAGAACTGCTGCAATGACTATAAACATAGGAGATTTCCATGCAGGGTTTAATCTGTTTACAGGAGAAAGAAAAGAAGAAAGTTATAAAGACTGGGATCCTTATATGATGGATTATACTAATAAAAATGGAGTATTAAAAACAATGGGTGGAGCAACTTTACCTTATGGTTTTGTTTATGAAGAAGGTCCAAGATATCGTTTAGGTGCTGCTTACATAGGTTGGGGCAATTATAGAATTGGTATAGATTCTGACCGTCATGTAAGACATCCCATACAAAATATTATGGCTCATAGTTGGTTATCTCCACAGCCCGGATTCTTGGTTTTGTCAAATAGAATAAACCCATATCTACAATATCAAACCCGTAATAAATTCACATCATGGTAGTAAGATTTTTTTCAATAATAGGACTGTTTTTTTTTAACTCTTGTATAGGACAACAGATGTTAAAAGATGGCATCATTAAAGTTCCGTCAAAGTCTTATAGATTTTCTAATGCAGAAAAATTTGATAATGCCATCTATTCGCAAATAGATATAAATTATTTATATGAAATAGTTGAAAGATTCGATTCGGATAATCAATTCAATCAAATAAAAAAAAGAAGTCTAATAAGTCCTTCATTTCTACAATTTTATAAAAATGGAAAGGTTAGAAATTTTAATTATTTAAATCCTGATCCTAATGTAACAGGATATAGAGGGATAGTCTATAAAAAAAATAATATTTTTTTTATAGACGAAGCTTCTTTTTCTTCTGACAGAAGTTTAAAAATATATACTTATAAATTAAAAATTGAAGGAGATAAAATTTACTTATTAGAAATGCCTAAAACATTATTTAAACCTTCAGAATATACCTGTTTAGTTTATCAAAAATCACAAAAGATTCCGGAAGAGTGGAAGAAATATAAGGCGGATTGGTAATTAGGTGCTGCTTACGTAGGTTGGGGAAATTATAGAATTGGGATTGACTCTGACCGACATATAAGGCATCCTATACAAAATGTTGCGGCTCATAAATGGATATCTCCACAGCCAGAATTTAAAGTATTATCAGCAGGAATGAATCCATATTTTCAATATCAAACTCGTAATAAATTCACATAATGGTAACAAAAGAAATGATTAGAATATTGTCAATTTTTTCAATATTATTTTTTGGAAGTTGTATGGGCAATGCCCCCGATGTCGCGGATTTGTAATCCGTGACGGTAAAAATACCAAATAGTACAAGAGAAGCATTTACTATACATTGGTGGCACACCGTATGAAAGCAATATTGTATATTTGAAAAACTATACGGAGAGCAGCGGTTCATTTAAGTTTTTACATAAGGATTATTTGGGCAGTATTCTTGCCATTACTGATGAAGCGGGCAATAATCTTGAACAAAGACACTTTGATGCATGGGGCTCTTTGACTCATCTGAAAATTGGCAACAATGCTATCATAACTGATAAGGAGCAGATCAGAAATTATTTATCTGATGGAAATCTTGTAGTAGACAGAGGATATACTTCTCACGAACATTTTGCAGAAGTAGGCTTAATCCATATGAACGGAAGATTGTACGACCCACTTCTACGAAGATTCTTAAATGCTGATGAGAATATACAGGATCCGTACAACACCCAAAACTACAACACGTACGGGTATGTAATGAATAATCCTCTACTGTATAGTGATCCTAGTGGGGAGTTTTCTTTTTACTTTTAATTCCAATTTAATTATAATAAAAATCAACCAGAAAAATTGGTTAAATAATTATAAATCAGAATATTAAACTCTAAGCTATAATATTGGGAGTGCACTCTATTGATTGTGAGATTCTTAATTCTCCTGCTAAAGATATTGCTCCTCCGGAGCAAAACTAATTCCGGATTTGTCCATCACCGGAAATAATCCATTTATAAGAACACAGTTCTGCCAATGCCATCGGTCCGCGCGCATGGAGTTTTTGAGTGGAAATTCCGATTTCTGCGCCTAAGCCAAACTGTGCGCCATCCGTAAAAGCGGTGGAAACATTCGTGTATACGCAGGCCGCATCCACTCTTTTGGTAAAATAAGCGGCAGTTCCGGAATTTTCTGTGATGATACATTCCGAATGTTGAGAAGAATTTTCTGCGATGTGTTGAATGGCTTCATCAATATTGGCAACGGTTTTTATCGCCATTTTATACGACAAAAATTCGGTTCCGAAACTTTCTTCCGTGGCGTGTTGTAGCAATTCGGAAGGATAAATTCCATCTAAAACTGAAAACGATGCTTCATCAGCAAAAATTTCAACATTTTTTTGGGCTAAATCCTTTGTAATTTCGGGTAAATCCGATAGTCGCGATTCGTGAATAATCAAACAATCCAGCGCATTACACACACTTACCCTTCTGGTTTTGGAGTTGAACACAATGTTTTTTCCTTTTTCCAAATCCGCATCTTTATCGAAATACACATGCACCACTCCGGCTCCGGTTTCAATCACGGGAACTCTCGAATTTTCGCGCACATAATTGATCAAACCCTTTCCACCTCTTGGGATAATCACATCCACCGTTCCAACTGCATTCATTAATTCCGCTGTGGCTTCACGCCCGGCATCCAGAAGCGTAATGAAATTTTCATTAAGATTGAATTTTTTTAAGACGTTTTTAATGACGGTAACAATGGCGAGATTCGACAAATACGCATCACTTCCGCCTTTTAAAACACAAACATTTCCGGATTTGTAACATAATGAAAACACATCAAAAGTTACATTTGGCCGTGCTTCGTAAATAATTCCGACCACACCGAAAGGAACCGTAATTTTTGAAATCTTCATTCCGTTCGGACGAATCGTTTCGGATAATATTTTTTCTAAAGGGGATGGCAAAGAAACTACATTCCGGATATCGGAAGCGATTCCCTGCAAACGATCTTCCGAAAGCAAAAGACGATCGTACATTGGATTTTCCTTATCCATTTTCGCCAAATCCTTTGCATTTTCTTCCAAAATAAAACCTACATTTTCATTGATGGAATCTGCCAGAGAAATCAGGACTTCATTGATTTCATTTTCTTCTAAAATATTGAGCGAATAAGATGCTTTTTTAACTTCGTCTTTCCAGTTCATTTTTGGGTTTAAATATTGATTACCAATCTATTCCAGGAACAAATAATCGTAATGAATTAAAGGCTTTTGATTTTTCTTTCCCAGCAATTCATTTGCTTTTTCGGAGCTGTATACCGCTTTTCCAATTCCCAGATATTTTCCGGTTTCATTTGAAATTTTAATCAGATCATCTTTTTCAAAATTTCCCTTGACGGCGGTAATTCCCACAGGAAGAAGACTGACCGCTTTATTTCCGAACAATGCTTTTTCTGCATTTTCGTTAATGGTAATTTCCCCTTTTGCAAAACCATCGCTGTGGGCAATCCATTTCTTTACATTGGAAACCTCTTCTGTAACTGGTTCAAAATGTGTAAATAAACTATTTTTTCCATTCACAATATTCAGGATAATGTCGTCCGTTTTTCCATTTGCGATGTAGACATCAACTCCCTCTTCTGTCATTTTTCGCGCAATCTTTTCTTTAGTAAGCATTCCGCCTCTTCCGAACTGGGATTTTGTATTCTGAATATAATCGGAAATGGATTCTCCTTTTTTTACGGTTCGGATGAGTTCGGAATTTTTATCCGTAGGAATCCCTGTAAAAACACCATCAACATTGCTTAAAATAATCAATGCATCTGAATCCATCATGGAAGCAACCAGTCCGGAAAGTTCATCATTATCGGTAAACATGAGTTCGGTAACGGAAACTGCATCATTCTCATTCACTATCGGAATTACCTGATTATCAAGCATTACACGCACACAATTTCTTTGATTGAGATACCCTCTACGGTTTGAAAAATGGTCTTTCGTGGTCAGAACCTGCCCCACCACAATTCCATGTTCGCGGAAAAGATCCCAGTAATAATTCATAAGTTTTGCCTGCCCGATTGCGGAGAAAAGTTGACGTTCATCCACCACGTGCATTTTCTTTTTGGGCGTAAGCGTACTTCTTCCTGCAGCAACAGCCCCCGAAGAAACCAAAATGATTTCGAATCCCTGCTTATGAAGTTCAGCAATCTGATCCACCAATGCAGAAATTCGGGTAATATCCAGCTTTCCGTCTGCTTTTGTAATAACATTGCTGCCCACTTTTACGGTGAGTTTTTTGAATTTCTTCATTGTATTTTTTCAGAATTGTAAAAGGAAAAAGGATTTGGTGAAACGAAAATACAAATTTTGTTGCTATTTTTTTAAATACACCAGTTCATTCCCGAAATTATCATTCAGATTTTCAAGCACTTTTGCGGTTTTTACTTTTCCAAGAATAACATCAATAAAAAAGTTTTTCTCAAAAAACTGGCGATGAATTCCCGGAAGCATTTCCATGAAAATAGTCATTCCCACTTCGTTATTATGAAGATCCATTTTGGTTTCCAAAGGTTCGTTGGGAAAGAGTTCTTCATGCATATCGGTCATTCTTTTGCACCATTGTAATGCTTTTTTGGGTGAGGAAATTTTGCAGCAATACATCATAATCAGGCAACACCAAAGGG
This sequence comes from Bergeyella sp., assembly GCA_031987605.1. Taxonomy (GTDB): domain Bacteria; phylum Bacteroidota; class Bacteroidia; order Flavobacteriales; family Weeksellaceae; genus JAFAGO01. The sequence continues at coordinate 187,347 of DALZZF010000001.1, read as the reverse complement.
CGTGTCGAAAGGCATTGCCCACACCATTGGAGGAATTGGTTTCCGGAAAATATTTTTTTGCGATTTCAAATGTTTTTAATGTCGCATAAGCACTTAAAATTGAAAACAGCGGATGTGGTAAAGTTAGTTTCCCCAACTTCATCAGCTTGCTGAAACTCAATGATTTCAGCGCATGAATGAAAACTTTTACGGCTTTTCTCATGAAAAAGAAATCTCACCCGAATCAGGTGAGATTTTTCTTTATTTGTTACAAATTTTTATGCTTTTGCATACAATAAATTCACCGTTTTGGAAACGGTTTCTTTAATATCCGTTCTTTTTACAATAAAATCCACAAATCCTTTCTCCAAAAGAAATTCTGAAGTCTGGAATCCTTCCGGCAAATCTTTACCTATGGTTTCGCGGATCACACGTGGTCCCGCAAATCCGATCAGTGCGCCCGGTTCCGCCATAATCACATCCGCGGTCATGGCAAAAGAGGCGGTGATTCCTCCAAAAGTCGGATCACAAAGATACGCCACATAAGGAAGTCCTGCATCTGAAAGCTGAGCCAGTTTAGATTGTACTTTCGCCAACTGCATCAGCGAAAAAGCAGCTTCCTGCATTCTGGCACCTCCGGATTGACAAATAATCATGTACGGAAGTTTATTTTTAATGCAGTAATCGATGGCTCTGCGTATTTTCTCTCCCATCACCGAACCCAAAGATCCTCCGATAAAGGCAAAATCCATACAGGAAATCACCATTTCGGTTCCGTTTACTTTTCCTACGGCGTTGCGGATGGAATCGTTCAGTTTGGTTTTGCTTTTTACTTCTTTCAAACGGTCGGTGTATGCTTTGGTATCTTTAAATTTAAGCATATCCACGCTTTCCACATTGGCATCGAGCTCTTTGTAATTTTTATCATCAAAAAGCATATCATAAAATTCATTGCTGCCGATGCGCACATGAAATCCATCTTCCGGAGAAACGAAATTATTCTTCCGGAGTTCCTCGTGTTCTACGATTTTTCCAGATGGCGTTTGATGCCAAAGTCCTTTGGGAACATCCTTTTTCTCTTCCGTGGAAGTGGTGATGTTTTTTGCTTTTCTTTTAAACCAGTCAAAAGCCATATTTGTAATCGTGTTTGATAATTATTTCAGCGTGTTCACGTTGTTCAGGTCTTCAAAGGCTTTTTCCAGTCTTTTGCTGAAAGTTTCTTCTCCTTTTCTTACCCAAACTCTTGGATCATAGAATTTTTTGTTCGGTGAATCGTCTCCTTCAGGGTTTCCGATCTGTCCGTTCAGGTAGTCACCTTTTGAGCGTACATAATCACGGATTCCTTCAAGGTATGCATATTGTAAATCGGTATCGATATTCATTTTCACTACACCGTAACCGATGGCTTCTCTGATTTCCAATAATGTTGATCCTGATCCTCCGTGGAATACAAAATTCACTGGTTTAGGACCGGTTCCGAATTTTTCTTCCACATATTTCTGAGAATTGTCAAGAATTTTCGGAGTCAGTTTTACATTCCCCGGTTTATACACGCCGTGTACATTTCCGAATGCTGCTGCAATGGTAAAGTTCGGAGAAATTGCTTTTAGTTTTTCGTAAGTATAGGCAATGTCTTCAGGCTGTGTGTAGAGTTTTGAATCATCCACATCGGAATTATCTACTCCGTCTTCTTCACCTCCGGTAACTCCGATTTCCACTTCAAGGGTCATTCCCATTTTAGCCATTCTTTCAAAATATTGGGCAGAAATTTCAAGATTTTCTTCCAAAGATTCTTCGGAAAGATCAAGCATATGGGAAGAATACAATGATTTTCCGTGTTTTGCGAAATGTTCTTCGTTTGCCTGCAATAATCCGTCCATCCAAGGCAATAATTTTTTTGCACAGTGATCGGTATGAAGAATTACAGTAGCTCCATACGCTTCTGCAAGAGTATGAATATGTTTTGCACCAGCAACAGCACCTAAAACAGCTGCTTTCTGGCCATCATTTCCAAGTCCTTTACCGGCATTAAATGCCGCTCCCCCATTGGAAAACTGAATAATTATTGGTGAATTGAGTTTGGCAGCGGTTTCCAATGCCGCGTTGATGTTGCTGGATCCAATCACATTACATGCCGGAAGCGCAAACTGATTTTCTTTTGCATTCTGAAAAATTTCTGAAACCAGATTACCTGTGGCAACACCTGCCGGAAAAATTCTGCTCATAAGTATATGTATTTAAACTTTTTTTAGGGAATGTAAAGTTACTAATTTTTGTGCACATTCCCGTGTTAATTTCTTTTGTCTTTTCCCCAAAGGAGCTTATGCCTGATGGTCTCAAAAAAGCTGATGTTCTGAGGTTGCACCAGAAGGATTTTAAATTTTGCTTTGCGGATGATAATCTCCACATTGGTATCAATATGAATCAGTCTGGAATCCAGCGAAAGCGAATATTGAGGAACGCGGCTTTCCACTTTCAGGCGGATTTCCACGTTATCATTTACAATCAGTGGTCGCACATTGAGGTTGTGAGGTGCAATTGGCGTAATCACAAAATTCTCATTGTTTGGCGAAATAATCGGACCTCCGCAACTCAGGGAATAGGCGGTTGATCCTGTTGGCGTGGAAATGATAACGCCATCACCCCAAAATACATTCATAAATTCACCATTGATATATGAATCTACTGTAATCATGGAAGTGGTTTCTTTTCTTGAAATGGTAATATCATTTAATGCAAAAGGGAAAAACAGACCTTTCCCTAATGATGACACTTCTATAACCGATCTTTTGCTTAGCACATAATCTCCACGGAGAATCTCGTCCATTTCCACAAAAATTTCCTCTTTGGTAAAACTTGCCAGAAATCCAAGTCTCCCTGTATTTACACCAACTATCGGAATTTCCGTATCCTGAATAAACAGCAGGGAATTTACGATGGTTCCGTCTCCGCCAAAGGTGAAAAACAATTCCACGCCTTTTCTCCGGAGATCATCTTTATTGGAGAAGGTTTCAAACTCTTTGGAAAACTGCATGGATGCAGCGGTGCCTGAAAAAATTACAGCTTTCACGCCTCTTTTATCCAGCTCACTGATGAATTTGCTGAGATAAAGAAAAGTGTCCAGATCATTTTTCTGGGTATAGATCGCTGCTTTCATATGTTAAAATTCCAAATATTTCTGGAAAAAACCAAATCGGTCTTTCATCAGGTCTTCTTTTTCGTCGCTGTAATATTTATGCAGAACGCTGTATCCGTACCGCTCAAAGGTTTCATCAATAGAACTCAGGTTTTCATTGCTGATTTTCAAGGTAATCTGAATGGAATTTTCCTGAACGGAACTGATAAAGCAACCATAAATCTTCGCATTGTTGCTCTCTACAATTTTTGCAATTTCGGTAAAGGAATAATGTGCGGAATTGGTTTGCACCGTAAGCAGCGCTCCATTTTCAGAAAACAACGGATATTTTGAAAACTCACTGAAAATATCATCACAGGAAAGATATCCTAAATATTTTTCTTCTTTATTGATGACGGGAATTACATTTGCGTTGAAAATATGAAAGAGCTTAATGGAATCCAAAAGACTGCCGTCATCCAAAATTGCAAACTTTTCAAAATGAATTTCCAGCGTTTCCAAAGTTCCTTCCGGACTTTCATCCAGAAAAGCCTGGCTGACCGCACCAAGAAAAACGCCTTTCCTTTCTACAAAAATATGGGAATATCCAAATTCTTTCGCGGTTTCATTGGCTTCTTCAATAGAATCGGAAGCATTGAAAGCGGGATAATCTTTGGAAATATATTCTTTGATAAACATTGTGCTAATTTAGGAAAATTATTAAACAACCCGGTTTAACAAAAATCATCTTAAAATTTTCAATGAAAAGTTTGCATTTATGAAATAAAAACATATCTTTGTCGCCTTTCATTTTTACTTTTTATTAGATTTATTTCAAACTGCATGGTTCTATGAGCTACTGCAGTTTTTTGTTTTTTGCCCGAAGAAAAATTAATCCGGCGATAATAATGACTCCGCCAATTAACTGAATTGTCGTTATTTTTTCTCCATACAACAAGCCCCAGCCCAACGCAACCACGGGCATTAAAAGCGTAACCGTAGAGGCAAACAGCGGCGAAGAAATGCTGAGCATACGATAATTAAGCATCATTGCCAAGCCAGTCCCGATGATGGAAAGCAGGCTAACATAGCCCAACCCTTCCCATTTCCCTTCACTAAAATCAAAATCGCGAAAAAAACCGGCAACGCCAATCGAAATTAAAGACGGTACCACAAGCACAATCCCAAAAACAAATGCCGACAGAACACCGGCAGAAATATCCGGAAGTTTGCTTTTAATCGTCGTTGTACTGATGGCATATAAACAAACCGCAAGCAGCAGCAATAGAATGGGAACCACTTTTAAAGCTCCGCTTTCTCCTGAACCAAATGCCAGAATACACGCTCCGGAAAAACTAATGCCAACACCAATGATCTGGCGTTTTGTGGTCTCAAATTTCCACAAAATTGATCCGACTATAATGACAAAGATCGGCATCATGGAGTTAATAATTCCGGCGATAATACTGCTGATTTCGGTTTCAGCCATCGGAAAAAGAAACATCGGAACAAAACTTCCGGTAACTGCGGCCAGAATCAGCCATTTTATTCTGTTTCTCGGAAATTTTTTAATATTGAGTACACCATACGGAAGCAAAAGCAAACCTGCGATTAAGCAGCGCAAACCGCCAACTTCGTACGGATTGTAGTGTTCCAGCGATTTTTTGATGAGGATAAAAGAAGAACCCCAAATAATCGAAAGCACAATCAGCAACAGCCATTTTTCTTTTTCAGGATTCATGTTGTGAGGATTTTAAAATTTTCAGGTATTTTTTTGCAGGAATCATTTCTGCGCCTAAACTTTCCAAATGTTCGGTATGCGACTGGCAGTCGATTAAGGAATATCGATCTCTGTATTTTTCTACAAATTGAATAAATCCCGCTTTTGAGGCGTTGCTCACTTTTGCAAACATGCTTTCGCCACAAAATACCTTTCCGACTTCAATCCCGTAAAAACCACCAACCAATTCTTCATTTTGCCAAACCTCAACGGATTTTGCTTTTCCGGCACGATGAAGAATTTCATAACTGTGGATCAGTTCTTCAGAAATCCATGTTCCGTCCTGATTTTTGCGGTTTGCATTCATGCAGTTTTCCATAACTTCTCGAAAACATTGATTTTCAGTAAAGGTAAATTCATTTCGAGCCAATATTTTTTTCATGGATTTGGAAATGTATATTTTTTCAGGAAAAAGCACAAAACGCGGATCCGGAAACCACCATAAAATTTCTTCACCCGGATTGAACCACGGAAAAATTCCGTTCTGATAGGCAAACCAAATCCTTTCCGGAGAAAGATCACCTCCTGCCGCAATAATCCCTTCTTCTCCGGAATAAAATTCGGGATCGGGAAAGGAGATTTCATCAGGATTCAGCCAAACCATTTTTCGAATTATCTGATTTTTAACGTGTTTAAAGTATGGATAAATTTACTTGAAATTTCATCAAAACCCCGATGTTTTCCTTCTTTCACCAACCAATCTCCGGAAATAATCGTTCCCAGAATGTGACTTTGATCGGATGCATAAACAATGGTATTGCAAAGGTTTTTCAAGGAAGAAGAAGCCAGCAAAGGTGCTTTTGCATCAAAAACAACCGCATCAAAATAATCGCCCTTTTTGAAAAATCTTTCATTTTGAAAGTTCATTGCTTTTCTTCCGGATTTCCAAATCGTTTTTAAGGCGTTAAAACCGCTGTCTCCCGATTTTTCTTTGAAAAAAGTATCTCTTCTGTGTGTATAAATTCTTTGACCATAATCCAGAATCCGCAGATCTTCCAAAGGATTCACCGAAATCTGGCTGTCCGTTCCGATGCTCCAGTTCCCCTTACAATTCTGATAATCTGCAAAACGAAATCTGCCATCTCCAAGATTTCCTTCTGTGGAAGGGCACAAAACGACATTGGCTCCGGATTTTGCAATATGCTCCACTTCAAAATCATTCAGATGTGTGCAATGGATCAGGTTGAAATTTTCGTTGACATTTGTATTTTCCAGCAACCATTCTGCAGGGCGTTTTCCGTAGAAATCCACACAATCTTTAATTTCTTTCAACTGTTCCGCAATATGAATGTGAAAAGGATATTCCGACGAAAGTTTTGCAGTTTCGATAAGATCATCCTTCTGAACCGCCCTTAAAGAATGCGATCCAACCGCAAGATTGGCTTTTTCATAAAAAGAAACGGACTTTTTGCTGGCTTCCAAAAGTTGAAGATATTCATCAAAATTTTTAAAGATAAATCGTCGTTGAAGTTCATTGGGTTCCATGCCGAAATTCCCTTTCTGATAGAACATGGGAATCAGCGTAATCCGAATTCCGGTTTTTTTGGCTGCGGCTACCAAACGCTCACCCAATTCGGAAAGGTTTTCGTAATGCGTGCCGTCTTTCTGATGGTGAACATAATGAAATTCGGCAACCGAAGTGTAACCGTGGCGCAACATTGCGGCATACAACATTGCGGCAACATCTTCCATTTGTTCGGGCGAAAGCGAAAGCGCAACCCGATACATGGCATCGCGCCAGCTCCAGAAATCATCAGGATTGGTGTCAGTTTCAAAATATTCCGCCAATCCCGCCATCGCATATTGAAACGCATGCGAATGGGCATTCTGAAATCCCGGAAGTGCAAAACCATTGATCTTTTCGGAATCTGAATTCTCTAAAGATTCAACAGAAAGGATCTTCCCGTCTGAATCAATATTTACCGTTGCATCTTCAAGCCAGCCGTTATCTGTTAGAATTGCTTTAAATGTATATGAATTTGCTTTCACCTAAAATTTTAGTTTTAAAAGTTTGTCCGTCAGATTTTGGAGCGTTATTTTTAAAATCTGCTGAATTTTTTCTGCTCTCTCCAGATCATATTCTGTTTCCGAGTCATTCATATAATTGGTTTTTGTCATTTCCAACTGTAAAGCGTGAATGTTTTGTTCCGGTTTGCCAAAAGACCGTGTAATAAAACCTCCCTTAAAAGGAAAGTTATGCGAAAAATTGAAGCTTTTTCCGGAGAGACTTTCAACAGCAGTCTGAATTAATTCCGGATGAGCAGAAGTTTCATCATTATCGCCTAAAATCACTTGGGGAAAATCGTCTTTCTGAATTCCGGGAACATTTTTCTTTATGGAATGCGCATCAAAGAGCAATGCAACACCAAATTCCTTTTTCAGATCGGCAAGTATTTCTTCTATTTTATGATGATACGGAAAGAAATAGTGATCCAAACGGTTTTGAATTTCTGTTTCGTTCGGCTTGTATTCATCTTTATAAATCGGGGCTCCGTTAAAATCCGTTACCGAAACCACATCGGTAATTACTCTGCCATCCTTATATAAAGGTATATTGTTCGGATCCCTGTTTAAATCCACTACACAACGGCTGTAATTTGCGACAATCATGGTAATTCCCATTTCTGAACAGAACCCATATAACTGATCCACAAACCAATCTGTATCTTCCGGAAAAGCTGCTTTTTCGGGATCCATTTTCTCAAGAACTTCTTTCGGAAATAAAATTCCTGCATGAGGAACACTGACCAGAATCGGTATTCTTGGGGATTTCGGTTCAATAATTTTGTATACGTTCATGAGCCAATATTTTATAAAGAATCCCTACATCCGGACACGGTGCAGGGATTTAATTCTATCTCGAATCCTTATTAAAAAGGAAGATCGTCTTCTTCATCCTCGAAAGGATCTGTACTTGCGGCAGCACTTGGAGCAGATGTTTGAGGCGAAGCGGTTGTAGGTTCTGCATTTTGATTATCGTACACTTTTTCCAGTCTCCAGCCAACGATGGAGTTAAAATATTTAACTTCACCCTGAGGATTGGTCCATTCTCTTCCACGGATATTGATTCCGATTTTTACATTTTCTCCTTCATTTACATTATCCAGAAGATTAATTTTGTCCTGAAGGAACTCAATGCTGATCGGTTGCGGATATTGCTCCTGAGTAAGCAGGATGAGCTCTCTTTTCTGAAAACCAGATGCAAAGGTTTGAGTGCCTGTTATTTTCTTTACGGTTCCTTGTAATTCCATTTCATTTTCGTATTAAGGATGTAAAAATAGGAAATCCAAATGTAATTACTTTAACGAAGGGAAATAATTTTTTTAAAAAATAATTTGTATTGAACGATAAAAAAAGTATATATTTGCACTCACAAAAAAGAAAACGTTCTTTTACTTTTTGCGGATGTGGTGTAATTGGTAGCCACGCCAGACTTAGGATCTGGTGCTTCACGGCGTGGGGGTTCGAGTCCCTTCATCCGCACATAATAAAAAAAATTTCTGAAAGCAATTTTGGAAATTTTTTTATGCGAAAATAGCTCAGCTGGTAGAGCGCAACCTTGCCAAGGTTGAGGTCGCGGGTTCGAGCCCCGTTTTTCGCTCAAACCAACGCCCTGGTGGTGGAATTGGTAGACACGCAGGACTTAAAATCCTGTGTCCGCAAGGACGTACGGGTTCAAGTCCCGTCTGGGGTACAAAAAACGCTGTTAATCATTTGATTTTCAGCGTTTTTTATTTTAAAGGGGGAACAAAAGGGGGAACACCTTAATTCTTTACTATTTTATAGAACCATAATCTTATAACGACACAGCAAGAACATCCATTTTTCTAACATCAAAAATAATTATTTATTATTAACGAAATATTGGAAAAGTTGTTCTGTCTAGTTCTAAAATAACGATACCAGTTATTAAATGAATCCTACATTAATTATTCCATTAGTTGCTTTAAAATTTCTTATTCCTGCCCTTATGCCAGCATCTTAATAAAAAGAAAATTTAGAGATTCTTTAATACACATTAATTTTTGAAAAAAAACAAAAAACTGTATTTTAAAGTTTTCAGGAAAAAGCCCTATTAGTTGAATACAAGGCTCTTATGTGGATAATCAAAGATTACAAGGTAACGATTTGGTAACGGTGCTTATTGCTTTGCTTTTCAACACGTTTCCGTTAGCTCATAGCAAATATACAAAAAAACATTTCTAAATACTCGCTTGAAAATTTTGAACAGTTAGCCCTCGATTTTTAATTTGCGTATATCAATTTATTAAAACCCATAAATGAGTTAGATTAACCTTATTAGACGCCCTATATGCTATGGATTTCAAAATACAGTAATCAGTATTATCATCAGTTTCCGAAAGAATTTCGTCTGATTTCCAAGTTGTTTGGGGAAGTTTTGATAAATCATCAATCCAACCATTTATTGTGGCATTCCAATGCTTAAAGTCTTTGTCCTCTACGAAACCAAGCAAACCGCATTCGGATAAACTTTTACCGTGCTTTTCGGTTTTGTATCTTTCAATACCTCCGTTATTATTGTCACCAATAACATATTCTTTTTCTCGCTTTTTCTCGGGAGATGGTAACCGTTTACTTTCGACAGAGTATATTGAGGAAAGTTCTACATTCTGTTCATTTGGATAAAAGAAAAAATCTGAAAATCCTTTACTTTGATTATAAACATCTTGATATTGTCCCTCAATATTAAATGGGTAATCTTTCTTTCTGATATGTATTTGTGCTTGCTTTGTATAGAGTTGGGTCAAATCATTTTCACTTAACTTCTTTTTCGTATGAAATTCCGATTTTAAGTATGATTTGAAATGTACAACAGTTTCCACCATACATTTTTTTGCAAGAAGAATCATCCTATTTTGAGGAAGTTCAATATTAGGTTGAGAAAGATTAAATATGTTATCCTCTGCTATCATTAAAAACCTGCATTTGAGAAGTCAGAGAAACATTTGTCAGCATCACGATATGCTGTAAGAGAAAGCCAATATCGATATTGATTAGGCTTAATAAAAACAATAGTATCCTTTTGTGGGTATAGTTTAATTATCCTTTTTATAGACAGCTGCTCAGAAATCACATTGTCTGTTAGATTTTCAATATTCAGTTTCGATAGGTCTTTATGAAAGATTGGCTTAGTGTTTTCTGTATCAAACTTAAATACAGTTGCTATCAACGAATTGTTTAATTCCACTACATCACTCAACCTAAATTCTCGCCCATTATTTTCTCCATAAACGGTGTTTAATGCTCTTGAAAATTCAAAGCCATATTTCTCAATGGTTGACTTTATATTTTTTTCTCCTTTGATTGGAAAAGTAGCTTTGGATCCTTCGCCATTGATGAAGAAACTTTGCTGAAAAGTAATACAGTCATTTATTATATTCAAATCATAATCAGAAAAGATAGAGTTGTCTTGAATAAAAGGAATATTCTTTAAATCCTTTAAAAGAAACGTGTTGTTTCGATTAATTAATGTTTCTGCACTGGTGGCAAGAAAATAAAACTTATAGAAGCTGTAATAACTCTCAAAAGAATTGTAGATGTTTTTTAAAAACGATTTATCATTATCTAATGATTTGATAGAAACTATCCTTCTTTTAAAAGAGAATGAAGTTTCATTTAAAAATATAGGAAATCGGTTTTCTCCGATATTTTCCCATATTATTAAATTGGGAGCTAAGAAAGCTTCCTCTTTAGGTATTTTCGAGAATTTAGTTTCCTTTGTTATGGAAGATAATAAATCATAAGAAATACTATTTTCACTAATACCTTTTGTTGTTAAAAATGGTATATCATATATATAGTCTGGAGATAAGTTTTGTTTACTTCCTATTTCAAATCCCTCTTCGAGGATACTATTATTATCGTCTAAGGTATCTTTGAGTTTCGGTAGTGTCTGTACCTTCTCTACAAGATTCCTAATTCTTCCTCCCCCAAGTAAGTTATTTTTCCAAACAAACTCATTATTGATAGCTGTTTGTCTGTTTACGAAATGAAAATCATAATCATCAATCTCAAAAAAGATACGTTCTTTAGTAGCGATTGTACGTCTAAAAGTTAGATGTAAAAGGTTCTTACTGAAATCTGGCTTTTCATTTCTGACAAAAATGGCAGCGGAACCAACTCTTGCTCCATTATCCCACAAAGATTTACCCTCAGCTAACGAGGTGAAATCGAAAAACTGGACAACGTTGTAATTTGAGAATAATGCCTTTTTATAATCGTTGGATGTGCTGTTATAAAGTAATCCCGAAGATTTAATAATAAGGCAAGACAAGCCATTTTCTTTCAAATACGAAAAAGCTTCTGATAAAAATTTTAAAGCAATCTGTCCTTGTGGAATAGTAACACTTTTATTTTCCAACATCCATTTATTGGAATAGTTGGAAATGGCACCTCTCACAAATGGTGGATTACCAATTACTAAATCAAATTTTTTGCCTTTTATAGAATCACATTGGAAAAAGTCTGACCAGATAAGGTTATCTTCTGTTAGATCGTCAAAACGTAATTCATTGATGATCTTTATTGGATTTAGCTCGTTACAAAGAGCCAAGCTTAAACTAAAAGAAGCTAACTTTATTGCTTGTTCCTCTTTGTCAACTCCGTAGATATTTTTCAATAAAGGTTTTAAATCCTTAATGTCAGGAAACTTCATTTCATTTTGAAGCCTCCAAATCTGAACCAATCGCTTAAAAGTGACTACCAGAAAAATTCCTGAACCACAAGCTGGGTCTAATACTTTAAAGTCTTTAAGATTTACGCTTTCATACTTCTTCAAAGGAATACACTCATCAACTAATAATTTAGCAAGATGAGAAGGTGTATAGAATAATCCTTTCTCCTGTTTATCTTCTCCCAAAAACTCCTCGTACAAGCGACTGATTAACTCTACTGGGATATATTTAAACTCAAAATATCGTAGATCAAACTCAAATACAGCTTGTTGTGAACTGATGTCTGTTTTGTCAGTTGATAAAAAGTCTGCAAGAATGTTTAAATCTAAGGATTGTAATTGTTTTTGCTCTTCCTCAGTCCAGGTAAATACATTTCCGTTGAAATCTTGATTCAAATCAATCAACAGATCAACGAATTTGCCCTTATTACGAAGAACCTCATTAAAAGTACTGGCGTTATCATATTTCTTGAAATACTTTTCAGATAACAATTTATTACCATTGGTATCAATGCGTTCTTCTAAGTATTTAATAAGTATTGCCTGTACAATAATCTTATTGATTAAAGATGCAGAATCGGAATGAGTTGTTTTTAATTTCTCGCTTACGCTTCTGATATTTTTTATCAGCGTATCATAAGCGGAGTTTTGAAACTTGAATTTCTTTTTTAGCTCTTCCTGTTCCCAAAAAAGACCTGTTTTAATTTTGACGGCAAATTGTTCATTGTACAAATCGTGGGCTTTACCCACCAAATTCAAATCAGATATTAAGTATTCCGGCTGAAACTTTTTTGTAACGTGTTTTGTACAGTCAACTATTTTTATTTCGGTATTGAAAAAGAAACAGGCTAACGGCACTTCTCCACTGCTCCAAAGATTGGTTTGTATATCTGCAATTGAGGTATCCTCTTCGTTAAGACTCTTTTCTGTAAAATCGAAAAGATAAACCTGTGGTTTGTAGCTTCCGTTTAACTGTAATCGAAAATATACAGCAGAAGCTCCCAAATCTTTTGCTGTTTCCAAATGGAATTTCAGAAGCGGTTCAGGTAGATTTTGATCGTCAACCAAAAACAGTAAATCATCTCCCTCAAAGCCTAATTTTTGTAGACCTTGTGAAAATGGTTGTACTATGTTTTCTGGTAAATTCATACTATTTTTATTTGTTTAAAACAAACAACATCGACTGCTTCCAATCTGTAAAGATACAATTTATATGTTCGGATTTTATTGCTCAAGATTAAAAAACGCTTCATCAGGCATTTAGAATATCAATTAATTTTTGCCCATCTTTAAAGATAATTTCTTTTAAATCTTTTGCATTGTCAGCTACCTTTGTTTTAATTCCTAAAGCATGTCTAATATTTCCATATCCCTGCTCTAGTTTTATACTACTTTCTAAATCTTGAAAAGGTTGATTTTGAGAAACATTTTTTCTCTTTATAAAACGACTTTCAGGATTAGAAATAAACCACTGATTATTCAAATCTCTCAGTGCTCGAAAAGTTTCCTTTACAGAAAATAAATACCTCCATTCGTTACCATCTGAATCGATTTCACGTAATTCGAATGGTAAAAGATCATCGGTGTCAGACAGTCCAATAGTATAAACTTTCAATTGGTTTAGTTTCTCTAATATCTCGATAATATTATCAAGTTCTCTTCTGTAAATTGGTGACTCCGTATTATCGTGTGACAGAGGATTTAGAAGTAAATCTTTATGCTCTTTAATTTTTGTAAATGGCTCTATGTTTCCTCCCAATTCTTTGAAATACTTTAAAAAGTTAGAAATGAGATTATCTAATTGTAATGTTATCATCCCCTTATCTTCTTTAAAGTATATAGAAAGATTTCTAGGTAATAAGTATTTGAAAACCCTTTCTGTTTCCTTTCTCAAATAATTAGCACTAGCAGGATAATCGAACTCTTTAAGATATTTTTTTGCTAAATCTAAATAATTACTTTGTTCTGGTACAAATGGGCACGGGATTCCTGAATCCGTCTGATGTTGATACATTTCCTTGAAAATCCATCCTTTCTCATATCGGTCTTGAATTCTGTTCTTACACATGTTGTAGAAAGCTCTATCATGAGTTAAAATAAGAATCTGATAGGTATCTATGAACGCAGGGCTCAATAATATATCTAAAACCTTGTCTCTGTGGCTCATATCCAAGCTCAATAACAGGTCATCTAAAACAAGAATTCTTGCTGAGTTTGCAAATTCGGGTCTTCGGTCTAAGATTGATAATCGAATAGCCATAGCAATTGCCGTTAATCTAGCCTCGTTTAGAAATGTATGTGGCTTGATAATCTTTTTGTCGGCTTCAGCTAAACTATTATGATTAAAAATAACTTGTAGCGGAATTTTTGGCTTATGCAATTTGCCATCTTTTTGCTTGTTCTTGCCATCTATTCGCTTATTAAAAACACACTCTATAGAATCAGTATCAAATTTTATACTGAAATCTTCTTTAAATTCCTTCTCCAAAAAATCATTTGCTCCTTGTGTTATATCTAACAGGAACTTTTTGAGTAATGCTATAAATTTTGGTATAGTTTCATTTTGATATCGGATATATTGATCTGTACGTTCGGCTATTTTGTTTGTGTTTTTGGGTAAACTTTTATGACCTTCACAGATAAACTTCCACCAATCGCTGGCATATGTTTTTGTTGAAAGCGTTCCATCGTGTTCGGTGTAAGTCTCTTCAAAATCAATGAACATTAAAATGTCCCGCTCAAACATCTCAAACAAATCAATATGCTCACTGTTCCGAAAATCATAGATTTTTGATAGGAATTTGTAATTGATAAAATCACTACCTATCAAAGCTCTTTCGGTAAAAGTGTCTTTATACGTGTTGATACTATATGTTCTATCAGTGTTTCTTTTGAGTTCTTTTATAGTACCGCCTGAAGGTGCTGTAAACTCTACAATAATTCCTGATTCATCGTCTGGTTGAGCAAAACGATTACGAAGGTTTTGGTTATCACTTGGATCAAAATACTTTTCTATTTCAGAGCGAGGATCTTTAATGGCACTTTGCAAAAAGGTATATAATCCCCAATAAATAGAACTTTTACCGCTACCGTTTTCACCATAGAGTAATAAATTGTCTTTGTCTAACTCTATTTTGTTTTGTGGTTGCTCCGTTTCTTTTCCATAAAAATACTTGAAATTACGTAACGTGATGGATTTAATCTTTTGCATAACTATACACTTAAAATAGGCAATAGGAGTTCTTTTAATTCTATCTTCATTAACTTAATTTGATTGCGAAGAGGATTGTCTTTTTCTCGTAATATTTGGTAAGTTTCCCGAATAGTTCTCAATTGTTCCTCGTCGCTCAAACCATCAATAGACTTAAAAATACTATTAGCATATTTTTCAATTTCTATATCCTTTTCTCTAAATTGAGCAGGAAAATATAATTCAAAAATTAAGGCGTCAATAACCTCCTCAAAAACTTCTGCAATGTGAGAATTTGGGACTATATCATTAACTTTTGCAATAGAATCTTTATTGAGAATTAGTAATTCCATAGCTATAGTTTTGAATATTTCAATATTCTTTGGCTTAATTACAGGTACAACATCTAGGTGATAGTTTTTTAGCTGTGGAGTACTGTCTTCATTTGTTACTAATTGATTTAAATAATACCAAGTAATCAATTTAGAGTTTAATAATCCCAAAATAAAGATAGGACTAATAAGAAAATCGTATAAAAAGTACAATGATTGTTCAGGGTAACTTCCTGAATCATCATATGTTGCTAAAATTCTATTGCCTGTTTTACGTAACAGAATTTTCTCTTTTTTACCAAGTTTATTTTTATCTTTTGTTCTACCTGTTAGGTTTTCAGCTTTAAAATCAAAATAAAGTTTGTTTAATATTTTATATCTATTTATACAGCTCCCTTTTAAAACTTCTATTTGAGTTGGACTTTCTCTAAAACTAGTTAATAAGTTTGATTTCCCTCCAAATCCTGATGTGGAGTTAACAAAGTCATCTAAATGATTAGAATTGTCTTTTATATGCTTTATAACTTTACGAGTATGAAAATCATCATATCCTCGGAACTCAATATTTGCATTGGATCTTATTTCTTCAGAACTAAATTCGAAAGATTCAAGCTCAGGTCTATTTTTTATTCTTATACCTTTATAAGGTATAGTTTTTTTTACAAGCATGGTCATTGTATCGGCAATAATGCCGACAAACTTCCATTTATAGACAATCTCTAGGATTTGATATTTTGGAAGAATTTCAGTTCTTAAATCTGTATATGAAATATTAAAACCTAAACGATCTGGAATAATAAAACAAAATATTGAATGATCTTTTGTTAAACTGTTTAATGATTTTTTTATGAAATATTCAAAAAGATTTGGCATTGAAGTATTACCATCATATTTTGCCATTAATTCTGATAAATCATTCCGTTTTGATTCTTCTAAACCATGTTTTCCTTTCATTGATACCCAAGGTGGGTTACCAATTACAATATCAAATCCTGTTTTTTCTTTTTTTATAAGAGGATTCATAACTTCAGGAAAGTCCAAAGCCCAATCAAAGTGTGAGAAAGGCTCATCGTTATTTTTTAAATGTTGTATTTTAGCTAAAGCCTTACGCCATCCTTCGGTTTGTAAAAAGCCATCCATTTGTTTTTTGGTAGGTTTGGCATTTTTGTCGAGTATTGTCCCTTTGGTTTCGATCATGACTTTTAGCTCCGTAGAAAGTATGTCTAATTTTAGGGCACGTATTTCCTTTGCTAATTTTTCCTTTTTTTGTCCTTTGGCTTTGAAGTATGATTTTTGCTTTTCTGAGATTTGCTTTAAAAGGTCTATTTTCTTTTCGATCAGTTCCTGAGCAAATAATCCGCCTTTTGCACTGTCTGTACTCCAATCAATTTCTATAACTTCATCCTCGAACTTACTTACCAATGAGTTTCCAACTACTATTTTATAGGCAAGATTGGGTAATGCTTTGGGAACATCAGCATCAACGATCAAACTCAACCAAAATCGCAATTGTGCAATATCAACAGCTCCTTTTTCTATATCTACGCCATAAATAGAGTTTTGGATAATATTTTCTTTGACCGTCGCAGGACTCCAAACAGAAAAACCTAAATCAAATGCAATTCTCTCTTTGAGCATGAAAATTTCCTGCAACAATCCCATAGGGAAAGCTCCCGAACCAATTGCCGGATCGCAGATTTTTACTTTATCCAGTAAACTATTGATTTCATTGAGTTGTTCGACAGATAATTTTTCTTTAGTTTTTTGTTTTACAAACAAATCAATACCTTCTTTTTTGTCTTCACCTATATGGGTAGCCAAGTACTCAATCAGCGATTCCTGTGTCATATAATGCACGATTTCCTTAGGTGTATAGAATGTACCTTTGTCTTTATTGTCTTCCAGTAGGTTTTCAAAAATATGCCCTAACATTTCAGGATCTACGGCTACTGTATGCTCTTCAGGACTGTTCTCGTAAATGGTAAAATTAAAACGGTTAAAAAACCCGAATAAATCAGCAAACAATTCTTTAGGAAAAGTGAGCAAATCGTGTTTGTCCGATTCTTTATCAAACAATCCTCCGTTTAGATATGGTATCTTAACGATAGACTTATCGGGCATTTCAAAATCATCATTTTCACGTTCTTTATTTAAGGTTTCATAAAATAATTTTGTTAGCCAAACCGTATAAAATGTATCGTCAGCACCAGATTGAATAAAGAAATTTTGCATAAAATTCTTGTCACCATCGGCATTTTTGTAATTCCCCGTAGGAGATCCCATCCATCCTTTTTTCTGTAAGAAATATAGGAAGACAATTTGCCCTAATAGCTTCTTACAAAAGTCACGAGCGGTAACCTTATCCCCATTAAATACCGATGCCAAAAACGGTGATGGGTTTTGAACAGGAACTAATTCATACTTTCCACCTTTTTTTATAAATTCATCACCTGTAAGGTATTTAATAAATTTTGCATAGTGTGTTTCTCTGTACTCATCAAAAAATTCTTTAGACATTGCTTCCACAGCAAAAGCATCCTGAATATCTTTGACCTTAATTTTATTTTTGCTTTCCAGTTCTAAAAATCGGTCGGTAGCTGTTCTATACGTTTCGTGTTCGTCTCCGAAAACATAAGTATAACGTTTAGGATTGGTTTCGGTAGTTTGCACCTGTCCATCCTGAAAAAAACTATCGTAGGCGATAAATGAAAAACGCCAATGCTTATCTCTCGTATCCTCATATCGAAAGGTCGCAAACACAGCGTTATTACCTATAATGAGTTTTTTTACCAATGCCCCTAATCCGACACGAGCAATTTTAACCTTACTAAAGTCTTCTACTGTAATTTCGTATAGTTCAACTTTTCGGTTATCGTGCGTGGTAAATTCGCCATATTTGACCACTCTCTTTGCTGTACGCAAGTCCGTTTCTGTTAACGTAATTTCCTGCTCGCCGTCCTTATCATACAAAACAAACTTTTGAGCCGACTCTTTGAATATAGGCTTTAGCACATTATCCTCAAATGAGGTTCTGTCGTATTCTGAAGTAAATATTTGCTGTAATATATTTTCCATTATTTGCTTTCGATATAAGATTCTGAAATCACTATTTGTGGTTTACTAAACAGAGAAGCTCTTTGCTCTTTAATTCTTGCCGTATCACTAAAATTCATTCCTTTTAGTACGTTGTCATATAAATTGGCTATTACCTTATGAGGGTCGTTCTCCGTGTTTTCTTTCATAAACTTTTTAATGTTATTAGGCAGTTGCCTGTGTGAGCCTTTGTATATTTCGTCTAGGGCTCTTTGCATCTGCGTTTTGAAGAATGAATTATCTGTTATCCCTATAAAATATTCCAAATCCTTTATTACTTTCTTTTCCGTAGCAGAAAGCTGTGCTTTAGTAACATTTTTAGTCTCTGTATTTTTAGCCACAGTTTTGAAGTGATTTAATGCCTTCGCCACCTGATTGTGATGATTAGACGGAAGTTTTACTGCTTTTTCTTTTATGGATGCTTTGAATATCTTAGCTGCATTCACAAAAGTAAGTTCGTGAACGATATTTTTTTCATCTGTTTTATAAAAAACTCCCGGATGCCCTTCACTTTTGATATAAGTAATTGATGCGTTGTCTACGTTGATAAATGATTCCACATTTTTTGCTTCTCTCGCAATTCGGGATTTTTTAGGAATGCTTTTTATCTGATTAAATTGTTTAAGATTATTCTTTTTAAACTCTCTCAACTCTTGTAGAAAAAGTAAGGTTTCATTGACCTCTTCTTTTAGTTTTGAACCATACAGACCAGCTTCGCCAACTTCCTCTAATTGAGAGTAAATCTGACTGTCCTCTCCAAATGCCGAATGAAAAGCCTGCAACTTTTTAATTGATGTACTTGTAAGTTTAATCTGATTTTCTGATTTATCAGAAGGATAAAAGTTGAAAACGTTGATCTGATTTGCTTCTGTACCGATACGGTTTACACGCCCGATTCTCTGCATCAGACGAGTGGAGTTCCAAGGAACATCGTAATTTATTAAAACATTAGACCTGTGAAGGTTTACGCCTTCTGCTAAAACTTCGGTTGTGAAAATAATGTCGTAATCATTTTTCCAGCTTTCTTTTTCCTGATTGGCATCGAAATTTTCTAAAATAACAGGGAATCTATCTTTGCGATTCTCGGCACTTACTGTGATTATCTTTTTTACGCCAATTTCTGTCAAGCGGTCATACACATATTCAATGGTTTCCTTTGATTCTGAGAATACAACAAGTTTCCCTGAATGATTGTGTTTTTTATTTAGAAAACTGGTTTTCAGATCAGTAATAAACTTATCTAATTTTGGGTCATAAGTGATTTCTGACCATTCTTGCACTAATTGCTCAATTTTTCTTTTATCCTCTTTCAGGAACTCTAAAAAGTCCTCTTTGAAATCATTTTTTGTGTATACCTGATTATTTCCACCTTTCGCATTGATTTTCTGTTCCAAACCTTCTTCATCACCTTCATTAAGATATTTGTTGACATCAATATCGGGAGCAACATATACCTTATTCTCTTCAAACATCTTAATCATGTGTTTGGTATTGGTGAGAAGTCTTGACAATGATTTTTTAAACGCATAAAAGCTACTTTCCAAGCGTTTAACCAAAAGCGTTTTCATAATGGCAGAGAGCCTATTTGAAATAGCTCTTACATCTCCATAGCGTTTACGGTCTTCCTCGTTTATTAAATATTCAATCGCTCTATACCTGTAAAAACCTAATCCATCAAACGGATTTAAGTGTTCATCCATTGATGTAAGCATTGAAATAGTCTTATCAAATAATAAACTTAGTTTATCATCAAACTCATATTTAACTTCGTGAGGGGGATTTATCTTCGGAAATACTATTCCCTGTTCCGTAATATCTTTTTTGAAATCTTCATTATTTTCAATATCTGTTCGGCTTCTGCGAATAACCAAAGGTTCTATTACTTTATCTCTGATTTTATCAAAAATTTCCTTAACCTTTTTTATGTCAATTTTTTCGTCTTTTTTTAGCTCGTCATACTCTTCTTTCAAAGGAAGGAAGAAAGCCTGTAAATCTTTTACGCTTGGCAGATTTGAATTTCGCTTATCCTGAAACAGGTAAATTTGATTTTCTATATCAGCAGGATGATTATTTAATGGAGTCGCTGAAAGCAACATAACTTTTTTGCGAGTGTCACCATCACTTCCAGGTATTACTCTATCTGATTTTGTAATCGTTTGGAGCTTTTCATACATATCAGATGTGTCGTTTCTAAACTTATGAGCTTCGTCAATTACAATCAAATCAAACTCATTTGGATTTGGATAATTACGATTTTTACCATCTAATATTTTATGTAAACTTCCATTAGAAACAAACCATGTATTGTTTTCAACGTGAAAATCTTTTATTGTTTTTTTCCAGTTATCTTCTAATGCAGGAGGGTAAACAACCAATACTTTGGAATGATAGCCATTTTCAAATACAAACTTCTTTATTATTATTGAAGCGATTATCGTTTTACCTAAACCAACAACATCGGCTAAAAAGAATCCGTTGTATTTCATCAACTTTTCATATCCTTCAATTGCTGCTTCGGACTGGTATGTTAATTTCATATAGTTGTCAGGCAGAAGCAAATCAATATTGGTCGGGTCATATTCTATACGATTTCCGAAATATTCTATCAAAAGCTTTATATATAATTCAAAAGGCGTAAAATTTTCATTAAGAAAAGTATCCTCTTTTAAACTCGAAATATCAACTGGCAATATATCTACCGCCTCATTCCATAAATGCTCAAATTCATCTGATGCAAACTTTATATCATCATAATCTCTCAGCTCTACATTGAACTCATAATTAGATTTATCACGAGAACCTAATCCTGCTTCGGTTAGATTTGATGAACCTGTAATAACACTTCCTGTTGAATATTGATTGAATTCTTTAGGTCTGAATATATAGATTTTCGCATGTAAATTCTTCTCAGGATGAGCCTTAATGACTATTTTTTTTGTAATAATATCTTCTATAAATTGTAATATACCATCCTCAATATCTTTAGAATAGTCAGCATTTTGTATGTCATCTTTTAATGTAGAGATAAATTGATCAATTGTTTCTTGAGGGTCAATGATATATTGTTGTCCGATTGTATGATACTTTTCTAATAGAACATCAACATTAATACCCACTAAAATCCTAATTTCCGAAATATTGCTTAAATAAGGTCTTAATTTAAAGTATCCAGTAGCTCTGAAATAACCTACAAGTGCATCAAAATGATGAATATTGGGCAAGTTTTTGAAAACTCCCTCAAATTTTTTCAGAAGACTATTCTCATTTTTATTTGTAAAAAATTTTGTACTCATCAATCAGTTATTTTCATCTTTAATTTCAATCAATAATTCTTTTACAGGAACATCCAATATTTTTGCAATATCGTATAGCACTTCCAAACGAGGCTGTTGTCTATTCTGTACATAGCCGTTAACGATATTATAGCTCTTTCCGAGTTGCTCTGCAAGCCAGGTTTGTTTAATGCCTTTTTGTTCCAATATCTCTTTAATCCTATTCATACCTAATTCATTATAAATAGCTTACATCTTTTTAAAACAAAAGCTGTAAAAGCTGCAATATACTGTATTTTGATGTAATAAAACACTGTTTTAGGGTGTAAATTTATTTTGGAAGTGTTTTTAGGATAGTTTTTTTGAGCTTTTATTTGCTTCGGAAATCACACATAGCTATTACAATCTCCTGCCTTTCTTCTTTTTCTTTATTTGATTAGCAAACTGTTCTTCCTCGTAGTCCACTCCCTGTGCATTAGGTAGCAAACTGAACAATCCCAAATTAGAATTAGACAAATGCTCATTTGAAAGAAACTCAAAAAGGTCTTTCGTTGGCAAATCGTCCGATGTATTCGTTTGGGAAACAGAGATATCTTGTATCTTCAATTCGGGTTTATTTCTGTTGTTCCACCAATCATTGAATACATTTGCAGACAGGTTTCTGTCTAATTGCGAACCGTTCCAAACGCTTCGGCTTTCGTGGTCAATAAATGTCATACCGTAAATTCGTCCTTCATTATTACGTCTTACAACCATATTAATTCCTTGTTCAGTCAATTGCTTCTTAAATTCGGATTCGTTCTTTGTGGTGTGTATAGCCAATTCAATGGTATTTTTTAGTACAGACCTAGCAGGATTGGTTTTCATTTTTTCTTTGGACTGCTCAAAATGTTTTTGAAGCTGTGTTACTCCTGCATCCTTTCCAAATAGTGATGCCTTGAACGGATTGCTTGCCTTGTTGCCGTTTTCGTCTAATGCCACATAAACCAATCCGTTTACGGGCTGTCCGTTCCGCTCGCCTTTGACTTCTTCTGCTGTGATATTGAATAGAGAAAGCAAAGCATTATAACTACCCATAGTAGAATAGCTATAATACTTTGGTAGATGGCGTACTATCGAAGCAATTTGACTTTTGATATCGCCATCTTTATGATTTACAGGTTTGAAAACTTTATTCGTTTGTTTGTGCTCTTGTTCAGTTGCTTTTTGCAGATTGTATTTTGTTTCCAAATCCCGACAGATTGCCATTGAGCGTGGATGGTCATAATCATCGGTGATTTTCTTTCCGTCAATCCTTACACAGCTCGAAACGATGTGTATATGCGTTCTGTCAATGTCCGTATGTTTGAAAACGATATACGGCTGATTACCGTAGCCCATACGCTTCATATACTCCTGTGCCATCTCCATAAACTGCTCATCGCTTACTTTGTCTTTTGGGTCAGGGTTCAATGAAATATGCCGTACCGTCTTTTCTGTTTTGATATTTGCCGACAGATACGGCTCAAAACATTTATTGAAATATTGGACGGAATACCTGCCATCCACCGTGTCGGGTATTTTGTTCAGCAACAAAACCGCTCCGTTTTCATTATCCACTTTCTGCTGATTGTACAGAATCGCTCCGTACATATTTCTTCCTTTTCCGATCTTTGCAATCATAACTTTACTCTTTTTTCAAATACTTCTCTTCAAATTCCTGTGTTAAACGGATAACCTCTTTAGTGACTTTTACCAATTCAATGGTTTCCTTTTCCAATCTAAAAAGATATGTTCCTGCTTTTTTCTCTGAAAAATTGTGGTACAATATCTTCACAATCTGATTATAATTTGTTCCGATTGATCATCGGGTCAATTTTTCGTGATACTCGATGGCATCCATATCAATTTTAACGGTCTTTACCGTCTTTTGAAAGATGCAAGCCGTAATAAAATGAGCAATAACTTTCATTTCTGACTGGTCAAAGAGGGCAAGAAATTTGGCATTGTCCTCCGCGTTCAGGTTGATGGAATATCGATGAACCGCTGGGTCAATCTTTGGTTTTCTTCCTGATTTCTTAATCTGTTTTCTGTTTTTCTCTTCCATAATAATCCATTTTAATTTTACACAAACGAGCGACTTCGGAGCCGTTTCCAGCCCCCTGCAAGGGCAAGTGCTCTTGAGGTACGGAAATTTATTTCGAGGACCTCAAGAGATAACTTGCTCTGAACAGGAGTTCAGAAAAATCCGTTTTGCAAACGGATTGGAGTTAGCCGAAAAAACCAACCGCTCCCGTTGACAAAGTTCGACAAGACTATTTGAATAACAGCTATTTGCAAACACGACAATGAACGCCAAATAGTGCCACTGAATGCCACGTTTATACGGATTGGAATTGTTTTTATTTCCTTTGTATAGTTAGTTGGCTGATTGATTACAGTCTTAAAGAAGTAGCTAAACAGTATAAATCCCGACAGCAAATCAGCGTGAGTGATTGCAGATGAATTACGGATTTTTCAGTTAATAAAACAGTTAATTAAGGATATGCAGGTGCATAGGTACAACAGTATATGTAACTGACTATTCAGGTAACAAAACAGCTAATTTGAAACAATATTAAAATTGAATGATATGATACACGAAAACGACAAAAAACCGCAAATCGAAGAACAGGATTTTATGGAGATGATTATCGGTAGCGACAAGAAAAATCCCCAACAGGAACAGAAAACCGTAACACATCAGGACGACTTTACCACAGACGAAAAATTCGTAGAAACGGAAGATACAAAACCGACTGCAAGTAATACCAAAAGAACAACCTCAAAGCCAAGGAAGCTGACCAAAGAGGATTACTGTGGACAGTTCTTTAAAATCCCGAACAGGACAGCAAGCAAAGGCAAATCGGTCTACGTACGGCAGGAACACCACGATAAGTTCAATAGGCTTACCAACATTATGGGTATCGACAAGCTCACGATTTATGCGTATCTGAACAACATTATCGAATACCATTTTCAGGAGTTTGAGGAATTGATTAGCGAAATCTATAATGAAAAGCACAAGCCGTTGTTTTGAAGAAGAATTTAGCACCTTTATTAAAGAGAGTTTTAACAAAGGACAAGGTAAATTTATCTTAAAGAAAAAGTAATACTGCACATAATAACTAGAGTTTCGTTGGGCTTGCAAAGCCAACAATGAAAACCATATTGCACCTTCAGCTTCGCTCAAGGTTCAGTTTTGGGGCATCCATAAACAACAAGATTATCAGCCGTTTCATCCACTTTTTTCCTATTTTTGTTAATGCAAATTGGAAGTTTTTTCACAGTCTGCCGTTAGCAGCAAGGCTAATAGACCGAACATAGCGACCAATACTAAACAAAAATTTGGATAATACAATCCGAGATTTGGACACTTTTCCTCTCTACAATATTTTGACCTTTGCTAAGAATATAAAATCAAATTTTATGAACAACATCAAAAAAATAAACTTAGGAAGTCAGGGACTTGTTGTCCCTACCATTGGTCTTGGATGTATGGGTATGACACCTATTATGGGAAATGACACTTATGGAAAAGCTGACGATAAAGAAAGTATTGCAACAATTCAACGTTCATTAGAATTAGGTGGGAATTTCCTCGACACGGCAGATTTGTACGGACCTTTACTGAATGAACAATTAATTGCAAAAGCCATCAACGGTAAGAGAGATAAATACATTATTGCTTCAAAGTTTGGGTTTGAGATAAATGAGGAGGGACAATTAACAGGCAAAATTAATGGCACTAAAGACTATGTGAAAAAAGCTGTGGAACGTTCTTTAAAAAATTTAGGTACAGATTATATTGATTTGTATTATCTACATCGCTTGGATACTAACACATCAATTGAAGAAACTATTGGTGCAATGGCAGAATTAGTCAAAGAAGGTAAAATAAAGTACATTGGGCTTTCCGAAGTTGGTTCGGAAACTATAAGAAAAGCACACGCAGTTCATCCACTTACCGCAGTGCAAACCGAGTATTCATTATTTGAAAGACAAGTGGAAGAATTGGGCATCTTAAATACATTGAATGAATTAGGAATTGGCTTTGTTGCATACTCGCCATTGGGGAGAGGTTTTTTAAGTGGCGAAATACAAAAGCCCGAAGATTTTGCGGATACTGATTTCAGAAGATACTTGCCGAAATATCAAGGCGAACAATTTTTTAAAAACTTGGAGTTGGTGAACGAAATTAAAAAAATAGCTGCAGAAAAAAATATTACCATAGTACAGCTTGCTATTGCATGGGTTATTGCCAAAGGTCATTTGCCAATTCCAGGTACAAAACGTGTAAAGTATGTGGAGCAAAATATTGCGGCTACAAACATTGTTCTCACCACAGAAGATTTGAATCGATTGGAAGCAATCATTCCGTTAGGAACAATAACAGGTTCAAGATATGACGAAGCAACAATGAAAAGCGTTAATTTGTAATACGAGAATGGGCAAGTGATAAACTTGCCCGTTTTTATTAACTTTGAAACTATGAAAAATAATTTACATCATAATTTTAATTCCATTTCAGAACTTCACTCATCATTGAAGTTGAAAAAGCCGTCAAATCCATTGGTAAGTGTTGTGAATTTAGGAGACTTAGATTCAGAAAACAGCATTTCACCTGAAACGATTACCTATAATTTTTACGCCATATTTTTAAAGAAAAATTTTGATGGAAAAATAAAATACGGACAGCAATATTATGATTTTGACAATGGCACGATGACGTTTTATTCGCCTAAGCAACGCATCACTATTGAAGATTACGAACCTTCAAAACTTGAAGGTTGGATGTTGGTTTTTCATTCTGATTTTATTCAAAATTATCCGTTGGCGAAACGCATAAAAGAATACGGTTTTTTTTCTTATGCAGCCAACGAAGCATTGCATTGTTCGAATAAAGAAGAAGAGGTTATCTCTAACGTAATGCAAAATCTAAAAGATGAAATTGAAAAGTCGATTGACAATTTTACACAAGACGTAATTGTTTCCCACATTGATTTGTTGTTAAATTATTGCAATCGTTTTTATAACCGTCAGTTCATCACACGGAAACCTGCTAATAATGATACTTTAATTCGTTTGGAAAATCTTTTGAATGATTATTTCAACAGTGATGATTTGATTTCAAAAGGTTTGCCGACAGTACAGCAAGTAGCAGAACAATTAAATGTTTCGTCAAACTATTTGAGCGATATGCTTCGCAGCATCACGGGACAAACTACGCAACAACACATACACAACAAACTTATTGAGAAAGCCAAAGAGTTACTAACTACAACAAATTTGTCGGTAAGTGAAATTGCCTATTATTTGGGCTTTGAATATCCGCAATCATTCAACAAATTATTTAAGAAGAAAACTGATATTTCACCTTTGGAGTTCAGACAGTCGTTCAACTGAAAAACAAAAGCCCTGCTGCTAATAACCAGAGTTTCGTCTTGTCCGCAGGACATGAGATGAATTGAAAATCGACGAAGTCAAACTCCTGTTGAACCCTTCGACTTAGCTCAGGGTTCTCTTCTTAAGCAGGGTTGCTTCGGGAGCTTTTTTAAGCATTATGGGTTTGTTGTAAAAAGTTTTTAAAGATATTGAAGAGACTTCTAAAAAGGTCTCTTTTTTTTGTGAAAACAGATTGATTTTTTTATTAACTTTACAAAACAAAAAAAAAACGAACACTGAGCTAACTCAAAAAGCATTTTTGCGAAATTTTCCCATGGAAGCAAGACTTCCTGTGAAATATTTGCCAAAGTCGCCGAGTCGTTGTGTATCAGCATAAGACGACCTAACTATTACAACAATTCAAATAATCTGACCTTTATGAGAAAATTGTTCTTTACACTAATAATTATTTTTTTATCTACAATTTTAACTTTTGCCCAAAGCTCATCTGAAGCTCCTCATCAAAACATTTCAATGGATAGCAATGTTGTATATAGACTCTTTGCTACTAAAAATATGTATAATTTTATAAAATTAAACACAAGAAATGGGCAAATGTGGCAAGTTCAATGGAGTACAGGAGATAACACATTTCAGGTTCCTTTATCGCTAACACCTCTCGTTTTAAGCGAAGAAGAAAAAAATGGAAGATTTTTTCTTTATCCAACGACAAACATATACAATTTCCTTTTGCTTGATCAGATTGATGGACGAGCTTGGCAGGTACAATGGTCAATAGAAGAAAAAGATAGGATGATAATTCGGATATATTAAAATGATATTCCACAATTTAATATTTTACATAAAGAAAAGTCAAACACACAACGGTAACCGTTGACTTTACTTTGCATTAGACAAAAATACTAATTTCTGCAGAGGTGAACGATACCCTTAGTTAGTTGAGTGTGCTGTTCCTTCAGTAAGGGTATTAGATTTTTAGTCAAACCCTTCAGAGAAAAATTCTTCCAAACTCATATTAAAAGCCTGTATTATTTTTACAAGAGTGCTAAATCTTAAATCCTCACCTCTTTCATATCTTCCAAACTGAGCACGTGATATATTGTGTTCATATGCAAAATACTCATAGCTGGTATATCCTTTGGCTATCCTTATCTCCTTAATTCTCTTGCCTAATTTTTTTAATACTTCTTCTTTTGAAAATTCATTTGCCATATATAAAAATTTTACGATTAATTTTTATACAAATCTTATAAATAACCATCATATATGTTACCTCTAATAAGATGTATCTTATTAGTGTCTTTTTGAAATATTTTTTATATATTTGAAATCAAATAATAAAAATTAGTAATGAAAAAAAAGAGTGTCTCCCAAATCAAGATAACTCTTTTTCTGCTTCTCTTCAATAAGTTGAGTTCCACGCCTTTTCTATTGGGCAAAATGTAGTGAGTATGTATGTTGAATGGTACAAAAGAATTCATCTTCATGATCGAAGCAGTTCCTTCCAGCTAAAACACACTGCTTATGAAAAGAACAGACTCTTTGCCTCGGATACTGAAAGATGCTCAGCTCTATGAACTGCTGAAAAAAGGCGACCCAAACTCTTTAGAACATATTTATTTGCGTTACAAAAGACTTCTTTTCTGGATAGGAAAACAAATAGTGGAGGATGATTTTGTGGTAGAAACGCTTGTTCAGGATGTCTTTCTCAAACTTTGGTTGCAACGTGATTCTATTGAAACGCCGAATCATATTTTGGGATTTTTAAGGTTTGTTTTAAAAAGAGATTGCCTCACTTATTACAGTTCTCCAAGAAATAAATTCACTCGCCTTATTAACTCCTTAGAACGTTACGAGAACTATCAGGATTATTTGGCTGGTTATGACCCTGCTCAAGACAAGGAGCTTCTCCTCCTTCAGGAATCTGAACAGAAAAATTTAGATGAAGTGAAGAAAGTTTTAAATGTTTTGGATTCGAAAAGGAAACACCTCATAGAACTTTGCCTTGAATATGGCTTCCAGTACAAACCTATTGCAGAAGCTATGGGAAGCAGTGTAAAAGACATCAGCAATGAAGTGAACAGAGCCATCAATGAGCTTCGGGACATTATTAAAGGTAGTTCTTTTGAACAGCCTAAAGTAAAAGTCTCAGAACATGAAAAGCAACCCAATAAACTCAGCAGTCGACAACTTGAGATTTTGAAAAGAAGGTTTGAGCATAAATCGTCTTTCTCGGTGATTGCTCTAGCACTCAATTTATCTGAAAAGGAAGTTCATCGGGAATTTCTATTTGCGTATCAATTTCTACAAAGTAAAAAAAACACTTCTGAAACACTTCTTTGAAATGGAAAAATCTACAATTACTCTTACCCGAAGAATTCAGTTGCTCCTAGATGTTTCTAGTGATGAGAAAAAAGCGATGTGGGAAAAACTGTATCGCTATCAGAACAGATGTTATAGAGCAGCAAATTTTATTGTTTCTCATTTGTATGTTCAGGAAATGATGAAGGATTTCTTTTATTTTACAGAAGATATTCAATACAAACTAGCAGATGTAAATAAAGATGAAATGGGAATGTTTAACCGCTCGAAAACCAATACTACAGCACGAATGGTGTTTGATAAATTCAAAGGGGAAATTCCTACTGATATATTGGGAAGTTTGAACAATACGATTCAATCTGTTTTTTCAAAAGAAAAATCTGACTATTGGCGAGGTGTAAAATCTTTGAGGAACTTTAGAAAAGATATTCCTATTCCGCTTCCTGTTAAATGCATCAGCAAAATGAGATATGAAGAGGAAACAAAAGCGTTTTGTTTTAATGCATTTGCTATTCCTGTAAAAACGTATTTGGGAAAAGACTTTACGGATAAGCGTTTGATTATGGAACGCCTTTTAAGAGGGGAAATAAAACTTTGTACCTCGCAAATCCAATTGAAAGACAAGAAAATCTATTGGCTTGCTGTATTTGAATTTGAAAAAGAGGAGCATCTTTTAAATCCTGAAATTATTGCTGAAGCTTCTTTGTCTCTGGAACATCCTATTGTAGCTAAAGCGAATAATGTACGCATCAATATTGGCACAAAGGAAGAGTTTCTCTACCGAAGACTTGCTATACAAGCTAGTCAGAAAAGGATTCAAAATGGCATTGCTTCTGCCCGTTCTGGAAAAGGAGCAAAACGCAAAAAAAAGGCTCTTTACAATAGAGAAAATATAGAAAGTAGGTATGTGAATCATAGACTCCATTTGTACAGCAAACAGCTTATTGATTTTTGTATTGAGCAACAGGCGGCGACTCTTATTCTTAAAAATCAGGAGGACAAAATAGGGATTGCCAAAGAACAGAAATTTGTGCTTCGCAATTGGAGTTATTATGAATTGCAATCCAAAATAAAATACAAAGCTGAAAAAGCGGGTATTGAATTGATTATAGGATAGCAGCAAGCAGCTTAACGAGGGTGCTTGTACACCCGTAAGGTGAGGTCTTGAACGCTCACTAAATTCTCTAGCAGTATATACAACGGCGTGGGTCTCTTTTTTTTCTGAAATAGTGATGGTGAGAAAGGAAATGAATATTGAGAAACCAACTTCCAAAATTTGGTCAATTGTCAGATGAAGTATTGACGGAACTCTACTTTTTTGAAAAAAGGCTCAGATTATAAATCCAAGCCTTACTTTTTGACTTATATACTTCGTGGGAAAGTCTGGTTTTTTTTAAGTTTTATGTCTAAATATTTTTATTTTACCTACTTTCATAACCATCTTTAAATCTCAAAAACTTCTCTGCATCTTTTGGGTTTTTCTCCATCCATTTGTTCATCATCTCAGTATTATGTTGTAGTTGAAGGTAATCTTCATCTTTATAAATAGATTGACCATCTTTTTTAATTTCATCCAAAATCTCTTGGCGGATTTCACTTTTTGATTTAATACTTTCCGCATACCATTGCTTTGCAAAAAGGATGTTTCCTGCTGTTATTATAACTGAAAGGAATAGTGCTGCAATCATCCCGTAAATGATATTTTTCATAAACTTTGAATTCTTCGAAAGTACCTTATTTAAATTCAAATAATCTTCAGAGGGTGTGATTTCAATGGTTTTAGGTATCCTTTCTATAAATTCATTCCTCTCTTGAGCTTCTTTTTCTAAAGATTCTGATAATTTTAAAATTGTAGCGTTAAATCTCCTCATCGTAGATTCTGTTTCTCCTTTTATATTCAATAAATCTTCATACACAAATTCTGTTTTTATTCCTTGTTCGGTGTTTCTTTCATTGGTTTCAATAACTTTTTTTAATAGTTCTAAGCCATTGTTTTGATTGTGTTCTTGATTACGCTCTTGATTACGTTCCTGATTGTACTCTTGGTTTTCTTTTTGGTTTTTTTCTTGATTTTCCATTTTATCTAAATTTTCGTTTTTTCTTTTTTAATAGTTCGTCTTCTGATGATGAAGTATAGGTTGGTTTTAATAATTCTTTTGCTATATTTTCAAACTGTTTACTCACAGATGTTGAATTTTCCTGTTCCTCTTTATTGATTTGTTCTGTTGCTGTTGAATTGAAAATGATTGTCCTTTCATTATTTTCTTGAAGTTTCTGTTTGATGTCTTTAATTTTTAATGTATTGGTGATTTCAGAGAGTTTATATCCTGGTTTGTATTCTCGCTCGGTTTGATGGTTGATATCTTCAATTTTTACTATTCTCATTCCCGATATTCCTATTTTTTCATTTTGTGAGAGTGTTACCCGATAACCTAGCTTTTTCATATTATTAATCAGTTCTTCAAAGCTTCTTGAAGTTCTAAGGGAAGTTGTGAGTGCTTTCAACATTTGCTTTTTCTTTTCTTTGCCAATTTCAATGTCGGTTTTCAGGTTCATTTCTTTGCAAACTTCACGAACGGCTTTCCCAAAGAGTTCTCCAATGTTGTGGGCTTTAATGGTATTCTCTCCGTGTGTATTTACTCTATTGACAATAAAGTGGATGTGTTTTTGTTTGGTTGAAGAATGAATGTCTAAAACCATTTGGTTGTTATCACTCACTCCAATTTTCTTCAAAGCTCTTAATGCCAACTGTGTGAGTTCTTCATTGGATAATTGGTCTCCAATGGATTTTTCTGGTGAAATATATCCTGTCAATGCCCAGTTTTTTACATTTTTATTGCGTTCTGCAACGGTTTTCATTTCTGTAAACTGTTGTTCTGGGTTCTGACTTAATAGGTTGTTTTGATATACTCGTTCTGCTGTTCCTTTGTCATTGCCATTATATTCGATGGCAATTTTGGTAATTCGTCTGGTGGTTGCGCTGTTATTCATTTTTGAATTTCAGTTATGTAGGTTTCTGCTTGTTTTGTTTTTCATACAGATATTGGTAAATCAGTTGGGTGACATTTTCTATTTCAAGTAGGATTTGTTTCTTGTTTTCAAATTCGGAAAACTCTCTATGTCTTAATAAATTTTTAATTCTGATGAAATGATTCCCATATTGAAGCAGCACTTCTTCGGTTTTAAATTCATTGATTTTTAATTCTTTTTCTGTGAGAATCATCCTTACATATTTTGATATTTTCAGGTGATATTTTGAGGCTTGTTTTTCTATTTCGTCAAACTCTTTTTCGGTTAATCTTATGGAGATAACTTTTGAAAATTGTTGTGATGTTTTCTTTTTTAAACCTCCTTTTCTGCCGATTTCCTGAAAGTGTTTTTTTCTCTTTTCACCATCCTCTTTCTTTTCATTTTCTTCGACGGCTTTCTTGACAAATTCTTCTAAAAAGTCTTTTTCCATATTGGTGTGCATTTAGTTTTTAATTGAATTTTAGTTGGTTTTTAAAAAGGTTTTTCAAGACATTTCTGACGATAGGAAGAAATCAAAAATCCCAATTTTGCAATTAGCGGTTACGCTTATTGTAAACTTTGGGTACTTTTTGCACTAACTATCTGCCGAGTTTGCGTGTGTTTATTTTATTCATGTCTTCATATTCTCTGCCTGTATCTTTTTTACGCATTTCCCAACTCATTAAAAACTCGTTCAGGTCTTTGTGGTTTTTGTATAGAATCCGACAGTCTTCTATGTTTTCTCTTGCATCCTTTATCATTTCAACAGCTCGATTTCCTGCGTTGTCGTTGTCAAAATACAGTTCTACTTTTTGATAATTTTGAACTACATTTTTGATTTTTGGAATCATCGAAACGGAGTTTAGGATGATGTAATCTGAAGGCTTTTTTTGCAAATCATCTTCTATATTTTTAAAGGAAAGGAAGTCGAAAAAACCTTCGAAAATGCGAAGTGATTCTTCTCCATTTTTAATGGTGGAAATATCTTTTTTGCCTAAACATATCTTTGAGTATTTATTCCGAATTTCGTAACCGCCAGAATCATTTTTGAAACCTATTCCGAAATAGCTTTTATCATTTACTCGGTAATGTATCTCTTTTAAGTATGCGATTTGATTTTCTACTTTTCTACTTTTTAAATATTCCAAAAGTGCTGGATGTTGAATGTCTTTAACTTTAATAATTGTATAATTATTTGCTAGAGTTTCTTGCTTAGGATTAGAATTACTTTGATGTTGAAAAGAAGAGAAATTTTGTTGTTCTGCCCAAGCTAAGACATCTTTTATGGAAGCGTTTAGATATTTTTTCATAAAGTCAATATTGTTTCCGCCTATTCCTTCGGAATGGAGATACCAAACGTTGTTTCTTTTATTGAGTTTGAAAGAGGCTTGGGTTTCTGTGGAAAAAGGATTGAGATACCAAGCTTCTTTTTCATTTTGTTTTGTTGGATGGTGTCCGACTGAAACGAGGACTTCTTCCAACTTTATAGAGTTGAATTGGTTGCAGTTCATAGTTGTAAAATATTATGGTTTATTTTTTGGAAATATTTTGATGAATTGATGAGAAAGATGTTTAAATTGCTGTAATTTAAAAGATTACGTTTTCATCAAAGTCTCATCATTTCATCAAACTTTAAAATTTATGTTCATCAGTCTTTCATCAAAAATGAAGGTTTTAAAATTTGATGAGGCTTTTGATGAAAAGTAAGTTATTGATTTTCTTTTCATTATCAATTAATTCATCATTTCATCAAATTTTTGAAGAATAAAATCTCTTTTTATCGTGAAATAGCGACCAGTTTTATTATTTTGATAAAAATTTCCTGAAAAATCAATATCGTATTTGATATAAGCCAAAGAGTTATTTTGTGGTTCAAGTTTCCATATTTCTTTTAGGATTTTCCTCACATCATTGATTGTCCAATATTGATTTCTAAACATTCGGTTGAGCATATTCAAAATATCCTGAGGAATACATTGAAGTTCTTTTTCATCAGTGCATTCAAAAAACTCATACAAGAGTTCAATGATTTTTGATTCTAACTTGTTATTGTTTTTCCAAACTAATCTTTGTAAAGCTTTAGTTCTGATTTCTGAATGCGAAAACCACATTCTTGTTTTTTTGTGAGTTTGAAAAGGTCTTTGAATGAGATAGCTTAAGAAAAAGGGGATTTCTTTGATAAGGTTTCGCAGAAAATCTGTATTCTCATTTTTTATGGATTTTACTTTGATAATCCAGAATCTAGTTTCTTCTTCGTCAATTTGAATAAAATTGTCTTCATTGTTGGAGCAAAGGATAAATTTGCCAAAAAATTCAACTTCTTCACGGTCTTTTCCTTTGGCTTCCATTTTGTCTTTGTCTGTTGTAGAAAGATATTTTAATCGTTCTGTGATTTCTTTTTTATCAAAAAATACTTCATCAATAGCAACGATGAGCATAGAAGTCCAATCAGAATTGAATTGACTACTGAAGGAATCACCTTTGATGTAAGTCATATTAAGTCCGAAAATAGATTTTAGCCATTTAATGAATGTAGATTTTCCTGTTGCTCTTTCTTTTGAAACTAGACAAAGTATTGGCAAGATCTGTGTTGGTTTTTCTAGTAGAATTTTTAAATAGTCTAGCCCTAATTCTATTTGTTCCCCGAATATATGTTCTATAAACTGAATTGAAAATGGAATATTCTCTTTTAGAGCTTCAAGACTGAATTTTTCTTCGATAGGTTGATAGGGGATTTCATTGTAGATATTATAAAATCCTTCAATAATCTGACTGTAGTTCAAGTGGTCTGGAATACAACAAAACCCGTCGTATTTTGGGATTGTTGAGACGAATGTTTTTCCATAATCACTTACAATAGTTTCTTTGTTCCAACGAACCAATATAGAAATTTTATCACCAGAGATTAATGGTTTTTCAATGATTTTGAAATAGGAAGTTCCTACTCGTAAATAGGGAGTTTTTTCGCTCATTTTAAGAATAGTTTTTTATACGAAATTATTAAACAATAGAAATTGTAATGCTCGAACAGAGCTTACATTCTTCGGTTTTTTCCGTATTCCAAAAGTTCCTTTTTAGAATAGTAGTATCGCCCATTAAAATTGTAATGAGGCAGATTCTTATTTTTCCGCCAGTCAATAATGGTCGGAACAGAAATGCGCAGAAATTTTGTGGCTTCGATTTGAGAAATTAAATCTTCAGGTTGTTCTTCTGCTTTTTTAACGGGTAATGTGAAGTCGGTTGCTTTTTTTAGAATAATTTCAACCGCTTTTTCCAAATCTGCTTTGGTGTGGGAATAAAGTTGTACTGACATTTGATTGTATTTTAAATTCAAATGCAATATTATCAACTTAATCATTGAAAATCAAACAGTTAAAAATGATTCAGAAAGGTCTAATTTAATCCAAATTCGTCCAAAATAATTTTTTTGCAATCCAGATTAATCTAAATTAATCCAGATTAACCTCTTCAATAAATCTTCTGATTTAACAAATTTTAACTAAAATACTCCTATTTTAATAAAGTTTAACTTTTTTTACTTGATTCAAAAATAAAGATTGTTGTTTTTTGATTAAAATACAAGAACTATCCATCGTCAATATTTTCAGGCATTCATAATGCTGTTGACTTTTTCTTTTACAATTTCAATCCTTTCATCAATAATCAATGGGTGTATATGTGTTTGCAAGAGTTCTTCTAAAAGACCTTTATCAATGATTTTTTGCAATTCAGATTTAATAAATTCTAAAATTCTCTCATCGCACTTTGCTATTTCATCTACAATGGTAATTCTGTTATCAATGATGTAGATAATGTCCTCAATATCGTGGCTGGTTCTATAATCTTTTCCCCGACTATTGAATGCTTCAAACTTTGTTGCAAGAAAACAAGGTGCTGATAAGATGTAAATTTCCTGATCTTTTGCTTTCACTTTCCATAAGTCCTCAAAACCTATTTTATACCAGCGATTGGTTGAACCAAAGGCGTTGTCTTCGGCAGGAATTATATCTACTGGATATTTTTTGTATGTGTAACTGCAAATAGATGTTCCATAAGGGTCTGGATGAAAACCTAATTTTCCCAATTCCTCGATTGTTTTGAGAAATTCTCCTACATTTACGATATTAATTGTAAAATCAATGTCTTTCGTGGGACGTATTTCGTCGGCTGCTGGGTCATCTGTATAAAGACTGATAACAGCTCCACCGACGAACACTACTTGCTCCCTATATTGTTGTAAACCTTCTGCTACTTTCGCTACAACTCCTATATTTATGGTCTTATTATACAATTTTTAAATATTTTTTTAGGTATTCTACGGCTATTTCTTTTTCTCTTGTTCGCCCAACACGAATCGCATCTGTGATTGCAAGTAATTCATATAATTTTTCATCTTTCAATACTGCTTCTGGAACCGATGGATAAAGTGGTTCTATACTTTGACCTCTTGTATTTCCTTTTGCATAAGCCCAAACATACTTTTCATTACTTTGGATTTCATTATTGAGAGGTAAAGCACTATGAGCGGTTGGAATTCCTCTGACTATTGCTCCCGGCTTCTGAGGAAAAACATATCTTATCCCATATTGTAGAAACTCGGCAAGAGCATACTTCATTACTACTTTTCCTTTTGAGTCTAATAAGCCTGAGTTTTTTGACCTTGCAACCGATTCGCTTATTTCAGCTTGGCTTATTCCTAAATCTGCAGCAACGGAAGATTGATTCCACGAATCATTATCGAGGCTAATAATTTTTAGTAACAAAACGATGTCCTGTGGTTTCATATTTTGCTTTGAATTCTTCATATATTGCATATTGCGATATGCAATATTAATAAAAAAAATTGAATTACAAATTAGCGTTATTGCATATCGCAATATGCAATAACTTTATCTCCATGCTTTATCCATTTGCTCATCTGTAAAAGCTTCTGTTACTTTCATGTATTTGTCTAAAACTGCATCTTTTTTGATGTTTGCAATTTTCTTAATGGCTTTCGGTTCCATTCCCAAAAGTAGAGAATTGGTTATGAATGTTTTTCTTGCAGTATGGCTTGTAATAAATTTATATTTTGGTTGAGTTAAAGATTTTTTCTTATTACCAACAAACCAATGAATAGTAAAAAGTTGATTGATTTCCACTAACTCACAACATTCCTTGATGTATTCATTAAATTTTTGTGATGAAATCATAGGTAAAGGTTCATAGATTGTCCCTTTGTATTTTCCCAAAATAGCTTTTGCATATTTATTGAGTTTAATGGCGTGGTTTTGGGTTTTCGTTTTCTGGATAGAAAGGACAATATGATCCTCGGAAATATTAGCTAGGTGCAGTTTTGATAAATCAGAAAATCTTAATCCTGTAAAACAACCCATACAATAGAAATCTCTTGCTTGAGAAAGTCTATCACTTTCAAATTGATAATTGTACAAGTTCATTAATTCTTCAAAAGTCAAAAAAACAATGTCAATATCATGTTCAGCAGCTTTGAATTTTTCAAATTCACGATTAGTGTTGTATCCTTTTTCTATCGCCCAATTCAGAAATGATTTTAAAACCTTAATTACTTTAGCAAAGTAGTTCTGTTTCATTTTTTTTACTTCATAGGAGTAATCTCTTAATGATTCAAAAAAATCATTATTTACTTCATCAAAAGAAAGCGAAATGTTTTTTTCTTTACAAAAGAGCTCTAAATAATTTTTTACTGTAATTTGACCTTTTATTGTATTTGGTGTTTTGGTTAATTTTCCTTTTTCAATGTATTCTTCAAAACATTTAAAAATTTCGTATTCAGTAGTAATAACTACCTTTTCTTCATAATCATATTTCTCAAGAAAAAGTTCCTTCGTTGGTTTTATTTTACTAGCCCTGAAAAAAAGTGAAATGTCTTGAATTTTAGATTCAATCTCCGAAAGTTTTTCATTAATAGAATCATATCCGTAATATTTTTCTTTTTTTGTATTGGCTTTTACTCTATTATTTTGCCAATCTTCTGGTTTGCAATTTAAGCCAGTATTACGCTTTATTACAGAACTGCCTATTCTAAACAATATTCTGATTGGCATTAAGCCATCTTGAGTTACTTTGTCCTTTCTTAATTCAAAAACATATTTTATCATAAATTCAAATTAGATTAAGTTAATAAAAGGGGGAACAAAAGGGGGAACATTTTTAAAATAAAAGCGAAAAAAACAAGGTAAATTTAATTATAACCGTTCCCCTCCAAATCCAAATATACTGAATATAAATGAGTTAAGAAGATTAAAAATAGAAAAAAAATTAAGGTAGCCCCGTCTGGGGTACTTTAAAGAGGCTGTATCACAACTCGTGAAAACAGCCTTTTTTTATGTTTTTTCTCGACCTCCTGTCTGAGAATGGTTTTCGTTTAGACGATTCTCGACCCACACCATTTAGTTGTGAGACTTCTTCTTTTTGTTTTTCTATGTACATATCAACTAAAAATCAAAAAAATATCTTCTCACAAGTTTTCAGGACTATATCACAATTAGTCAGCACTAATAGATTATTCGTAACAATTATCAATAGAGTGTTTTCTGCCATTCCCACGCCGTTCTCAGCGTTTCTGCTAGTGGTGTTTCGGCTGTCCAGCCAAGTTTTTCCCGGGCAAGTGTGGCATCGGCGTATGCTTTCGTAATATCGCCGTCTCTTCTGGGTGCAAAACGGTAATTAACTTTTACCTGGTTCACATCCTCAAAGGTTTTGATAATATCCAGCACAGAAGAGCCTGTTCCCGTTCCTAAATTGTAAACTTCCAGAGATTCAGTGTTTTTGTTTTCCAGCAATCGTGAAAGTGCTTTTACGTGTGCTTTTGCCAAATCCATCACATCGATATAATCGCGGATGCAGGTTCCGTCTGGTGTATCATAATCATGTCCGAAGACTAAAAGTTCTTTGCGGATTCCTGCAGCAGCCTGGGTGATATAAGGAATTAAATTATTGGGAACACCCAACGGCAGTTCTCCTATCAATGCGGACGGATGCGCTCCAATCGGATTGAAGTAACGCAAAAGAATCGTGTTTTTTTGATAGACGTTCGTAAAGTCTTTCAGAATGGTTTCGCACATTTGTTTTGTGCTGCCATAAGCAGATTCCGCCGGTTTTATCGGTGCATTTTCTGCAATGGGCATATGATCTGCCTGACCGTAAACGGTGCACGAAGAACTGAAAATAAAATAATCCAGCTGATGTTCCCTGAATTCAAAAAGAAGATTCAGCAATCCGTTCAGGTTGTTATCATAATATTCCAGTGGCAGTTGCTGGCTTTCGCCTACTTTTTTCAGTGCAGCAAAATGAATACAGCCGTCCACCGAATGACGATTGAAAAAATTCTGAACATCTGCACGGTTTTTAAGGTCAATTTCTTCAAATGCAGGCCGTATTCCCGTTATTTTTTCAATTCGGTCGAGCGTGGCGATTTCGGAATTGCAAAAATCATCTATAATTATCACTTCAAAACCTGATTGCTGCAATTCGACCACCGTATGCGAGCCGATATATCCCAAACCTCCGGTTACCAATATTTTTTTCATTTTTCTTTAATTTTTACCTGTTGTAATTTTAAGTGTTTTTGGTTTAGTTTTTACGATTTCGCAATATTAATTCGTTTCTTTCAGAAAGTTTTTCATCTCATAAATTCCTGCAAATACACCTGTGTTTTCAAGGATTTTAATGAAAATCCGTCCGACTTCTTCATCAATAATTTCTTCGGTTTGATGGAGCGTTTTCGTTGAAAAATCATATTTCTCTTTCATAATTTCTATCCATTTTTGATGTTTTTTGATGTTTTCTGAAATGGCATACGAACCTTTCAGTACTTCCGCAACTTCTTTTAATTCCGTTTTCAGGCGTGCCGGCAAAATCGCCAGTCCCATTGCTTCAATAAGACCGATATTTTCTTTTTTAATGTGATGAAATTCCGGATGCGGATGAAAGATTCCGTCGGGAAATTCGGCACTTGTCCTGTTGTTCCTGAAAATTACATAAAACTCATATCCCGCTTTTGTTTTGCGGACAACGGGCGTTATCGTATTGTGCGGAACACCGTCGGAAAAAGCAAAAATTTCCTGTTTTTCATCGGAATAATTTTTCCACCTTTCAAAAATATCATTCACTGTGCGTATAAGATTTTCTTTGGAATATGAAACGAGACGAAGCGTGGAGACCGGCCAGTTCAGTAACTGAAAAACAACCCCGTTTTCTTTCCACTCATCCGATACAGAAGCCTTCATCAATGGAAATTCGTAAACGCCAGCCTGAAAATGGTCGTGGTTGAGAATAGAGCCGCCCACAATCGGAAGGTCGGCATTAGAACCAATAAAATAATGCGGAAACATATCCACAAATTCCAAAAGCCGATGAAAAGTAGCATTGCAGATTTTCATATTGATATGTTCACCGCCCAGCACAATGGAATGCTGATGATAATAACCATACGGCGAAAACTGAAAATACCATTGCTTGCCGTAAAGTTTCAGCGGAATCAGCCTGAGATTGGCTCGTGCAGGATGTGATGCATTTCCCTTGTAGCCTTCATTTTCCACACAAAGCTGGCATTTCGGATATTGGGTTTTTGCCTGCGGTTTGGTAAGCAAAAGGGCAATTTCTGCCGGATCTTTTTCCGGTTTGGAAAGGTTAATGGAGAGGTCAATTTGCCCATAAGCGGAATCCACGCTCCATTTCAGATTTTTGCTGTCGTCGCGGATATAATCAATAGTTTTGCAGTACTGGTAAAAATCCAGCGTTGCCTGTTCGGGAGAATCCTTCATTTCTTCCCAAAATTTTTGTGAAACCACCGACGGTTTTTCGGTGAAGAGGTTCATAATTTCGGTGCGCAAAATTTCCCATTGATACGAAAACTGAATATCAAGATGATTTTTCAG
Organism: Bergeyella sp.; assembly: GCA_031987605.1. Classification (GTDB taxonomy): domain Bacteria; phylum Bacteroidota; class Bacteroidia; order Flavobacteriales; family Weeksellaceae; genus JAFAGO01. The sequence continues at coordinate 146,237 of DALZZF010000001.1, read as the reverse complement.
CTCTTCGGAAAACATAGTATTGAAAATCACATCGAGATTCTTTTCACTTCCCTTCGTTTGCTGCGGAATAAAAGCATCCAGCTGAAGCGCGGCGATAATTCTGTTTGTATAATAAATGGTATCTTCTTTCTGAATCAGCTTGTTTTCCAGAGCATAGTCGGTCAGTTCCTGAATCGAGGTATAAACAATATCCATTTTTCTGATTTTTTTTAATTCAATTCTATTTTTCGTGCACCGTCGCCAATGACGACATCAATAACTTTGGGTTTGATGCGGAATCTGGGCTCGTAAGATTCTACCGCCCTTTTAATGAATGAATCGTGAAGCTCGTTTTTAACAAGATTAATGGTGCATCCGCCAAAACCGCCGCCCATCACACGTGAACCCGTAACGCCGCATTCCCGGGCAATATCATTCAGAAAATCAATTTCTTCGCAGCTGACTTCATATTTCCGGCTGAGCCCGATGTGGGTTTCGTACATTTTCTTTCCGAGGGTTTCATAATCTCCTCTTTTCAGGGCTTCGCAGGCTTCGTGCATCCTATGGATTTCTTCAATAATATATTCGGCACGGATATAATCTTCGGCACTTACTTCATTGGCTACATATTTCAGCATATCAAGATTGGCGTCGCGCAGCAATTTTACTTCCGGGAAATATTTGCGGATATACGAGGCGGCGTTTTCGCAGGATTTACGCCTTTTGTTGTAAGCGGAAGAAGCCAGCTCGTGCGTAACACAACTGTTAATCAGCACCAGTGTATAACCCTCCGGATTGAAAGGAATATACTCATAATCCAGCGTCTGGCAATCGAGTTTTATCAGCGAACCTTTCCGTCCGAAACCCGAAGCAAACTGATCCATAATGCCACAGTTTACACCCACATAATTATGCTCTGTATCTTGTCCTGCTTTCACGAGGTCAAAACGGTCAAAGCCAAGATTAAACAAATCATTCAGCGCAAAACCGAAACAGAGTTCCAGTGCGGCAGACGAAGACATTCCCGCTCCCAAAGGCACATCACCGGAAAAAACGGTATCAAATCCCCAAATTTCCGCTCCTCGTTTTTCGAGTTCTTTACAAACTCCAAATATGTATTTTCCCCAGCCTTTAATCGGAATATCATCCAGCCCAAATTCGTCATACTCCGAAAGGTCGTAAGCATAGGCATGGATTCTGTCCTTTGTTCCGTTGGGTTTTATCATACAGTAAATGGCGTTTTCAACCGCTCCCGGCAATACAAAACCGCCGTTGTAATCGGTATGTTCGCCGATGATGTTGATTCTTCCCGGAGAGGAATACAGACTGCCGCCGTCCCCAAAAAGTTCTGCAAATTTATTCTTTATTATAGTTGTTTCCATTTTTTGTCGTTTTTAATTAATGATGTTTCAATGTCCTGATATGGCAGGCAAAATTTTGGTTCTGTTGAGAATTAAGCAAGGTTTTAGAAAAAAAACATTTCAAAACTCCTTGCTTTTCCGAATTTTCCCGGAAATTTTCATCCTGAAAAAAAACAGTATTTTGTTAGCTGAAGAAAAAACCTGCCCGGCATCTGCTGATAACCGGGCAGAGGTTTAATATGGAATTTTATTGTGCTGTGATTTCTATCACTCTGCTGTTCATTCGATCTGTGGTAAAAGCATCAAGTCCTACTTTCATCAGATAATCACCGGAATAGGTTTTTCCGTTTTCTTTAAGCGTGGAAGTTTGTCCCGGCAATAGATTAATTTCTGAAACAGTATAATTTTTGTTGGGCTGCAATCCCTGAAGTTTCACATTCAGAACTCTTTCTTTAAATCTCGGGAAGATATCGTAAGTGAAAAGCACGGCTTTGGCTTTGTTTTCATCCACGTACATTACAGAGCTGTGATTATTTTCGTAAGGAGAAACCAAACGGTAAAGGTCGCCGTCAAGAATTGTTTTTTTCAGCCTTTTATAATTTGAAACCGCCAGTTTTGCGTAATCAACTTCTTCTTTTTTCAACTCATCAAGTGAAATATCAAATCCTAATTTTTCCATCATCGCCACTTCTGTACGGAACTTGATGGAAGCATTTTTGTTCCAGCTGGTTACGTGTGCAGCCATTGCTTTTGCAGGAAAAAACTGAGAGAATCCCCATTGGATGTACAATCTTTCTACCGGATCGGTATTATCACTTGGCCAGAATTCTGAAAAATATTTCAGGGCTTCATAATCACAACGAGCACCACCGCCAGAACAAAGCATCATTTCAATATGCGGATATTTTGCTTTTACTCTTTTGAACACATTATAAACGCCCTGAACGTGTTTGATATACAATTGTTCCTGATTTTCTTTCAGATAAGGAGAATAAATATTGGTAATCGGGCTGTTGCAATCCCATTTAAAGAAAGCAATTTCGGGGTTCTCTTTCATTATTTTATCCACTACACCGAATACATAATCCTGAACGGCGGGATTGCTCAAATCCAAAACGAGTTGGTTTCTGTAATAATAGGTTTCTCTGTTGGGTAGCGTGATAGCCCAGTCCGGGTGTTTTTCAAAAAGTTCACTTTTCGGGTTTACCATTTCGGGTTCTATCCAGATTCCGAATTTTACACCGGCATCTTTAGCCAGTTTTACCAATCCGGGAACACCGTTGGGAAGTTTGCTTTTCATTGCCTGCCAGTCGCCCAGTCCGGCGTGGTCGTCCACTCGCGGAAATTTGTTTCCGAACCAGCCATCATCCAAAAGAAACATATCCACACCGAGTTCTTTGGCTTCTTTCATGAGTCCGGCAAGTTTGGCCTCATCAAAATCAAACTGAGTGGCTTCCCAGTTATTCAACAGCGTCATTCTATCGCCTTTTCCGTCTTTCAGCTGGTAATTTCTTGCCCAGGTATGCAGATTACGGCTGGCTTTTCCGGTTCCCTGATTACTCAAGGTGAAGATGAATTCCGGAGTTTTGAAAATGGTTCCCGGTTGAAGTTCGTAATTGGAAGCATAAGGATTGATTCCTGAAATCACTCTCAGGTTTCCCGCATTGTCCACCTCAAAGGTAAATTGAAAATTTCCTGTCCAGCCGATCGTTCCCAGCAATACATTTCCCTGAGATTCCGCAACGGGCTGGTCTAAACCAATCTGAAAAAACGGGTAGGAATGCATCGCAGCACGTGAACCTAATTTGGTTTCCAGTACTTTTTTGCCAAACTGAAGCTGCTGGGAAGACATCTGAACTTCTTTCGCCCAGTCGCCACTGAATTCGGTAAGGAAATATTTTGAATTCTGGAAATACAGCATATTAGAAGCATAACGACTGATATGAGCCGCTTTTTTCTCGTTATGTTTGATTTCAGTCCAGGATTTAATGACATTTTCTTTTTTGAAAACCTGATAATACAATTTTACTTCTACAGGATAAACTTTGTCTTTTAGTGTAATTACGGTTTCGGAAGAATTGGCATCCAGTGCTTTTTGGGTATGTGAAACATAGGTTAGGATTGAAGTAAGATTTCCGTCATTATGCTGAATGGCGAAAGCCGGTTCAAAATAATCTTCTGCTCCCGAAGCCGGGTAAGTTTCAAAACCTCTTGGTGTAACTGCACCATCCGAAGCCGGGCGTGCAATGTAATACGGAAGTTCTTTGATGTCACCATCGGCAAGGAGTTTTGCTCCCAAATACGATTGATAGAGCCGTCCGTTCGGCGCGGTTTTCAGAATCAGGTCGGTTTCATCGGAAGAAATCCGGATAGTGGTCTGCTGTTGCGAATGAGTCATCATTTGAATCACTATTAAAGTGAATAAGCTAAGTAATTTTTTCATGATGGATTGTTGTAAAGGGTTTGTTAAAATTTATAAGTAACAGAAAATTCTACCGTGAAGGGGCGAATGTATTTCCCTGCCATCCAGGTTCCGTCAAATTGGGAAGCCTGATCTCTCTGAATCAGTTCTGAGCCTGCAATAGTACCGATTGCGCCGCTTTGGTTGAGGATGTTGATTACATTTACGCCAAAATCCAGTTTTTTGGAAGGGTAATAATTAACACCGCCAAAGGTTTCCCAACGTCCCTGAAAATAAAGGGCATTGCTCAAATTGGCGTATGTTTTACTGAAATAGCGTGCGCTGAGCCATACTTTAAACTGGTTGTTGAGGAAACGGTAGCTCGGGTCAAGTTCTACGAGAACTTCCGGAATTTCGGTAACGATATTTCCGCTGGCATCAATACTATTGGATGTTCCGTCTGCAAAAACTACGGTAGTGGCGAATTTTTTATACGTAGGTTTCTGATAAGTAAAGAGAAAATGGAAATCAAAATTGGTAAATGGAGAAGTGGTAACGTCCGTAGTCCAGCCAATGGTCTGTATATCATAGAGAAAAGCGGAGGCCTTTGTTTCGCTGCTTCCGGGAGCAGGATTGCTGATGTTCACCACTGTCCTGTTGTTGGTTTTTTTGATGTAGGACAGATAAGAAGTTACATTCAAACGTTCTGAATTATAAAATGCTCCGACACGCCCCAATGCAATAAGGGTCTGCTTGGTAGAAGGATTATACGGCGTGGCATAATCTTCAATTCTCGGGCGGCGTGTTACGGCTGTTCCGTCTAATGTCAATCCGAGTTTATCCGTAAGGCGGTATGTTCCTACTGCGGTAAGCGCCATATTAAAATAACTTCCGGAAAATTCAACCGGTTTTACGACTTCGGTAGTTCCCGGAATAGTGGCTCCGATGTGGAAATTGTCGAAACGATCATAAGGAAGATTTTTTCCTTTAAGCGTATAATATTCTATACGGCCGCCAAGGAAAATATTCAGTTTTTGGCTGATGTCCCATTTATCGGTAAGGTACAATGCTGTTTTATTTTCAAAACCGTCATAGTATTCAGAGCCGCCATAGTTGTAGGCATAATATTGATGCTGACCGTTTTCTCCTGCTACGGTATGCGTGATGTAATTCGGATATGGTTTTACTTCCTGATCGTAACGTGTGGTGCTGGACCAGTATTCAACATCGTAATACCATTGGTTGATTCCTAAATTAAGGGCGTGTTTCCCGAATTTTTTCTGCAGTTCTGATGTTACCATAGAAGATTGTATATTTCCGTAATGCGGAATAGCAATCCTGTTTTGTTTTTTTCCGGTAAATGGTGAGCTGCTGCCTGCCAAATAGTATACCGGAGCATCTGGATCGTTTTCTGTTCCCGTTTCGTATCCGTTCACAATATCCCGGATATTGGGTGCGCCAATCCACAAATAACTGTTATGGGATTTCATTATTTTGGCATTAACAATCCATTTCAGCCCATTATCAAAGGTATAATCCGCATTGAGCATCAGTTCGTTAGAATAATTTCCGGATTCGTCTTTGATAGCGGTGTCCACATATTTCCCGGATTTCATATCTATCATACTGATTCTGCCATCTGCAGGAAGATAAGAATCGGTGCCTAATGCAAATCCCGGCACTTCGGTTACGCTTCCGTCTCCGTTGTAAATAAACGGCGAAAGCTCTACCACGCCGTCCATTCTCATCGAGTTTCCATATTTGTATTGCAGGCTTATTTTTCCTTTTTCTCCCAGTTTTCGGGTAACGGCAACCTTATAGAGTTGTGTTGCATCCCAGTTTCGGGAAAATTTAAGTTTAAAACTTCCGGGATCATAATTCTGAAATGTACTAATGGAGTACAGCCAGTTTTTATTAATGGCACCGGAAACATTCAAATCAAAGCGCATCATTCCGAAGTGATTGCCGTTGAAACGGGCAATCCCCTGAAACTTATCGGTTCCGAGATTGGAAAAAGAATTGACCGCATATGCCAGATTTCCTGTAGTAACAGCGGTTTCCGAAAGATTCAGAAGTCCAACTTCTTTCAGACTGGCATCGCTTCTCCAATGCGTGGATACCGCCTGCAAAACAGAAGAATATACGGCTGGAAGTCCATTTTCATAGACGCTTACATCTTCGCTGGGAAGACCAATATTAATAAATCTCGGGCCATTGGCACTGGATGCATTCAGCATCACATTTCGTTTGTCTTCGGTTTTTACACTGTCTTTTTCAGGCATCTGCTGAGCCTGATAAAGTGCTGAGCAGGAAACCGTCATCATACTGCTGAAAAGCAGAATACGGGGTATATTTGGGTTAAAATTCATGGGGTTTGGATTTCTTTGACCAAATATATCTTCTTGGGTACAAGATGCATAATGAAGTAAGGTATAAAGTAGTCTTTTGTATGAATGATATTTATCTTACATTTGTAAATCAATAACTTATATAGAATCCTAACATCTAAGAAGTAGTAATAAAGTATAATAATTGTATATGAATTATTTATTTTCCCATCGTGATATAATATCTAAAATACCAAAAACAATACTTAGACTCTCTTTTTTGTTTTTCTCTGTATTTTTTCTGTTGATTTCATTTTCCTGCAGACAGCAAGACACTAACGAAATCTGGCTGAAAAAACTGGATGAATCAATTGAAAACCGGGCGGAAGTAATCCAATCAACAGAAGCCAAAATTGCCGAGCTTAAAAAAGTGGCGAACACAAAAAAAGATAAAAAGGAAAAGTATATCGCCAACCGGGATATTATTGAAGCTTATTTGTGGTTTCGGTCAGATTCGGCAAATGCGTATGTGCAAAAGAATCTTGCAATCGCAAATGAACTGGACAACAGATTCTATAAAGATGAATCTATGCTGCTATACTCAATGATACTTTCTACAGGCGGTCTGCTAAACGAGTCTTGGAATGTGCTGCAAAAAGTGAAAAGGCAAACTCTTGATCCCGAACTTCAACGTTTATATTATCAGGTAAACGAACGCTTCTACTATGTTTCTTCAGAAGTTAGCCACGACCACTATTATGCACCTCTTTATAAAAAGAATGAAACGGCTTTTATTGATTCTGCACGATCTACTTATCCCCTAAATTCTGTGGAATACAATAAATATACAGGAAATCTATTGGTAAATGCAGGGAAATATGAGGAAGCTCGGGATCTGCTTCTGAAAACTATTCCCGAAATGGAGGAGAAATCGAGGTTTGCAGCGATGGTGTATTATGATCTTGCCGAGATTTATCTGAAACTCGGGGAAAAGTCCCCCTACGAATATTATCTTATACGAGCTTCTATTGTAGACCAAAAAGTACCTTTGAAGGAGAATGCTGCTATAAAGGAACTGGCTTTCTATCTTTATCAGAATTCTCCGAATCAAATTTCGAGAGCCAACAATTATATTCAGGCAGCAATGCAGGATGCGCGTTTTTATAACAACCGACAACGCATTCTGCAGATTTCAGAAAAGTTGCCCATCATTGTGTCTGCATTCCAGGAAAAAAGCAAAACGGAAAACCAGAATCTGAAAATATACATAACTGTAATCAGCCTGCTTGCTTTCGGGGTTTTCTTTTCGTTGTTTTTTATTTACCGCCAAAACAGGTTACTGAAAAAAGCCAAATATAAACTCAAAAACATCAATGCTGAACTTAACTTGACCAATGCTGAACTGAATCTTGCAAATACTGAACTTCACAAATCCAAAGAAATAAGGGAAGAGCACATTGGTCTTTTTATGAATATGTCTTCATCATACGTCAATCGGCTGGATGATTACCGGAATCTTGTTAAAAGAAAAATAATTGCTAATCAGGGCAACGATCTTCTTAAAAGCATGGACAGTCCGCAAACCTCCAAACTGAACACCGACGATTTTCTGGTTAATTTTGACAAAGCCATCCTCAGTCTTTTCCCCAATTTTATACAAAAAGTAAATGAATTACTGAAAGACGGCGAGCAATTGGTACCGGAAAAAGGAAATCTCCTGAATACCGAACTCAGGATACTTGCACTCTTGCGCTTAGGAGTGAACAACAGTACAAAAATAGCATTCTTTCTTCACTACTCATCGCAAACCATCTATAATTACAGAGTCCGGTTGCGCAATAAAGCTATTGGAGACCGTGACAGTTTTGAGCAATGCATTCTGGAGATTGATAAATAGAGGTTAATGATGTGAAATATAAGATCATAAAAAGATATGAAAACTCCCTTACCACAAATTTTATCGTTCCGCAGAAATCCAAATACTCTTCTATAAATTGCTTTGGGATAACAAAAAATAAAAAATTCAGCTCGAAACATATTTAACAAATGGAGTGACATTATAAGAATCGAAGACGACTACAATATCGCTTACTCTATATTTCTTTATTAAAAATTTTAAAACTTATTTTCCCAGACTTTTCTACTTCGAAAAGTTTCGGGGAATTATCTTTTTTAATACTTTTGAGCAAAACAGAGACATTATGAGAAATTTAATGCTTGGAATTACTGCCGTGGCAATGTCCATTCATATCAACGCACAAAAATCTTCACCATTGAAGTATCCTGAAACCAAAAAAATTAATCATACCGACGAATATTTTGGAACAAAAATCTCCGATCCGTTTCGTTGGCTGGAAGACGATCGCGCCGAAGACACCAAAGAATGGGTGCAGCGTGAAGTCGCATTTACCAATCAGTATCTTTCTACAATTCCTTTTCGCGAAGACTTGAAAAAACAACTTTTTGAGAAATGGAATTATGAAAAAATAGGAGCTCCTTTCCAGGAAGGCGACTATATTTATTATTATAAAAACGATGGGCTTCAAGCACAATATGTGCTGTACAGAAAAGACAAATCCGGTAAAGAGGAAGTATTTCTGAATCCCAACAAATTTTCTGAAAAAGGAACAACTTCGCTGGGAGAAGTAAGTTTCAACAAAAAAGGAAATCTGGTTGCCTATTCCATTTCTGAAGGAGGAAGCGACTGGAGAAAAATTATTATTCTCGATGCCATTACCAAAAAACAAATTGATGAAACCATTGTTGATGTAAAATTCTCCGGAATTTCCTGGCAAGGTGATGAAGGCTTTTATTATTCCAGTTACGACAAGCCAAAAGGCAGCGAACTTTCTGCCAAAACCGATACCCATAAAGTGTTTTTTCATACACTGGGAACCAAACAATCACAGGATCAACTGATTATTGGGGGCGACAATTTTAAAAGAAGATACATCAGTGCTTTTGTAACCGATGATGAGCGTTTTCTGGTCATCAGCGCGGCTGAAGCAACCAATGGAAACGAGCTTTATATCAAAGATTTAAAAAAGAAAACAGATTTCATTCCGGTTCAGAAAGGGTACGATTTTAATGTGGATGTGGTAGATTCCAAAGACGATTTCATTTACGTTCTCACCGACAAAAATGCACCCAACAGAAAACTGGCAAAATTCAATATCAATACACCCGAAGCCTGGACAGATGTGATTCCTGAAACCGAAAATGCACTGAGCATTTCAGAAGGAGGCGGATATTTCTTCGCAAGCTATCTGAAAGATGCATTAACCGCTGTTGTACAGTATGATTACAATGGTAAACTGATCCGCAAAATCCAACTTCCCGGCAATGGAACTGCCGGTGGTTTTGGAGGCAAAAAAGAACAGAAAGATCTTTACTATTCTTTTACTAACTACATCACTCCGGGAACAATTTATAAATTCAATGTGGAAAGTGGCGCTTCAGAAGTCTATCAGAAACCTAAAGTGAAATTTAATCCGGAAGATTACGTTTCGGAACAAGTATTTTATACTTCAAAAGACGGCACAAAAATCCCGATGATGATTAGCTACAAAAAAGGACTGAAACTGGATGGAAAAAATCCAACAATCCTTTATTCATACGGCGGATTCAATATCAGCTTGCAACCTTCTTTTTCTGTGACCAATGCTGTTTGGATGGAAAACGGTGGAATATATGCCGTACCAAATATTCGTGGCGGTGGTGAATATGGAAAAAAATGGCACGATGCAGGAACCAAATTGCAGAAAAAAAATGTATTTGATGACTTCATTGCTGCGGGAGAATTTTTGCAAAGCAAAGGCTATACTTCCAAAGAATTTATGGCACTTTCCGGAAGGTCAAACGGCGGACTTCTTGTGGGAGCAACCATGACCATGCGTCCGGATTTGGCGAAAGTGGCTTTTCCGGGAGTTGGTGTTCTGGATATGCTTCGTTATAATAAATTTACGGCGGGAGCAGGTTGGTCTTATGATTACGGAACGGCGGAAGACAACAAAGAAATGTTTGAATATCTGAAATCCTATTCCCCCGTTCACAATGTGAAAAAGGGAGTTTGCTATCCATCAACAATGGTAATTACGAGCGATCATGATGATCGTGTGGTTCCGGCACATTCTTTTAAATTCGGAGCCGAACTTCAGGAAAAACAAAGTTGCAGCAATCCTATTTTGATTCGTATTGAAACCAATGCAGGACACGGCGCGGGAAGATCAACCGAGCAGGTTATCGGAGAAAATGCCGATCTTTTAAGTTTTGCCCTGTTTGAAATGGGATTCAAAAAATTAAAATAAAAATTCATTCTTTACTTTACCAAACTCTTTTCACAACCGAAAAGAGTTTTTTTTGCTTTTATAAATTTTGTTTTTTTTAATTGTTTGTCTTCCTGTTTCTTTTCTAAGTGAAAGGAGTTATGAACCCAAAAGCATCCAGATAAGCATAAATATTTGCGGTCTCTGCGTTAAACATAGTCACATTATTTGTTAAAAAAACCACTTTTTGTAAACGTGAAAATCACCCTATTTTGATGATCGGCAGCAAACTAAAAATTCAAATTCCTTATTTTTGATAAAATACAAATATGCTGGTTAAAGTTTTCGGAAGTGCAATACACGGGGTTTCTGCGCAAACCATCACCATTGAAGTAAATGTAGATCAAGGTGTTGGGTATCATTTGGTTGGGCTTCCGGATAATGCCATCAAAGAAAGCAGCTACCGTATTTCCGCTGCGTTGAAATATGTAGGATACAAACTTCCCGGCAAAAAAATCACCATCAATATGGCACCGGCGGATTTGCGGAAGGAAGGCTCTTCTTATGATTTAAGTATTGCTTTGGGAATATTATCCGCTTCGAATCAGATTACTGCGGAAAATATTGGCGACTACATCATTATGGGAGAACTTTCTCTTGATGGCGGTTTGCAGCCAATCAAAGGCGTACTGCCGATTACTTTAAAAGCGAAAGAAGAAGGATTTAAAGGAATTATTCTTCCCAAACAAAACATTCAGGAAGCCGCCATTGTAAATGGAATTGATGTTTTTGGAGTTGAAAATATTCGGGAAGTCATTGATTTTTTCAACGGAACAGGAACATTACAGAAATCCGAACTGGATGTAGAAGTACTCTTCAAAACAAAATACACCATTTTCCCATTCGATTTTTCGGAAGTGAAAGGACAGGAAACCGCAAAACGCGCCATGGAAGTTGCCGCAGCAGGAGGACACAACATTATTCTGATCGGACCTCCCGGAAGCGGAAAAACCATGCTGGCGAAAAGAATACCCAGCATTTTACCGCCACTTTCTTTAAATGAAGCTCTGGAAACCACAAAAATTCATTCCGTAGCCGGAAAAATCGGTGCCGAAACTTCATTAATGACGGTTCGCCCGTTTCGTTCACCTCATCATACAATCTCGGATGTGGCTTTGGTAGGTGGCGGAAGTTATCCTCAACCCGGCGAAATTTCTCTTGCGCATAATGGCGTTTTGTTTCTGGATGAAATGCCCGAATTTAAAAGAACCGTTCTGGAAGTAATGCGGCAACCGCTTGAGGATCGGGAAGTCACTATTTCCAGAGCGAAATTCACTGTAAATTATCCTGCAAGTTTTATGCTGGTGGCAAGCATGAATCCCAGTCCTTCCGGATTTTTTCCTGATGATCCGAATAACACTTCCACTTCCTTTGAAATGCAACGGTATATGAACCGGCTTTCCGGACCACTTTTGGATAGGATTGATATTCATATTGAGGTTCCCAAAGTGGAATTTGAGCAACTGGCTGACCGGAGGAAAGGGGAAACCAGTGAAGAAATCCGAAAGCGCGTACTATCTGCGCGAAAATTTCAGGAAATACGTTTTGAAAATTCCGGCATCAATTATAATGCACAAATGGGACCCCGGGAAATTGAAATGCATTGTCAATTAGATGAAAAATCAATGAACCTCATCAAAAATGCGATGCAAAAACTCAATCTTTCCGCAAGAGCGTACGACAGGATTTTAAAAGTATCCCGAACAATTGCTGATCTTTCTTCATCGGAAAATATTCAGCCGGAACATATTGCAGAAGCCATTCAGTACAGAAGTTTAGACCGCGAATTCTGGAATGTTTAAAAGCCCCTTCAAATTGAAGAGACTTTCGTTATTTTCAAATAAATCTGCTCGATTTTTAGTTGCTCCAAGTTTGGTTGTTTTTGTTTTCGGAACGTTTAACGCCGTTGTCGATGTTGTACGCAAAACCAACGCCTAAAGTTTGTTTCAACTGTGTTTTCTTAATTTGGTTGTGATCGTAAAGCAAATCAAGCGTGATTACAGAAGAAATATATTTGTTGATTTTCATATTCAGAACCCCTCCATAAGAAAGCACGAGCCTTTCCGGATGATCCAGATAATTGGAGAATACAGAGGCTGAATTTACCAGAAATATATTTTCCATGATTTGTACTTTATAAATTGCTGTTCCCAGAAAACCAAACTGAAATAATGAGGAATCACCGTCGTTTTTCAATCCATAATTTCCGGCAACCTGAAGGTCTTTATCGGTTACAAATGTCCATCTTGCATTGGCAGGACGTAATGTCAGGGTGAAATTTTCATTGGGCCTGTACGTGAAACCTGCACCCACATTCAAATACCCAGGAGCCATAAAGTTTGAAATTTTTGCGGCAGCAGGATTATTTCCATCTTCATATCCAGCAGAAAACTGAGAAAGGAAACTTGCGCCGGCAGAAGCGTACCAGTTGTTGGCAATTTTGCGTCCGTAATTCGTAGAAAGATTAATCACATCCTGAGTTTTACGGTTGCCCACACCTTTTGTGTTGTTTTGTCCGTACCCTAGAATAATGATGTTTTCCCAAAGATCTTTGTCTTTTTCGTAAGTAAGGTTATAATTCACGCCAGCAAGCCAACCCACGTTGTTTGCTCCACCACCAACCCAGTTTGAGAAGGCAGCCTGATTCAGCATTAAAGTATTTTGTCCCACAACAGACCAGCTTTTTGTGGAATCTACTTTTACTTCTTCCTGTGCGGATGCATAAAAACCAAGCATAATCGCACTAATCATTAAAATTCTTTTCATATTTATTTTTTGAAGGCACAAAATTACAAATATTTTGGCACAACCATTCATTTGGCAATAAATGGTTTAATGGCTTTTGAGGAGCGTTGCTTATCCAGACTTTGTCCGAGATTATAGGAAAGCCCTACACTTAAAGTCTGTTTTCGCTGAAGTTTTTGAATCTGATCGTGATCGTAAGCCAGTTCCAAGGTAACAATAGTCGAAATAAATTTGTTGAATTTGATGTTCAGATTTCCCGTATACGAAACATCCACCCGTTCCGAATGACTCAGATAATTGGTAAAGAAATTCAGCTGGTTATCCAGATTCATCCCTTTATAAATTTTCCAGCGATAGATGATGTTGAGCATGGCTCCCAATTCGGTTCTCATGGTTTGCCCATCTCTTTCAAGACCATATTTTCCGGCAACCTGTAAATGCGGATCGGTCACAAAAGTAAATTTTCCGTTGACCGGTCGGAAAATCACCTGAAAATTTTCTTTCGGATTATAAGAAACCCCAATCCCCAGATTTAAATAACCCGGTGCCATAAATCTCGACACCCGATCCGAAAATACAGGATCCGGTGTATTGGAATAGTTATATCCCGGTGTAAACTGCGACAGGAACTGGAAACCGCTGGACAGATAATAATTTCCGCCCAACTCGTATCCGTAATTGGTCATTATATTAATGTAATCTTCCGTTTTACGGGAACTTTGATCCTCCTGAGAAATAAGCCCGTATCCGAGTTGAATAATGTTTTCCAGATAGTGTTTACGGTTTTTATAGATAACATTATAGTTCACTTTCCCCAGTATTCCAACATTATTGTTCCCCCCGGAAATCCAGTTGGAAAACGAAGCTTGATTAAAAACAAGATTATTCTGACCATAGAAAAACCAAGTTTTTTCCGTTGCCCGCACAAGATTAAAAGGGGTAACCGGAATTTCCTCGGCAATGGGTGTGGTTATCACCACTTCGTCCGGAACAACCAGCGTGTCACGGAAAGATATTTTTAAATCTTCAAAAACGGGATTGTTCAAACTGTCCTGATTCAGGATGGTGCTGTTCCATCGGTTTTGGGAAATTGAATCAATTTCTTTCAGAATGGGTTTCTTTTGGGAATAAAAAGTTCCGAATAATAAGAGTATTAAAAATGTGATGATCCTTCTCATTAGGTTGATTTATTCTGCTGCAAAACTACTTAATAATTTACAAATGGCGTGGCTTCTTTTCTTCGGAGAATGCAATTTCGGGAAGTTTTGTCTGCTTTTTGTCTCCCTTTTTCAGAAAAGACCTCCCTTATTGTCCGGAAAAAAAATTGGCAACACTTTTGAAAAAACCAAAGAATGTTCCAATCTTTTTTTAAAAACAACCTGAACTATAAAGCATTGCTGTATCCTCTTCTGATGATATCGGCAATGTGGCTGGGTTTTTTGCTTCAGAATCACGGTTTTTTTGAAAACTGTAGCGGAGCTATCATTCCGCTTTTGCCTGAAGGAATGGTCGGAATTATTTTTTCCCCGTTGCTTCATGGTGGGCTGGAACATATTTTCGGCAACTCTGTTCCGATATTTGTATTGATGTTTTTGCTGTTTCAGTTTTATCCGAAATTGGCGGCAAAAGTATTTCTGTTCAGCTGGATTTTTTCAGGACTTTTGGTTTGGATGCTGCCACCGATCGATGTTTTTACGGGGCAATACCGCTATGTTTGCATTATCGGAGCAAGCGGACTGGTGTATGCTTTGGCTTTTTTCCTTTTCTTCAGCGGTGTGATCCGGAAAGACCGTAAACTCCTCACTATTTCGCTTCTCGTGGCATTATACTACGGAAGTTTGATTTGGGGCGTTTTGCCGGAAGAATTGTTCAATGTTCTTTCTGAACCGAGTAAAATTTCGTGGCAATCGCATCTTGCCGGAGCCATTGTTGGGGCGACTCTTGCTGTTTTATATCGAAATAAAGGAGAAAAACAGAAGAAATTCATCTGGGAATATCCTCATTACTACAACGAAAAAGACGATAAACTCTGGCAGCAGTATATCGACAGTCATCCTGAAGATTTTCAGGAAATGCCCCAAAAAAAGGAAGATCGTGTTTGGGACTATCTCGATGAAATTCGTGGAAAGCGGTCTTAATTTATTATCTTTGGTAAAACACAAGTTATGTTTTCCGAAGAACAGCTCTATTCCATCGCTTTACGAAGATGCTATCTTATTGGCGACATTACTTTTCATCAGTTGGTGAGAACTTTTAGTTCTGCGAAAGAAATCTGGGAAATGCCCAAAAAAGAATTTCTGAAAAACAACGGAATTGGAAGAAAAATGGCATCTGAAATCGGTTCTTCGGAACATCTGAAATTCGCCGAACAGGAACTTCGCTTTTGTGAACAGCAAAACATCCAGATTCTTCTGCGGCATCAGCCCGGTTATCCTCTTTTGCTTCTTGAATGTGTGGATGCTCCTGCAATACTTTATCAGAAAGGAGAAATCCGTCCTTTCTCAAAACTGGTAAGCATTGTCGGAACCCGAAATATGTCGGAGTACGGAAAATATTTCATCAACGATTTTACAAATGCACTAAAAAACAGTGATTTTACAACGGTAAGCGGTTTGGCTTTGGGTGTGGATACTGAAGTTCACCTTAAAAGCATTGAAAAAAATATTCCTACCATTGCTGTTTTAGCCCATGGTTTTCACACGCTTTATCCTTCTAAAAATAAAAAACTGGCAACACAAATTCTGGAAAAAGGAGGAGCATTACTGACCGAATTCAACTCATCCCAAAAACCGGATAGGGAGAATTTTATTCAAAGAAACCGGGTGATTGCAGGACTTTCTCCGGCAACCCTTATTGTGGAAACCGCTTTTGGCGGAGGATCTGTCAGCACTGCAAATTTTGCGGTGAATTATCATCGGGATGTTTTTGCGCTTCCGGGAAAAATTACCGATCAATACAGCCAGGGTTGCAATCAGTTGATTTTTCAAAATAAAGCGGCAGCCATTTCCACCATAAAAGACCTTCAAAAAGAATTGGGAATTCTTGAAAACAAAACGGAAATGGAAGAACTTTTCCCCATCGCCAAAGAAGAGCTTCAACTGTCTGACAATCAGTTGCTGATTTATAATTTTTTAAGATTAAACCCAAAAATTTCTTTGGACGAAATAGCGCATCAGCTGGAAATTCCTTCCTATAAAATTCTTCCGGAAATCTTGGAACTGGAACTTTTGGGAAAGGTGAAGACGTATTCCGGACAGCGTTTTTCGGCATTATGATATTTTAACATTTTCATTAATGGCAGTGTTTTTTTTGTAAATTTTCATTTTCTATAATGTTTTTCAATTTTTGATGAATTAATTAAAAAAAGCATTGGTTTTTATTATATTTTCACCAAATTGACAAAAAACATTTGCAAACATTGAAAAAAAAATTAAATTTGTTGTCAACATTTCTCACTTAATTGTTATGGAACACTACAATGTAGAACAAAAAATCGACGAATTCATTGCTAAAATCGAAGCAAAGAACCCGAATGAACCAGAATTCCTGCAGGCCGTAAAAGAAGTGGCCGTTACCGTAATTCCTTTTATTGCCACCCATAAAGAATACAACGGTATGAAACTTCTGGAAAGAATGGCAGAAGCAGAAAGAATTATTATTTTCAGAGTTCCTTGGGTTGATGATAAGGGAGAAATCCAGGTAAACCGCGGATTCCGTATTCAGATGAATTCTGCAATCGGGCCTTATAAAGGGGGAATCCGTTTCCATCCTACCGTAAATCTTTCGGTTTTGAAATTCCTTGCTTTTGAGCAGGTGTTCAAGAATTCATTAACCACGCTTCCGATGGGTGGTGGAAAAGGAGGTTCAGATTTCGATCCTCAGGGAAAATCCAATATGGAAATTATGCGTTTCTGCCAGGCATTTATGACGGAACTTTGTAAACATATCGGTCCTGAAACCGATGTTCCTGCCGGAGATATCGGCGTTGGGGCAAGAGAAATCGGATACCTTTTCGGGCAGTACAAAAAAATCCGAAACGAATTTACTGGTGTTCTTACCGGAAAAGGTCTTGCTTATGGAGGATCACTGATTCGCCCGGAAGCAACAGGTTATGGCGTTGTTTATTTTGCAGAACAAATGTTGAAAACCATTGGTCAGGATATTAAAGGAAAGGTGGCTGCCGTTTCAGGATTTGGAAATGTTGCATGGGGTGTGATTAAAAAATTCGATCAATTGGGAGGAAAGGTAGTCACCATTTCCGGACCGGATGGTTATATTTATGATAAAGACGGAATTACCGGAGAAAAAATTGATTATCTGCTGGAACTTCGCGCTTCCGGAAACAATCGGGCGGAAGATTATGTGAAAAAATATCCGTCTGCGGAATTCCATGCCGGAAAAAGACCTTGGGATGTAAAATGTGATATTGCATTTCCTTGCGCCACACAAAACGAACTTGATCTGGACAACGCAAAAGCACTTGTTTCAAACGGTTGTATTTGTGTTACCGAAGCTGCAAACATGCCTTCAACGCTGGATGCGATCAATTATTTCTTGGACAACAAAGTGTTGTTCTCTCCGGGGAAAGCTTCCAATGCAGGTGGTGTTGCCACTTCCGGTTTGGAAATGACCCAAAATTCCATTCGTCTGAACTGGACTTCTGAAGAGGTTGATGCACGATTAAAAGAAATCATGATTGGAATTCACAAAGCATGTAAAGAATACGGAATGGAATCCGATGGTTATGTAAATTATGTGAAAGGTGCAAATATTGCCGGTTTTGTAAAAGTGGCCGAAGCAATGCTTGCTCAAGGTGTGGTGTAACACCGCTGTATATAAAATCAAAAAACAGGACTGAAAAATTTTCAGTCCTGTTTTTATTTATTTTTCTTCTGTGGTAAGCTCTTCTTTTTTCGGAGCCTCTTTTTTCGCTTCAGGACCGTCGGCTTTCAACTTAATCATTCTGATTTTCTTATCTTCCGGTGCTCTTGTCTCTGTTTCTTTAACTTGCTTTTCTTCTTGTACCTTTACCGCGGAATCTTCTTTAGCGGAAACTAAGGTTTCTTTTTTCTCTGTCTTTGCCGCCTTAGATGAGGTTGTTTGCGCACTCACCATTGCCATTCCTCCCATGGCAAAAACGGCTGTTAAAATTAACTTTTTCATATTCTTATTTTTTTTATTTCAGGTGAAATTATAAATTATTTCATAAACAACAATTTTTTTTAACTTATTTTAAAACTCTCCTCTTTGGAAATTCTTTAAAAATTTTTCAGGTTTTGGATTTTGCAATATTGCTTTCTATTTTGTTAAGAAACTCAAAAACGGCGGGACAAATCAGTGCATTTTTTTTGGTTAAATGATTAATCTGATAGATCTTTTTTCGGTCGGTATGTGGAAATTCCCTGCACGCTTTTGGGCGGATTTCATAAATGGAACAAGTGTTATCCTGATTCAGAAACCAGCACGGAAGTTGCTGCAACACTTTATCACGGTCTTCATCCACCTTTAAAAACCGAGCTTCAAATGCGGCGGGCTTTAGTTTGAAATGCTTACTGATTCTTTCAATATCTTTCTCGGTAAAAAGTGGTCCGGTGGTTTTACAGCAGTTTGCACATTCCAGGCATTCTATTTTTTCAAAAACTTCCTCATGCGTTTCCTGAACAATATAATCGAGGTTTTTCGGAGGTTTCCTTTTGATTTGCTCAAGAATTTTGTTGTGTTCTTTTTGCTTTTGTTGTGCCTGTTTTCTATACCATTCCAAATCCATTTTGCAAAAATAATATTTTGATGGTTCTAAACTTTAAGGAACGATCACATAAAAAATATACGCCAAAAGATTCACCAGCAAAACAACACCATACAGAATATTTGTTTTTCCACGACTTAGCGAAAGCATAACGGTAAATATGGATAGGGTGAGCAAAATAATTGATTTTTTATCCAACCCCAATACCAAAGGAATATCATAAAAAATACAAACCACCGCTACTGCTGGAATGGTAAGACCAATACTTGCTAAAGCTGAACCAAGAGCAAGATTTAAAGAAGATTGAATCTGATCTTTCCGTGCTGCCCGAATCGCCGCTAAACCTTCCGGAAGCAAAACAACCGCTGCTATAATTACCCCGACTAAACTTTGTGGCGCTCCTATACTGCTCACCATTTCTTCAATTGCAGGAGAAAGTCCTTTCGCCATAAAAACCACAACTCCAAGGCATACAATTAAAAGAACCAGACTGATAATGGTTTTCACAAGATCCGGACGCGAATATGATTCTTCATTCTCGGAAGCATCTTCCGGAATAAAATAATTTCGGTGACGAACGGTTTGCACCATCAGAAAAGTAGAATAAATAATCAGGCAAGCCAGAGCCACAAAAATTAACTGTGCTTCTGTATAGTGTGGTCCAGCAGCACTGATGGTAAAATTGGGAAGGATAAGCGTCATTACCAAAATTGCCACCAAACTTACCAAATACGTTGTGGCAGAAGTTCTGGCAAAATACTGTTCCCGGTACTTTACCCCTCCAACCCAAATACAAACCCCCAGAATCCCGTTCAGAATCAGCATTATCGCTGCAAAAACCGTATCTCTCGCATACGTGCTCGCATGTTCTCCTCCGGCAATCATCAGGGAAACAATCAGGGAAACTTCCAGAATGGTAATACAAATCGCAAGGATAATTGTCCCGAATGGTTCTCCTACACGATGTGCCACAACTTCAGCATGGTGTACCGCTGCCAAAACGCAGGCAATGAGCAACAAACCTCCGGCAACATCCAACCATCCGGACTTTCCTATAAGATTGGAAAAGTAGAATATTACGGCTAAAATCGGAAATATAACCGACCAATGAATCAACGACTTCATTTTTCACTTTTTGACAATATAATGTTTTTATACTTATAAAAAAATACACTTCTATCAAAAATACGTTATTATAAACAAAATTTAACAGTCTTTACTACTGATTCTAAAAACCGTTTTTCCGGAGCTTCCCTAAAAATTGACTAAATTTGTTTCTATTAGAATTGATAATATGACTCCAGAAATTGCTTCCTATATCGGTTATGCCGCCTCTATTTTCGTTGTTTTAAGTTTTATTCTCAAGGATTTGAAAAAAATTCGGATTGTGAATCTTATTGGCTGTATGCTATTTGTAGTGTACGGTGTTTTCAGCGGAATGCTATGGCCGGTTATTATCCCAAATGCCCTTCTTTGCCTGGTACAGTTCTATCATCTTGTGATAAAAAGGGACTAAATTTTTCTTCTGTTCTGAAAAACTGTTGTACCTTTTCCAATGTTTTCCAAAAAAACAGAAGATTTGAGATGAAGATTATTGTAAGCGTTTTTAATAACCTGTATACTGATCAGAGAGTAGAGAAAGTCTGCAAAACTCTTTTTGATAATGGTTTTGAAATTATTCTGATCGGAAATTCCTGGGACGGAACACCGGAAATGAAGCGCCCCTATCCTTTTTACAGAATTCCGTTGAAATCAAAATCTCTTAAACTGGCTTATCCCGAATTCAACAAGAAACTGTATACCGAACTTTTAAAACGGGCAGATAAAAATACGATTCTGCTTTCCAATGATCTGGATACACTTTTAGCGAACGCGCTGGTTTCGAGAAAATTGAAAATCCCGATGGTTTTCGACAGCCATGAAATATTTACCGAAATGCCTTCCGTAAAAGGTCGTTTTGTGCAAAAAATATGGCGCATTCTTGAGCAGTCCTTTGTTCCGAAATTAAAATATATGATGACCGCAAGCGACAGTTATGCGCAGTGGTTTGAAAAAAAATACCAGATTGCAAAACCTGTTGTAGTACAGAATTTTCCCCGAAAACTTCCTCCCGCGACAGAAAATATCGAACATCATCCAAAAATCATACTTTATCAAGGTGCCATCAATCCTTCCCGGGGTTTGGACAAAATAATTCCTGCCATGAAGGAAATTAAAAATGCCGAACTTTGGATTGCCGGAAAAGGTCCCAAATATGAAGAATATATCGAACTCTCTAAACAATTGGGTGTTACCGATAAAGTGAAATTTTTAGGAAAACTACTTCCTGAAAATCTTCGGGAAATCACCCAAAAAGCAGATGTAGGTTTAAGCATTGAGGAAAACAACGGATTGAGTTATTACTACTCACTTCCCAATAAAATTTCGGATTATATTCAGGCGAGGGTTCCCGTTGTGGTTTCTTCTTTTCCGGAAATGAAAAAAATTGTGGAAAAATTTAAAATCGGTGAAACCATTGATAATCATTCCGTTAAAGAGCTTTCCGAAAAAATAAATACCGTTCTTCGGAATGGAAAAAATTATTATTCCGATCATTTGAATCACGCTGCTTCCGTATTGTGCTGGGAAAATGAAGAACCCAAAATTCTCCGCCTTTTCCAGCAGGTAAAAGAAGATTACTTTCATAAAACCGAACTGAATTAATCGTTTGTTGCTCATTTAAAAAACCTAAAGCCTTATCTTTGCGCAAAGACTTCAAAGAATGACAATTAAGGAAAAACAGCAGGAACTCATCAACGATTTCGCTTTTTTAGAAGATTGGGAACAGAAATACGAATACATTATCGATCTCGGAAAGGAACTGAAACCGATGCCGGAAGAGAAAAAAACCGAAGACAACCTCATCAAAGGCTGCCAGTCGAAAGTTTGGATTGATGCGTATTTTGAAAACGGAAAACTCTTCTTCAACGCAGATTCGGACGGAATTCTTCCAAAAGGAATTGTATCCATGCTTACCTCCATTTACAGCGGACATTCCACACAGGAAATTCTGGATTCCGATTTTAAATTTATCGAAGAAATTGGTTTACAGGAATTTCTTTCGCCTTCAAGAGCCAACGGTTTAATGGCGATGACCAAACAGATCAAATTTTACGCAGTCGCTTACCAACTGAAATCTTGAAGAAAATCTTAGCATATCGGTTTTCCGCTTTTGGGGATGTTGCAATGGCCGCAAGTGTTTTCCGCGAATTCACGGACCAAAATCCTGATGTAGAGGTTTTTATGGTTTCTCGTGAAAGTTTTCGGGATCTTTTTGATGGCATTCAGAACCTTACTTTTATCGGCATAAATCTCGAAGATTACAAAGGTTTTTGGGGATTAAGAAGACTTGCAAGAAAACTAAAAAAAAGGATAAATCCAGATTATGTGGCGGATTTTCATGATGTGATCCGCAGTAAAATTCTCAGTTCCATACTCATTCGCCATCATTACAAAGTTTTTAAAATCGATAAAGGAAAAGAGGAAAAAGAGCATCTTACCGACGTCTGGAATCTGGACAAAAAACCCTTGAAAAAAACGGTTGAACGCTATGCCGATATTCTGAGAGAAATGGGATTTCCTCTGGTTTTATCGCATCAGTTTTATAAAAGCAATAAAGAAAAATCCGGAATCGGTTTTGCGCCGTTTGCACAGCATACCGGAAAAGTTCTTCCCGTTGAAAAATCCTTTGAAGTGGCTAAAATTCTTGCAAAAAAAGAGAAAGTCTATTTTTTTGGAGGTGGAAAAGAAGAATCCGAAAAACTGAAAGAATGGCAAAATCAAATTCCCAATACCATCAGTCTTGCCGGAACCATGACTTTAAAGCAAGAACTGGAAAAAATTGCTGAACTCCGCGTTATGATCTCTATGGATTCTGCCAATATGCATCTCGCAAGCCTTGTAGGAACACGATGTATTTCGGTTTGGGGAGCTACACATCCTTACGCAGGCTTTCTGGGGTACGGCCAGAAAGAGGAAGATGCGGTACAGATAAATGATCTCACCTGCAGACCGTGTTCCGTTTTTGGAGACAAGGAATGCTACAGAGGTGATTATGCCTGTTTAGAAGAACTCCACATTCAGCAAATTATTGATAAAGCTCTGTCCTGATGAAACTTACCATTTGTATTCCGGTGTATAATTTTGATGTTCGCAATCTGGTGAATGATTTGAATCATCAGATTAAAAATGCCAATCTCAACGCTGAAATTATTTTAATTGATGATGCTTCGGATAAAGATTTTATCAGTATTAATGATACATTGATCCCGGAGGTTGAGAATTTTATCCATCTGGAAAAAAATGTTGGGCGCTCGCTCATCCGAAATCTTTTTTTGTATTATACCAAAGGTGAATATCTTCTTTTTCTGGATTGCGACGGGAAAATCCTTTCTCCACAGTTTTTAGAAAATTACTTTAATTATATTCAAAATAATCCTTCTACAAAAGTTATTTACGGAGGAAGAACCGTAAATCCGTCTCCGCCGGCAAGAAACAAACATCTTCGCTGGAAATTTGCTTTTGAACGGGAAAATCTTCCGGTATCGAAAAGAATTGAGATTCCCTATCTGTCGTTTCAAACCAATAATTTTGTGGTGAAAAGAAACGTTCTGAAAAGAATTAATTTCAACCCGGAATTTCAGAAATACGGGTATGAAGACCTGCTTTTCGCCATGGATCTAAAGGCGGAAAACATTAACATCGACCACATCGAAAATCCGGTTTTCAACGATGACCTCGAAGACAATGAAATTTACCTGCAAAAGGTGGAGGAATCCGTAGAAAGTCTTTCGAGGATGATGAAAAATAAAAATGTTCGGGATAAAATCTCGGAAGTTAAACTTGTAAAAGCCTATCATACCTTAATGAATATTCCTTCCGGATCGTGGCTTCAAAAATTATTTTTACTTCGTAAAGATAAGACCCGAGAAAAACTCCTGAATGGTAATGTAAGTTTGCGCTATCTGGATTTTTACAAATTAGGATTGCTGTTTGAAAAAATGAAATAAAAAAATCTCACATTTCTGTGAGATTTTTGTTTGAAGTGGGTCCTGAGGGATTCGAACCCCCGACCCTCTGGGTGTAAACCAGATGCTCTGAACCAACTGAGCTAAGAACCCTTCGTTTTTGGTTCGGCAAATATACATCAATTTTTTATTTCTGCAAATTTTTTTCTAAAAATTCTCCCACTACAAAGTTACTTCCGCCTATAAAAATCATTTCTCCATTTTTAAGGTTTTGTTTTGCAGCGCAATAGCCTTCCTGAACGGAATCAAAAATTTTATAAGAAATTTTTGCATTTTCCAACTGGTTCTGATAGGTTTTCGGATGGCGACCTCTGTTTATGGCAGGTTTCACAAAATAATAAGTGGCGTTTTGAGGCAAAATGGAAAGCACTTCATCAATATCTTTATCATTTACAAAGCCTAAAACAATATGTTTGAATTCAGGCAGGGCATTCAACTGGTTGAAAACTTCCGTGAGTCCGGCTTGGTTATGTCCCGTATCACAAATGATTTTAGGAACGTCCGAAACAATGCTCCACCGTCCGATAAATCCGGTATTTTTCTGGACATTCAACAAGCCTTTTTCAATATCTTTTTGGGCAATTGTTATATTCTGTTTTTTTAATTCATCAATAATTCCGAGGGCGACCTTAGTATTTTTCTGTTGATAATTTCCTTGTAAATCCGTTTGATAAATGGTTTTAATTGCAGTAGCATCAACAAAATCAGCATTTTCCTGTTTTGCTTTTTCTTCAATAATCTGTTTTACTATTTCCTTTTCATCACCGGAAACCACGGGAATATTTTTTTTAATAATTCCGGCTTTTTCTTTTGCAATTTCTGCAATGGTATTTCCCAGAATATTCATGTGGTCCAAATCCACATTGGTAATGGCAGAAACCAAAGGCGTAATAATGTTGGTTGAATCCAAACGTCCGCCCAAGCCCACTTCAATTACCGCAAAATCCACTTTTTCCCGGAAGAAACAGTCGAATGCCATAATCGTGGTAAATTCAAAAAAAGAGGGTTTTATGAAATCGGGAACCTGCTTCAGTTTCTGAATAAAATCATATACAAATTCACGGTCACATTTTTTGCCATTTATTTTGATTCTCTCGGTAAAATCGATAAGGTGGGGAGAATTATACAGCCCGGTTTTGAATCCCGCTTCCTGCAAAACCGACGCTACCATATTGGAAACCGAACCTTTACCATTGGTTCCGCCGATGTGGATGGTTTTTATTTTATCCTGCGGATTTCCGAAAAATTCGCAGAGAGCTTTTATATTGTCAAGTCCGGGTTTGTAGGCTTTTTGTCCGTCTGTCTGGTAATTGGGAGCCTGTTCAAAAAGCCAATTTACCGCTTTCTGATATTCTATATCCGTCATTTTTATCTGAGAAAATTTTAGAAGGTAATTTTATACGATCCTGAAGAAGACACATTGGCTCTTTCCGCCTTTACATATTGTTTTACCCAGGATGTTGTAGTGCTTACAATACATGGATCTGAACTTCCGCCACCTCTTTTTGCCGAAACCACATTTCCGGCTTTATCCACTGTGTAAGAAATTGTAATTGAACCACTTGCAGTACATTTATGCGAAGGCTGCGCTCCGCCTCTTCCCATTGTTCCCGGAATGAAGCCGATTAATTTCCGATCCACACCGATTCTGGAATCGCCATTTCCATCACCTCCTAAAGGATCTCCTGCATTTCCGATTCCGGTTCCTGTACCCTGACTTCCGGCTTTGGTTCCTCGTCCTTTTATAAGATTTCCAATGGCCGCATTCCCTTTACCATCACCACTTCCTGTAGTTGAATTTGCAGTGGCAGCGCTGGTTTTGGTATTTTTGGTTGATCCTTTTGCAGCAGAGGTTTTACTGTTTGACGTATTTTTTGTGGTAACTTTTTCTGCCTTTTCTGTTTTTTTTACCGTATTTTTTGTGCTGTTTCCGGTTAAAACTTTATCCGTTGTTTCCTTTTTCACGGTTTTTACCACTTCAGGTTTTGGTTCGGATTTTGGCTCAACAATAGGTTCCGGTTGTGTTTCAGAAGTGGTTGCAGCCAAGGAACCTTCCTGATTGGCAGGTTCTTCTTCACCCTGCCCGTTCCGGTTGTCGCCAAAATTAATGAGCATAGTGGAAACGGCCTCTTTTTCCACAGGAAAGGAAACTTTTACGGTATACAAAAAAACAAACATGAGAATGACAGCCCAAACAATTGCGGTAATAATTCCGCTTTTCAGTTTGTCTTTCCGTTCTTCTGCTTTATTTATTGCGTAATAACTCATTTCTAATTATTCGTCCTGCGTGGTTGCAATGGCAATATTAAATTTATGTCTTTCTGCAATTTCCATTACAAATACGACATCTTTATGGAGACAGTTTTTGTCTGCCCTGATGGTAAACATTGGATTTGCAGAACCTTGCAGTTTTTGTACAATTGCGCTTTCCACCTGTGTTCTGTCGGTTGGCTTGTCGTCTACAAAATACGCACCGTCCGGTTTTATGCTCACGGTTAAAGGGCTTGGAATATCCTGCGCTCCTTCTGATCCTTTCGGAAGCTGAACATCAATAGCACTTTGGTTGGCAACCGCAGAAGTAATCATGAAAAAGATGAGCAAAAGCAGGATTACGTCTGTCATTGCTGCCAAACTGAAATCCGGATTTGCTTTGTTTCTTCTGTTGATTTTCATTTTTACAACGGTTTATTGATGATGTCTAAAAATTCGCCGGATGTATTCTGAATTTTCAGTACAAACTGGTCGATTTTACTCAAAAGCAGATTATAGAAAAAATTCGCTGGAATGGCGACTGCTAAACCGGTTGCCGTTTGTCCCATTGCGGTATAAATCCCTTCAGAAAGGGTTTGTGGAGAAAAAGATCCCTGTGCATTCGACATATCGAAAAACGCCAGAATCATTCCGATTACCGTTCCCAAAAGTCCCAACATTGGTGCAATACTCGGAACTGCGGCCAAAAGGTTAAGGTTTTTTTCTGCAAGAGCAACCTCAACTTGCCCCTGACTTTCCATTGCGCTTACAATATCCGATACAGGTCTTCCGATTCTTGAAATTCCTTTTTCCAAAATTCTTCCTTCCGGTGTATTTTGGCGTACACAATATTCTTTTGCCGCTTCTAATCTTCCATCACGAACGAAATCTTCAATATTTCTCATAAAATTCGGATCCGTTGTGGTGGAGATTCTTTTAATAAAAAAGAAGCGTTCCAGAAAAAGATACAGCGAAAAAACACCCAACAGCAAAACCGTAACCATAACGATGTTTGCAAAAAGGTTTCCGTGAAACATGATTTTCCAGAAAGAAAATTCCTGAGTTGTAACTTCTGGTGTGGGTACTTGCAGAATCAGCAGATTTGCAATTTCTAAAAATGCCATTAAATAGAGTGTTTGTTATGGGTTATAACGAATTTTATAGTTGAATATTGTAACTGTAAAGATTTAAATAAATTCCGAAAAATTCAGCAGCAGAAAAAGAACCTAATCTTCATCTACATTGAGGTCTTCCTGCCTGAAATCACATTTCAATTTAAACGGAATCGGTCCGTCGGAACCGGTATAGAAATCATCAATATTTCCTTTCCAGAAAAGCTCCAGCTCACCGTTTTCATCTTTTTCAAAACTTAATTGATTATCATAAATATAGGCTTCATCATCATCATAAAGATCAACTTCTGTATAGGTATCCTCCTTCGAATCGTTCACGGTGAATGTTTTCCCATCAATTTCATCAGTATCGATCGGGAAATCATAAATTTTGAGTGAAAGCTGGGGAAAATTATACTGCAGAGAGTCATCTTCCACATGATCCAGAGCATCATCCGTAATCAGTTCAACCTCAAGAAAATGCTGTTTATTGCTGTATACCGCTTTGCAGTAAGAGTTCTTGATAAAATATTTTAAAGTTTCTTCGGGGTGATAAATTTTTAAAATCCCTTTCATCGTTCTTAACGGAAATTTTTGAAATTGTTAGTTTTAGATAAAACAAAGATAAAAAATAGATTATAAGTGTAATATTTTTTATGATAAAATTTACTTCTTCTTTTCTTCGCCTATAAATGTTTATTTTCGCCTGTAAATTAGGACAGCATGAAAACCAATATTCTCTTTATTCTTATCGCATTTTTCACCCTTTTCGGATTGGGTTCCTGCAAAAAGAAAGACTTCCCGTTAACCAAAGTTACCCCGATAAATTTAGATTCCATCGCGGCTAATTTTTATGAGCAGGATCTTAAAATGCATCCTTTTAATGCTACATTTCAGGGAGACAATCGTTATAATGATCTCTTCTTTATTGATATTGAAGATGATTATCTTCGAGAAGAGAAAGCTTTTCTGGAAGGCGTTTCCCAGAAACTGAAAAAGGTAGAATACGATAAACTGCCCGAAAACAAAAAAATCGTATACAAGGTTTTGGACTACACGCTGAAAGACAGAATCCAGAATTTTAATTTCCATTTCGAATACATTCCTTTTAATCAGTTTGATGGGCTTCCACTCTATTTTCCGATGATGGGAAGCGGTGAGGTTGCACAACCTTTTAAAACCATAAAAGATTATGAAGACTGGCTGAAAAGAATGGAAAAATTTCCAGTTTGGATGAATCAGGCTGAAATCAACTTCCGGAAAGGAATTGATGAAGGTGTTGTTCTGCCAAAAGTACTGGTACAAAAAATGATTCCCCAACTCAAAGCAGAAGAAATCATAACACCGGACATGGAAAAAAATATCTTTTACGGTCCGATTAAAAAGTTCCCATCCACCTTTTCTGATGCAGAGAAAGAAGATTTTAAAAATAAATACATTACCGCAATTCGCACCCATATTATTCCCGCCTATTCTAAGATGAGCATTTTTCTGGAAAAAGAATATTTACCAAAAGCACGCACAACAAACGGACTGAACGGCATAAAAAAAGGAAAAGAAACCTATGAATATCTGGTAAAATCCGCCACCAATACCAACCTCACTCCGGAAGAAGTGCATGCAATTGGTTTGCAGCAGGTTGCCATCCTTCGCTCCGAAATGGAAAAAGTGAAAAATTCGCTGGGCTTCAGCGGAAGTCTGGAAGAATTTCTCCGTTCTTTACTCAAAGATCCGAATGCAATGCCTTATAAGACCGCGGAAGAAGTATTGTCTGCTTTTAAAAAGATCGACAAAAAAATTGAACCTCAACTGAAAAAAATGTTCAATACCATTCCAAAAACAAAATTTGAAATCCGGCAAACAGAAAAATTCAGAGAACTGACTTCTAGTGCACAATACATAAATGGAACTCCGGACGGAAAAAGACCGGGTATTTTTTACATTCCCCTTCCGGTTCCGAAATCCTTTAATGTAACTTCAGGAATGGAATCTTTGTTTTTGCATGAGGCAATTCCCGGGCATCATTATCAGATTTCCCTGCAACAGGAAAATACCAGCCTTCCAAAATTTATGCGGTTTGGCGGTTTCAATGCGTATACGGAAGGCTGGGCACATTATTGTGAAACTTTAGGTCCGGAACTCGGCTTGTACACCGATCCTTACCAGAAAATGGGATATTACAGCGATCAGATGCTGCGCGCCGTACGATTGGTAATTGATACCGGAATTCATACCGGAAAGATGAACCGCGAGGAAGCCATACAGTATTTTATGAATAATATTGCCTACGAAAAATCCGCTGCAATTGCTGAAGTCGAAAGATATATGGCGATTCCTGGGCAGGCATTGGGCTACAAAATCGGGGCATTGAAAATCCGTGAACTTCGTACAAAGTATGAGAAACTCTTAGGCAAAAAGTTCAGTTTGGCGAAGTTTCATGATGCGATTCTCAGCGATGGAAGCATTCCGCTTTCCGTTCTGGAAACAAAAATGGAAGACTGGTACAAAACCGGATCAGGTTCAGGATCAAAATCTGGGGACTAAGCAAAAATATTAGCCAGTCTGAAGAAGAAAAAGTCTTTTTTCCCATACTTGAATTTACAAGACACAATCAATTACAATTCTGATTAATGAGTATGATTAAGATAGCATTCCTCCGGAATGCCTTTTTTCTGCGCTCATGACTACTACACAGATTTCATTCCTCCGGAATGATAATCGTTCTTTTGTTGGTGGGTATGAAAAATAGTATGTTGGTGTAAAAGTGCATTCCGGAGGAATGCTATCTGTGTAGAATAGGTTTGAATATAGGATTGCGCGCGCCGGAGGTGCGCTATCTTTTATGAAAATATCATCTCACATTTTTTTTCAGTCTTTCTCCTCAAGTTTTGTTCCTGATCCACAAAACCCAGAAGTAAAAGAAAAGAAGCCGTCTCTTTCTGAGACGGCTTCAAAATTTTAGTGAAAAAAATTACTTTTTCTCCGCTTTTATTTTTCTTGCTGCTTTGCCCTTTAAATAAGGATATTTTTGCTGCATGTCTTTCAGAAGAGATGCGTCCAATTCGTAGGCCTTCTGTAAATTTTCAAGTGCTTCCTGTTCATTTTTCATATTGAAAAAGCAATTGCTTAACTGGTAATACAGTTCTGCACGATGATGTTTTTTCAATGCTCTGTGTAAGACTTCTACTGCTTCCTCATATTCGCCCAAAAGCATCAGAACTTCGGTGTATGCATACCAATTGTAAAAACGGTTCGGTTCTCCGGAAACCAATTTTTTCAGGCAGGAAATGCTTTCTTCAAAATTTCCGGCATCAATCAGCAGAAACGCCAGCCTTTTCTGGTAATCCAGATTGTTCTCACAAAGATTCGTGGCTTCTTTGGCATAATGAAGAGCTTCTTTCATTCCGCCCATTTCTTCATAAATATACGACTGCTCCATCATGGAAAGATAAAACTGTGGATCTTCACGAAGTGATTTCTGAAAAGAATTCAGGGCATTAATCGACAACTTCTGCTCTTTATAACAAAGTCCGATTTTGTAAAAAGTGTAGGCTTTGGTATATTCCTGCTCCAGCATTTCTTCGTATACTTCAATCGCTTTATCCCAGTTTTTCATGGCTTCATAGCACGCTGCTTTGTTGGAATAAACACTTACCGCACTTGAATTAATGGCCAAAAGGTAATCGTAACCACGAATGGCTTCTTCGTAATTTTTCCGATTGAAGTAATATTGTCCGTATTCAAACCAAGCGGTTTCAGAAAAGGAAAAATGATCCAGATAGGAATTTAAAAATTCAATGGCTTCTTTATGTTTTTTCAGCCTGTTGTAGCAAAACATCACATTTTCCAGTGCATAATCGTCGTTGGGATCGGAATTTAAGGCTTCCTTATAATGTTTTAAAGCGGTAAAAGGATCTTCAAGATTCACATATTCATCGGCAATAAAATTATGAAGAAAATTTTCCTCTTCTCCCAGTTCCAAAGCTTTTTCGCAATAGGCAATGGCTTTTTTAGGATTACCGAGATTGGAATAATACTTGGCACAACACACAAGATAATCGGTATCTTCCATGGCGTATTCCTGCAATTCTTCAATAATTTTTTTAGCTTCCGGATAGTTTTCAAGTTCCAGTAAAACCTCTAACTTTTTGGTTTTAATTTCCGGGGAATTCGGATGCAGATTCAGACCGAAATTCACTGCTTGTTCTGCATAATTGATGTCGCCCAGCTCCAGATAATAAATAATAATCTCCTCCAGTTCTTCGGTATCGAAGTAGATTTGCTCATTATTTTCAACCATTTCTTCGAACTTTCTGGCGAGTTCGTTTTCAAAAAATTCTTCCAATATCTTTTCTCTGTCGTTATTTCAAAGCAGGAAATATATGATTTGCAAACTTTGAAAAACTATTTTAATTATTCAGGTTTTCTTCTGTTATCAAAAAATGAAATTATTTTGATAGCGTTTTTGTCTTCTCTATAAACAACGGAAAAATTCTCAATAACCAAGACTCTCCGCAGTTTTTCTTTTTATTTTCTTCACCGACTTTGGCATTTTGCGCAATCAGATTAATTTTTCTCAGCGTTTCATCCAACAATTTTTCGGAATAAATATCTGATTGATTATGCTCAATCCAAAAAAGGTATGTGTCATCAAATTCCTTTCTTGCCCGAAAAGTCCACTCTATTTTCTTCATCTTCCATAAGACTTCAGAAAATCTTCATGAGAAACAACTCTTCCCGCATCAGCATCTTCCAGCCCTTTTTCGATTGATTTTTTTTCTGCATCTGAAATTTCGTTCCACCAATCGGTTTTCTCTTTTTTAAGTTCAAAAATTTTATTGATGATTGACAAATCTTCCAAAGTGGAAACCCATTGAATGAGTTCCAGTTTTTTGTTTTGAATATTGATGTCAATGCTCGTTTTTTCAAAATTTTTATAAAAATAATAAAATTTCAAATTAAAAAATCAAAATTCTCAGAAAACTTCTAAACATCCTGTTTCCCTCTTCCAACTTCCTTCTTCCAATTTCCGGCCTATATCAAACTCCTGATTTTTTCAATCATCTCATCGCCTAATTTATCCGCTTCTTCCTGAGATTTTGCTTCGGTATAAATCCTGATAATCGGTTCTGTATTGGATTTCCGAAGGTGAACCCAGTTTTCAGGGAAATCAATTTTTACGCCATCAACGGTAGAAACGTCTTCGTTTTGATATTCTTTTTCTACTTTTGTTAAAAGTGCGTCCACATTAATTTCTGGCGTTAGTTCGATTTTCTTTTTCCCCATAAAATAAGCGGGATAAGTCGACCGAAGTTCGGAAACCGTTTTGTTTTCTTTTGCCAAATGCGTTAAAAACAAAGCAACACCAACCAAGGAATCTCTTCCGTAATGCAGATCAGGATAAATGATTCCACCATTTCCTTCACCACCGATGACGGCATTTTTTTCTTTCATTAAGGTGACTACATTCACTTCTCCCACAGCACTTGCAAAATAATCGGAATCATGGGTTTTTGCCACATCTCTCAATGCACGGCTGGAAGAAAGATTGGAGATTGCGGTTCCTTTTTTGTGTTTCAACAGATAATCTGCAACGGCAACCAGCGTATATTCTTCGCCAAACATTTCTCCGTTTTCATCAACTAAAGCCAGCCTGTCCACATCCGGATCCACAACAATTCCCAAATCTGCTTTGGTTTCTTTTACAAGATTGCAGATGTCGGTTAAGTGTTCTTTCAGCGGTTCGGGATTATGCGGAAACTGTCCGTTGGGTTCACAATATAATTCAACGACTTCGCATCCTAATTTTTCCAAAAGCGGTAGCAAAGCAAGACCTCCGGTAGAGTTCACGGCATCCAAAACCACTTTGAATTTTTTTTCTTTTATGGCTTTTGCATCTACCATTGGCAAATCCAGAATTTCCTGAATATGAATATCAAAGGCATCATTTCGGGTTTCATATTTTCCCAGATCATCCACTTCTGCGTAGTTGAAATCTTCGTTTTCGGCCAGTTTCAAA
The DNA here is from genome assembly GCA_031987605.1 of Bergeyella sp. Classification (GTDB taxonomy): domain Bacteria; phylum Bacteroidota; class Bacteroidia; order Flavobacteriales; family Weeksellaceae; genus JAFAGO01. The sequence continues at coordinate 112,906 of DALZZF010000001.1, read as the reverse complement.
ACTTCGGCTCCGTTTTGTGCGCTGATGAATTCTCCTTTTTCATTGAGAAGTTTCAGTGCGTTCCATTGTTTGGGGTTATGAGAAGCGGTAAGGATAATTCCGCCGTCAGCATTGGTTTCCGTTACCATTACTTCCACCGTTGGCGTGGTGGAAAGCCCCAAATCAATCACATTGATTCCCAAGCCCTGCAAAGTTGCCGAAACCAAGGAAGAAACCATTTGCCCCGAAATTCTCGCATCGCGACCGATTACAAGGGTTAAATCTTTTTTGTTTTTATTGTTCTGAAGCCATGTTCCAAATGCGGATGCAAATTTTACCACATCAAGCGGTGTAAGGTTATCATTCACTTTTCCCCCGATGGTTCCACGGATTCCGGAAATTGATTTTATTAAAGACATAAATTGCTAATTTTTAACTGTTTATGATTTTTATTTTTACTTAAAAAATTGGTTACGTAAAAATTTTTTTTATCTTTGTATAAAGTTTCATTATATATCGAAGTCCTTCGTTATGCGTTGGCGGTTTATGTAGATATATTTTGGAACTTTTTTATTTTCTAATGCTGTTTTTTCCTATAAATACCCAATGTCTGTAAGGCATAAAATAGATATTTTCAAAATTCGACTGTTTTCCCGTTGTTATTCCGACATTAAAATTCGGATAAATTAAGCGTATTCTTTTATTGACGTGTTTATAAACTTTTTCTTTTGCAATAGAACGGTTTCCTCTTTTCCCTGTTTCAGTGCGTTTTTCTAAAAAGGTTTTATTTAATTTGGCTGAAATTGAACCCAAAACAACATCAAGATATTGCATAAGAACGTGATTTTTGGAATCAACTTCACTAATTTGTTGTTCTGAAATTTTAATATTTGCATCAATGAAATCTGGCAAACCCTGTAATCCTAAAAGATATTTTTTAAATTTTTTGCAATTTTCCTTTGTGTTTGGAATTTTATCTAAAAAAATTTCTAAGTGATTTTCATCATTTTGGTTAAGGAACTTTAAGCCAAAAGCGTGTTTCAAAAATTGATAGTAAAGGAGCAGATATTCATTTTCCAAGTGTTCCTCTTTCAAATCAGGTTTAATGATATTATTATCTGTAAACATAATTCTAACCTTGATTTTTCCAGCCTGAATAAAATCAAAAAAAGTGTCAACAGCGTCAATATATTCTTTATGATTTTGCTTTGTGATTTTTTGCCATTTCAGTTCAGAAGTTTTTAAAATATTTTTTCTTTTGTCCTCTAAAACATCCGAAATAAGTTTGTGATCTTTACTGTCAATCAAAACGCCTCCATAGAAATTAGAAAATAATTTCCCTTTTTTTATGGACTCATCACAAAATATATAATAGCGCTTTTGCATACAACCCTGCAAAATTACGGAATTATTTACTTTTCACCATTCTGCAAAATGCTGAAAATTAGAGATCATCGAACGGTCCTTATTCTTCCGGAAAATTTTTCAAGTGTATATATTGCATTTTGCTCGTTTCAAAAAAATAACAAAAAATTGCTATTAACATATTTTAAGTATTTTTGTTCAAAATGAAATATAAAAATAACAATCTCAATATATATGAAACAATTAGAAGGAAAAGTGGCCATTATTACTGGTGCTACACGCGGAATCGGAAAGGGAATTGCAGAAGTATTTGCCAAAGAAGGAGCAAAAATAGCTTTTACTTATGCGGGTTCTGTAGATAAAGCCAAAGCGTTGGAAGAAGAACTTTCCAAAATTACACAAATCAAAGGTTATCAATCGGATGCATCTGATTTTCAGGCTGCACAAGAATTGGTTGATGCCGTAATTGCAGAATTCGGAACCGTAGATATTTTGGTGAACAATGCCGGAATTACCCGCGATAATCTGCTTCTCAGAATGTCCAAAGAAGATTTCGATACCGTGATTAAAGTCAATCTGGATTCCGTTTTCAATATGACGAAAGCCGTAACCAAAACCATGATGAAAGCCAAAGCCGGATCAATTATCAACATGACTTCCGTGGTCGGCGTGAAAGGAAATGCCGGACAAGCCAATTATGCCGCTTCCAAAGCCGGTGTTATCGGATTTACCAAATCGGTTGCTTTGGAATTGGGTTCCCGAAATATCCGTTGCAACGCCATTGCTCCCGGATTTATCGAAACAGAAATGACCGCCGCTTTGGATGAAAAAACCGTTCAGGGTTGGAGAGATGGAATTCCTTTGAAACGAGGTGGTCAACCCGAAGATGTTGCGAATGCCTGCGTTTTCTTAGCAAGTCATAATTCTGCTTATATTACGGGTCAGGTTCTGAATGTGGATGGCGGAATGCTAACCTAGTTTAATTATTGAAAATCAAATTATTACAAGGCTTTTGTTGAAACACGCGAAAGTCTTTTTTTATATTTTATATCATGTTGAATATCAACGGAAAAATTTTTACAAACCCTCTTCTCGTTTTTGCCCTGAAATCGGAAGCGGCTCACCATTTTGATGAATGGAATACGGTATTCGTCGGCGTTGGAAAAATCAATGCAACATTTAATCTGATGAAAGCGATTGAGCAACATCAACCTGATGTCATTATCAATCTGGGAACGGCAGGCAGTACCGAATTTAATCGTGGAGAAGTAATTTGCTGTACACAATTTATTCAGCGTGATATGGATGCAACTGCTTTGGGTTTCCAAAAATTTGAAACTCCTTTTTCTCAGGAATTGGTCATTTTAAATAACGGACTGAAATTCCCGAATCTTTCCAACGGAATTTGCGGAAGTGGCGATCAGTTTGAAATGGAACACAAAAACCCCGAATACAATGTAATTGACATGGAAGCATTTGCGCTTGCTACCGTTTCCAAAAGAGAAAATATCCCGTTTTTATGTCTGAAATATATTTCCGACGGAGCGGATGGAAATGCCGTGGAAGACTGGGGTGTGGAAGTAGAAAAAGCGGCTGAAAAATTACATAAAACACTAATCTAAAAATCCGGCACTTTTTTGCCGGATTTTTTATTTTCAATAATCGCTATTTTAAAGCTGTCTTGCCATTGCCCGAAGCTCAAACTTCTGAATTTTTCCGGTTGAGGTTTTCGGTAAATCATCCAGAACCACAATGGTTTTTGGTATTTTGAACCCTGCCAGTTCTTCTCTGCAGCGTGCCTTAATTTCATCATCGGAGATGGATTCTCCGTGTTTAAATTTAATAAAAGCACAAACTGTTTCTCCCCATTTTTCATCAGGTTTTGCAACGCAGGCGCATTCTTCAATTTCGGGAATCCTGTACAGAACGCCTTCCACTTCAATCGTGGAAACATTTTCTCCGCCAGAAATCACAATATCTTTTGAACGGTCTCGAATCTCGATATAACCATCAGGATGTCTTACGGCAAGATCTCCGGAATGAAACCATCCGTGTTGAAAGGCTTCCTCTGTTGCCAAATGGTTTTTCACATAGCCGCGCATCACATTATTCCCCCGCATCATCACTTCGCCCATGGTTTCACCATCCCACGGAATTTCTTCAAAAGTCTCCGGATCCACGACTTTCAAATCATCAAGGAAAATACTTTTTACTCCTTGTCTTGCTTTAATTCTTGATTTTTCACGGGCAGGCAGTTTATTCCATTCCGGTTTCCATTCACATTGAACAGAAGGACCGTAGGTTTCGGTAAGTCCGTAAACATGAGTGATGAAAAAGCCTTCCTGCTCAATCTGTTCGATAATGCTTGCTGGTGGGGAAGCGCCTGCTACAAAGAAATTAATGGTTTCCTGCGGCAAATATTTTTCTTCCAAATTGGAATTTATTAAAGTATTGAGCACAATCGGCGCACCACACATGATATTCACGCCGTGATTTCGGATGTTGTCGTAAATGTCTTTGGCGACCACTTTTCGTAGGCAAACATTCACACCGGAAACGGCAGCAATCGTCCACGGGAAACACCAACCATTGCAGTGAAACAATGGAAGCGTCCATAAATACACCAGTTCTGAAGAAGATTTTGCAGAAATAATATTGCTAATAGCGTTGAGCGCAGCACCACGATGATGATACACTACTCCTTTCGGATTTCCCGTGGTTCCGGAAGTGTAATTGAGAGAAATCGCATCCCATTCATCATTCGGAAGAAGATATTGGAAATTTTCATCACCCGTATTGAGGAACTCTTCATATTCAATTTTTCCGATTTTTTCTCCACCTTCATAATAAGGATCATCAATATCGATGATTAAAATCGGATGTTCAATTTGTAAAAGTGCTTTGGAAATCACGTCAGAAAATTCACGATCTACGAGTAGAACTCTTGTTTCTGCATGTTGCAGCATAAAAGCAAGTGTTTCAGAAGACAAGCGTACATTCAGCGTGTTGAGTACAGCTCCCGCCATCGGAACTCCAAAATGCGCTTCCACCATTGCCGGAGTATTCGGACTCATTACGGAAACGGTATCGCCACGTTGGATTCCTGCTTTTTGAAGTGCGCTCGCCAGTTTTCGGCAACGCTGAAATGTTTCTTTCCAGTTTCTGCGCAGATCGTTGTAAATAATTGCCGTTTTTTCGGGATTTACAAGTACGGCTCTTTCAATAAATGTGATGGGAGTGAGTTGGGTAAAATTCGCCTGATTCTTTTCTAAACCTAAATCGTACATAGTGCCTTTCGTTTTTTTCTAAATATAAAAGAAATAATGAAAATGTAAAAATGAAATTGAACAATCAAAGAAAAACATAAACCTCTTCAAAATTGGAGAGGTTTTACTATTATGAATGTGAATTTAGAATATTCGGTAAAGTATTAATTTTCAGGAATTAAAGTTCTTTTTTGAAACAGATACTGTTCTCAATTCCCTCGTATTGTCCGTAATTGGGAATGGTTTCGTAGGTATTGCTGTAGAGTTTTACCGCTTCGGTCTGACGTTTTCCGGTCTCCAAAATAGTGTATCTGTAGCCCAATTCTTTTGCCCAGTTTTCGAGATTTTGCAAAATTTCTGTTCCCAATCCTTTCCCCCGAAGTTCCTGTTTTACAAACATTCTTTTTACTTCTGCGGTATCGGCATCGTATTCTTTAATGGCACCACAACCAACAGGAATTTCGTTTTGATAAAGGACAACACAATGCGGAAGCTCAGAAATTTTGTTGAACTGTGCATAATAGGAATGTTCTTCGCCGTCTTTCAGCGCGAGGTAAAAATCGAGTTCCTTTACCAATTCAATAAAATCGGCATCTGAAGAATCGGTTCTTTTAATTGTTTTTGTCATGATATTAATTAACCGTTAAATATTTGATTTTCTTGCTCTTGCACCCGTATAAAAGTGGTACGTTTCGAAAGTTCTTTTAGTTTGGAAGCCCCAACATAAGTGCAGGTAGAACGCACGCCACCCAGAATATCTTTTACCGTTTCGGAAACCGTTCCTTTGTACGGAACTTTCACCGTTTTTCCTTCAGAAGCTCGATATTCGGCAACACCTCCGGAATGTTTATCCATCGCAGTTTTGGAACTCATCCCGTAAAATAATTTGAATTTTTTGCCATTTTCTTCCATCATTTCGCCACCACTTTCATCGTGTCCGGCAAGCATTCCGCCCAGCATGACAAAATCGGCACCTCCTCCAAATGCTTTTGCCACATCTCCTGGAACTTTACAACCCCCGTCACCAATGATATGTCCGCCCAAACCGTGCGCAGCATCAGCACATTCGATAATCGCAGAAAGCTGAGGATAACCAACACCAGTTTTTACGCGGGTTGTACAAACGGAACCCGGACCAATACCGACTTTTATAATGTCGGCTCCCGCCAAAATCAGTTCTTCCACCATTTCTCCTGTGACCACATTTCCGGCGATAATGGTTTTATCGGGAAATCTTTCGCGGGCATTTTTTACAAAATCCACAAAATGTTCAGAATAACCGTTGGCAACATCAATACATAAAAATTGCAGTTTTGGATGAAGATTTACGATTGCAGCAATTTTATCCGCATCTCTTTGTCCGGTTCCGGTGCTCAATGCGATATAATTGTAAATGCTTTCCGGTTGAGAATCCAGAAATGCAGACCATTCTTCAATGGAATAATGCTTGTGAACAGCCGTTAGAATTTTCTCTTCAGCCAAAGCAACTGCCATTTCAAAAGTTCCCACCGTATCCATATTTGCAGCGATAATCGGAACACCACTCCATTTTTTTCCGGAATTTCTAAAGGTAAATTCCCGCTCCAAATCTACTTGTGAACGGGATTTTAAAGTAGAACGCTTCGGGCGGAACATGACGTCCTTAAACCCGAGCTTTATTTCGTATTCAATTCTCATACATTAAGATTACAGGTAAAATTAGGAAAAGATTTTGAAGAGACCGAATTAAATTTTAATGAATAAAAACCGTGATGCGCTTTTGCATGCGTCATAGTGAGAAACGAAGGAATCCAACTTGCTATCTTTTATTTAACTTGCTAAACCCAAAACCTCGAGGCAGAACCCCGAGGTATTTTTCTTTTCGTAAAAAATTATGGTTTCGTTTTTGAAGCGTGGTTATTTTTTAATTAATTTAATGGCGTTAATTCCGTTTTCGGTGGTCACTTTTGCCACATAATTACCGGCAGAAAGTGTAGATACATTTACGGATACTGATTTTTCATGATGATCCGACTTTTTGAGTAATTTACCGCCTAGATCATAAATCTCAATTTTGGTGATGGTTTGTGCTGAAGCAAAATTCACGAAATCATTTACGGGATTCGGATAGGTTTGAACATCATTCTGGATGGACACTTCTTGTGTTGCCAATAAAGATTTTTTGTACATATAAATATTAAACTCTAAGTTCACGGGCATTGGCGACATATCGGCGGTAGTCATATACCATTTACCGGCTTCGTATTGTACTTTGAATTGTTTTTCAGTCTGAATATGATTGTATTTAATTGCAGGACTGAATACGAATAATGCGTTTGGATTATTATCCAACTTCGGGTGATAGATATAAGAATACGAGTTTTTAGCCGGAAGTATTGATGCTGCTGTGGCAGTGTGTCGCATAATCTCCACGTCATCTCCACCATATACAACATTAAAATGCTGGTTGGGTCCCATTCCCGAATTGTTTTGTGTAAAAATTTTCCATACATTATTATTGTAATAGATACCAAAAGCTCTTGGAATAGATAATTGAAAAGCAGGAGTAAAAATGGGCAGCAGATTGGGATTTCCGTTTAAGTCTGGGTGATCTAATGTAAGCAGACCTCCTTCAACAGGGAAATAATTAGAATCAAATCTTTTGTAATGGCTTGAGGGAACATACACAATAAACTTCATACCATTAAACATTTTACCAAAGGGCAGCATTATTCTTACAGGTCCACCGAGGTATCTTACATTAACAGGATCGGTTACTCCATCGCCGTCCGAACCAATTGTAGAAGTTTCCCTAAGATAAGAAACAATTAGGTTGTCCTTGTTGGTAGCACTTGGATGGCTAATAAGAGTCCAAGAAAATGTACCGTCTGATCTTATATTATCAAATGTTGCTGTGTGAATAAACATTTTGTCTTGAGCATAAACGTAAGAAAATCCTATAAGTAAGGACAGAAAAAAAATAAGTCTATTTTTCTTGAAAAAAGTAAAGGTTTTCATATCTGTAGTTTTAGGTTAAAATAGTATGATTTCGATAAACTAAAATTCCTAAAAAACAATGAGGTAGAAAGATTAAATTGTATGGATGGAAGGATTGAGTGTACAGATGGTTATTTTTGAGTTGAATCAAAACAGAATTCCACCTTTGTTCCCGAAACGGATCCGTCAGCATTATATAAATCAGCGATTTTAAAATGATAATTCAGGTGATTTTGCTGGTTGAAAACATCAATTCGTTCCTGAATAAGTTTCAATCCGATAGATTTTTTTTTGAAAGTCCGGGTTTTATTGAACTCCTCAGATTTGCTGCGCCCGATTCCGTTATCCTGAATGGAAAGATATACCGCACCACCTTTCTGCCAGATATGGAAAACAATTTGTTTATATGCTTTCGTACTGTGCATTAATCCATGCCAGATGGCGTTTTCCACAAAAGGTTGCAACAAAAGCGGAGGGATTTTTATGGTGCTGAGAAAAACATCCGGTTCATTATGGAAAACAATATCGATTCCCGAATTAAACCGGATATTTTCAATGGATAGATATAATTTCAGAATTTCCATTTCTTCTTCCAATGTGTGAAACTCGGTACGCAAACTATCCAGAGATTTCCGGATCAGTTTGGAAAACCTGTTCAGATAAGTGATGGCATTTTTTTTATCATTATCAATCAAAAATACTTTAATAGAAGTAAGCGCATTGAAGATAAAATGAGGATTCATCTGATTTTTAAGAAGCTCTAATTGCAGGCGACGGATTTCACTGTTCAGTTCGGATTCTAATTTTGCCAGTCGTTCTTTTTCAGCACGTGCAGAAATTTCCAGGATTTCCTTTTCCTTTATTTTTATTTCCCGGGATAATATTTCGTTCTGATTTTTACGTATTTTCTCATTCTCCTTAAAATGGAAAATCATCTTCTGATTGAGCAGTTTTACTTTATAGGCAAGCCCGAGCGAAAACACAAACTGCTCGATAAGCAAGCCCACCCAAAAAAAGATAAGGGGCGAATCTAATATTCCGGGGTTCACCGTAAAATACATGGAAGTAAGTGCCAGCAATACATAAGTGGCGCTTCCAATAGTGATGAAATATTTTAAATTACCCGGTGTTGCAAATGCTTTTATAATGGTAATGACCACCGCCACCAAGATCAATGGTAAAAAGAAATACGTGAAATACAGGAAAAATACTTTACCATCATTTATTATTAAACTGTAAATAAAAAAGAAAGAGGAAAGCGCAAATATCCCGATAATAAAACTTTTTAAATTCCGGTAAAATTTCGGAAGTGTTTTATGAAAATCAAGAAAATGAAGATAAAAGAAGAAATACAAACTGTAATACGTGATCTGCACATACCAGTTCAGCGCAATAAACCGAGGTCTGTAAAAAATGGTTTTCAATTCGGAATCGGTTTGGTCAATCATTTTTAATACCAAATACCCCAACACCAAATACGAATACAAACTGTAATACAGAAAACTTCTTTCCTTGGTATGATGATGAATAATTAAACTCAAAGAAGCCAGAATAAAAATGACTCCTACGAGGAAATGCTGGATAAATATGATAAAATAATGACCTTCCATCGCTTATGTAAACCCTAAGAACAACGCTCTTTTATTTCTGGAAACCGGGATTTTCTTTCCGTTATTCAGCACCACATAATTTTCCGATTTTATAAATTCTTTTACTTTTATCATATTGATAACAAATGAATTATGTATTCTAAAAAAAGAATGTTCGGGCAATAATTCCTGAATTTCTTTAATCTTTTTGGTGAGGAACAAATGGGTTTCGTCTTCCAGAAAAATCCTCGTATAATTTCCGTCGCTTTCACAGTAGAGTATTTCTTCCGGATTCAGGTAAACGATTTTTCCGCTCAGCGAAAGCGGAATTTTCGCCGATAAATTTGCAGGAGAAGAAGAATCAAGCAGTTTTTTCTTGTAAATTTTCGATTTAATTTTGTCTAACGTCAGCGTAAGATCTTCCGGATCCACCGGTTTCAGCAGATAATCAAACGCCTCTTCTTTTATCGCCTGAATCGCATATTGGGCATAAGCAGTCACAATAACCGGCAGAAAATCCCGGTAATGGAAAGATTTAAGAAACTGAAATCCGTCCATTTGCGGCATTTCTATATCCACAAAAACACAATCTGCTTCATTTTTTCGAAGAAACATAATTGCTTCTTGCGGATTTGTAAAACCGGCAATAATCTCAAAATCTTTACTAAAATTTTGGATTTCCCATTCCAGACTTCTCAATGAATTAATTTCATCATCCACCAAAACAATCTTAATCATAGTGGTTTAGTTTGGATAAATTTAGCAAATTAATTTGTGGAATTATTTTTTTTGGACAAACGTCTGCAATTACTGTATAATCGGTAAAAAAAATTGTACAAAAGAATTCTGAGCCACACATTTCTGAAAAAATCTTTTTGATTATTTCATATCTTAAAAAAGATGAGAAAAACTTTAAACACAATGTTTGTCATTTCTCAGAAATCTAAATTCTCTTTGTCGATATGTTTAAAATGACGCATATTTTATCATATTGAATTAGAAATAGGAAGCGATGTAATAACCTCACAAATCTTCTTTGGTTGCCATTCGTTTTGCAAAATTTTTACATTCCTGATGCCTTGCAAATTTTAATAATCCGTGTTTGTTTTTCTCTTCAAAACAAAATAATTTCCTATTTGTAACAATTATAAATTACCGCAATAAAAAGGAATTTACCCGAAAAACTGAAGTCAAAATTGGTTTTCGTTGTAAATTGGTTTTCGATTTGAAAATACACCTCGCAAAATGAAAGTTGCCTTATTTATACCCTGTTATATCGATCTCATTTATCCAAAAGTAGGAATTGCCACGCTTGAACTTCTTGAAAAACTGGGAGTTGAGGTTGTTTTTCCTTTGGAACAAACCTGTTGTGGACAACCCATGGCAAATGAAGGTGATGAAAAACATTCCATAAAAACAGAAACGCAGTTCTGCGAAAATTTCAAAAATCTGGATGTGGATTATATTGTAGGTCCGGCAGGAAGCTGTGTAAAACATGTTAAACTGCACATGACCGCCATTCCGCAAACCGATGAAGTTACGCAAATCCGTACCAAAACAATTGAGTTGGTGGAATTTATTCATGATGTGCTTCAGATAAAAGATTTTTCGCAAATTGAATTTCCTCATACCATTGCTATTCACAATTCGTGCAGCTCAATCCGCGGATTGCATATTGCATCACGGTTTGAATGGCAGGAGCCGTATTTTAACAAAACAGAAGATTTGCTGAAAAATGTAAAGGGAATTAAGATCGAAACTATTGATCGTCCCGAAGAATGCTGTGGTTTTGGCGGAACATTCTGCGTAACCGATGAAGCCGTGAGTGCAAAAATGGGGCAAGATAAGGTTGCCGATTATTCTCGACATCATATTGAATATGTGGTTTCTCCGGACATGTCTTGTTTGATGCATCAAGAAGGTATTGCCGAGAGAGAGAAATCAGGATTGAAATTTGTTCACATTGCACAGGTACTTAATAACGGACCTTTTTAAAAAAAGAAAAAATGGGAAAAGTTCAAGTAGAAGATAATGCCCGTAAATTCATCAAACAAGATGATATACACGAGGCGCAACACGATAAAAACCTTTGGAATGCGGTAATGAAACGCAGCAAAGTGGCATCCGAAATACCGGAATGGGAAGAGCTGAGAAATCTGGCTTCACAAATAAAAGAACATACCCTTACGCATCTCGATCACTATATCGAAATGTTCGTGGAAAACGCCACTAAAAACGGAATTCAGGTGCATTTTGCAAAGGATGCTGACGAACATAATGCTATTGTGTATGACATTCTCAGCAATCACGATGTAAAACGCATCATCAAATCCAAATCGATGTTGCAGGAAGAATGTGGAATGACTCCTTATTTGGAAAAAAAAGGGATTGATGTTTTGGAAACCGATTTGGGCGAACGTATTCAGCAGCTTTCTCACGAAAGGCCGAGCCATATTGTAATGCCTGCTATTCAGAAAACAACGGAAGATATAGCTCAACTTTTTGCAAAAACAATCGGAACGGATCCCAATGATGATGACCCTCATTCTTTAGCGGAAGCAATGCGTAATAATGCGCGACCAAAATTTTTAGTTGCCGATGCAGGAATGACAGGCGGAAATTTTGCCGTTGCCGAAACCGGAAGTTTTGTGGTATGCACCAATGAAGGAAATGCAGATCTCACTGCAAGTTTGCCTCCTCTCCATATTGCCAGTATCGGAATTGAAAAACTTTTACCAAAATTGGAAGATTTGGGCGTATTTATCCGTTTACTTTCCAGAAGTGCGCTGGGAACACCTGCAACGCAATATACCTCGCATTTTTCGGGACCGAGAGAAGGAACTGAAATGCACATCGTTTTAACCGATAACGGAAGAAGCAAACGTTTGGGAATGGATAAATTCTGGCATTCGCTGAAATGTATTCGTTGTGGTGCTTGCATGAATACTTGTCCGGTGTATCGCAGAAGTGGCGGTTTGTCGTATGGAGCAACGTATTCCGGACCTATCGGAATTATTCTGGATCCCACTTTTGATGAAACCATGTATTCGGAATTGCCGTATCACTCTTCGTTATGCGGTTCGTGTACCGAAATTTGTCCAGTACATATTGATATTGCCGATCAGATTGTGGAATGGCGAAAAGTAATGATGGAAAAAAAGAAAACTCCTTTCGGAAGACGAGTAGCATTTGCAGCGGCGGATGCCGTTTTAGGAAATCCAAAACTATTTCGAACAGTTGAAAAATCAATATATAATATGCTTCATGTTTTGCCGGACTCGTTATTAAAAATTAGCAGTATTGACCCTTGGGTGGAAGATCGGGAACTTCCGGATGTTAAAAAAGAAACCTTCAGAGATTGGTACCTAAAAAACAGAAAAGAAAATGACTAAAGAAGAATTATTACAATCCGTGCGAAACAACCTTTCCAACAGAGAAAAAGTATCCTATCCGGAAGTACCGACTTTTGAAAAACCGGGATCGGATTTAAAAGCTGTTTTTGAAACCAACGCCAAACTGGCAGCGGTGGATTTATACGATGTTTCTTCAGTGGAAGAAGCGCAGGAGATTATGCGTAAAAAACTTCCGGATGCGAAAATTGTATGTTCTGCAATCGAAGAATGGAAAGGAAATAAAGACATTCACGTTGCCAAACCAGCCGATTTGCAGGATGTAGATTTGGGTGTTTTTCGTGCAGAATTTGGCGTTGCCGAAATGGGAATGATCTGGTGTACGGAAAAATCTTTGGTTACCAATTCCATTGGATATTTATCTCAACACTTGGCGGTTTTGCTCGATCCGGAAGATATTACTGAAAACATGCACACCGCATACAAAAAAGTAGAAATTCCCGAAGCACATTACGGTTGTTTCGTGATGGGACCATCGGCAACAGCGGATATCAGCGCAGTCCTTGTTCATGGTGCACAGGGAGCCAGAACATTATCGCTTTTCTTTTTGAAAAAACCGAAAATTTAATTTTCCAGAATCTGCTCTAATTTCGGAATGTATTCGTAAGCCGTAAGATCGAATTTTACGGGAACTACAGAAATATAACCATCGGAAAGCGCGGTTTCATCGGCATCCTCGGACTGATCCATATTGTTGAAATATCCGGTCAGCCAATAATATTTTTTACCATGAGGATTGATGCGTTCATCGAAACTTTCCTCCCATTTTGCATCCGCTTGTTTGCAAACTTTAATGCCTTTTATTTCTTCTTTTTTCAGGTTCGGAATATTCACATTCAAAACAACTCCTTTCGGAAGCGGATTGGCAAGGATCTTCCGCACAATCTCCTGAATATATTCTTTTGCCTGCGTAAAATCGGCATCCCAGCTGAAATCCAATAAAGAGAAACCAATTGCCTGAAGTCCTTCCACACCGGCTTCCACAGCGGCAGACATCGTTCCGGAATAAATGACATTAATCGAAGAATTTGCTCCATGATTAATTCCTGAAACCACCAAGTCCGGTTTTCTTTTCAAAACTTTATCCAAAGCAAATTTCACACAATCTACAGGTGTTCCGCTTAAAGAAAAATCTTTTTGTTCGCCTTCCAGACTAATTTCTTCGTAAGTAAGGGTGGAATTTATCGTAATGGCGTGCCCTTTTCCGCTTTGTGGAGAATTTGGAGCAACCACCACTACATCGCCGATTTCGTTCATAAAATCAATCAGGTTGCGGATTCCGGGAGCGGTAATTCCATCGTCATTGGTCACCAGTATCAAAGGTTTTTGCATCTGAAGAGTTTTATGCAAAAATACTTAAATTTTCACGGTTTTATGGAAAAAGGTATTAACTTTGATATTATGTTTTCATTCGTAACGAAACGATTATTTTAACAACCTATTTATCAAAATTATAAGATGCTCAAAAAATTCCGGTTAAACAAGTTGTTCTGGTTTCTGCCATTAACAACCCTAATATTTTGTTTTAACTCGCCGAAAAATGATGATGAAAAAATGCAAACCATCATGGTGAGTGTGAAAAACACCCTTTCTTATCTTCATTACAGTCCAAAACCGATCAATGATGCCTATTCACAAGAGGTTTATAATCATTATTTTGATATGATTGATCCTTCCAAAAGATTTTTCCTGAAATCGGATATGGCTGAATTTGAAAAACACCAAACAAAACTGGATGATTACCTGAATCAGGGAAATCTTATTTTTTACAAAACCACCATTGACCGTTTGTATCAACGCGTGGATGAGATTGATAAAATTACCCAAGACATCTTAAGCAAGCCAATTAATATGGACGAAGATGAAGAAATGATTCTGGAACCAAAACTGAAAAAGTCTCCTGAAAATCAGCAAGAACTGTATAACGAATGGAAAAAATACATCAAATACAATATTCTTCTGGAAATGGAAACCCTCAACAGCAGAGAAGAAGCCCAAAAAGAAAAGAAAGATTCCGTGCAGAAAAATGGTTTGAAGGATACCATTAAATTGGAAATTCTTACGCAGGAACAAAAAAGAATAAAAGCAACCGATGAGGTGAAAGACCTGATTACCGATACATTCCGAAGATTCAAAAAAAGAAACAGAATGGATTGGTTTACTATTCATATGAATGCCTATACCGAGGTCTTCGATCCGCATACCAACTATTATTCCCCGAAAAACAAGGAAGAATTTGATATGCAGTTTAAAGGAAAAGTAATCGGAATCGGAGCCATTATTCAGGAGAAAAAAGGCTATCTGTATCTCGGTCCTTTAACAATCGGAGCGCCGGCATGGAAATCGAAACAGTTAACCGAAGGCGATAAAATCCTGAAAGTAAAATCCAAACCGAAAGAAGACGCTGTAAACGTGGTGGGAATGCTTTCCGATGAAGCCGTGCGTTTAATTCGCGGTGAAAAAGGAACTCCCGTAACATTAACCGTTCAGAAAAAAGACGGAACCATTCGCGATGTCACCATGATCCGTGAAGAAGTCGCCATTGAAGACACCTTTGCGAGAAGCATTGTGGTGGATGCTCCAAACGGTAAAAAATACGGATTCATCAACTTGCCGAGCTTCAATACCGATTTTGAAGATGCAAAAGGAAGAAACGCCTCCGATGATATTAAAAACGAAATTCTCAAACTGAAAAAACAGAATATTTCAGGAATTATCCTTGATCTTCGAAACAATGGTGGAGGTTCACTTACGGAAGTGGGCGATATTATGGGGCTATTCATGACAGAAGGTCCTTATGTTCAGGTGAAAGACGGCAATGGAAAAATTCAGACCTACAAAAGCAAAGGAAATACACCAATCTGGACCGGTCCGCTGTTGATTATGCAGAATGAACTTTCCGCATCTGCTTCAGAAATTCTTGCCGGAGAAATGCAGGATTACGGTCGTGCTGTGGTTTTCGGTTCCCCGCAATCTTTTGGTAAAGGGACTGTGCAAACATTTGTGGATTTGAATCGGTTCCTGAACACCAGCGAAGATTTCGGCTCATTGAAACTTACCATTCAGAAATTCTACCGGATTACGGGGGAATCTACTCAGAGAAAAGGGATTGAGTCCGATATTCAGATGAAAGATTTCTATACCTATGCCGAAATTGGAGAACGCTACGAAGATTATGCTTTGGCATGGGATAAAGTTCCGCCAACAACTTTCAGTAAAGTAAATTATTTTAATCTGGATAAATTGCGGGCTTCCAGCCAGTCCAGAATTAATACCAACCAACACTACAAATTGTTGCAGGAATCTGCAAAATGGAAAGAAGATCTGGATAAAGTAGAAAAAATTACCCTGAATCAGAATAGGTTTTTCGCATTAATGAAAGAAAGAAAAGCCCAGATTGAAAAATTCAAAAAGCTGGATAAAATTGATAATAAACTGGTTTTTGTACTGCATCCGGATGAAGCAACACGCGAAAAAACCGATGAAGCATTTGCCAAGAAAACCGAAAACTGGATTAAAAATCTGAAAAGAGATTTCTACCTTCAGGAAGGAATCCACGTGATTTCGGAAATGAATTAAAAAAAACGGATTCTTCGTAATTCACCATCTTCAAAAAAAGAGGTTAGCCGTTAAAAGTTAACCTCTTTTTTTTGCAGAGGAATAAGAATATGAAACAAGTTTGGATCAGATTTTGAAATCTTTTTTTTAACTTTTCACTACATTTACCATCAAACCAACGAAAGCATCTTGATGAAGAGTAAGGATTCGGACATTATAGAACTGATGCAGGACGGAAAAACCCGGGAAAAAGGAGTCCGCATGTTGATGGATGCTTATCAGAGCAGATTGTACTGGCACATCAGAAGATTGATCGTGGATCATGATTTGGCACAGGATGTTTTGCAGGATACTTTTATTAAAGCGTATCAGAATTTTCATCAGTTTAAGCAGGACAGCCAGTTGTACACATGGTTATACAGGATTGCAACCAATGAAGCATTGCAGCAGTTGAATAAGATGAATAGGATGAAAAAATCTGATGAAGATGCAGAATATCACCTTCAAAATCTTGTTGCAGAAAATGTGGAAAGTGATGCAGATGAAATTCAGGTTCTTTTGCAGAAGGCCATTCAAAGCCTTCCCGAAAAGCAAAAACTGGTGTTCACGATGAGGTATTATGATGATCTTCCGTATGAAGAACTCAGTAAAATCCTCGATATGTCCGTAGGAACACTGAAAACCAATTATCATTATGCCAAGCAGAAGATAGAAGAATATATAAAAGAAAATTATGAATCCTAATTTTTCCAGAATATGAAAAATTTTGATATAGAAAATATAGAACGAAAGAATATTTACAAAACTCCGGAAGGTTTTTTTGAAAATATTCAGCATTCTGTTTTAAATGATATTGAACAAAAAGCTCCCGTAAAAGCACCGAAAGCAAAAATATTTCCCCTAAACTGGACTTATGCCGCCGCTGCTTCTGTTATTCTATTTTTTGGGATTATTGGTTTTATTCAGTTTAATGAAAGTACAAATCCGGGAGTTGTTTCAGAGGAATCGGAAATCATTGCTACAAATTCGCCGGAAGATTCTCAAAAAACACAACTTCCAGGAAACACAGCAGAAATCAACAGTCAAATCCGGAATAAGGAAATCGCTGCCATTGAAAAAGAAGAGAATAATAGCGAAAAAAGCTTGGCAGGAATAAATTCCGGACGGAGAACAGAACCACAAATGAAAATTCACAATACCGCAAAAAGAGCCAATCCTGCAAACACAGAGTTGCAGCTGGATCAGATGATTAAAGAAATGCCAACAGCAGAATTTGCAGATATGAGCCGCGGAACAGAGCAGGATGTTTATCTGGATCTCTATAATTAACGGTAACCATGAAATGTTGAAAAAAATGAAAACAATACAGATATTTTTATTCCTGACGGTTTTTGGAATATTGAATGCGCAGAATTTAGCACAGGGATTCAATCAGATGTCGCCGGAAAAAAGAAAAGAAACCATCAATAAAATGTCTCCTGAAGAACGCACAAAACTCATGAAAGAATTTCGGGAAAACATCATGGTGGAAGAACTGGAAATTCCCGATGAAAAACAGGAAGAATTCCGGAAAATATATTCCGAATATCTGGAAAAGCAACGGGAAATAAAAAGCCGTTTTCAGCGCCCTGAAGATTACAACGCCATAAGCGATGAAGAAGCCAAGCAGAAACTCAATCAAAGTTTTGATGTCGGGCAGCAGCTGCTGAATAACCGGAAAGAATACGCCGGAAAGTTTATGAAAATTTGCCGTCCGCAGCAAGTCCTGAAAATGTATCAGACTGAAGGCATGATCCGCGAGAAAATGATGGATCGCAAAACCGAAAAATCCGAAAACGGCAAAAAGAGAATTAAATAGTAGTTTATTTTTTTTACGTTCGGCAACCTCAGCAGAATTTTTGCGGAGGT
This sequence comes from Bergeyella sp., assembly GCA_031987605.1. Lineage (GTDB taxonomy): Bacteria > Bacteroidota > Bacteroidia > Flavobacteriales > Weeksellaceae > JAFAGO01. Next base: position 94,855 of record DALZZF010000001.1, on the reverse strand, counting down.
TGTTTTTTTGCGAAAAAACCAAAAATTTTGATTGTTTTTACTACCAGAAAAAAGTATTTTTACTCCAAGTTTTTAATTTACAATGAAGAAATTTTTATTATTCCTGTTGCTGCCCATCCTTTCATTCGCACAAAAAACTGAATACATCAAACTGAAAATGCCTTTAAAGGATTTTACCAATACCACAAAGAGTTTTACTGTAAAAGACATCCGAAAAGATAAGACTCTGAAAACCATGATTTTCAGAGGAAATGAATACACCATGAGTTTTCCAACAAATGATATGGAAAAAGATATAACAGAATGGTTTTACCGCTCCAATAAAAAACTTACAGGAAGTCGGGATCTGGTTTTTCTTATTGAAAGTCTTCAATTTGGAAATGAAGTTAAAGAAGGCAACATCTATTGTCTTTTGGAAATGAATTTCAGCATATTTCAGAAAAATGAAAATCAATACTTTCTGCTCGGAAGAAATGAAAATGTGGTAAAATTAAATGCCAAACAAACGCCGGGAATTCCTTCCGATTATGCAGAAAATCTCCAGAAAGTGATGCAGAAACTCATCTCAGAATCCTTTCGTGCCGAACCTCAGCCTATTGCATTTACCGAAGATCAGCTCAATACTTACTATAGTCTCATTAAGGAAAAATTACCAGCATTTACTGTTCCCGAATTAAAAGATGGCGTTTATACCGATTATTTTTCATTTCTCAATCAGCAACCATTGGAAAACTTTTCTGTTGTGAAAAATGAAGATAAAGTACAGAAAGCCGAAAATACAATTACAGGAAAGACGCTTCCACAGCGAAAAATAACGATTTATGTAGAGGGAGGAAAAGCCTACAAAAATACGGCAATGGGATTTTTACCCATGGGAAAAGACGATCGGGGTTATTATATCGTAGGCAATCGTCTTGCCTTGTTCCCTGAAGAAATCAAAACATCTTCTGTATATTTATTTTTTGGGCTGATGGGCGGATTGGCTGCAGCAATAGATGGCTCCGTTCAATATGACAAAGCAATGAAATCGGAAATGTACAATATTTATATCGACAATGTAAACGGAAATTATATTTTTGTGAAATAAGAACGTAGCAACTTACCAATAATTAGAGACTTTTTTAGGTCTCTTTTTTTATCTTTGCAAATTACATCATTTTTACATGAAAAACATACGCAACTTTTGCATCATCGCACATATAGACCACGGAAAATCAACTTTGGCAGACCGCCTTCTGGAATATACCAATACCGTTTCCCAGAGAGAACTTCAGGCGCAGACTTTGGATGATATGGATCTGGAAAAGGAAAGAGGAATCACCATTAAATCGCACGCCATACAAATGGATTACGAATATAAAGGAGAAAAATATATTCTTAACCTGATTGATACACCGGGACACGTGGATTTTTCCTATGAAGTTTCACGCTCTATTGCCGCTTGCGAAGGGGCACTTCTGATCGTAGATGCTGCGCAAAGCATTCAGGCACAAACCATTAGCAACCTTTATCTCGCATTGGAAAATGATCTGGAAATTATTCCGGTTCTGAATAAAATTGACCTTCCTTCTGCAAATCCGGAAGAAGTGACCGACGAAATTATGAACCTCATCGGTTGTGATTATGATGATGTTTTGCGTGTTTCCGGGAAAACAGGAGAAGGAGTTCTCCATTTGCTGGAGCAGATTGTTGAAAGAATTCCGGCTCCGGTCGGAGATCCGAATGCACCACTTCAGGCATTAATTTTTGATTCGGTTTACAATCCGTTTCGTGGAATTGAAGCCTATTTTAAAGTGGTAAACGGAAAAATTTCCAAAAACCAAAAAATTAAATTCTTCGCTACCGGAAAAGAATACGGGGCAGATGAAGTCGGAACTTTGAAACTGAAACAGGTACCCAAACAAAGCATTGAATGCGGAGATGTGGGCTATCTGGTTTCCGGAATAAAAGATGCCCGCGAAGTAAAAGTGGGCGATACGATTACTTCTTTTGAAAACCCTGCTTCCGCGCCAATAGAAGGTTTTGAAGAAGTAAAACCGATGGTTTTTGCCGGAATTTACCCCATCGAATCCGAAGATTTTGAAGATTTGAGGACTTCTCTGGAAAAACTTCGTTTAAATGATGCTTCACTGGTTTTTGAAGCAGAAAGTTCCGCAGCATTAGGTTTTGGTTTCCGATGTGGATTTTTGGGAATGCTCCACATGGAAATTGTACAGGAACGCTTGGATCGTGAGTTTGATATGAACGTTATCACAACCGTTCCGAACGTTTCCTATCACGGATATTCCAAGAAAGAACCGGATGTTCCGATCCTGATTAACAACCCTTCCGAAATGATGGATCCCACCACAATGGATCGTGTGGAAGAACCCTATATCAAAGCCTCCATTATTACAAAATCCGATTTTGTAGGTGCGGTAATGACGCTTTGTATTGAAAAAAGAGGAGAAATTGTAAACCAATCGTATTTAACGTCCGAAAGAGTGGAGCTCATTTTCAATATGCCGTTATCCGAAGTGGTTTTTGATTTTTACGACCGCCTGAAATCCATTTCAAAAGGATATGCTTCGTTTGATTATCATCCCGTTGGTTTCCGCCCTTCAAAACTGGTGAAAATGGATATTCTGATAAACGGTGATATGGTGGATGCACTTTCATCATTAATTCACGATTCCAATGCCTATTATATCGGAAAAAAAATGTGCGAAAAACTTCGCGAACTCATTCCGAGACAGCAGTTTGACATCGCCGTTCAGGCTGCTTTGGGAACAAAAGTAATTGCAAGGGAAACCATCAAAGCATTAAGAAAAGACGTTACCGCAAAATGTTATGGAGGAGATATTTCCCGTAAACGTAAACTCCTTGAAAAACAAAAAGAAGGAAAGAAAAAAATGAAACAGATCGGTCGTGTAGAAGTTCCGCAAAGTGCATTTATGGCGGTTTTGAAACTGAATGATTAATTTCTTAGATATCAGATATCAGATATCAGACACGAGATTTGAGACAAAAGTTCCGGTTCTCTTTTCATATCAATTTTTGTTTTCTTCATTTCGCTGTATTCCCGATAAATTAAATATGGCATTATCAAAAAATAAAACAAAAATCTCCGAAGGATTTCTTCGGAGATTTTTTATCTGATATCTCGTGTCTCAAATCTGAAATCCGAAAAAAACTATTTCGGCAATCCTTTTGCCAGAGAGCGGTTGGCTCTTTCAATGGCTTTCTTTTCTTTCCAGTCCATGTATTTCTTTTTGTAGCGGCGTTTCATGAAATTATCAAAATTTCTTTGAACCGTTAAATTCCATAAAGAATGCGCCTTTACCGCCCAGGATTTATCCCAAGCTCTTAACGAAAGCGAGAAACTTCCGTCCAGATATTTCATCCAGTGCCACCATCCGGTTGGCATAAACAATGTATCGCCGTGTTCAAGAAAGCATTCAATTCCTTCTACTCCATCCAAAGCCGGAAATTTCTTGAAATCCGGGTTGGAAATATCATAATCTTCCAGAGAATACGTGGCATACGGAATTTGATACAAACGCTCTCTCCATTTATAATCAAACAGCAAAATATGTTTTCTTCCGTTGAAATGGGTATGGAAAATATGCGCCATATCAATATCAAAATGCAGAAACGTTACCGAACCTTTTCCACCAAAAAACATATTCGGATATTTATCCAGAAATCCGCCCATTAAAGCATGTGGCGAAATATAATCATCCAGTAATTGGGGAGCATATTTTATTGGATCGAAGAGGAAAATCCTGAGGTCTGTCGGTTCACGTTCAATGAGATCAATGTAATCTGTGAATTTCATTTTAGCGGCAGAAGCATTAATGGGAGCAGAAGGATCCGCTTTTGCAGAATCATACAAAGGAACTTCCACATCGCCTACCACTTTTTTCATGTAATCCATGGTCCACTTTTGGTAAGCCGGCCATTTTCTGGCCATGTTTTTGATAACCACAGGTTTGCGAGGTTTCAGATACTTTTCTTCGAACTCTTCTTTCGTGATATCATCAACAATATCAATAGGTTTTAAAATTAATCCCATGTTAACAGAATTTAATATGCAAAATTAAAAAATAAAAATAATCCATCAGCCATTGAGTGAAAATTATGATATATCTCAGTTTTGTAATCTTTTTTAAAAGAGCTTGTGATAAGTTTGTGAGATAAAATTATCCCAGCCTTTAACCTTTTATAAAAATGCAAATCTCTGTTTTTGTAACATTTTGAAGAAAACTTAAACTAATATTTAAAATTTTAAACATGAAGAAAGGACTACAGTTGTTTTTTGTGATTTTTACAGCAGTACTGGCATATGCGCAGACTACCGTTTCAGGGAAAATCACCGATGAAGAAGGAAAACCGGTTGCCAGTGCAAGTGTAACGGTGGAAGAACCGGCAAAGGATGCGATTATGGCGTATTCGATTACCAATGCAAAAGGGGAATATAAAGTGACTTTTACTTCTGCCTCTTCAAATGTGGATATTAAGGCAAAAGCGTTCAACCAGAAACCGCAAACCAAAAACATTAAAAACGAAAATCAATCACTTAATTTCAGCTTGCAGAACGATGCAACAGAAATTAAAGAAGTAAAGTTGAAAACAAAACTCATCACCAAAAAAGGCGATACCATTTCCTACGATCTTAAAGCGTTTGAAAGTAAAGCAGACCGTACTTTAGCCGATGTTTTGAAAAAAATTCCCGGCATTGAAGTGAATTCCGATGGAACCGTGCTCTATCAGGGCGAAGCCATCAATAAATTTTATGTAAACGGAAAAGATTTAATGGAAGGCGGCTACGGAACCGTAAACAATTCCCTGCCAAAAGATGCCGTACAGAAAGTGGAAGTGATGGAAAACCACCAGCCTGTAAAAATTCTTCAGGATAAAGTACCTTCCGAAAACGCAGGATTAAACGTGGTTTTAAAGAAATCCGTAACCATGACCGGACGTGGTGAAGTCGGCGCAGGTTTTGATCCTTTTTTGTGGAATGTGAAACTCACACCGATGTTTTTCGGACAGAAAAACCAATGGGTTGTAAACTATAAAAGCAATAATACTGGCGAAAGTGTGGAAAGAGAAGGAAACCTTCTGGCATTCGGAAACCGTTGGGAAGGAACAAGAAATCAGGCCGCAGAAAGAAGCTGGATTTCCATCGATGAAGCCAGTACTCCCAGTCTTCCCGAAAAAAGATATTTGTTCAACAGCGTGCATTTCTTCTCGGCAAACCTTTTAACCAATCCTTTCAAAAATAAGGAATGGGAAATGAAACTGAATACCAATTATTCCAACAACGCGGTAGATCGGGAATCCTCGTTACTGCAGGTGTATGAACCGTCCGACTTGTTTCCGGGAGGCTTAACTTCTTCTGTGAATACCAGTAATAATTTTTACACCAATGCCGCAAAAGGAGAATTGATTTTTACGAAAAATGCAAAAAAAGGATTTTTCAAAAATACCACCACTTGGAACGGGTTCTGGAACGAAGATCGTGGTTTGCTGGACAGTCATAATCCTATTGACGGCGATTTTGATCTTAGAGAAAGCATGAGTGCTCCGACAGGAATGTTCCAAAACTCTTTAAGTACCATTATTCCGTGGAAAGAAAAACTCGTTAATTTTATGAGTTATGTAAGCTACCAGAAAGACAGGCAAAATTCTACCACTTATTATAATAATTTCCGTGATTTTGATGATACCTTTAATACCGCGAATCTGGAAAGGCTAGATCAGGCAATTGCTTTGCAAACGTTGAACGTCAATCATTCCGCATCGGTAGGATTTAGTTATAAAAAATGGACGTTTACGCCGGAAGTCGGAATGAATCTTTCCTTTAATGAAATGGATTCTCAGTTGTACCTCAATCAGTCCGGCTTGGGTGAGAATTATCAGAACGATATGAAATGGAATTCCTTAAATTCATACACGCAATTGGGCGTAAATTACAAAAGCGGTTCTTTGAATTTCAATATAAACCTTCCTTTAAATTTCTACGGAATCGATTACAAAGATCTGTTACGAAATACCAACCGAGAAATCAGCAAAACAGTTTTAGAACCTACCTTTTTTGCCAGTTATGATTTTGCATCGTTCTTCAAATTCTGGGCATTCGGAAGCATGAATTATAACTTCGGAAATTTTGGTGATCTTTATATGGGAAATATGCTTTCGAGCCCGAGAAATATCCGGAACAACGACAGTTTATTGCCGGAAAACAGGAGCCTGAATGGAGCAGGAAGACTGGAATACAGAAATCCATTGAACAATCTTTTCTTTAATATTCGCTATGGTTACAATGAAAACAAAAGAAACCTGATTACCAGAACACAGCGCTTTGCATCCGGAGCAATGATTAATGATATTATTGCGTACGACAACACTCCGGTAAGTACAAATCAGGGGGTGGAAGTAGGAAAATATTTTCCGAAATTCAAAACCAATGTTTCCGCTTCGTTCAACAACAGAAACAGCAATTCTTATGCTTTGATTGTGGAGCAAAATCTGCATGAAAACATCAATGAGACCAAAACCAATACCCAAAGTCTGGCTTTCAAATTCAACAACACGTATTTTTCCTGGTTAAGTGTGGATTATAACTTATCGATGAACTGGTATGATAATCAGAATTTGTACTACAAAAGTAAAAATAAAACATCCGGCTGGAATCACAATTTAGCGGCATACATTTATCCGCTGAAAAACAATACCATCGGATTTTTCTGGGACGACATCACTTCACAACAAGGTTCTACAAACTACAGAAACTCCTTCTTTGATGTTTCCTATCAGTACACTTGGGATAAAAAGAAAATCGATTTTGAGTTGAAATGGCTCAATATTGCCAACAAGAAAGTCTACGAAACAATTGCTTATGATGCGACCTACTTGTCCACTTCTACCACAAGTATGAAAATCCGGCCAAGCCAATTCCTGTTTACCGTGAAATTTAATTTTAAATAAAGATATAAATACCGAAAGCTCAGAAATGAGCTTTTTGTTTTTTCTGAGTCAAAAAGTGTAACAAAATGCATCATATGCTAACTAATCAGTAAAATATTCTAATGAAAAAATTCTTGTCCCTGTTTGTATTCGTTGTTTTTGTTGCGGTTCACGCGCAGACTTCTGCCAATGTTTTCTTTTATGAGCTTACCTATAAGCCTAAAAAGGATTCCGCAAAAACAGAAAAAGTGATGATGTCTTTGGACATTACCAAAGAAAAATCCATTTACAGAGATTATACCATGGCTGCACAAGATTCAATTTTAAAACTTGAAGTAGAAACCATGCAGAAATCCGGAACCTTTAAAGACTTGTCTAAATCCCTTAAAATGCCGAAGTTTTCATACAAAATTTACAAATTTTATCCCGATATGAAAGTTCAGTACACCGATCGTGTTGCAAACGGCTTTACCCCAATGAATATCGGTTATGATGAAAACTTGAAATTCAACTGGAAAATTGACAGCGGAAAAGAAAAAATCGGCGAGTACAATACCCAAAAAGCAACCACAGAATATGGTGGAAGAAAATGGACGGCCTGGTTCAGTTCCGACATTCCGTTTCAGGACGGACCATATAAATTTTACGGATTGCCCGGACTTATCGTGAAACTGGAAGACGAAGGGAAAAACTATTCCTGGGTGCTGAAAGGAAATAAAAAAGTAGACAATTATTCCGAAATCACCTACGCAGAAAGCGTAACTCCGGGTGGAGACGGCGGAAAAGTACAAGTAATCAGCCGGGAAAAATTCGATAAAACATTCAACGATTATAAAAAAGATCCTATGGCAACCGCAAGGCCTTACCTAACCGCAGAAGTGATGTCGCAAAAGATGCCGGGAAGCGATCTTACGATTGGTGAAATGGTGAAAAATCAGGAAAAAATGCTGAATGATTTTTATAATTCCAACGACAATCCAATTGAAATCGATCAGGCAAAACCTGCCAAGAAAAAGTAAAACATTCATATTCATCATAAAACCTGCCGGAAATCATTTGATTTCCGGCAGGTTGCTTTTAAGTCTTATTTAAAATTACTCTAAATAGCCTATCTTTGCCCTATATTTATAGATTGTGAATAAGAACAGCCATCAACTTCTTTCGGATTTCCCGCTTCAGGTATCAGGAATAATAAAAGCATACGCAAATGAAGACCGTTCTCTTCCTGCAAAAATTGTAGAAATGGGATTATTGCCCGAAACCTATTTCAAAATCTTGTACAACGCGCCTTTCAACGGACCTTTATACATTGAATTCGGGGTAGAAAAAAGCCGTATTGCACTTCGGAAAGAAGAAGCTGCATTTATTCTCGTGGAATTTTTAAACCAGACTGCAGAAAATCCGTCTGTACTCTGATCATTACCGTATGGAACATCAAAACCAGACCAAAAAAATATTACTCGTAGGAAATCCAAATGTTGGAAAATCAACTGTTTTCAATGCGTTGTGCAACAGAAAACAGAAAACAGGAAACTATGCAGGAGTTACGGTTTCCCGAATGTCTGGTCGTTATGAATTTCAGAATGAAACAGTTGAAGTGGTGGATTTGCCCGGCGCTTACAGCCTTTATCCCAATTCTGAAGATGAGGTTGTTTTTTCCCAATCCATCATCGATCATTCGGAAAACTATCAGGGAATTGTTTACATTGCCGATGCACTGAATGTAAAAAGAGGATTGTTGTTGTTTCAGCAGATTCAGGATCTTAAAATTCCGGTTTTTCTGGTAATTAATCAGGAAGATGAAGCTCAGAAAAGAGGCATAAGCATTGATAATGCAAAACTTGAGGAATTGCTTAATACCAAAATTATCCTCACCAATGCGAAAGAAAAGAAAGGAATTGACGACATTAAAGAAGCAATAAAAAACAATCTTTTTTCAGTACAACAAAATCCGACTTTTGAAATTCCTTTTGATCAGAAACAGAATATTCAGAAGGCAAAAGAAAGCCATAATTTTAGAGACGATTATCAGGCATGGTTTGCCTTAACCTCAGGAAATATCGCGGATAAAAACGTGGTGCCAGCAAAACTTCAGGCGCAGGAAACCATCAGGCGTTATCAGAAAATTGACGGCATTATTGCACAAACCATTCAGAAAAAACCCGGAGTGAAAGAACTTCTCACGGAACGTTTGGACAGGATTCTGGTACATAAATTCTGGGGTTATGTGGTTTTTGCGATGGTTCTTTTGATGATTTTCCAGTTGGTGTATTTCATTGCTTCATATCCGATGGATTGGATCGACCTTGCCTTCTCCAAACTTTCGGAATATGCACACGCCATTCTTCCGGAAGGACCGGTAAATTCCCTTATTGCAGATGGAATTATCCCGGGAATCGGCGGTATTGTGATTTTTGCGCCGCAAATCGGAATTTTGATGTATTTGCTGTATCTGCTCGAAGATTCCGGATATATGTCGAGAGTAGTTTTTTTAATGGATCGTTTTCTGCGACCTTTCGGACTGAACGGAAAAAGTATCGTTCCGTTGGTTTCCGGTACCGCATGTGCAATTCCTGCCATTATGTCGGCAAGAAATATTGAAAATATAAAAGAACGACTGATTACCATTCTGGTTACTCCGTTTATGACGTGTTCTGCACGACTTCCTGTGTATTCCATCATTATTTCGCTTGTGATTCCGAATAAATATTTTTACGGGATTGGTTATCAAGCGTTGGTGCTTTTGGGAATGTATATTCTTGGTTTTTTAATGGCGTTGCTGGCTTCGGTGATTCTGAAAAATATCATTAAAAGTAAACAGAAAAGCTTTCTTGTTCTGGATATGCCCAATTATAAAATGCCACTTTTCGGTTATGATTTGAAACTGGCACTTGGGAAAGTCTGGGGTTTTATTTCCGGAGCCGGAAGAATTATTTTCGTGGTAAGTATTATTATCTGGGTGCTGAGTTATTTTGGCCCTTCTGTAGAAAAAAAATCACTGTTTGATTCCGACGTTAAGCTGGAAAACTCTTATCTCGCATCCATGGGAAAAACCATGGAACCGGCGATTACACCATTGGGTTACGACTGGAAAATGGGAATTGGAATCCTCACCAGTTTTGCAGCACGGGAAGTTTTCGTGGGAACAATGTCCACCCTTTACAGCCTTGATGATGATGCTCCGGAAGATAGAATTATTGATAAAATGCGCAAAGATGTAAAACCGGACGGAACCAAAGTTTTCAGTCTGGCAACAGGTCTTTCCATTCTTGTATTTTATGCTTTTGCCATGCAGTGTATTTCAACGATAGCCGTGGTGTATCGTGAAACCGCTTCCTGGAAATGGACACTCTTTCAGACATTGGCAATGAGCGGAATTGCCTATTTGTCAGCACTGATTGTTTATCAGTTATTTAAGTAAGTTCGGAACGGATTTTGTGAAGTACTTTTCACGATAAAAACAGTTGAAAAAATGGACACTCTCATTCTTCAGTATATCATCATCGGTTTGGTTTTTGCCTTTGCCGTTTACTCTGTTTTCAGGATTTTCAGAAAAAATTTTTCCACCAAAAAATTCAGCAATAATAAAACAGGGTGCGATAAAAATTGCGGGTGTTCCTAATCGCGAATTAATCTTCTAATTTCCGAATAACCCGGCACGGATTTCCAACGGCCAGAACATTCGCGGGAATATCTTTTGTAACAACACTTCCGGCACCAATAATCGTATTATCGCCAATGGTTACCCCGGGAAGAATGCTACAGCCGCCCCCAATCCAAACGTTGTTTCCCACCGTTATGGGCAAGGCATATTCCAAACCTTTGTTTCTTTCTTCTGCATTGAAAGGATGATTGGCGGTGTAAAAACCACAATTTGGTGCTATGAAAACATGGTCACCGAAAGTCACTTTGGCGCAATCCAGAATCACGACATTCACATTGGTGTAGAAATTTTCGCCGACTTCTATATTATAGCCGTAATCGCAATAAAATGGCTGCTCAATCAGGAAGTTTTTCTGTGTTTTGCCAAACAGCGTTTTAATAAGACCTTTCCTTTTTTTGAGCTCGGAAGGCAACATCTGGTTATACTGAAAACAAATATCCTTACTTCTTTTCCTTTCTTTTACCAAAGCTGCATCGTCTGCATTGTATAATTTACCGAGAAGCATTTTTTCTTTTTCGCTTAGATTCGTCATTATATTTTAAATTTTCGTTCCACAAATCTATGCACTTAATATTCAATATCAACACTGATAAATAACCATTTTTAATGATAATTCCCACGATGACTGAAGCATGCATGATTGCGGCAGAATGTAAATAAAATTAAAGAATCCCAGTAAAAAAAATTTTTCGTTGATTGTTCGACTCCTCCGGAGTCGAACAATATTTTCAGTTTCGATTGAAAGAAATGAATAGAAAGATAATGCTTTATTAGATCACATTATTAACCACCAAAACAATTTCACCTTTTAAAGTTTTACTTCTGGAAAACTCAATTAACTCATTGATTGTTCCTCGTTTAGTTTCTTCAAATTTTTTAGAAATTTCACGGCTTAAACTCACTTTGGTATCTTCACCAAAGAATTCTTTTATCTGCTCCAGTGTGGTATTTATTTTATGTGGACTTTCGTAAAGAACGATGGTTTTCTTTTCTTCTGCCAACTGTTTCAGCTTGGTTTGTCTCCCTTTTTTTTGAGGAAGAAATCCTGCAAAATAAAAATCGTGATTGGGCAAACCGGAAACCACCAAAGCAGGCACAAAAGCTGTTGCGCCAGGAAGACAAATCATTTCAATATCCTGATCTGCTCCGGCTTTTGCAAGAAGATAACCCGGATCGGAAATTCCCGGAGTTCCGGCATCGGTAATAATGGCGATGTTTTGTCCGCTTTTCAAATCTTCAATTACTTTGTCGGTTGCCTGATGTTCATTGTGTAAATGATAGGATTTCAATGGTTTGGATATTTCATAATGCTTCAGTAAAACACCTGAGGTTCGGGTATCTTCACATAAAATATAATCCACATCATTCAGAACTTTTACTGCTCTGAAAGTCATATCCTCTAAATTTCCAACCGGAGTTGGAACAAAATATAATGTTCCGCTCATTTTTTATGGGGGAAACCTCATAGGTTTTAAAAACCTATGAGGTTTAATATTTATTTTACTTGTTCTATCAATTCCAGTCTTTTAACAATGCTATTTGGTTTCAATATGGTTCCAGAAGAAAGAACGGCATTTGCTCCAATCTTTGAGAAATCTCCTATTAATGCCCCAAATTTTTCAACATTAGTATTGAGAATTTCTTCGTTGTTTTTTACAAAAATTTGTTTGTCTTCTCTTTCATTATAATGATTCGCAGTAATTGCACCTGCTTCAAAATTCACATTTTTTCCGATGATGCTATCTCCAATAAAATTAAAATGAGCGACCGCAGAATTATCGAAAACAATACTCGTCTTTATTTCTACCCCCATTCCAATTTTTACGTTTCGGGAAAGAAAAACACCATTTCTTAAACAAGCATTAGATCCGATAAAGCAGTTTTCACCAATAATTACAGGTGATCTAAGTATTGCCGTTTGCTCAACAATTGCAGTTTTATGAATTGCAATTCCGTTGTTTATTATAAAGTTATCGTCCAGATTATCAAAGTGATTCCACAAGATTACTTCTAAATCTTGTACTATTTCCCAAGGGTCTTCACGCGGAAATTGGGTATAAAAATCAGAAATGAAATTTTCAATAATAATCATTCTAAAGCCTATCAAAAAGTTCCTTTGTAAAATTCTCCAAACTTGGATCGCGCGCTCCCATTAACAGCAGAACCGTAGATTTATCAAAATGCGGCTGTACCGATTTCAAAAAATCTTCCCGATGTTCAACAAAAAAAGCTCTTTTACCTTTATGTTGAATATCTTTTATCAAATCATTTGCGGAAATATCTTTCACGGCTGTTCCGCCGGCATAGAAAATTTCGCTCATCCAGATTTCATCTTGCGGACGCAAAACTTTGGAAATTTCTTCCACAAAATCTTGCCGTAAAAACCGTGTAGGACCATAACCATGCGGCTGAAACCATGCAATCACTTTTTCCGCCAATGGCTGACATGCTTTGATGCTTGCCGCACATTTTGCAGGATTATGCGCATAATCATCGATAACCCAAACTCCGTTTTTTTCTCCTAAAATCTGCTGTCTGCGGTAAATTCCTTCATAAGTGGAAAGACTTTCTGCACAAGTCTTTAAATCCACCCCAATTTGATGGGCAACAGCAACTGCGGCGGCAGCATTTTCGGCATTGTATTCACCGATGGCATTCATGGTGAACTCCTGCCCTTTTAACATGAATTTCTGATGAAAACCGTTTTGTATAAAGTGGGTAACGTTATATCCGGCGTTTTCATTCTCAAAACCAAAATCTTTTTCCGGATTTGCAGACAATGTTTTTGCCAGTGTATTGGATTGATTTACAATAAATAAACTCTTTGTATGACTTTTAAAAACTGAGAATAAATGTACCAGTTCATTTATTTCCTGATGGTCTTTGTCAATGTTGAGCAGCAAACCGATTTCAGGTTCGTATTGCACAATGGAACCGTCGCTTTCATCCGCTTCAATGATTAACCAGTCGCCTTTGCCAACGGCAGCATTTCCAATTTTTCCTTGTTTTATTATAGATGTTAATCCCGCTCCGGAAATTATGCTCGGTTCCATTTTCGCATTGAGTAAAATCTGATACAGCATTGCCGAAGTAGTTGACTTACCGGAAGTTCCGCCCACTGCAATTGTTTTTTTACTTTTGGCAATCAATGCCAGCAATTCGCTTCTTCGGATAATCGGAATTCCCAATTCTTTGGTTTTCTGAACTTCAAAAACAGTATCTTCAATTGCGGTGGAAACCACCACCAAATCTGTTTTTTCTGTAATTCCGCTTCCGTCCTGAAGGAAACAATTAATTCCTTCAGCTTCTAACTGTGCTTTGGTTTTGTTGTATTCATCGGGATGAAAATAGCGGTCGCTTCCGGAAACATTTTTCCCGATTCCTTTCAGGTATTGTGCAATCGCACTCATTCCGACTCCGGCAACGCCAATGAAAAAGACGTTTTGGAAATCTTCAATTTTTTGAATCATAGTTTTAAGTTGAAAGTCAGGAGTTGGAAGTCAGAAGAAAAAACCTCGTGTTTCCAACTTCTAACTTCATTGCTTTTATAAAAATTTATTTTCCACTAAAGCCCAAAGACGCTGAGCGTATTCATCGGCTTTTTCCCAATTTTTATCATAATAAAGATCGCTGAGATATTCTTTGGCTTCCTCCAAAGTTTTAAAACTGTTGAGGGTACGCATGGTTTCATTAAGATCGGTTTGGCTTCCGCCGAAAAGAGTTTTGGTAAATGCAATCCTGTCATTCAAATCCAACCTGAATTCCGGTTTGGCTTTTTCCGCCTCCATATAATCGGTCGGAACATTTGTTTTTGCCAAACTGGACGGCTCTTTTGGTAAATCTTCGTTATGCTTAGGCTTTTCTTCTTCTATTTTTTCCAACGGATCATCATCAAACAAACTTTGAACCGTTGATTTTAAGCCTTTAATATTGGCCAAATGGAATTTTTTTGCTTTTTCGCGGTGTTCTTCCTGAATCGAAAGCAGCCTTTCATCAGCTGATTCTGCTATTGGTTTTTCAGTTTCCGATTTTTCAAATTCCACAATTTTTCTTCTTCTTTCTTCGGATTCTTCAAATTCTTTTTCCTTTTCTTCAATGGCTTTCAGATGGTCTTCTTCGGCGGATTCGGTAATGACCAAAGGAATTTCTTCTTCCGGCAAAACTGAAATTTCGTTTTCTAAAGCAGGAGTTTCTTCTCCATCCGGATTTTTTTCAACATCTATTTTTATTTCAGGTTCCGGAGTTGTAACCTCCTCAATTTCCGGCGTTTCTACAGGATCTGTACTTTCGTTGGCTTCTGTTTCGATTATATCATCGATTTCATCCTTATGAATTTCATTCAGTTCATTGGTGAAAAGAACCTCTTCTTCTACCGGTTCATGTTTTGTTTCCGATACGGTTTCTTCTTCATCAACCTCTATTTCAACTTCTTGATTATCAGCTGATAAATATATTTTATCTTCTACAAAATAATTTTCATTTTTCTCAAGAATTTTTAAAAAAGAAACTCTTTCACAGAGTTCTTCAATAAGATCTTTCTTCTGTAAAAACTCTTCTGCGGAATTAATTTTAGAGAGCGTATCAAGAATATTTTTTGCTTCGAAAAATATTTTTTCTTTTAAATCTTCAAGGTTTTGCATAGGATTATTAAGCCAATTTTTGCTTACTTTTGAGGTTACATTATTACGGGCTAAGTTAAAAAATGTTTTTAGAAAATACAATTAATCATTCCAAACAAAGCGGATGGATGGAAGTCATCTGCGGATCAATGTTTTCAGGCAAAACGGAGGAACTCATACGCCGTTTGAGAAGGGCAGAAATGGCGGGACAAACCGTAGAAATTTTTAAACCAAAAATTGACACCCGGTATTCTGACGAAGATGTGGTTTCGCATAACAACAATTCCATTCGGAGTACCGCTGTTGAAAGTCCCTCTGAAATTCTGCTTTTGGGTTCTTCATGCGATGTAGTTGCCATTGATGAAGCACAGTTTTTTGATGATAGTATTGTAGATGTTGCCAACCAATTGGCAAACAACGGAATACGTGTTGTTATTGCCGGATTGGATATGGATTTTATGGGAAGACCTTTCGGTCCGATGCCGGCACTCATGGCAACGGCTGAATATGTAACAAAAGTGCACGCTATTTGCAGAAGAACAGGAAATCTCGCCAATTATTCCATGCGGATTTCTGAAAATAAAGATCTGGTACAACTCGGCGAAACCGAAAGTTATGAAGCTGTAAGCAGAAAAGTATTTGTAGATGAAGTCCTGAAGAAAAATGAGCAAAAACAAAAATGAATTACACCACCAAACAATTAGCAGAAATTACCGGTTCAGAACTTGTTGGAGACGAAACTTTGGAAGTAAAAAGCATCGCTTTCGACAGCAGAAATATTTATACTTCGCAGAACGTGGCATTTCTTGCCATTACCTCACCCAAAAATTCCGGAGAAAAATACATTCAGAATGTAATTGAAAAAGGAGTAAAAATTATTATTTCCGAACACAAAACGGATGACACAGAAGGAATTACGTGGATTTTAACCAAAAATGCGATTGCTTTTATTCAGAATCTCGCACATGAACATTTGGAGCATTTTCCGGATCTCAATACCATTGGTATAACCGGAAGCAATGGGAAAACTATTGTTAAAGAATGGCTTTATCAAACGCTTTCAGGTGATTTTCAGGTGGTGAAAAGTCCCAAAAGTTTCAATTCACAATTAGGATTGCCGATTTCGCTTCTACAAATTAAAGACCGCCACCAAATCGGCGTTTTTGAAGTCGGAATTTCCAGACCTCGCGAAATGCAGAAACTCGAAAAGATATTTTCTCCAAAGATTGGAATTTTAACGTATATCGGATCTGCCCATTCTGCGAATTTTCAAAATGAAGAAGAACTGATTGATGAGAAAATTCTTCTTTTTAAAGATTCTGAAACTATTATTTTTAATGGAGATAATGAACTGACAGTCAAAAAAATAAATCAACTCTATTCAAGTAAAAAATTAATATCATTTGGGCTTAAATCTTCCAATGACCTCTATATAAAATCGGACTGGAAAAATAAAAATGAGGACATTACGGTAAGCTATTTTGGAGAAGAATTTAGTTTCCCCGTTTCACAAAGAGATGAAGCCACACTCAGCAATGCGCTTTCGGTTATTGCGGTTTTGAAAATTTTTGGTTTCAGCAACGAAAAAATTATCGAAAAAATCAATGGGCTGAAAGCGGTGGAAATGCGCCTCGAAAGTCTGGAAGGAATACGCAATAATCTGATTGTCAATGATTCCTATAATCTTGATTTGGATTCGTTGGTGATTGCTTATCAGTTTATAAACGAATATAAAAAGCCACATAAAGTCCTGATTCTCACGGATTTTATTGAAGGTAAAAATGCAGAAGAAATCTATCATGAAGTTGTTTTGCTGACCAATGAACAACATTTTGACAAAATCTTTTTGGTGGGCTCTGAAATTCCGAATTTTCAAAATTTATTCCACGGTGAAACCTATGCTTTTGATAGCACACATCAACTCATTGAAAGTCAGCAATTAAATTTAGTTGAAGATTCTCTGATTCTGTTGAAAGGAGCCAGAAAATTCGGAATTGAAAAAGTGAAAAACTTTCTTGAACTTCAAAAACACGAAACGGTTTTGGAGATTAATCTCAATGCTATTCTGAATAACATCAATGTTCACAAATCACTTTTAAAACCGGAAACCAAAATGATGGCAATGGTAAAAGCATTTTCGTATGGTTTGGGCGGTTACGAAATTGCGGAATTTCTGCAACATCATCATATTGATTATCTTACAGTTGCGTATGCGGATGAGGGCGTTGATTTAAGAAAAAACGGAATTACAACGCCGATTATGGTGATGAATCCTGAACAATACAGTTACGACATTATTGCAGACTATAATCTTGAACCGGAAATCTACAGTTTCCGGACTTTGGAAATGTTTATTGATGTTCTGAAAGACAAAGGCTACAACGGAAAATATCCTATCCACATCAAACTGGAAACAGGAATGCATCGCCTTGGTTTTAAAGACTTTGAACTGGATGACCTCATTAAAAAAGTGAAGGATTCTCCGGTAAGAGTTCAGAGTATTTTTAGTCATTTGGCAACTGCAGATATTCCCGAAGAGAAACAGTTTGCTCTCGAACAGATTCGGGTGTACGAAAAGAATTCCTCTCACTTGATTTCCGGTTTGGGATATACTCCGATCCGCCATATTCTTAATTCTTCCGGAATTACAAATTATCCTGAATATCAGTTTGATATGGTACGAATCGGAATCGGAATGGTGGGAATTGCCTCCAATCCTTTTATCCAGAAACAATTGCAAAGTGCGGTTAGTTTTAAAACCATTATTTCCCAGATTTCCGTGGTTAAAGCCGGAGAAAGTGTTGGTTACAGCAGAAAATTTCGTCCTACTGAAAATACCAGAATTGCCACCATTCCTGTTGGTTATGCAGACGGAATTCCAAGATTGATTGGTAATGAGGTCGGAAATGTGGGAATTCATCATCAGTTAGCCCCGATTGTCGGAAATATCTGTATGGATATGATGATGATAAATCTGGGCGATATTCCTGCAAAAGAAGGAGATGAAGTGGTGATTTTCAACAGCAATCCAAGCTTGGAACAATTTTCCGAGTATTGTAAAACAATTCCTTATGAAGTTCTGACTTCAATATCGAGAAGAGTAAAAAGAGTTTATATAAAAAACTGATGAAAAATTTCCTTTCTTTTTTATGCTTCATTCTGATCTTTTCTGTGAATGCACAGGTAAAAGAAGGATTGGTAATTCCGCAACATCCAAAAATAGGATTATCGCTTGCAGGCGGTGGTGCTAAAGGTTTTGCACATGTTGGAGTTTTAAAAGTTTTGGATTCTCTCGGTGTAAAAGTGGATTATATTTCCGGAACCAGCATGGGCGCGATTGTTGGAGGGCTTTATGCTTCCGGATATACCGCAAAAGATATTGAAAAAATTATTCTGGAAACCGATTTCTACAGTGTTATTGCCAATGAAAAAAACCGCCAGGAATCTTCTTTCTTTGCTAAAGCCACAGATAAATACCTGCTTTCGCTTCCGGTAAAAAACGGGAAAGTAAATGTGCTTCCAAAAGCCATTTCGCGGGGACAAAAGAATATTTATCTTCTGAAAGAACTCTTCAATAATGTTTCCACGGTATCGGATTTTTCAAAACTTCCTATTCCTTTTGTGTGCGTCGCCACAAATCTTGAAAGTGGAAAAATGGAGGTGTTTGAAAAAGGCGATCTTGTTGCTTCCATTATGGCAAGTTCGGCATTTCCTTCTTTAATGGATCCGGTTAAAATCGGCGACAGCATCTATATTGATGGCGCAATGACCGTGAATTATCCATCCAAACAATTGAAAGAAAAAGGAATGGATATTGTGATTGGTGTCGATCTCAGCCAAGGTTTAGCCAGCCGCGATCAACTGAATTCTCTTGTTGCTATTCTGAACCAAGTGATTGATTTCGGGATTCAGAAAGAAACAAAAAATCAGTACGAATATACAGACATTAATATACATCCGGATTTAAAAGGATATACAGCAACAAGTTACGGAGACAAAAATACTATTCTGAATGCCGGATTTACAGAAGCTGAAAAATATAGTGCAATACTTTCCCAACTCCCAAAACGAGAAGAAAAAAGCCTTCGTGCTCCTGTTAATCCAATTTATTCCAATGTTTATAAAATAGACAGCCTTCAAGTGATAAACAATCTCATTTTCAATTCCTCTTATGTGCAGGGAAAATTGGGGTTGAAGATTCCTTCCATGCAGACTTATGGAAACATCAACCGGATGATTGATAAACTTTATGCAACCAATAATTACAACCTGATTAATTATGACATTATAAAACATGACGATAAAAACATTCTGAAAATTGATACCGAGGAAGACAATACCAGAGTTTTTCTGAAATTCGGTTTGCATTATGATGAAATTTTTCACACCGGGCTTTTACTGAATATGACCATTAAAAGACTTTTTTTCAGAAATGCAATCCTTTCTTTGGATGGCGTTTTAGGCGATTCTCCACGTTATTATTTCAACTATTTTGTTGATAATGGATATATTCCGGGGGTTGGTCTTTTTTCTTCAGGAATGAATCTGGAACTCAAAAACAGAGACTCCAACACCTATGAAGAAAGACATTGGTATCACAATGAAATTTATATACAATCTATTTGGCGAGATCGATACGCTATTGGAGGTGGTTTGGCGCATGATTATTTCGATAGAAAATATGGTGCGGAAAACTTTTACAATGCGACCAACTATATCAATCCCTATGTTTTTATTAAAAGTGATACGCGGGACGATCAGGAATTTGCAACACGAGGATTTTATATGAATGCTGAAGGTAAAATTATCGATCTTTTCAATACTGAAAATGAGAAAAAAACGGTACAGGCAAAGGCAAATATCTCATTTTATGTACCCATTTCTAAAAAATTCACCTATAATCTTTCCCTTTTCGGGGGATTTACTTTGGGAGAATCTCAACAGGATGATTACTATAAATTTGGTTTAGGAGGCTATTTCGGCCAGAATTTAGGTAATTTTGCAAGTTTTGAAGGATATGAACTCGGGCAAATTATGTCGGAAAATATACTTACCGCCTCAAATCGTTTTCAATATAAAATCGATAAAAATTTCTTTCTGATTGGATCTTTGAATTTAGCCAATCATTTTGAAGAAATCAATATAGACAACGCATTAAAAATAACCGAAACGTCCGCAGGACTTACCGCAGGATATAAATCCCCTTTCGGCCAGATTAAACTGAATTACAGTGCAGGACTGAAAAAAGGGAAAGGAATATTCAACGTAGTTCTGGGACATTGGTTCTAAATTATGATACAATATTTTTTTGAAAATACAGAAGAAATTACAATTCCGACCGGAACCGAAAATTGGCTGGAAAACCTGATTATTCTTGAAGGTAAAAAGCCAGGCAATATCAATTATATTCTCTGTGATGATGCCTACCTTTTAAAAGTAAATCAGGATTATCTTCAGCATGATTATTACACCGACATTATTACCTTCGACTATGTGAAGGGAAAAACCATAAGCGGTGATATTTTTGTATCTTTGCCGCGCATTTCTGAAAACGCTTCTCTCCTATCCAAAAATTTTGAAGAAGAACTTTGCAGGGTTTTGGCTCACGGAATCCTTCATCTTTGCGGTTATAAAGACAAATCAGAAGAAGAACAGAAAGAAATGCGCGGTAAAGAGAACTTCTATCTCAATTTGCGGTAATTTCTCTTTATTCATAAGGATAAATGTTTCACGTGAAACATTTCTTTTTAATTCCTTTATCCATAATGTATATAAGATGATTAGTGAAATATATGATGTGATTGTTGTAGGAGGCGGACACGCTGGCTGCGAAGCCGCTGCTGCTGCTGCAAACCTCGGTTCCAAAACGCTTTTGGTAACTATGAATATGCAAACCATCGGACAGATGAGTTGTAATCCTGCTATGGGCGGAATTGCAAAAGGACAAATCGTTCGGGAAATCGATGCTATGGGTGGATATTCTGGAATTGTCGCCGATAAATCAGCAATCCAGTTCAAAATGCTCAACCTTTCTAAAGGTCCTGCAATGTGGTCTCCAAGAACGCAGAATGACCGTATGCTTTTTGCAGAAGAATGGAGATTAGCATTAGAAAATACCCCAAATCTTGATTTTTTTCAGGACATGGTAAAAAGTTTACTTATTGAAAATCATAAAGTTGCAGGCGTAATCACTTCTTTAGGAATTAAAATTAAAGGGAAATCGGTAGTATTAACCAACGGAACTTTTCTTAATGGATTAATTCATGTGGGTGATAAACAATTGGGCGGCGGAAGAATGGGTGAACCCAAAGCATTTGGAATTACCGAGCAATTGGTTAGCCTTGGTTTTGATGCCGGAAGAATGAAAACCGGAACTCCTCCCCGAGTGGACGGAAGAAGTATTGATTATTCCAAAATGGAAGAACAAAAAGGAGACGAAAATCCTCAAAAATTCAGTTATCTGGATACTCCAAAATTGAAGCAACAGCGCAGTTGCCATATTACTTATACCAATGAAACCGTTCATGAAATTCTTCGTGAAGGTTTCGACAGAAGTCCGATGTTTAATGGAACCATTCAAAGTATAGGACCAAGATATTGTCCGAGTATTGAGGATAAAATCAACCGTTTTGCAGAGCGCAACCGTCATCAGCTTTTCGTAGAACCGGAAGGCTGGAAAACTATTGAAATCTATGTAAACGGTTTTAGTTCTTCCCTTCCGGAAGATGTTCAAATTAAAGCCATGAAGCATATTCCCGGTTTCGAAAATGTAAAGGTTTTCCGCCCTGGTTATGCCATTGAATACGACTACTTCCCTCCTACCCAACTCAAACATACTTTGGAAACCAAACTAATTGATAACCTCTTTTTTGCAGGGCAAATCAACGGAACTACAGGCTATGAAGAAGCGGCAGGACAAGGTTTAATTGCCGGCATCAATGCTCATAATAAAGTTCATGAAAAAGATGAATTTATTTTGAGCAGAGACGAGGCTTATATCGGAGTTTTAGTGGATGATCTGATTACCAAAGGAACCGAAGAACCTTACAGAATGTTTACTTCCCGTGCAGAATACAGACTTCTTTTAAGACAGGATAATGCGGATATTCGCCTAACCGAAAAGGCTTATAAATTAGGGCTTGCCAAAGAAAATCGTGTAAAAAAAGTAGAGGAAAAAATTCAGAAAAGTGAAGAACTGGAAACTTTTCTCAGGGAACTTTCCGTCAAACCAGGAACTATCAATCCTATTCTGGCAGCCCATGAAAGCAATCCTGTAGATCAGGCATATCGTGCTTCTCAATTTCTTACACGACCGAATATTACACTAGAAAAACTTTCGGAAATAGAAATCATTAAAGAAAAACTACAAAACTTTAATGAAGAACAAAAAGAACAGGCTGAAATCAATATAAAATACAAAGGTTACATCGAAAAAGAAAAGGAAAATGTAGCAAAACTTACTCGGATGGAAAATATAAAAATCCCTGAAAATTTTGATTTTGATATTATATCTTCTCTTTCCACAGAAGCTAAACAGAAAATGAAAAAAATTAAACCCAGCACAATTGCTCAGGCTTCCAGAATCAGTGGCGTTTCTCCAGCGGATATTAATGTATTGCTTATTTATCTCGGTCGATAAATGAAGCCTGTTATCATAATGTTTCACGTGAAACATTTACAATTCAAAGTTCAAAAAATTAAAGTTTCAAAGTTTCGAAATCTTTAATTGTAATACTTAAACATTGAACTAAAAAATGAAAATTAAAGATCATTTTCTTACCGGTGAGGAATTCAGTTTAATAGAAACTGAAACTCCGGGTGTTTGGAAAACCTCTCCCCTTCCGGAAAATATTTCTAAATATTATGAAAGTAAAGATTACATTTCCCATCATCAGGATTCCGGAAGTCTGAAAGAAAAACTCTATAAATTTCTTCAAAAATTTAATTTAAATTATAAATACAATACTCTTTCTAAAAATCTTTTTCGAGGAGCACATGTATTGGATTACGGATGTGGCGCGGGTGAATTTGTAAAGTTTATTGAAGAGGATTTTTCCAGCTTCGGTTATGAACCCAATGAAGAAGCACGGCAAGCGGCAAAACATAAAACACACAAAACAACTTTCATCTCTTCCCTTTCTGAAATTAATAACGAAAGTTTGGATGCCATTACGCTATGGCATGTTTTTGAACATATTGAAAATCAGGAAGATATATTAAATTTATTTTATAATAAACTAAAAACCAATGGTTTATTAATTATTGCTGTTCCCAACCCTACTTCTTTTGATGCATTGCATTATAAAGAATTCTGGGCGGCTTATGATGTTCCCAGACATGTGTATCATTTTTCAAAATCCGGCATGGAAAAATTAATGAACAATCAAAACTGGAAAATTGAAAAAATTAAACCTCTCCTACTCGATTCTTTTTATATTTCAATGTTAAGCGAAAAATATACAAAATCTCCACTTTTTTGGATTAAAGGTTTCATTTTTGGAGCAATTTCTAATTTTAAAGCATCAAAAACGGGTGAATTTTCAAGTTTGATATATATTATCAGAAAAAAATAGAAAATAGGTTTTTAAACGGTTTATGTAAGCCAAATTTTCGCTACATTTGTTAAAATTCTTACATTATGAAAAAAATATGGATTCCACTACTGGCAATTTCTGTTTTAATGACTTCTTGTGAAAGTCAGAAATCAAATTCTGAAAACTCTACTGAACAGAAAGAAAGTAAAAAAGTTGCGTATAACGAAGTTAAATTACATTTTTTGAAAAATACCGTAAACCCGGAAAATTTAACGACAGTTAAAATTACTTCTCAGGAAGAATTTGATTCACTCTTTGGGGTAGCTGCTGTGATGGGAAGTGAAAAACCTACAAAAGTGGATTTTACTAAATCTTTTGTTTTAGCCGTATATGAGCCTTCTACAGATTTAAAAACAACAATTAAACCTGTTTCTCTTGTGGAAAATTCCAGTGAATTGGTATATACCTATTCGATTAAAAAAGGAGAAAAACAGAGTTTTACCACTACTCCATCTTATGTAATCGTAGTTGATAATCAGTTTGACAATTTGCCGGTTACCTTCGTACAGAAATAAAAAAAGAGATTTCAAATAAAATCTCTTTCTAAATATTATATCACCAGTTTAAAGAAAACCAAAATTAACTTTAAACTGGTTTTTTTATAAACTATTTATTGATTGCAGCCACTCCCGGAAGTTCCAGACCTTCTAAGCTTTCCAGCATTGCTCCACCTCCGGTAGAAACATAGGAAACTTTATCCGTGTAACCATTCTGTTTTACAAATGCTACACTATCTCCTCCTCCAACAAGAGAAAATGCACCCAGTTCAGTTGCTTCGGCAATACTATCACCTAAAGATTTAGTTCCTCCCGCAAAATTCGGAAATTCAAATACACCAACCGGTCCGTTCCACAAAATAGTTTTAGAATTCAAAATCACATCATGGAAAATTTCTCTTGATTTTGGACCAGCATCCAAACCTTGCCATCCTTCAGGAATTTCATCAATCTCTACAACCTGTGTATTTGCATCATTATTAAAATCATCTGCGGCAATAA
Source organism: Bergeyella sp. (assembly GCA_031987605.1). GTDB lineage: Bacteria > Bacteroidota > Bacteroidia > Flavobacteriales > Weeksellaceae > JAFAGO01. The sequence goes on along the minus strand of DALZZF010000001.1, from coordinate 70,032 downwards.
CATCAACTGGTAAATAAACTTTTACATTTTGTTGTTCAGCTTTTGCAAGAATATCCAAAGCCAACTGCATTTTATCTTCTTCTACAATTGAAGTTCCAATTTGTCCTCCTTTAGCCTTTACAAAAGTAAAAGACATTCCACCACCAATAATCAGGTTATCCACTTTAGGAAGGATGTTCTCAATAATGGTAATTTTTGTGGAAACTTTACTTCCTCCTAAGATTGCAGTGACTGGTTTTTCTCCGGAATGCAATACTTTATCAATGGCCTGAAGTTCTTTTGCCATCAGTAAACCGAAAAATTTAGTTGAAGGAAAAAATTGCGCAATAACCGCAGTAGAAGCATGTGCTCTGTGTGCTGTTCCAAAAGCATCATTTACATATGCATCGCCCAATTTTGCCAGTTTCTCAGCAAAGGCAACATCTCCTTTTTCCTCTTCTTCGTGAAAACGAAGATTCTCAAGTAAAAGAACTTCTCCCGGTTTCAAATCAGCGGCCGCTTTTTCAGCAACTTCTCCTATGCAATCATCTGCAAATAAAACTTTTTTACCCAAAACCTTCTCAATTTCAGGAAGAATGTGCTTCAATGAAAACTGATCGCTTACTTTTCCTTTCGGCCTTCCCAAATGCGTCATCAGGATCACACTTCCACCATCGTTCAGAATCTTGTCAATTGTTGGTTTTGCCGCCACAATTCTGGTATCATCGGTTACTTTGAGGTTTTCGTCCTGAGGAACATTAAAATCAACGCGTACAAGCGCTTTCTTATCTTTAAAATTAAAATCGTTGATGGTTTTCATAAAATTTTATTTGTTTTACAAAGATAGAATTTACCTTTTCGAAAACGAATTTTTATTCTCGAAAATTTCCACACGCTGACATCAATCATTAATCAACAAAATTTTTATTTAAAAAAAAGAAAATTGGATAGTGTTGTTGAGTGTTGTGAATTTTGGGGAAAACTAATTTTTTATTTTTTGTAACATTTAATTTAACATTCGTTCATATATTTTTAACATTGTAAAGTGCTGATTTTTAATTTTTTTTAAAGTTTATCAACACTTGTTAACAAGTATTAGTAAAAGGAAATATGAAGAAATGAAATATGAATAAAATGATAATTTTTCCTCATAATTTTCATGAACTAATTTTTAAAAGATGAATTTATTTTTTGCAATATGAATTGTATTTGAATTATAAAAATCCTTTTTCCTTTTTTTATCCACACGCTTATTCCCCTTAATTCACATTGAATTTTCATTTTTATTAATTCATTGAATTTCAATTTTTTATATATTTTGAATTTCATTCTTTTATTTGAAAACCAATTCTTTAGCAACGGATAATTGATGAATCAGTAGGAATTTTATTGTGGAAAAAATTAAAAGTGCATTTTTAACCGTAACTTTGTGAAAAAGCTAAAAATGAAAAAAATCGCAATTGCCTGTGATCATGCAGGTTTTGAATTAAAAGAATATTTAAAAAAGCAACTTCAGGGGAAATATGAACTTCAGGATTTCGGAACCTATTCCGCAGAAAGTGTTGATTATCCTGATTTCGTACATCCGGCGGCAGAATCTGTAGAAATCGGTGCAAATGAACTTGGAATTTTAATTTGTGGAAGTGGGGAAGGCGTTGCCATTACGGCCAATAAACACCAGCAAATCCGCTGTGCACTTTGCTGGATGCCGGAATTGGGCGTTTTGGCAAGGCAGCACAATAATGCAAATATGATTGCGCTTCCCGCTCGTTTTATTGCTAAAGAATTAGCTCTGGAAATTGCAGAAAAATTTCTTACCACCGATTTTGAAGGCGGAAGACATCAGAACAGAGTGAATAAAATTGCGTGGTGTTAAAATTTTAAATTCGTATTTTTCAAAGTTAGTTATCGTATTTTTAAAAATTAAAAATATTTTTTTTCAAAGTTGAGTATCGTAATTTTCAAAACTAATTTTTATAAAAAATACCAATACATCAACAATCAATGAAAATTGATTGAAAAGAAATACGAAAATTAACCAAGCTACAAAGTGGCTTAATATCAATAACCATAGGTGAAACCGATGGAGAAAAAATGAAAAAGAAAAAATACATCAGTCAGAAAAATGACTATAAATTAAGAGAAATCGGGAGATTGATCCTCGGGTTTATGAATCAGAATTCCTCCAAAATTTACAATTACAAACAAATTTCGGATGGTATAGATTATAAAAATCCTCGGCAACGCGAACAGGTAATTCAGGCCTTGCATAAACTTCTGGCAGAAGAAAGAATAAAGGAAGCCGAAAAAGGGAAGTACATTCTAAACCTCAAAATTGAGGGAACTTTAACCGGAGTAATTGATTTCAACCAAACCGGAAATGCATATGTAAAAGTGGAAGGCATGGAACATGATGTTTTCATCCATTCCAAAAACGTGAAGGATGCTTTGCAGGGCGATAAAGTGCTGATTGTAACCTATCATTATAAAGGAAAAAAACTGGAAGGTTCCGTTTTGGAAGTGTTGGAGAGAAATCGAGAAGAATTTGTGGGAACCTTTGAATTCATCAAACATAAAGATTTTGGATTTGTTGTATGCGACAAGAAAATCATCAACACCGATATTTTTATTCCCAGAGGAAAAATTAATGGGGCAGAAAACGGACAGAAAGTACTGGTAAAAATGCTCGACTGGAAACCGGATTCCAAAAATCCTGAAGGAGAAATCATTCAGGTTTTGGGTGATCCCGGCGAACATGAAACCGAAATTCATTCAATCCTCGCAGAATATGGTTTGCCGTATACTTTTCCTGAAGAAATTGAGCATGAAGCCGATAAAATCGACCGGAGTATTTCCGAAGAAGAGGTAAAAAAACGCTGGGATATGCGGAATATTCTCACTTTTACCATCGATCCGAAAGATGCAAAAGATTTCGATGATGCCCTTTCCATCCGAAAACTCGACAACGGAAACTGGGAAATAGGCGTGCATATTGCCGATGTTTCACATTATGTAATTCCGGGAACTTTGCTGGATCAGGAAGCATACGATCGCGGAACTTCCGTGTATTTGGTAGATCGTGTGGTACCGATGCTTCCGGAAGTTTTAAGTAATGATGTATGTTCCCTTCGCCCAAATGAAGACAAATACACGTTCTCTGCCGTTTTTGAACTCAATGAAAAATCAGAAGTTCAGAAAGAGTGGTTTGGAAGAACCATCATTCATTCCGATCGCCGTTTCACTTATGAAGAAGCTCAGGAACGCATCGAAAGTGGAGTAGGAGATCTTTCGGAAGAAATTCTTGCGTTGGACAGACTGGCCAAAATTCTGAGAGAAAATAGAATTAAAGACGGAGCCATTACATTCGACAGAAGCGAAGTGCGATTCAATCTCGATGAAAACAGTGAACCAATCGGTGTTTATTTCAAAATGAGCAAAGATTCCAATCACCTTATTGAAGAATTTATGCTGTTGGCAAACCGTAAAGTTTCGGAATTTGTTTCCCTTGGGAAAAAACACGAACCGACCAATAAAAGTTATATATATCGTGTTCACGACGATCCGGATCCTGCAAAACTGGAATCGCTTCGGGATTTTGTTTCCACGTTTGGTTATAAAATGAACATCTCCAATTCCAAACAAACCACCGAAAGTTTAAACCGGCTTTTAAAAGATGTAAAAGGCAAAGGAGAAGAAAATATGATTGAAACACTGGCCATGCGAAGCATGAGTAAAGCCGTTTATTCCACCGATCCGATTGGGCATTATGGGCTTGGTTTCGATTATTACACGCATTTTACTTCACCCATCCGTCGTTATCCGGATTTAATTGCGCATCGTTTGCTTCAACATTATTTGGATGGAGGAAAAAGTGTGGATAAAAATGAACTGGAAGAACAGTGCAAACACTGCTCTGCAATGGAACGGCTGGCTGCAGATGCAGAAAGGGATTCTATAAAATTCATGCAGGTGAAATTCATGCAAAATCATTTGGGTGAAGAATTTGAAGGTGTAATATCCGGTGTTGCCGAATTTGGTTTCTGGGTGGAAATTCCTGAAAATGGAGCAGAAGGTTTAATCAAACTTCGTGATTTGATGGACGATTCCTATCAGTATGATGCGAAAACACACGCCGTGTATGGCATTTGTCACGGAAAACAATATCAACTTGGAGACACCATTAAAATTAAGGTGATGAAAGCCAATCTGATTCAAAAACAATTGGATTTTAAAGTAGTGGAGTAATTTTAAAATATTTTTTGCACTCAAAAATTAAATCCAAAATTTAAAAAATGAAAAAGATAATTCTTTCAATCACAATCACGATATTAGGTTTTGCAAATATTTATGCTCAAAAATATGAATATAAAGTCATAACCTCTGTAGAATCCATAATTCCGGGAGGAATGGGAAGATCCAGATTAATTGAGAATAATCAGGCTATAAATACAGCAGATTTAACAACAAAAAGAACCGAGGGCACCGATAGTAAACAGGGAAGCATTGGGAGAAAAGATGCAAAAATCGATGAATTTGGCGAAACTAAATTATTGAATTTTTACAGTATAGCAGGGATTAATTTCCAAAATATTGCATCAAATGATGCGATTATTCAAGCCAGAATTAATGAACTTTCCGAGCAGAACTGGGAATTAAGTTTCGTTACTAGTGGAGTAGAAAGTGATAGCGGAATAGATGACGGACAGGGAATTTTTATCACCAGATATATTTTTAGAAAAGAAAAATAAATAGGATTAGGCTGAATTCATAAAAAGAGAGAAAAATGATCAATCGGTGCTTGGAAATAATATTGATTATAATCATTGCCAAAGCTTTTCTGTATCTCTTTTTCATCCGTTAATTTAGAAATCTTTACATTTGTTCCATGCTTCAACTTATACTTTCTGCAATAGGATTGGGATTTATGTTGAGTCTGGTTTTTATCGGGCCGATTTTCTTTCTGTTGATTGAAACCAGTTTTTCCCGTGGTCCGAAACACGCATTGTCGTTGGATTTGGGCGTCATTTCGGCGGATATTCTTTGTATTGTGGCAGCTTATTATGCCAGCGCGGATTTGGTTTATCTCATTGATCGGCATCCCGGATTTTACAGGATTACCGCACTAATTATCTGTATTTACGGGGTATTTATGATGCTTTCCAAAACCAAAATGAGGATTTCCAATGAAGACCGACTGATTGGTCAGAATTATTTTAAAACTTTTATCAACGGATTTTTACTGAACCTTTTAAATGTCGGAGTGCTTTTATTCTGGCTGGTTACTGTGATTTCCGTGCGCAATCAGTATCCCGATCCAAACAATTTTATTCTGTATTTAAGCATTGTAATCGCCACTTATCTTTGTATTGATTTGTTGAAAATATTTCTGGCAAAACAGTTTCATGCAAAACTTACCCAGCAAATTGCAAACCGCATCAGGAAAGGAGTAGGAGTGATATTAATCGCTTTTAGTTTCATTATTTTTCTGCAAAGTTTCAAAATGTTCAATCAGTTTGACAAACAGTTGGAAGAAGCCGAAAAAAAGGAAATAAAATATCAGAAATACAAAGAAGAAAGACAAAACAACGCAGAATGAAAAAGGAATGCATCTTTCCAAAATCATTAAAAAAAGGGGATAAAATAGCTGTTATTTCGCCCGCCGGTTTCGTGGAAGAATCCCAACTGGAAAACGCCCTGAAAATAATCGAAAAAGAAGGATTTGAACCGGTTTTCGGCAAACATACTTTCGGTAAATATTCAGAAGGATACAATTATTCAGGAACCGAAAAGGAAAGAATTTCGGATATGAACTGGGCATTGAATTCAGAAGAAATTTCCGCAATCTGGGCTTCAAGAGGTGGATATGGCTGCCAGCATTTGTTGCGCCATCTGAAACTTTCCGGATTTAGAAAAAATCCAAAATGGTATATTGGTTATTCCGATAATACCGTTGTGCAAAGTTATCTGTTAAAAAACGGATTTGCTTCCGTTCACGGGCAAACTCTTAAAACTTCTTCCTTCGGCGTGATTAAAGAAGGATATGAAGGAATTTTCGATATTCTGAACGGTCAGAAACCCAAATATCAAATTGAAGCAAATCCATTTAATGAAGAAGGCAAAGCAGAAGGAATTTTTATAGGTGGAAATCTCGCCTTGATTTACGCACTTCTCGGATCAAAATATGAGTTTGATTTTACCGATAAAATTTTATTTATTGAAGACATCGGAGAAAACTTTTACGCTTTGGACCGAATGCTGATTTCCCTTGATTTGGCCGGAGTTTTCCGTAAAATTAAAGGTTTGATTATTGGCGGAATGACCAATATGGGAAGCGAAACGGAGAATAAAAATTACGAAGAAAGTTTCGATCCTTTTGCCTACAAAATTGTAGCACACCGCTTGAAAAATTATCATTTTCCGAAACTTTTTGGTTTTCCGAACGGGCATATTTTTGATAATCGTCCGCTGATTATCGGAGGAAAAGTAAAACTGAATATTTCCGGAAATTCTAAGCTTGAATTCCTCTAAAATGGCGACCCACAACGATTTTGGAAACGAAGCAGAGCAATTGGCCGCCGACTATCTTTTAAAAAAAGGATACCGGATTTTATGCACCAATTACCGTTATCAAAAAGCTGAAATCGACATTATAGCCGAAAAAGATTCCACCATCATCATTGTAGAAGTAAAAGCCAGAGCAACCGATGCGTTCATTGAACCTCAGGAAGCCGTAAAAAAGAAAAAAATCCGGCTGATTGTTTCCGCTGCAGATCATTTTATGCAGGAAATGAACAGGGAAGAAGAGGTTCGTTTTGACATCATTACGGTGCTTCCCGACAGTTCCCGGATTCTTGAAATAAATCATATAGAAAATGCATTTAATGCCATAGATGCCAATTAAAAAATGAAAAGAACAGTATTGATAACCGGAGTTACTTCCGGAATAGGAAAAGCCACTGCAGAACTTCTTGCAAAACAGAATTACAGACTGATTATCTGCGGAAGAAAAGCAGAAATTCTGGAAGACCTGAAATACGAATTATCCCATTTCACCGAAATTTTTAGTTTACAGTTTGATGTCCGTTTCAAAGATGAAGTAAATACCGCTTTAGAATCGCTTCCTGAGGAATGGAAGAACATCGATATTCTCATCAATAATGCCGGAAATGCACACGGACTTGATCCGCTTTCCGATGGAAACGAAAACGATTGGGATGCCATGATGGACGGAAATGTGAAAGGACTTCTGTATGTTTCCCAACCGATAATCCGAGAAATGAAAAAGAAAAATTCCGGACATATTGTAAACATCAGTTCTGTTGCAGCACGCCAAACATACGCGAATGGAGTAGTGTATTGTGCCTCAAAAAAAGCAGTGGACACCATTTCCGAAGGAATGCGAATCGAACTGACCGCTTTTGGAATTAAAGTGACCAATATTCAGCCCGGTGCTGTGGAAACCGATTTTTCAATGGTTCGTTTTAAAGGAAATGAGGAAAAAGCAGATGCCGTTTATGCCGGATATGAACCTTTAACCGCCGCCGACATTGCCGATGCAATTGCCTATTGTCTGAACGCTCCTGATCGCGTTTCTGTGGCGGAAATGTGTATTTATCCGAAAGCACAGGCGGAACCAAGAACAGTATATAGAAAATAATTTTATCTGAAAATGAAAATTCTCCTTCTCGAAACCTCATCAAAAAACTGTTCGGTTGCCATTTCTGATGGCGAAAAATTACTCTGCCTTTGTGAAGAAGTTTCAGAAAATTACAAACAATCGGAATCCTTGCATACTTTTGTACAATGGGCTTTGGAAGGCGCAGAAATTACATTGAAAGATCTGGATGCTGTTGGTCTCGGAAAAGGACCGGGATCTTATACCGGGCTTCGTATTGGTGCCGCATCTGCAAAAGGTTTCTGTTATGCTTTGAATATTCCGCTGATTGCGGTTAACTCGTTAATTTCTTTGGTCGAACCTTTTTTAGAAAACGGTTACGAATACATTATTCCGATGGTGGATGCACGAAGAATGGAGGTGTACACCGCCGTTTATGATGGTAAAACCGGAGTAGAAATTTCACCAACAGAAGCCAGAATTCTGGATGAAAATTCCTTTAGTGAATGGAAAGATAAAAAGATTCTTTTCGTGGGCGACGGCGCGGAAAAAGCCCAAAAAATTCTCAATCTTCCCCTTGCGGATTTTAATTACGAAAAATATCCTTCGGCACAGTTTCTTATCAAAACCGCTTACCAGAAATATCAAGCCAGGGAATTTGAAGACATCGCATATTTTGAACCTTTTTATTTAAAAGATTTTCAGGGCATAAAGAAGAAAAAGGACGGATAAATTCCGTTTCAGAATTCGTAAAAATTTAAAAACGTTATTCTTTTTTCTTTGTCGGAGGCAATTGCTGTGGATTTTTCATTGGATTGAAATTGGGATTATCTGGTGAATCAGGATCTTCCGCAATCGCTTCACGTGTAGGAATTCCCGGACCGCTCAATTTTGCCGGAGCAATATTTTCCACATGTTCTTCTTTTTGTTCCGGCATCTTTGCTTCTGTTTTGCTTACCGCATTTCCTTTTTCATCCGTGATTTCAATTTTAAGATCACTTTTCAGGAAACGCAGCATATCCTGTGCTTTTTCGCCTTCCGGAGTTTTTGCATAATTCAGTGCAATTTGTTCCAACTGAAGAATCATAATTTCTTTTCCAGCCGTTTTTCCGGTATTAAAAGCGTTTAATAGGGAAAATTTCGGCACCAGTGCATCTTTGGGAAATTTCTGCAAAGCTTCATCAATGACGGTTCGGCTTTCATCAAATTTTTCTTCTTGATAAAGGTCGAATGCTTTGGTGTAAAGATTGGTTACTTCTTCGGAGGATTGGGAGAATGTATTGTTCTTCGGGTTTTTCACAAATTCAGCATACGAAGTATATGGAAAATCAGTTAAAATCAATTGTTTTGCACGTTCTGCTGCAGAAGGATTTTGCACATAATTCATGGCAAAAATCTGATAAAGTGCCTGCAAAAGCACATCTTCTTCAGGTTTTGCATCCACAAGATCATAAAGGGTTTTTGTAGCCAAAGGAGTATCGCTGAAAAAGGCTTCATACATTCTTCCAAGCCCTAAACTGGCAGTATCTCGGTCTTTTTTTAACTGAAGAATGGCGTTGGCATCTTTTGGAATTTTTTCAATATAAAATGCGGGATCATGCCTTCTCGGATCCGGAGCGGTGGATAATCCTAAGGCTTCATTTTTCATATCTTCCAAAGAAGCAGATCGGGAAGAGGAACGCCAGTTGTCTACAAGCCCTCTGTTTCCCCAGGTTTGTTTAAAGTTTGCCTGCCCTTTATTTACTGTATTGGCATTAGCAAAATAGAAACCGCCTTTGGTATCATTCCCTGAAAAATCCTGAAAACCACCGGTATTTCCTGCAAAAATTGAATTTGCAGAATAATCGCCATTATCAAAACCTTTACTTCTTTCTTCTCTTTTCAGGCGAAGTTCTTCCGCCGCTTCTTTTTCTTTCAGTTTATCAATATACTTTGAGAAATAGGCGGTTTTTTCAGCCTCAGACATTTTGGCGAGTGCCAGAATACTGTCGTTCTTTTTAATCAGGTAATAATTGGTGGAAACTTTTTTAATGTTTTCGGTCTGTTCTTTGAGCAAAACTTTTGAAGGTTCATACGTCATGGAAGCAATCGCAGAATCATAAAAAGCGCCGGCCGGAAGATAATCGCTTTTTTCAAAGTAGGATTTTCCGATTTCATAATAATCCAATCCACGAATTTGCGGATCAGAAACGGGTTCCTTCAACGACATTCTGAACATGGAGTCGGCTTCTGCTTTCTTTCCTGCATTTTTTGCCATTAATCCAAGTGCATAGTAAAATTCGTTTTTACGGGAAGCGTAGGTTCCTTTTTTACTGATTTTTTCAAGATATTTTTTAGCACCTTCATAATCATCGGTACTTGCATTGAATGTTTTGGCTATTTCGATCTGGGATTTTACCTCAAACTCAAAATCGTTGGCATATTTATACGCCGCAGTAAAACTTTCACGGGCTTCTTCTTTTTTTCCGAGTTCTGAAAGAATCTGACCGCGCAAATAGGCAATACGGCTGCGCAGTTCACGGTTTTTGTTGAGGGAGAAAGCGTTTTCAAGTTCAACAACCGCAGCATCTTTTTTGCCTGATCTTAAAAGCATTTCGGAATAATAAATACTGAGCAGTTTACGGTATTCTTTCTTTAGATCCTGATCTTTCAGGCTACGGAAAATTTCATCTGCACGATAATAATCTCCCATTTTGGAAAAAGCCTGTCCCTGATAAATTTTGGCAAGCGGAAGGCGCTTGTCTTTTGGCATATAGGTAAAGATATTGTTCAGCGCATCCAGTGTTTCCAAAGGCTTGTTCATATACAGTCTGGATTGTGCCAGAATCAGGTAAGAATCAAACATTTTTTTGTTCTTTTCAACACCTTGTTTTACAATGGAATATTTGGAAATGGCTTTCAGTGCTTTTGCTTCGGAGATCTGTAGAGTAGTGGCCCCTTTCGACTGTACATTTTGAGAATTCTGGACATTTCTCGGATTTCCGGGAGAAGTTGCTTCCACAAAAATGGCAGACTGACCAATTTCCGCACCCAAAGGCTGATCGTCATACTTAAGAAGCTGAATATAAGGGGTATAATAATTGTCTTTGAATGCCTGAGTTCTGGATTGGAGCTCGCTTTCCAAAGCATCTTTACTGTTGAAAAGGGTGTTGTAATAAGTAGAAAAACCCTTCATAAATGTAGAATCGCTCTTCTTTTTTCGGGAAGAACAAGCATTGAAGAGTGCCAGTATTACAAGAAATAGTATTGTTTTTTTCATTGTAACTTAATAACTTATCAAAGGTCTATTTATTATTTTATCCTTTGATTTTTTTGTAAAAATAGTAAAATTTAAAGAGGTTAATTCAATCTTTTCAGGATTTCATAAACCAGATGTGTGGGCAATCCCATAATCGTGTAATAACTGCCTTCTATTTTTTTGATTTTTGCCATCCCGATCCATTCCTGAATACCGTAACTCCCGGCTTTATCCATAGGCTGGAAATTTTCAATATAATGAAGAATTTCGGAATCTGAAATTTCATTAAAATAAACTTTTGCAACATCGGTTTCCGTCATGGTTTGATCCACAGTTCGAACGGTAATTCCGGAGTAAACATGATGGGTTTTGCCGGAAAGGGAACGCAGCATTTCAAAGGCTTCGTGTTCATTTTTGGGTTTGCCCAAAATTTTATTTTCAAGAACAACAACGGTGTCTGCGGTAATCAGAATTTCGTTTTTCTTAAGTTCCGGGTAGGCATTGGATTTTAAAAGTGATAGAAAACCGGCGACTTCAGAAGCGGGAAGATTTTCAGGAAAAATTTCATCACAATGAATGGAAACAACCGAAAAATCATAGCCAAGACTTTTTAAAAGTTCTTTTCTTCGGGACGAATTTGAAGCGAGCAGAATTTTCATATCAAACGCTTTGGGTATTGTCTTCCAGCCATTTTTCCTGCGCTTTCATTACATGCTCAATCACATCGCGCACGGCACCTTTTCCTCCCTGAATTGCGGAAATATAATCGCAAACGCCTTTTACTTCCGGTACGGCATTTTCCGGACAGCAGGAAATTCCGGAAGATTGAAGAATTGAAATATCCGGAAGATCATCACCCATCGTTAAAATTTCTTCATTTTTTAAATAGTATTTTGCTTTGAAATCTTCAAAATCTTTTAATTTATCAGAGGATTTTGCATAATAATCCGTAATGCCGAGATAATTGATTCTGTGTTTTACCATATCATCATTTCCGCCTGTAATTACCCCGATTAAATAATTGTTTTTTAATGCTTTAACGACGGCGTAACCGTCCAAAACATTCATCACTCTGCACATATTTCCACCGGGAAGCAAATACACACTTCCATCTGTAAATACCCCGTCAACATCGAATACAAAGGCTTTTATCTGTTTTAATCTGGTTTTATAACTCATACATTTTTTTTATGGATTCATTCATGGTGTTGTAGATTTTCAACTGCTCTTCATTCCGGATAAGTTTTTGGTGAAGCTCCAAAACTTGGGTATCGTTGCGAACTGCCGGTCCGGTTTGCGCATCTTTAGGATCCAGTTCATGAATTTTTTTTGTGGTTTCATCAATCAACGGAAGAAAAAACTCAAATGGAATATTCTGGCTGTCAGATATTTCCTTGGCTCGGGCATACAGATGATTCACAAAATTACAGGCGAAAACAGCGGTAAGATGGATGTATTTTCTCTTTTCATCATCTGCGGGAAAAGCTTTTCCTGAAATTTTTTCTGCCAGTGAAATAAGAAATTTTTGATCCTTTTCATTCTCAGCATCAATAAAAAAGGGAATTTCCGAATAATCAAGCGATTTACTTTTAGAAAACGTCTGGAGCGGATAAAAGACTGCTTTTCTGTAACTTCCCTTCAATGTTTCACGGGAAACAGAACCGGAAGTATGGGAAACTAAAGCTTTTGGATTGAAGATTTTTTCAGAAATATTTTCAATTGCAGAATCGCTCACGCAGATGATATAAAAATCGGCATCATCCGGAATATTCAAGGAATAGGGAATATGAAGTTCCTGTGAAATTTTTTCCAGATCGGTTTTATTCCTTCCGCAAATTTCGGATATAAGAATATCGCTGTTCAAAAACGCTTTTGCAAGATGATACGCCACATTTCCGGAACCGATGATTACAGTTTTCATACAGCAAAAATAGAAATAATTTGGCGCTTACAGGAGTTTTTTATTGCGTAGCAAGAAGTTTATTGAGGATAAAAATGTAATAGAATCCCGTTTGTAATCAAAGTAAAACCGCAATCTTACTTTAAAAAAAATAAAATTGCGGCTTTATTTCGTTTGCTGAATTCCAACTATTTAATTTCTACACATCCAACACGACCACCTGCATTTCCGGTTGGCTGAGTATGAAAATCGTCTTTTGCAGCGTGAATAATCAATGATTTCCCGATGATGTTTTTACTGGCATCACTACAGCCCATACACCATTTGTCGGTTTTAAAGAGGACTCTTCCCACCCCTTCTTCATTTGCAATTAAGTTTCCTATATCGCCCATATGGAAGTGTTCGGTATCCCATTTTCCGTGTTTATCATCAGTCGGATTCCAGTGTCCGCCGGCGGAAGCAGCATCAGCAGAGGAACAATCTCCTTTTTCGTGGATGTGTACGGCATGATATCCCGGAGTTAATTTATAAGCGTTCAGATCAAGCGTAACATTTTTTCCGGATTGGGTAAATTTTGCAGTTCCCTGAGTTTTTGTACCGCTTTTGGATAAAATCTGGTACGTTTTTGATGTTCCGCAGGAAGCCAGCATAATGGCAGAAGCTGCAGCAACTAAAAGAGAATATTTCATAAGATGTTTTTTGTTGTGAGCAAATTTACAAAAAACTACCTTTTTGATTTTACAGAATTATGAGAAGACTTTACGAAGAATACCGACAAAAAAATTCAACAAAGAGTGAAAGTTCGGCTCTTCTCCATTTTGTGTGGAAATTAGAAAGTTGTACAATCATTTTGAATCGACCTCGGAAATGGAGGCGTTAATAAATTTTGAAGAAATTTTGTTAAAAAATATCCACTGTTCGAGTGGCGGCAAAAATCTTTCTTATTTTGTGAACCTTTCTTTTCCGCCAGAGTTTGGAGATTTTAGGAAATTCTTCAAAATTTTAGCCGAAGTTTCCAAGTCTTGAATTTTTGGTTCTTTTGCTTCAAGGCAAAAGAACATAAACTCAAATAAAACGATAAGTCTAAAATATTTAAGACCATAGTTTTTGGCGAAGAACCGAAAGTTCCAAAAAGAAACCTTTCGGTTACGATTTTTTACCATTCAGTTGAGTTTTGTTTGTTGCAGCCACAATCCGGAATAATTTTGAAAAAAAATTAAAATAATGGCAACGCTGATTATCCGACTCATTACATTTCTGATTCTTCTTTTTACGGTTTCTTTTTCGGCACAGATTACGGTTTCCGGAAATGTTTCTTCCAAAAATAAAGGCATAAAAGATGTAAATGTGACTTTAAAAGACACTTATGATGGTGCAACCACCGATACAAACGGAAATTTCTCTTTCCAAACCGAAGAAAAAGGAGCGCAGACTCTCGTGTTCGCTCATCCGAATTTTAAGGAACAGGAAAAGAATCTCCAACTCGAAAATGAAAATCTCACCGTCAATATTTCTTTGCAGGAAAGCATCAGCGAAATTGAAACCGTTACCATTTCCGCCGGAACCATTGAAGCCAGCGACAAAAAACGGGCAACCGCAGCGTTGACTCCGTTGGATATTTATACCACAGCCGGATCGAACGGACAAACCTCCACCGGTTATAAATTTCTTCCCGGAGTGCAGAATGCCGGAGAAAGTGAAGGCTTATTTGTTCGCGGTGGAACCGGAGCGGAAACTAAATTTTTCATCGATGGAAATCTGGTGAATAATTATTTCAGCAGTTCGGTGCCGGGAATGCCGGGAAGAGAACGCTTCAATACTTCGATTTTTAAAGGAAGCGTGTTTTCAAGTGGTGGATATTCTGCACTTTACGGTCAGGCTTTGTCTTCGGTTTTGCTGTTGGAAAGTGTGTATATGCCGGATCAGAGTTCGTATTCTTTCAGTATTTTCCCATTTGCGTTGAGCGGAGATTATCAAAGTCTGAATGAAAAGAAAACCTTTAGTTTTGGGCTTGAAGGAAGTGTTTCCGATTTAAGTCTTGCAACAAAATTACTGAATTTCACGACGGATTTTATTCAGTCTCCGCGTTCGGTTTCGGTAAATGGAAATTTCAGAATTAAAACGAAATACGGAGGTTTTTTAAAATATTACGGAAGTTTTGATGCCAATTCTTTAGCCATTTCGCAGCCGAGTCTGGAAAATAATTACGATGAACAGCAGCCGAAAGTCAACGGGAAAAACACCTTTCACAGCCTTTCATACAAACAGAAACTGGGGAAATATCTGATGAATCTGGGTTCGTCTTTCAGTATTAATCATAACGATCTGGAAATCGGAATTTTGAATGAAGGAAGTAAAATCGGAAATGTGAACATCAACACAAAAGGAATTTATTTGAACACAAAAGCCGTAATTGAACGGAAAATTGCTGCGGTTAGCAACATTAAAGCCGGTTTTGAATTGCAATCCGAAAACGATAAAACCTCGTTCAGTTCCTTTTACAGCCCGGAAGAAACCGGAAAGATTAGCAATTTTACCTCTGCATTTTTTGCGGAAACGAATCTGGCATTCAACCGGAATTTTTCAACCAGTTTTGGTTTGAGGGCAGAACATTCGGATTTTTTGGATAAATGGAATCTGGCACCGAGATTTTCTGCTGCTTATCGCTTGTCGGAAAAATGGGTGAGCTCTTTTGCATACGGAATTTTTTATCAAACTCCGGAAAGTAAATATCTGACCTCCGCTTTTTCGCAGAATTTCCAGAAAGCAACGCATTATATTCTGCAGTTTCAGCGAAGCGAAAACAACCGTACACTGCGTTTTGAAGGATTTTATAAAGATTACGATCAACTCGTAAAAACACAGACATCTCAGTTTGAGAACAGCATTTTGCCTTCTTACGGAAAAGGTTTTGCCAAAGGGATTGAGGTGCTTTGGCGCGATAAAAAAAGCATTAAAAATGTAGATTACTGGATTTCGTATTCCTATCTGGACAGCAAACGCGAGTTTCTGAATTATCCTGCAGAGCTGTATCCGTCTTTTGCCGCAAAACACAATATTTCTCTTGTCGCGAAAAAGTTTGTTCTTCCCTGGAAAACCGGTTTCAATTTCTCTTATACGTATACTTCCGGAAGACCTTATTACAATATTGTTTGGGAAAACAACACCAATTCTTTAAAATCCAACGGAACGGTTAAAGATTATAATGCGCTGAATTTTAGTGTGAATTATCTTCCGAATTTGGGAAGGAAAGAGGCAAAATCATTTACCATTCTTGTTGCTGGAATCAGCAATATTCTGGGAACGAAAAATGTGTATGGCTACCGTTTTTCACAGGAGGGAACCATGAGCGCACCTGTTCTTCCTGCTGCGCAAACTTTTGTGTATATCGGCGCAATGTTCAGTTTTGGAATTGATAAAACGCAGGAAGCCATTGATAATAACCTTTAGAACCTTTCAGCTACCGAAAATGACAATTCGGTCGGAAAAAATTTCATCCCGCAATCAAACCCTGTATTTTTACTTCATCATTAAAATATTAACCCATAAAAAACAGACCATCATGATCCGATTATTTCTAAGCCTTACGTTTGCCCTCTTCAGTATTCTGGCTTTTTCACAGACCGTTTTTGAAAAAGTAATGACCGAAAAAGTAACAAAACTGAATCAGGCTAAAACCTCAGATGAACTGACCGCTGTTGCGAATGATTTCCAGCGCATCGCCGAAAAGGAAAAAACACAATGGCAGCCCTATTATTATGCGGCATTGGCACAAATTCAGAAAGGAAGAATCCTGATGCAGCAAGGAAAAACGGCGGAGCTGGACGAAATTGCAAATTCTGCACAAAAACCTTTAGATAAAGCCATGGAACTAAATCCTGAAAATGCAGAAAATTATATTCTTTCCAAAATGATTCATTCCCTGAAAATGATGGTCAATCCAATGGAACGCTATATGAGCGAAGGAAAATTAGCAACCGAATCACTCGGAAAAGCAGAAAAACTGGATCCGGAAAACCCAAGAATAAGTTTGCTAAAAGCAGAAGATACCTACTTCACACCGGAACAGTTTGGCGGAAGCAAAGAAAAAGGACTGGAACTGTTTAAAAAAGCATTAAGCCAATACGAAACTTACCCACCAAAATCTGCGCTTGATCCAAACTGGGGGAAAGAAGAAGCGGAATATTTTGTTCAGAATAAACCATAAACTTGTACTTTTAGGGTATGGAAAAGGTGAAACGTTTTTTTTTCAGTCTTTTATGGATTTCATTAGGAGTCGAAATATTTATCTTTCTGATTGATAAATCTGAGAAAACAGTAGAAAATTTCTTTTATGGCTGGCTGATTTGTCTTTTTTATTCTTTGACGATTGGATTCAGTAATTATTACGTAAACCTTTATCTGAACCGTAAAATTTCCTGGGTAAACCAAACCAGAACCAGAACTATAATTGGAATTATTACGCTGGTAATTGTGAATTTTTTGGTATGCTTCGTTTGCAGTTATGTAAATTATGTTGTCATCCAAAAATCAGCAACAGCAGAAGAGTTCTTTGCAGGAAAATATAATTTTGTCATTTGGTTCACCACCAATATAGCGCTATTGATTGCGGCTTTTATGCATGCCAAAGGCTTTATGGATGAACTGAAAAAAACTTCACGGAAAGAAGTCGTGGAACAGAAAATTATCGCCAAATCTGCCAACGCACAGTTCGAAAGTCTGAAAAACCAGCTCGATCCGCATTTTCTCTTTAATTCCCTGAATGTGTTGGATGCGCTGATTGAAGAAAACCCGAATCAGGCACAGAAGTTCACCACCGATATGTCGAAGATTTATCGCTATGTGCTGGATCAGAAGGATAAAGAAATGGTGACGGTGCAGGATGAACTGGATTTTGCCAGAACCTACTGCGAGCTGCTGAAAACCCGTTTTGAAGACAGCGTGGAATTTCAGTTTGATGTTCCGGATTCGGAAAAAGGAAAATTTGTGGTTCCGTTGTCTCTGCAGCTTTTGCTGGAAAACGCGATTAAACATAATTACGCCACCGCAAAAAAACCGCTGAAAATCAGAATCTTTTCCGAAAGCGGATTTCTCTGCATCGAAAACAATCTGCAAGCGCGGGATCTGGTGAAAGAACGCGAAGGCATCGGGCTTTCCAATATTGTGCAGCGCTATTCCATCATCACCAAAGAAAATGTGTACATCGAAAAATCAGAAGATTATTTTAAGGTAAAAATTCCTATTCTCAACGAAAAAACAACCGCTATGGAAGAAAATAAAATTGATAAAGAAAGTCTGGCGTATGAACGCGCCTACAAAAGAGTGAAAGAAATAAAAGGATTTTACGGAAATTTGATTTCGTATTGTTTAGTCATTCCGCTTTTAATCTTCATTAACCTGAAAACTTCTCCTGAATATCATTGGTTTTGGTGGCCGATGCTGGGTTGGGGAATTGGCGTAATTTCCCATGGATTGCAGGTTTTCGGTATCGGGAAAAACTGGGAAGACCGCAAGATTAAAGAACTGATGGAAAAAGATAACCTTTAAAATCATCCGTATGAAAACTTCAGAAAAACATACCAGAAGATTTCTCAGAGCCAAAAGCAGAATGAAAGAATTGCGTGATTTTTATATTACGATTGCAGGATATTTTTTGCTGATGCCATTTCTTATTTATCTGAATTTGCATTTCACACCGGAGTTTCATTGGTTTTGGGTTCCGGTTGTTGGAGGAATTATCAGCATTATGGTATATGGATTTCTGTACTTTTTTCTGGATACAAAATGGGAAGACCGAAAAGCCCGTGAAATTTTAAGTAAAACGCAATGAACTTGCATTGAAATTATTAATGCCGTAAAATCATGAAAGACAAAAATATCATCATTCCGGAGCATCTGAAAACCGCTGAAGAACGCCAGAAATATCTTCGTGCGGTGAACAGAATGAAAGAAATCAAGAGTTTTTACAAGCATCTATCCGTGTACGTTATTGTAAATTTGTTCATTATTGTTGCCAAATTGGTAAAGCATGAAAGCCAGGATTTTCATTTTGGAAGTCTTCCTGTTCTTTGGGGAATTGCAATTCTTATTCATGCCGGAACTGTATTTTTGCCCGGTTTTTTCCTCGGTAAAAACTGGGAAGAAGATAAAATACGTAACCTTATGAACCAGTATAAAGACGATAAATAAATAGCGTTGTTAGGGCTTGGAGCCCTAACAACCCTTCCTCCCAGATCCAAACATTAAATCAAATTCAAAATATCAAACATGATCCGAACCATTATCATTGAAGACGAAAAACCAGCTGCAAGAAAATTAGAACGAATTTTGAGTTTATTTTCTGATTTAGAAATAGTTGCAGTGGTAAATTCGGTAGAAGAAGGTATTGACTATTTTACAGAAAACGAGCATCCGGATCTGATTTTTTCCGATATTGTTTTAGGGGATGGACTTTCGTTTGATATTTTTGAGAAAGTACCTACAAAGAGCTTTATCATTTATACTACCGCCTTTGATAATTACACGCTGAAAGCATTTAAACTGAACTCGATCGACTATCTTTTGAAGCCAATTACGGAAGAAGATTTGAAAAATGCTATCGACAAATACAAAAGTTTCCTGCCTCGTGAACAGTCGTATAACAATTTGGATTTCAAAGAATTAATTCAAAAAGAAAAACCAAAACTTTCGAGGATTGTAGCCAAAATCGGCTATAATCTGAAAATCATCCAGATCGATGAGGTGAACTGCTTCTACAGCGAGAATAAAATTGTATATGCGCAAACTTCGGAACGGGCTTTTCCGACCGATTTTACGTTAGATGAACTGCAGGAAGTTTTGGAACCTGAAAAGTTCTTTCGTGCAAACCGCCAGTTTATCATCAATCTGAATGCCATTAAAAACATTCATACTTCGCCTTATTTTAAGGTGGAACTTCATCATCAGCCAAATGAAGAAATTTCGGTGAGCCGCGATCGTGTAAAAGATTTTAAGGAATGGATTGCATGATTAAAGTCTCTTATTTAAGGAAAACAGCAAAAACTTTAAATAAGAAAAATTCCTTATTCTTAGACATACCACAATTTGTTTAACTACCCCACTTCCCAAAAGCTCTTCGTCATCATATCAAGTGGCAAACCGTACTTCGCTTAAATACATTCTTACCATTTAAAATAGTTTATGCTACCTTTTTACATTTTATTGATTGCTTGCCATTCTTCATCATGATTCCGGTTATTTTTCCTTTCTTGTTGAGAATAAAATTGAATTCTGAATTGTATTTTCTGGAATAAAAAATGTTTTCTCCTTTTCTTTCTAAAAGAGCTTTTTCTCCTTCTGCACCGTTATTTTGGTCGATTACAAATAAGTGATTATTGGCCGCTTGTGCGATTTTAAATGTACCCACAGTGATAATTCCTGCTAATTTTGCCTTATAAGTTCCTATGTAAATATGAGTTGATGGCGCAGTTTCACTTGTATATGAAGAAAATGAAGGTATTTTATATTTTTCATTGAAATATTTTGACATTACTCCCGATCCAATATCATTCAGTTTTGTATTGGTTCCGTTGGAAAGGATTACCACCGAAAGTTGATCTTCTGGAAAATATCCTGCAAATGAGTGGAACTCCTCAATTCTACCAGTGTGTCCGTATCCGTTTTTTTTGTAAAAAGGAGCTTTAAACAATCCATATCCAATCCATGTTTTGGGATCTGTTCTTTTCATGTGTTCCAGAGATGCTTCTGAAATCAGTTTTCCTTCAAAGAGATTTTTCATAAGTTTTGCCAAATCTTCAGAAGAGGAAACCACGGATCCTGCGGCACGTGTAAATGTCGGATTGGTTTCCTTTTCTTTTACCCAGTTTTCACCATCGTACATGTAGGAAGAGTTGCGTTTTGCATATTCTTTTTCTGAGGTTTCGACATACGTATCGTCGAGGTTTAATTTCTCGGTAATTCTGCTTTTAACATTTTCAGCAAATGATTTTCCGGTTATTTTTTCAATGATAAATCCGAGTAAAATGTAGTTGGAATTGCTGTAAGAGCTTTCTTTACCTGGTTTAAATTCCGGCTTGCCATTGCGGATGAGTGCTACTAAATCATCTTCGTTGTAAACATCGCTCTTTTTCGTGTAATAATCCTTCCATTGCAAATAATCATAAATTCCGCTGGTATGATTGAGCATGTTACCAATCGTTATATTATCCGCATTTTTGATAGCGGGGAAATACTGATTAAGTTTGGTATCCAATGAAAGTTGCCCGTCTTCGATCAGTTGAAAGATAATGGTTGCGGTAAAAACTTTGGTAATAGAACCAATCCTGTACAAATTGGAATTGTTTGGCAATGTATTGAAATCGCCTTTATAAATGGTTTCTCCATTTTTTTGAAGAAGGACATTCCCCGAAAATACATTGTTTTCATGGAAATAATTCAGCAAACTATCAATGGATTTTTTATAATTTGGATTTTGTGCAAAGCAGCAAACAAAGGTGCTAAACAAGAGGAAAAAAGAAATTTTTTTCATAACTAAATTTTAAATTTGTTCAAAAAAACGAACCCTAATGCACTTTCTTTGTCTTTTTTTGATGAACGCCTTTGTTTTTTTGACAAACGTTTTTTCATTTCCCTCCCGCTTGTTTGTCAACAAATTTGAGGTGTTGGTGTAAAAAAGTTCACACCAGTTTTGGAAAAAGTTATCTTTACTTCCTATTTATAAAGCATTGACAACATTTAGAACATATTTCTGGTTAAGAATTGTATTGAATTGCCTTTTTACCGGTTTTATTTTATTCGCCGCCATAGACAATAATCAAGGAAAATTCCCAATATTCGGAATATTAGGATATAATATTCTACTGTTTATTCCTTCCTGGATCAATAATTTTTGGCTTCTTCCCCAACTTGCAAAAAACAAAAAACTTAAATCATATTTTCTGGCGGTTTTATCCGTGATTTTACTTTCAATTCTTGTTTTGGGAAGATATTTCCATTGGTTGAGGTTAGAATTGAGAACAAACGAGCTTTCAAATTTTACACCTATCGCAGTTACTTCTTCAGCGCCGGAAAGTATGAAGGGGCTTCAGGATTATTTTGATGTTTTTCCGGGTATTGTACTGGTAATGTCTGCCATGTTGATTGGTTATGGGTTCCAAAATTTTCTGCAAAATAAAAAAAGAGAAGAAAACATCAGAACAGAACAAATCAATGCGGAATTAAGCCTTTTGAAATCACAAATCAGCCCACATTTTCTTTTCAATGTTTTGAATACATTATATTCATTATCACTAAAAATGTCCAAAGAAACGCCCGATGTGATATTAAAGCTGTCCGACATTCTTCGTTATTCATTATACGAAACAAAAGAAAAGGAAATATCGATACCCGATGAAATACATATCCTGAAAACATATATTGATATTGAATGTTTAAGGATAGGAGAAAAGGGGAATATCCATTTCACCAGTCACATCATCGATAATTCCGTTAAAATTGCACCGATGCTCTTGTTGCCCTTTTTGGAAAACGCCTTTAAATATGGTACTTATTCTACTGTAGGACAATCGTTTATCACCGCATCTGTACATTGTGATAATAATCTTATTTTTACCTGCCAAAACAGTTTTAAAGAAACATCTGAAAAAGATTTCGGAGGTATTGGCATTGAAAATATCCGAAAACGGCTTCAATTGCTTTATCCAAATAATCATACATTAGAAATAGAACAAAGCAAAGATCTATTTAAAGTTAAACTTGAAATTAAACTCAAATAAAATGAAAATCAGATGTTTAGTCGTTGATGATGAAAGGTTGGCACAAGATGTTCTGATTCATCATATTTCAAAGTTTGAAATTTTGGAATTATTGGGAGTTTGCAATAATATTTTTGAATTAATAACATTTTTAAACAAGGATAAAAATGTAGATCTGGTATTTTTAGATATCAAAATGCCCGAAATCAGCGGTACGGATTTCGTAAATATGTTTAATAATCCACCTGCAATCATTTACACCACCGCCTATAATCAATATGCAGTGGATGCTTTCAATCAAAATGCTATCGATTATTTACTGAAACCGATTTCTTTAGACCGTTTTTCTAAAAGTGTACAAAAAGCGACACAAATAATAGAGAAAAACAAGATCCCAATCCCGATTCCAGATGAAAACAATAGCTTTTTTGTGAGAAGCGAAAAACGCTTGGTCCAAATTGAACCTCAAGAATTATTTTATATTGAAGGAATGGGCAATTACCTTTGTTTATACACCGAAATGGACAAAATAGTACTGCATAGCACACTGATGTCTATTGAAGAAAACTTTAAACATTTGGAATACATTTGTAGAGTTCATAAATCATATTTTGTTAACCTCAAAAAAATCAATTACGTGGAACAACATGTTGCTGTATTACGTAATAATAAAAGCATTCCCATAGGACTCAATTATCGCAATACTGTTTATGAGAAATTAAAGATTTTACAGGAAAATAAGTAATTCGTATTCATAAGTTAAGCAATCACCCCACTTCCCAAAAGCTCTTCGCCATCATACCAAGCGGCAAACTGTCCTTCGGCAATGGCAGGATTTATTAATATCTCTCCTGTTTTAAATAGTTGTCTGATTTCAATTTACTTAATTATAATTCGTAAAACATTTTCATTGGTTGAATTCATTTTTGCGGTATCATAATTTGGCGGAATACCAAATATTTTCTTTTTGTTGATTGAAAAACCTGTTCTGATTGGGATTCCGAAAATATTTTTATCAATTTTTCCATCAAGATTTAAATCTTGAAAACATTTCAACGCAAATTCTCCTTTTGGAAAATTATATAGTATTTTTCTTGTTTGGTTTCCGGTTGCTGGGGTAACCCCCATTAAAAAACCATTGTTCATATTATCTTTTGTAAACATAAAATAAATATTCCCACCATTCTTTTTTGTTGAAAATTCTACCAATAAATCAGTATAATTTTTCTGATAAATATAATCTTGAACTATCTTGTGAGGATTCATCTGATGATTGCTTGCAAGGATTTCATCCATTTTTATGTTGATTACTTTCAAGGATTTAGAGAGAAGTTCAAGATTAAGCTCATTAGTATAGTTTTTAAATTCAAGTTGATTTGTATTTATTTCTGAATATTCACAAGGCAAATTGAAGTTAAAATCGAGAATTGAAATCTTTTTTGTATTTTGATTTTCATAGGATTGGAAATAAATTCCACCTTTATCCAAATCATAAACAATACTCCAAAACGTTTTGTATTTGTCTCTGTTTTCCTTAACTGTATTAAGTATCCCAAATGCGAGATTTGGATTTAGATTTTGTATCTTGGAAAGGCTTTTTTCTAAAATACAATAACGGTCAAAATGCGTTCTTGATTCTGGTTTGATGTTTTTGTTTAACTCAAAATATTTTTTCGAGTCCTCCGATGTTTCATTTGTAATGACCCGATATTTTGATATTTGTTGGTCAATTCTTACTTTTCCGTCAATATATTCAATAACAGTGGAGTTTCCCTGTTTGTCGGCGATCATATAATGAACCGTTGAGACAGGTTTTATAGTAAGCGAATTAATGTTTTCAATGATTTCTTGTACGGACTGAAAATTATCCAATTGATACTGAATCCATTCAAGTTCAGAAATATTTTGGTTATTGTTTTCCTGATATTCACTTGAAGAAAGCCAAAGTTGTTCAACCACCAAACCTCTTTCATTCATTCCACCATAAGGAAATTCCTTTCCATTTTGGTTAAAAGTAACCGATCCGTATTTTGAAGTCCAGGAAGCGACATCTGTATTTCTAAAACCATAAGCAAATTTCTTTTGCCCTTTTTGATTCTTCAATATATAACCTTCACCGGAATACCAGTCGAAATTTTTAGCCAATAATTTTGAACCTGAGTTGAAAAAAAAGGAAGAGCATGCTATAATTTTAGCTGAAAAGATGAAGAAAGAAAACAATATTATTTGCTTCATTTTTGTAATTTTTGATTGAAACAAAACTACATCCATCAATTCGAAACCACATGTCACTTTTGTGACAAAATCTTTGCGCGTATCCGGCTTAAAGTTTGCCTTTCAATTCCTAAATAGGAGGAAAGTTGAGAGAGAGAAATTCTATTTATTATAGATTTGTTTTCACGAGCAAAACTTAAATATCTTTCTTCAGCATTTTCAAAAAGAAAACTTTCATATTTTTTTGTTCTAATTTCAAGTGCCCATTCTGCTATTTTTCTACCAAAATTTGCAAAATTTTTAGACTGATTAAATGCTTGCTTTACTGTTTCATATGAAATAGAAATAATAATAGTTTCTTCCAAACATTGAAAGTTGTATTTGGTTTTTTCTTGTTTTAAGAACGATAGATAATCGGTTACAAATTCATTCTCTGAAAAGAAAGCGTTGTTAATTTCTTTTCCTTTTATATCAGTAAAATAAGATCTGATTAACCCAGTGTGAATAAACCCTATTGATTTTTGAACGTCATTTTCCTGAATATATGTTTGATTTTTCTTAAATCTTAAAATTGAAATGTTGGATTTTATAATCTCCAACTCTTTGTAGCTTAAGTCGGGAACTATTCTTTTATAAAAGTCTAGATACAGAACGATTAGATTTTCCAATTTTTAGAAATTTAATTTTCTAAGAAATCACTCCACTTCCCAAAAGCTCTTCGCCATCATACCAAGCGGCAAACTGTCCTTCGGCAATGGCCGATTGTGGTTCTTCAAATTCGATGAAAAGACCTTCTGAAAACTGATAAAGTGTGGCTTTCTGCAAGGGTTGTCGGTAACGAATTCTTGCCAGAACATCCATTGATTCTCCGTTTTTCAAACGTAAATCTTCTCGAACCCAATGTATATCAGTATTTTCGATTTTTAAGGCATTTCGGAAAAGTCCCGGGAAATTTCTTCCTTCACCCACATAAAGAATATTATTTTCCATATCGCGATGGATGATGAAGCAGGATTCTTTGTGTCCGCCAATTCCCAAACCTTTGCTTTGACCGATGGTGAAAAACTGTGCACCTTGATGTTTTCCGATCACTTTTCCGTCAGATTTCCGGTATTTTATTTTGGAAGAAAGAAATTCTAATTCTTCCAGTTTTGAAGAAAAATGCGGTTTTTCGTGATAAAATACCTCAAAATCATTAAAAATTTCTACAATTTCGCCTTCTTTTGGTGTTAATTGTTGCTGAAGGAAAGTGGGCAAACTCACTTTTCCGATAAAACATAAACCTTGGGAATCTTTCTTGTCGGCAGTAACCAAACCGAGTTCTTTTGCAATTTCGCGCACTTCCGGCTTTGTTAATTCCCCAATGGGAAATATCGCTCTGGAAAGTTGCTGCTGATTCAGCTGGCACAAAAAATAAGACTGGTCTTTGTTGTTATCTTTTCCGGCAAGAAGGTGAAATATTTCTTTTCCGTTTTCATCAACGGTGGTATCAATTCTGGCGTAATGTCCGGTTGCCACTTTATCGGCACCTAAAGAAAGTGCGGTTTCCAGAAAAACATCAAATTTTACTTCGCGGTTGCACAGAACATCGGGATTTGGCGTTCTGCCTTTTTCGTATTCGGCGAACATATAATCAACAATCCGCTCTTTGTAAAGGTCGCTCATATCAATCACCTGAAAAGGAATTCCCAATTTCTGAGCCACTAATAAAGCATCATTACTATCCTCAATCCAAGGACATTCGTCTTCCAAAGTAACGGAAGCATCGTTCCAGTTTCGCATAAAAAGGGCAATGACTTCATGTCCCTGCTGCTGCAAAAGGTAGGCGGCCACACTGGAATCCACACCGCCGGATAAACCTACTACTATTTTCATAAAAAGGTTACGCTTTCGTTAAGGGAAAGTTTCACGGTGCAAATTTACGATTTTAAATTAATGTGTTTGCGAGGAATAAAGCAACCTGTTGATTCGGATTGCTTCGTCGTTCCTCTTCACAACGCCGGGTAACTCGTAATCCTCATCAAAAAGGGAGACAAGGTCAATTCAGATAATTACCCTAAATTTGTGCGATAAAAAAACACTTCAACAATGAAAAAAATATTAGGTTCGGTATTTTTGTTTGCTGCATGTATATCGAATGCGCAAATCGGAACTCAATTGCCGTCTGCACAAATCGGCGGAGCAGATTCCAAATGGACTTTTGGTGGTTATGCAGGATTGGGAGGCGCTTTTGGAAGCGGTAATGGCGGAACCTCAGTGTATGTTATGCCAAGAGTAGGCTATAAAATTACCGAGAGTTTTGAGGCTGGCGTTTCCGGCAATTTTACCTGGAACAATTCTACTTATTATTCTTCAACCATGGTTGGCATTGGTCCTTTTGCCAATTATTATTTTAGCAGAAGCTTTTATCTAAGTGGTCTTTATCAGCATTATTTTATCAATCAAAAAAATAAAGCAACAGATCAGAAATATACCGGAAATGAGGATGCTCTTTACCTTGGAGCGGGCTATATGCAGAGAATTGGTGAGCGCGTGTATATGCAGATCGGTGCTATGTATAATGTTTTGTATGATAAAAATACATCCGTTTTTGGTGGAGGCTTTGTTCCGAATATCGGAATTGTGTACGGGCTATAAAAAAATAATATCGAATACTAAAACCAAAATATAAACGTTTGTAATAGTTTAGAGACTTCAGGACTCTAAATTTATTTGTAAAAGATGTTCTCAACAAAATTATTTACCATTGAAAATGAATATTAAAAATGCAGATGTTTTTATGTGAATAATGATGTTTTTATGTTGAAATACCTACTGTCAGTCCTTCTGTTTTCAATGCTCTTTTCTCTTTTTTATGCACAGGAAAGAGAAACAAATATAGAAGGAGTTACCATAAATGCGGTAAAAACGCATTATAAAAATAAGAAAGAAAACCCGGCATATCAGATTATGCAGGAAGTCTGGAAACGCAAAAAAAACAACGGGCTTGAAAAGTTTTCTACCTACACTTTTAAAGAATACGAAAAAATAGAATTCGATGCTGCGAATATCGACAGCACACTGATGAAGCGTAAAATCTTCAAAGGAATGGATTTTATTTTTGATTATTCGGATTCCGCAGACAATGGAAAACTGCAGCTTCCTATTTTCCTGAATGAAGCGATTTACAATAATTTTGGACAAAACCAACCCGTAAAAAAGAAAAAAAGACAGCTTTTTGCTCAAAAAACTGCCGGATTTCAGGATAATCAGATTATTACACTTGCGGCTAAAAATCTGTATCGGGACATTGATCTTTATGATAATATTATCAACTATTTCGATATAGGATTTACAAGTCCGGTAGGAAAGGAAGGTTTTAGCACATACGATTATAAACTGCTGGATACGCTGGTCATTAAAGGGCAGGATGCGTATAAAATTTCTTACCAGCCAAAGAGAAAAGAGGTGCTTGCATTTCAGGGTTATCTGTATATTTCCGCGGATCAGTATTCGGTATTGCAGGCCACACTTCGTTCGACCAAAAAAATGAATATCAATTTCGTAAATGGAATTTTCACCGAAATGGAATTTGATAATCCCGATGAAGATTCTTTTCTTCCCAAGAAAATCCGCACAACTTTTGAACTCACTCCATTAAGTAAAAATAAAGATGCCAAAAATATTGTCGCGACCAGAACAGTGACTTACTCCGATTATCAGTTTAATATTCCGCTTACCGATCAGGATTTTGAAACCCGTGAAAATGAACTGGAACAAAGTTTTACCGATAAAGATGATAATTTTTGGGCATCCGCCAGAACCGATTCTTTAAGCCATTCCGAACAGGGCGTTTATGAAATGCTTGACAAACTGAAGGAAAATAAAAAATTCAACAGGATGATGAATCTCGTAGAAACCGTGAGTTCAGGTTATTACAACGTATGGAACGCAGTGGACATCGGTAATCTGTACTCCACATACGGTCGCAATGTTGTGGAAGGAGACCGCATTCGGTTTGGAGCCAGAACTTATTTTTCCAGAAATGATATGTGGAGAATTCAGGGATATGGAGCCTACGGTTTTAAGGATAAACAGTTTAAATACGGAGCTGAAGCAAGACTGATGCTTAATAAAGTCAACCGACTGACTTTCGGTGCCGGACAGAAAAGAGATATTATGCAACTCGGCGTTCAGCTCACGGCAGATGAAGGAATTATGACCCGATCTTTTGCATCTTCCACGGTTTTTGCACGAGGAGAGAATAATTCGTTAAGTTCTGTAAATCAAACCAATATATTTGCTGCTGTTGATCCTTGGAAGAATTTCACCGTTCGGCTGGACGGCACGCTACAAAGTATACATTCTGCCGATTCGGATGCGTTTAATCTGCACTATTATCACAACGAAAACCTTCGGAAAACCGTGAACGATTCCCACCTTACACTGAGCTTGATTGCACGTCCCGGAGCAAAATTTTCTCAAACCGGGCTCGACCGAAGCGAACGCGGAACTTTGGCTCCCACCATTATTCTGAAATACACCAGAGGAATTGAAGGACTCTTCAATGCAGATTTCACTTATAATAAATTGCAATTAATGTTTTATAAACCGATGCTCACTGGAAGCTGGGGAAAATTATTGTTTAATTTTGAAGCGGGTAAAAATTTCGATACTATTCCACTTGCGTTGCAGAATGTAATTCCTGCGAACCAGTCGTATGGTCTTGTCCCAAACACTTTTTCCCAGTTAAATTATTATGAATTTGTGGCGGATTCATATGCCACACTTCATTTGGAGCAACATTTCAATGGGAAGATTCTTTCGTACATTCCATTGATTAAAAAACTGAAATTGCGGGAAGTTGCTTTTCTTCGTGCCGCTTACGGAACTTTGAGTGATGCTTCCAAATCAATTAATACAGAAGGTTTCAAATATTCGGCTCCCGATCAACAGATCTATTATGAATACGGTTTCGGAATTGAAAATATCGGTTTTGGAAATCTCAGAATTTTCCGTGTGGATTTTAACTGGAGAGGAAACTATCTCGACCGCCCTGATATTTCTAAATTCGGTGTAAAAGCAGGTTTTCAGGTGGATTTTTAGAAATTAACGCAAAGTTTTTGTTCCCTTCCTTCACGTTTTGTACTTTTTTCCTCTACGAATTTCATTCTGTTAAAGTGTGTATATTCTCTTCTGTTATAAAATGGATAATGGCATTCCCGCGAAATGCTATCTATGTAGAAAATGCTGAAAGAAGCAGGATGGAGCGCGCCGAAGGTGCGCTATCTTTTGGTACATTCATTTTCTGTTTGAAAAAAAATAAGAAAACAAAAAAGGCAATGCTCAAAACATTGCCTTTCATAAATTCATATAAAATGTGATTATTTCACTTTTTCTTTAGGTTTCTGTGTGCTGCCAGTTAATCCGTCTTTCTCATCGTTTAATCGTAACACAACGGTTTCGCCTTCGGTGAACTGCTTATTAACCAGCATTTCTGCCAATAAATCTTCGATGTATTTCTGAATGGCTCTTTTCAGCGGTCGTGCCCCGAAATCTTTATCCCAACCTTTTTCAGAAATGAAATCTTTTGCGTCATCAGTAAGCTCTACTTTGTAACCCAGTTTTTCCAGTCTTCCGTAAAGTTTGGATAATTCAAGATCAATGATTTTCTTGATGTCGTTTTGTTCCAAAGAGTTGAAAATAATAATATCGTCAATTCTGTTCAGGAATTCTGGAGCAAATGCTTTTTTCAGAGCACTTTCAATGGTGCTTCTTGCTCTGGCATCGGTATTGGTTTTCTTCGCAGAAGTTCCAAATCCTACACCATCTCCGAAATCTTTTAAATCTCTCGTTCCGATATTGGAAGTCAGAATAATGATTGTATTTCTGAAATCAATTTTTCTGCCTAAGGAATCTGTTACGTGACCTTCATCCAGAATTTGCAATAAAATATTGAATACATCCGGATGCGCTTTTTCAATTTCATCGAGAAGTACAACCGCATAAGGTTTTCTGCGAACGGCTTCCGTTAATTGTCCACCTTCTTCGTATCCAACATATCCCGGAGGTGCACCTACCAATCTGGATACTGCGAATTTTTCCATGTATTCACTCATGTCGATTCGTATCAATGCTTCATCGGAATCGAAAAGTTCACGCGCCATTACTTTTGCCAGTTCGGTTTTTCCGACTCCTGTCGTACCAAGGAAAATAAAGGTTCCGATTGGTCGGTTCGGATCTTTCAGTCCGGCACGGTTTCTTTGGATGGCTTTTACCACTTTTTTCACTGCATCTTCCTGTCCGATTACTTTTCCGTTCAGTTTGTCGTCCATTTTAGCCAATTTATCCAGCTCATTTTTGCCGACTTTCGTTACCGGAACTCCGCTCATCATGGAAACCACTTCCGCTACATTTTCTTCGGTTA
This sequence comes from Bergeyella sp., assembly GCA_031987605.1. Lineage (GTDB taxonomy): Bacteria > Bacteroidota > Bacteroidia > Flavobacteriales > Weeksellaceae > JAFAGO01. The sequence goes on along the minus strand of DALZZF010000001.1, from coordinate 38,928 downwards.
CGGTTTCTTTTTTCTCCTTCACATTTTTGTCCCATTCTTCCTGTGCAACCTGAAGTTCGCGTTGCAGTCTTTCCTCTTCATCTTTCAGTTTACGGGCTTCAAGATAGTCCTGCGCTTTTACCGCTTTTTGTTTCAGATCCTTGATTTCTTCGATTTTCTTTTCATTATCGATGATTTCATTCGGAACTTTCATGTTTTTAATATAAACACGGGATCCGGCTTCGTCCATCGCATCAATCGCTTTGTCCGGAAGAAAACGGTCGGTAATATATCTCGCTGTTAAATTTACACAGGCAGCAATGGCTTCCGGTGTATAAATTACGTTGTGGTGATCTTCGTATTTGTCTTTAATCTGATTTAAAATCTGAATGGTTTCTTCAATAGAAGTCGGTTCCACCATCACTTTTTGAAAACGTCTTTCCAAAGCACCATCTTTCTCGATGTACTGTCTGTATTCGTCCAGCGTTGTGGCTCCGATGCATTGAATCTCGCCTCTTGCCAATGCAGGTTTGAACATATTGGAAGCATCTAAACTTCCGGTAGAACTTCCGGCACCCACAATCGTGTGCAACTCGTCGATGAAAAGAATGACATCACGGTTTTTCTCCAATTCCGTCATAATCGCTTTCATCCGTTCTTCAAATTGTCCCCGGTATTTTGTTCCGGCAACTAAACTTGCTAAATCCAGAGTAATTACTCGTTTTCCGTATAAAACCCGGGATACTTTTTTCTGATGAATTCTCAGCGCAAGTCCTTCCGCAATAGCGGATTTACCAACACCGGGCTCACCAATTAAAAGTGGATTGTTTTTCTTTCTTCTGGAAAGAATTTGGGAAACCCTTTCGATTTCTTTTTCACGACCGATTACGGGATCCAGTTTTCCGTCGCGTGCAAGCGAAGTTAAGTCTCTTCCGAAATTATCCAGCGTCGGCGTTTTGCTTTTTCCGGTTCCCAGATTTCCGGATGGTTTCCGCATTTGTCCGAATTCTTCTCTTTCTTCATCATCGTCGTAAGCACTCATTTTTGGGGAAGACTGTCCGGAGTTTTTCAGCATCATCTGATATTCCCGGGAAACTTTTTCATAATCAACATCATACGCTTCCAGAATGCTGGAGGTAGGATCTTCCTGTTTATAAAGAATTCCGAGTAGCAGATGCACGGTGTTGATTTCACCGCTCTGGTACTGTCTGCATTCCAATTCTGAACGTTTTACCGCCTGATCCGCCATTTTAGTGAAAGAAATATTGGTGGCTTCTTCCGCTAATGGTGAAAGGCTTGCCGCGTTCAAAGTTTCTATTTTTCTTCTTATCTGAGTTAAATCTGCATTAAGATTCTGTAGAATTTCTTTTGCGGAATTTTCAGTTTTAATGATGCCGAGCAGCAAATGTTCCGTATTGAGGAACTCACTTTTCAGCCTTCGTGCTTCGCTTTTGCTTTGTTTGAACACTTTGCTCAAACCGTCTGAAAATTTATAATCCATAATAAATTGCTCTCAATATTAATTTAAAGATAGGAATTTATCTTTAACATCAATCAAAGTTACAAATTGTTTACCAAAAAACAATCTGTGACTTTATGGCAGAAATGTTAAAGTTTTGCTTTTTATCGAAGAATAAAAGGGAGATTCTGTTTCCGGAACTGTAGCCTGAAATATGGGGAAGACTGGTTCATCACCCACAAAAAAGAATCCCATTCCAAGAGCCATTTTTTCTCTTTTTTGGATAAAGATTTGAAGGAATTCCACCATTTTTCGTTGTTGCGGAAATAAAAATGACTGTCAAAAGCAATGGTAGAAATCCGGGTTACTTCACCTCTGGAGCGAATATAAATGGTTTCTCCAACGGTTTTCACTTCATTGGGAAGGAAAGGAATTTTTACAAATTCATTTTGCGGATTCATCCATTTGTGGTGTTGAAAATAAGTGATTGTTTTTTCGGGATTATAGGATTCCAACTGGAGAATATAAACCGGTGAAAGTGTTTTCTGTTCGGATATTTTTTCCACTTCGTTGAAATTGTCATCATATTCATAAGTGATGATTTTTTCGGTGGTTTCCTGAATTTCTGCAGTGGCGGAAAAGTGTTTTAACGAAAGGGAATCTGGATTTTTCAGACCTAAAAACTGGCGACCGAAATTTTGAAATTTCAACAAAGCATTTTTATCCAAACGAGCATCTGCAACGGATTTTGTTTGATGAAGCTGTTTTGATAGTGCATTAAAATCTTCTTCATTTTCAAGCGTTCCCAATTCAATAAAATCCTTTTTGAGATTAATCGGATAAGAGGTAATTTTTTTACCGGAAATAAAAGACAAACTGCCGTGAGAATCCGTCATAAAATCTGATGCAAGAAGATTTGAATTTTGATTTTCAGGAGACAAAAGAATTTTGGCTTTTTGTTGAAGCGCTGCCTCCGAAATGTTTTTTCCGGAAGAAAACAAGGCTTTATTTTTAATAAAAAGCACGGCTCCAAATTCCGCCTGAAAAAAAACAGGCGATTTTTCCACAAATTTTTCCTTTGCTAAGCAGGTTTTGACTTTTCCCAAATCTTCAATATCAAGCACGGAATACCATTGCGAAATGGGAGTATTTTGGAGATGAAACACCGCAAAATAATCCGGAATTTTAAATCCGGAATTTTTCAGATTAATTTTAGATATGCTTTCTTCCCGGTTTTGCGAAAACCATTCTGCAGGGTTTGAAATCCATTGCAAAAGATAATAATTGCTCAGTTTTTTTACATCTGCAAGCACAACCAAATCTGCATTTTTGCTGACCCAAAGCGTTTTGTCTTTTTTGATGAACACCAGATAAGCCCAGACGAAAATGGCGGCAATTACAACCGAAACTGCAATTTTTTTCTTCATTAAAAAGAAACGGTGGTTTTTCTGGTTTTGCTGTTCATTTTGTACACTTCTTCCAGAAGATCGAAGAAATACATCAAACTATTATCCGATGTTCCGCGCGTTTGGTAATTGAATTCACTGTTGATGCGGTCGGATTTTGTTTCCAGTTTATAGGTGAGATCTCCGGCGTTTTTGCGGAAGAAATTGTAAAATTCTCGGTCTTCTTCTGAGGTGATTTCATTGGCAAAACCTTCGGCAAAACGCACTACATCAAGTTTTCCGTTCATGGAAGTTTTGTGGATTTCTTTTGCCCATTTCCGGGTGGTATTGGTTTGCGGTTTTTCACCGATGTTTTCTTCGGAAGTGGTGAGGTACACAATGCCTTCTTTTACCGTGAAAAACAATTGGTCGAGCGCGCTGTTTTCTTTTTGTTTTATGGAGTAAAGATCGCCTTTTTTCACAATCTCTTCACTGAATTCTTTGTTTCCGGCAATGGCTTCAAACAGTCTTTTCCAATATCCTTCATTTTCGGTCGCAAAAGCCAAAGTAAAATCGGGAACCACAACATCTTTGGTTTTTTCTATTTCTTTTTCGTTGTATTCCTCATCATATTCGTAATCGGTATAGGTTACTTTTTTGGAACCCAATGTGTTGAGAATGAAAATTCCGTTTCCGGGTGCAATTTTGCTGATGGCTTTTTCATCCAAAGCGATTTTCAGAGTTTCTACCATTACGCTGAATTCCTTCTGATATTTTTCATCTCCGGTATTGTTCAGAAGTGTGTAGAGCAGGTCAAATGTTTTGTAACCATTCACGTTGAAAGCGTAATATCCGATGCTTTTTTCAGAAAGAAGCCGGGTAAGTTTTCTGTTTTTTCTTCCGTTATAGGCTTCTGCAAAACTTTTCTGAATTTCCGGATTCATGTGGCGATAGGAACTGACGAGCCTTACTTTATCTTTATCAAAAAAGAGATTATAAGCCACATCGGAATCGTACATATTCTGCATGAGATCCTGCCAGCGGTTATAGGAAGAAATTTTTCCCGGAAAATAGAACGATTTCATCATATTCTGATAATCAGTGTACGCAAAAAGATCGGAATTAACATCCCGTAAATCGAGTTTTTGTCTGGGAACTTCAATCTGCAGATCCGAGTTGAAATATTCATCAAAATACTGAGCCGCCAACTGAAGATTTATTTTGTATTGTGCGATATTAATGGAGTCCATTTCTTTTTTATAGGCATCATTATCAAAGGTATAATCGGGGCTTTCTGCGTCTTCGGATTCGGAAGGCTTGGTTTCTGTAGCGGCATCTTCAGAGTTTTCTTTGTCAGGTTTTTCTTCTTTCCGGACTGGATATCGGTGGTATTTTTCCAGATGTTTGATCTCCTCTTTTATTCTTTTTATTTCGGCATTATTTTCTTTTACGGTTTGTTCGTAATAATTCAAATCTTCTTTCAGGTATTCAATTTCGGCTTTGTAGTCAAATTTTGCAGAATCTATTTCGGCTTCAATTGGCGATTCTATATACACACTATCGCGCACTGCAGCTGCGGAATCTACAATAGCTACAACGGAATCAGCTTCCCAAACATCTGGTTTTGAGTAATAAAGAACTTTCAGTACGGCATGACTTTCGTTCCACGCAACGAAAGTATTTTCATCCAGACCGACAAAAGAATATTTATTTTTTCTGGTGGTTTCGAGTCCTTCTTTTTTTGTTGAATTCACGAATTCCAAAAATTTTTGATGATTATCCAGCACAAAATGAGCGGTATAGGAACGGACTGAATCGTTTACCTGCGCAAAATGGTATTGTTTTCCGTCGTATTTAATGCCTGTTTTGGAGAAGTCATTCCACGAACTTTTCAGTTTTTTATCCTTGGTTACGCCTTCAATCATGGGATTCAGTTTTTCCCAATCCAGTTTCTGATTGATGATTTTCCCGTTGATTTCCATGTAGAAAAAGGCGTTTTCAGGAAGTTTCATGCTCTTTTGAGCCATAAAAAACTGAACGAGGGAAAAGAGGATTAAAAAGTAAATTTTTCTATTCATAATCATTTAATTAAAACGGATCGCGTTGTGAATTTGTTTTTTCTGAAGAATAAAATCCAGAATGCTTCCGTCCTGTTTTACCGCTTTTTTGTTGGGAGAAACCTGGTAGGTGTTGTTGGTTTGCGAATGGATGGTTTTGTCGAATTGCAATACGGAAGTATATTTGGCATTGGTAAACACTTCTTTATCGGCTTTGCTTAGTTTTTCGTATTCGTTTTTAAAGGTATTGATTTTATTCTTAGTAAAGGTTTTTCCGCTGATGTTATTGGAATAGAGTTGTGTAGGAACCATTTTCCCGATGATGTTTTTGGCTTTCAGTTTTTCAAGACCCTGATTGATGTTCTCTATCTTCTGGAAATTGCAACTCAGTTTTATAATATAATTATTGAAATCCATAGTTGTTTTCACATTGGAAATTCCGGCAACGCTCCGAAATGCAGCGGCAGCTTCGTTTACTTTGGTTTCAATTTCTTTTTTCTTCGGAACTTTTCTGCCGTTTACGGTCTCCATTTTTGAAAGGCTTTCGAGGCGCGTTTTGCTTTTGCTGGCGTTCAGAATCAGGGAATATTCTCCGCTTCCATCGGCTTTCACGTGAATTTTGTCCACAATATCAAAACAACTGGTAAAAATACTCAGCGACAGAAAAAGACATAAAAGGCGAAGTGTTTTAATCACAGATTTTTAGATTTGGGAATCTTACAAATATAGTTTTTATCGTGTTCCTTTCAAATAGCTTAGGCGCAGCTCATCATCCAGTTTTTCAATGGCGTAGCGAAGACTTGTTCTGGGCATTTTCGGATAATGAAGATCGAGAAAATCAAGAAGTTCGGTTTCATTTTTCTTTCCCATTTCGCGCAGCAGCCAACCGTTTGCTTTGTGCATTAAATCATGCGGATGTTGCAAATTCTTCAAAACAAGGGTTTTTAAAAGCCCAAAATCTCCTTTCTTTACATAATACATGGTGGAAACCACAGCAATTCTTTTGTCCCAAAGATTTTCACTTTCTGAAAGGTCCAGCAGAATGGCATCATTTCGGGTTTCATAACAGTAAGCACCGAGGATTTTATAGCATGAAGTATCGACCAGATCCCAATTGTTGATGAAGTTTTTATGTTGAAGATAAAATTGAACAATTCGTTCTTTTTCCTCCGGAATTTTGCTTTTTTCATATTTTGAAACCAATATCAAAAGCGCGGTATGGCGGTGTTCGTGAATTTTTGAAGACAGCAATTTTTCCAGTTCCTCCAACGTTATTTTGCTGCCGAATTCTTTAGCAATTCTACGCTGATCCGGAACGATTACGCCGATAAATTCATCACCTTCGGCATATTCTCCTTTTCCGGCTTTAAAAAACCTGGGATAAAATGCTTTCTTTTCCGGAAGGGAAAGAAATTCGAGCGCAGATTTTATTTGTTCAACGATTTTCATCAGTCATAAAGATGATCCAGCACATCTTCCTGCGCAATTTTCTTAGGATTTGCCACTTTTCCAATCGTAAGGCCCTGAACAATAATAGAAAATACCACAATACAATAGGTAATGCTGATGATCGAACTGCTGTATTCATTGGAAGGAATCGAAAGTGCCAATGCAATGGAAACGCCGCCACGCAAACCTCCCCAAACCAAAACTTTCATCGTGGTCGGGGTAAATCGGTCTCGTCTTGACATCAATTTGCTTGGAATATAAATGGAAACAATCCGCGCAAGAAGTACAATCATAATGCAGATTCCTCCGGCAATAAGGTAATGGTTGAGATGTTTAATCAGCAGTAATTCAAACCCGATGAAAAGGAATAAAACGGCATTCATAATTTCATCAATCAGTTCCCAGAATTTAATAATGTAGTCCTGCGTTTCGGATTTTTTCTTGAATTTATCATTGAAGTTCCCCATAAAAAGTCCGGCAGCAACCATGGTTAAAGGTCCGGAAAAATGCAGGGAATGCGCAATTAAATAACCGCCCATCACCACAGAAAGCGTTACCAGTACAGAAAGAATATAATCATTAACATCGCGCATTGCTCTGGAAGCCACATATCCCAAAATAACCCCGAGAAGCAAGCCGCCTCCTGCTTCTTTCAGCAATAAAGTTGTGATTCCTTCAACGCTGGTATCCACATGTTTACCAACTGCCAATTGAAGTAAAATGGTAAATATTACCACCGCAACACCGTCATTAAAAAGCGATTCTCCGGCGACTTTGGTTTCCAGTTCTTTCGATACATTTGCTTTTTTCAGAATGCCGAGAACCGCAACCGGATCGGTTGGTGAAATCAACGCCCCGAAAACGAGGCAATAGAGCAGCGGAATTTTTATTCCCACCAAAGGCAAAATATAATACGTGGCAAATCCCACCGCAAAAGTGGAAATCACCACACCTATACTTGCGAACATCACGACAGGCCAGAATTGCTTTTTTAAATCATTGATATTCAGGTGGATTCCTCCGGCAAAAAGCAGGAAGTTCAGCATGGCGCCCATCAAAACTTCGGTAAAATCAAAACCGCCAATCAGTTTGTATAAGTGATCGGTCGTTTTGGGGAAAAGATTCTCCCCAAAAAGAATCAGAACGATAGACACAATAATGGCAATAACCATAATTCCGATGGTACTCGGAAGTTTCAGCAGTCGGTAATTGATGTATTCAAAAACCGTTGCCAGTACGATTAATATAGAAAATGAATAATATAATTCCATTTTTTTACAGATTAAGATTCGTCGTTTTTCCCGGATTCATCATCATTATCAAAATACTCGAAAAGAAAATCATTATAAGGGAAACGGGAAATATGGATTTTATGCACCTCATCATAAATCATTTTTTTCATTTCCGGGAAGTTTTCTTTGGTTAAAGCCGAGACAAAAACCGTTGGATATTTGGATTTTGCCATCCATGTTTTTTTCCATTCTTCCAACGAAATATTCTTTTTTGTGGAAGGCGTAAGATCGTCTTCATCTTTTTTCTCGTAGGCAAAAGCATCAATTTTATTGAAGACCATAATCATGGGTTTCTGGTGCGCATCAATTTCCTGAAGAATTTGGTTTACGGAAGCAATGTGGTCTTCAAAACTTTCATGCGAAATATCCACCACATGAATCAGCAGATCAGCTTCGCGAACTTCATCCAGCGTGGATTTAAAACTTTCTACCAGTTGTGTTGGCAGTTTGCGGATGAATCCAACGGTGTCGGTTAAAAGAAACGGTAAATTCCCGATGACAACTTTCCGAACGGTTGTGTCCAGCGTCGCAAATAGTTTGTTTTCAGCAAAAACTTCCGATTTTGAAAGCGCATTCATCAAGGTGGATTTTCCCACATTGGTATATCCCACCAAAGCAACGCGCACCATTTTTCCGCGGTTATTCCGCTGGGTTGCCATTTGCTTGTCGATGGTTTTGAGTTTGTCTTTCAGCAATGAAATCCGGTCGCGGATAATTCTTCGGTCGGTTTCGATTTCGGTTTCACCCGGACCGCGCATTCCGATTCCGCCTCGCTGTCTTTCAAGGTGAGTCCACATCCGGGTTAATCGCGGAAGCAGATATTCGTACTGGGCAAGTTCTACCTGAGTTCTTGCATATGAAGTTTGGGCTCTTTGGGCAAAAATATCGAGAATAAGGTTGGTTCTGTCCAGAATTTTTACTTCCAGATCACGTTCCAGATTTTTTAGTTGGGAGGGAGAAAGTTCATCATCAAAAATAATGGTTCCGATTTCGTTTTCTCTTACAAAATCCCGGATTTCTTCCATTTTTCCTTTTCCTACAAAAGTTTTGGAATCCGGTTGTGAAAGTTTCTGGGTAAAACGTTTTTCAACGGTTGCGCCGGCAGTGTAGGCCAAAAACTGCAACTCGTCCATATATTCGGTAAGTTTTTCCTCGTCCTGATCTTTGGTAATTAAGCCTACCAAAACGGCTTTTTCGTATTGATGTTCTTTTTTTTCTAACATAAAGTGTGCTTCGCTTGAATCAATTTTTACAAAGTTACGGATTTCAACAAAAGTTTTAATCCCAATCGGCGGCTACAAATTTTATTTTATTTCCGTTTTTGTCTGTCAGTGTCAGGAAATGCCCTTCAATTTGATATTGGTTTACTTTCTGGAGTTCTTCTGCAAAACGGTCTTCCAGATTGATGGTTTGCTCACAATATTTTCTTGTTCGTTTTAACTCCGAAAATTTTATTTGATGTTTGCTTTGGGTTTGAATATTGAAATTCAATTGGTTACAGCCTACATTTGCGTGGGCGCGTTTCAGTTGAAATTCCGTTAAATCCAGATAGGCGTTATTTTGGATAAAAAAATCTTTGTCAAAATCCTGAAAAGAAATCAGCATCCATTTCCGGTGAAGCAACTCATTGGAATTTTCTTTCCGGTTTTTGTTTAAAGCAGAGCAGGAAACCAAGCCCACCGAAAAAAGAAGAACAGAAATGAAAAATATACGGTTCATAAGAGTGGCGTGTTTATTTTTTAAATAAGAATCGGTTACAATTTCGTAAAATTCTATCTAAAATAATCATTAAATTTGTGGAAAATAAATTATCCAATATGAAAAGAATATTTTTAATTGCTACTTTTTTCCTCAGTTTCCTCCAGATTCGGGCGGATGAAGGAATGTGGCTTTTGATGCTTGTTAAAAGGCTGAACCAGGTTGATATGCAGAAAGAAGGTCTGCATCTTACGCCGGAGGAAATCTACTCCGTAAACAATTCCAGTTTAAAAGATGCCATCGTGCAGTTTGGTGGCGGCTGTACTGCGGAGATTGTTTCGGATCAGGGGCTTTTATTTACCAATCACCATTGTGGTTACGGAAATATTGCCGCGCTTTCCACGCCACAAAAAGATTATCTTACCAATGGTTTCTGGGCCATGAAAAAAACCGATGAACTTCCTGCAAAAGGTTTATCCGTTCGTTTTCTGGTAAGAATGGACGATGTTACCCAAAGAATCAACAGCAAGTTGAACAATTCCATGTCCGCCGAAGACAGAGAAAAAACAATTGAAGCAGAATACAAAGCCATTCAGAATGAAAATGCCGAGAATGGAAAATATACCGTTGTGGTAAAAGATTTCTTCAACGGAAATGAGTTTTATTATTTTGTATATCAGGATTATAAAGATGTGCGTTTGGTAGGGACACCGCCAAATTCTCTTGGAAAATATGGTGGTGATACCGATAACTGGGAGTGGCCAAGACATACTGCAGATTTTTCAGTATTCAGAATTTATGGGGATTCCAACGGAAATCCTGCAGAATATGCAGCAGGAAACGTTCCGATTAAACCAAAACATTCGCTTCCGGTTTCTTTGAAAGGATATCAGCCGGGAAGTTTTTCCATGATTGTAGGTTTTCCGGGAAGAACCAACCGTTACCTTACTTCATACGGAATCAGCCAGATGGTGAACAAAGATTATCCGGCTTGGGTGGAGGCTTCCAAAACCGCAATGGATGTGATGAAATCCTATATGGATAAAGATCAGGCAACCAAACTGAATTACGCTTCTCAATATGCTTCCGTTGCCAATTACTGGAAAAACAGACAGGGAACCATTGATGCTGTAAATAAAAACGGAACCATTGCCGGAAAACAGAAAGTGGAAGAAAAATATCAGCAATGGGCTTCGATGCCGGAAAACGATAATCCTTATAGCGGTGTTTTGCCGGATATAGGCGCTTATTACAAACAGGTTTCCGACAGAAATGTGGAAAGAAATTATGGAGCACAATTGCAGCGCAATGCAAAATACATCAGTGTTGCCTATCAATTAGGAAGTTTATTTAAAACGTATGCCGATCAGGATGATGCCGGAAGAGCAGCCATGAAAGAAAAAGTACAGACTACTTTGGATAAAGCCTATGAGAAATTCAATATTCAGCTTGAAGGACAAATGCTGACCCAAATGATCGGGCTTTACCAAAAAAGAGTAACCAAAGATATTGCATCCAAAACACTTTCCGGAGTAGATGCTGATAAAGTTTCCAATCTTGCTTTTTCCTCTATTTTTGCCAATAAAGCCTCCGCTCAGAGCTTTTTGAATAGCCCGGATCGTGCCAAAATTGATGCGGATCCGCTGAAAAAAATTGCAGACGGCTATATTAACGATCAGAAATTACTTTCCGAACGTTTTTCTGTTGTGGATGATACCTTCCAGAACAATACAAGACTTTTCTTAAACGGACTGATGAAATCCCAGCCGGAAAAAAGTTTCTATCCGGATGCCAATTCTACCATGCGTTTAACCTACGGATCAGTTGTTACGCTTCCGGAGAGAGCCGACCGCAAATATTACGGAATCGATCCTGAAGACAACTACTATACCGATGTAACCGGAATGGTGGCAAAATATAAAAAAGGAGATGAAGAATTTGACCTGCCTAAAAAATTCCTTGATCTGATGAGAAAAAGAGATTACGGGCAATATGCAGATCCGAAAACCAATGCGCTTCAGGTAAATTTCCTTTCCAATAATGATATTACCGGAGGAAATTCCGGTTCACCGGTTCTTGATGGAGACGGGAACCTTCTTGGTCTGGCTTTCGACGGAAACAGTGAAGCCTTAAGCGGAGATATTATTTTTGATCCAGAATGGCAGCGTACCATCAGCGTAGACGTACGTTTCGTTCTTTGGACGATTGAAAAATACGGAAATGCCGGACATCTTATCAATGAAATGAAACTGGTAAAATAACCGAAATTTCTTTCAATATCAATATAAACCGCTGAAATTTCAGCGGTTTTTTTATTAATTTCACCATCTTAAAAATGCAGATTCAAAAAATGAAAACTTACGAAACCGAACGCCTGATTTTAAAACCATCAGATCTGGAAGATGCCGAATTCTTTCTGGAGCTTTACAATATGCCAAAATTCATTCAGTATATCGGAGACCGAAATATCCGAACAAAAGAAGATGCCGAAAAGTACATCCGAAACCGCTTTCTCCCTCAATTTGAAAAGTTGGGTTTTGGAAATTATGTGGTGATTAAAAAAGAAACAGGAGAAAAAATAGGTGCCGTCGGGATTTTTGAAAGAGAAGGCCTTGATGTTCTCGATATTGGCTTTTCTTTTCTTCCCGGTTTTGAAGGGAAAGGTTTTGCCTATGAATCTGCTTTCAGACTGAAAGAAGCCACAGCCGAAAATTTCGGAGTGAAAAAACTTTCCGCCATTACAACAAAAGAAAACTTTTCTTCCCAAAAATTAATAGAAAGACTGGGATTGAAATTTCGAAAAATGGTCACAATTCCGGAAGACGATGAGGAGCTGATGTACTTTGAAAATTAGGATTCTCCTAAAATCTGCGCTGCGTGGTCTTTGGTTTTTACCTTTTCAATCACATCGATGCAAATGCCGTTTTCATCGAAAATAAAAGTTGTGCGCACAATTCCCATAAATTCGCGACCCATAAATTTTTTCAGTTGCCAGACTCCGAATTTATTGATGATGTCGTGGTTTTCGTCCGCAATAATATCAAAAGGAAGATCATTTTTCACGGCAAAATTTTTCTGTCGCTGTACGGAATCCGCACTTACGCCCAATAATTGAAATCCTTGTTTTTTCAGTAAATCATCATTGTCGCGCAGATTGCAGGCTTCCGCCGTACAACCGGGCGTGCTGGCTTTCGGATAAAAATAAACAATGAGTTTTTTGCCGGATAGCTCTTTGGAAGAAATGGTTTTTCCGTCTTGGTTTATTCCCTCAAATTCTGGTAATTGATCGCCAACTTTTAGCATGATTTTTTGTTTCGGTAAAGATAAAGAATATCTTTTTTGAAAAGTTATATGTTTGTCTTAAACAATGTATTTGTACTAAATTTTTCCGTACAAACAATTTTCACATACGGATTTTTTCCGTACATTTGTGTAAATAGTATAAATGATGGGTACAGCAGCTAAAGAACAGGCACGATTTGACGCAAGACTTTCTAAAGAACAAAAGCAATTCTTTGAAAAAGCGGCATATTTAGGCGGATTCAGAAGTTTGACAGATTTTGTGATTTTAACCGTACAGGAAAAAGCAAAAGAAATTGTTCAGGAAAAGGAACGGATAATTGCTTCTGAAAAAGACAGCCAAATATTTTTTAACGCCATTACAAATCCTAAAAAACCTTCGGAAACATTGAAAAATGCTTTAGAGGATTATAATACTTTTGTTTCAGAATCGGGAAAATGATCGAACTTTTACACAAAAAGCACGACAAGGAATCTTTTGACTGCGGAAAAGAACTTTTGAATAATTATTTGAAAACACAAGCCGGACAAGACATTAAAAGAAAATTATCTGTATGTTTTGTGCTTTCCGAAAATGAAATTATTAAAGGATATTATACGCTTTCCAACAGTAGTATTCCTTTAAATGATTTTTCAGCACCAATACGGAAGAAACTTCCGAAATCTTATACTTCCATCCCAACAACCTTGCTTGGTAGACTGGCAATTGATAAAAATTATCAAGGTAAAGGAATCGGTAAAGTATTATTGATTGATGCCATGAAAAGAAGTTTCGATATTTCACAAGAAATGGGGTCTTTCGCGGTTGTAGTTGACCCGATTGACGATGAAGCCGAAAAATTTTACAAAAAATATGATTTCATAAAACTTCCCGACAGCGGAAAAATGTTCATAACGACCAAAACATTACAGGAATTGTTTGGATAATTGTGGATATTGACCGCCAACTTTTAGCACAATGCTTTATTTTTGCACAAATTTACTTCAAAAATGACCAAAAAGCAACGCGCCGAAATTGTAATGACCGAGTTGGAAAAAATATATCCCAAAGTTCCGATTCCTTTGGATCATTCCGATCCTTTCACGCTTTTGGTTGCCGTTGCGCTTTCTGCACAAACAACGGATAAAAAGGTGAATCAGATTACGCCGGAATTGTTTGCGGTTGCGCCAACACCGCAAAGAATGGCAAAACTGGAAGTTTTTCAAATCAAAGATCTTATCCGAGAAATTGGACTTTCCAACACAAAAGCCAGGAATTTAAAGGCGATGTCGGAAATGCTGCTGGAAAAATTTAATGGAGAAGTTCCGCATACTTTTGAGGAACTGGAATCGCTTCCCGGAGTTGGGCATAAAACCGCTTCTGTGGTGATGAGTCAGGCTTTTGGTTTTCCTGCTTTTCCCGTGGATACGCACATTCACCGTTTAATGAAACAATGGAAATTGACGGAAGGAAAAAATGTGGTGCAAACGGAAGAGGATGCAAAAAAACTTTTCCCAAAAGACAAATGGAACAAACTCCATCTTCAGATTATTTTTTATGGAAGAGAATATTCTCCGGCACGCGGAAATCAGGATCGGGATTATATTACAAAAATGCTTTTTGAGAAATAGAAAATTGAGTTGTACTTATTTTAACGGCTCTTCCCATTTTGTGTGGAAATTAAAATTTTGTAGTATCATTTTAAATCGACTTCGGAAATGGAGGTGTTAATAAATTTTGAGTATAAACTACTATTAAGAAGTATCACCTATTGTGCATTTTGTATGAAAATACAATTGTTTGAAAATCAATAAAATCCATATTCATTGTATTTTTTATTTAAGCGAAGCACCTTTGTTTATCTTTAAAAACAATTTCCTTTTAAAGAAAACTTCGTTTCACCTTGCGATAATTAAAACGCAAAGCAAGACAAAAAACTAAACGAATTCTTTGAAAATAAGATAAACAAAGCCGTTAACTTATCTTCGAAATACAATAATTTAAAATGCACAACAGGTAGTATCAATAAAAAATTACTTTTCATTTTTCTCACGAATCCTTTTGTAAAGGCGAATTCCCAACATCAATAACATCGCGAGCGCCAGCAAACCGACCACACCAAAAATCCATGAAAATGCACTTTTCAGCATCACAATAAAAATGACGGCAAATAAAATGATGGTGGCACCCTCATTCCAGATTCTAAAGAAACTTCCGGTTTTGGATAGGGTTTCATTTTTAATCTGATTCACGAACTGTCCGCATTTGAAATGATACAGCCAAAGCAAAACCACGAATAATAATTTTACGTGCATCCAGGGTGCTTGCAACAGAGCCGGATTTACAACAAGCATCCAGATTCCGAAGATTGTTGCTAAAATTGCGGCAGGATAGGTAATTATCGACCACAATCTTGCAGTCATGATTTTATACTGATTCAGGAGAATCTGCTTTTCGGGAGCGGATTTGGTTTGCGCTTCTGCATAATATACGAAAAGACGGACAATATAAAAAAGCCCGGCAAACCAGCACACCACGAAAATGATGTGAAGTGCTTTTAAATAAAGGTACAGCATTTTCTAATTTTTGAATTTTTGCAATTTTGAACTGAAATTTAAATAAATATTCAATTTTAAATTGACCTCGGAAACGGAGGCGTCAAAAAAAATTAAATAATTTCTGTTAAAAAATCTCCACTGTTTGAGTGGCGGCAGGAACCTTTCTTTCATGGTTGAAACCTTTCTTTCCGCCTGAGTTTTGGAGATTTTAGGAAAATTTTTTAAAATTTTAGCCGAGTTTCCAAGTCTTGAAACCTAACGAAGTGGTTCGCCGATTCCTTTAAAAATAATAAATAAGGACGTGAGGCAATTTTTGGTTCTTTTGTTTCAAGACAAAAGAACTGAAACCAAAATGAATTGACAAACTTTAATTATAAAAATCTATAGGTTTTATCGGAGAACCTAATTTTTTGCCCAGTCATTAATCCACAACGCCAACGTTTTTGTCCAGTCATCATCATCATTCAAACACGGAATCATGCGGAATTCTTCGCCACCATTTTCTTTAAAAGATTCTCCGGCAGCCATTTCAATTTCTTCTAACGTTTCTATGCAGTCTGCGACAAAAGCGGGCGTTACAACAGCCAGTTTTTTTACGCCTTTTTTTCCCAATTCAATCACGGTGTCCGCGGTATAAGGCGTAATCCATTTGTCCATTCCCAAGCGCGACTGAAATGCCAGCGCATATTTTTCCTTCGGAATTCCGAGGGTTTCCACGATTTGTCTTGTGGTTTCCATGCAGTGTGTGCGGTAGCATTGTGCGGCTTCCGGCGTTCCGGGTTGGCAGCAGTATTCGTGATCTGTAAATTTTATGTTTTTGTGTTTTCCGGTTTTATCGGTTTTTCTCAAATGTCTTTCCGGTAAACCGTGATAAGAAAACAACAAACAATCATAATCATAGGTGGAAAGTGCTTTTCCGATAACGGCGGAAATATTTTTAATGTAATCCTGATTATTGTAAAAAGGTTGAAGTTTGGTGAGTTTAATTTTTGGAAAATATTTTTCCACCAGTTCGTCTGCCAAAACCTCAATGGTTTCTGTGGTCGACATTGCATATTGAGGATATAAACTCATCAGAAAAACTTCGGTAACGCCTTTTTCATAAAGTTTTTTCAAGCCGTCTTCAATGGAAGGTTTTCCGTAGCGCATGGCTAATTCTACCGGAATATCGGTTAATTTCTGAACTTTTTCCTGAGTTCTTCTGGAGATCACAATCAATGGAGATCCGTCTTCCCACCAGATTTTTTCATACGCTTCAGCGGATTTTTTCGGTCTTGTTCTCAAAATAATCTGGCGAACCACGAACCACCGCAGCCAATACGGCAAATCGATCACGCGTTCGTCCATTAAAAATTCGTCGAGGTAAGGTTTTACGGCTTCCGGAGTTGGGGCTTCCGGAGAACCGAGATTGACTAAAAGTACACCTTTCATTTATAAAGTATTAATTAAGCAATAAGCCATTAACTGCTTGCTGTTGTCTGATGTTTGGTCAGGTATTTTTTCGGGGTAATCCCGTATTTGTTTTTGAATGCCGAAATAAAATGACTTGCGGTGCTGTAACCGATTTTGCAGCCCACTTCATTTACATTATAAGTTCCGCTGTCGAGCAGTTTTCTGGCAAATTCCAGTTTGTAATCGATTAAAAAACCGTAAACCGTGTCGCCATAAATGCTTTTAAAGCCTTCCTTCAATTTCTTGATATTCAATCCTACTTCCGCAGAAAGTTCCTGCAAAGTCGGAGGTTCGGCCATATTTTCGAGCAGGATATCTTTGGCTTTCTGGATTTTGGAAGTGTCTTCGCTGTCGGATTTAAACGGGCATGCATCATTATTATTTTCGTCCGGTTTGTTAAAAAGCAGGCTTAAAACTTCAAATACTTTACCGGTATAATACAGTTTTTTCATTGATGAATGCAGGCTGAAATTCATAATCTGAAATAAAACCGCTAAAACCGAAGGGCTGAGTTTTTCCTGAGAATAATGCTTTTTTCCGGCGCTTTCCCTGTTCAGGAACGGAATAAATTCTGCCTCGGAAGAAAATAAACTGTGGAATTTTTTTACGGGAATGGCAATGCTTACAATCCAGGTTTCGGGAACCAGTTCTACATGGAGCGGGATGCCTTTTTCAGGATTAAAAAGGATTAACCCCATTTCTGCACTTACCGGCATTTTATAATTTCCGCCATTGAATAAAAACGTAGCACTTCCCTTCAAAACAAAATGAAACTGTATGGCATCGGAAGACATGTTTCGTTCTGTAACCTGCACAGAATCAGTATCGTTCCAGATTCTCATGCAGATTAAATCTTCTTCCAGCAAAATGTCGTCAACGGTACTCATAGCGATATTTTTGCGACAAATATAAACATAAATAAATGAAAAAACTAATTTAGAACTATTCTAAATTTTAATCCGATGTTTTAATTAAATATTTGCTTGTCAGTTATTTAAATGGTTTTACTTGAATGAAAATATTCTAAAAACTTTGAAGGGTATTAATTGTACTTTTAGCGTTATTTTTTTGAAATGTGCCTTTTTAAATTTGTAGTCGAAATTTTATGAAGCAAAGATTTCCAATGGAAGGAAAAGATATATTGAAAACCAGGCATTTCTACGTTGTAGGATTGAGTTATCAAAAGGCAGATGCCGGAATGCGCGGTAAATTCAGTTTGAACGACGAAGCAAAAGAAAGCCTCCTGAATCAGGCAAAAACTGAAGGAATTTCTCCGATTTTTGTAATCTCAACCTGCAACAGAACCGAAATTTACGGTTTTGCAGAACATCCCTATCAGTTAATTTCTTTGTTGTGCCGTTTCAGCAACGGAAATGTGGAAGATTTCCAGAAAGTGGCGTATATTCATAAAAACAATGAAGCGGTTTCGCATCTTTTCAAAGTGGGAACCGGGATGGAGAGCCAGATTCTGGGTGATTTTGAAATTATTGCACAGGTAAAAGGCGGTTTCAAATTATCTCAGTCCAAAGGACTTTCAGATAATTATTTTGAAAGGTTGATTAATGCCGTTATTCAGGCGAGCAAAAGAATTAAAAACGAAACGGAAATCAGTTCCGGGGCAACATCGGTTTCATTTGCTTCCGTACAGTATATTCTGGAAAATGTTCCGAATATTTCGGCGAAAAAAATCCTTCTTTTCGGCCTTGGAAAAATCGGGAAAAATACCTGCGAAAATTTAGTGAAACACACGGCAGGTCACAATATTACTTTGATTAACCGCACCAAAGAAAAAGCAGAGAAAATTTCGGATAAATTCAACGTTTCGGTAAAAAATATTGAAGATCTGGAAACTGAAATTCAGGGAACGGATATTCTGATTGTGGCAACCGGAGCTCCGCAGCCCACCGTTACCACAGAAATGATTCCGGAAAATAAAAATCTTTTGATTCTGGATTTATCGGTTCCGAAAAATGTGGAAGAAACGATTCAGGAATTTGCAAATGTGCAGTTGATTCATCTGGATCAGTTGTCGCAAATGACCAATCAGACTATTGAAAACCGTAAAAAACATATCCCGAAAGCATTAGAAATTATTGAGGAAGTAAAAGAAGATTTCTTCAAATGGAGCCATGCCCGAAAATATGCGCCGACCATTCATGCTTTAAAAGCGAAGTTTGAAGACATCAAAAACAACGAAATGAACTATCATAAAAAGAAATTCGAGAATTTCGATGAGGTTCAGGCCGAAATGATTACCGCCAATATCATCCAGAAAATAACGGCACATTTTGCCTCGCATTTTAAAGATGAAAATTCCGATCTTGAGGAAAGTGCAGAATGGTTGGGCAAAATTTTTCAGTTAGAACCGATCCGGAATGCATAAAGTTATTCGCATCGGGACGCGCGACAGCAAACTTGCGCTTTGGCAGGCTCATCATGTTTCGGATCAGTTGCAGAACATTGGTTTTCAAACCGAGATCGTTTCTGTAAAATCCGACGGAGATCTGCTGCTTCACAAGCCTTTGTACGAACTCGGAATTATCGGGATTTTCACCAAAACTCTGGACATCGCCATGTTGGAAGGCAAGATTGATATTGCCGTGCATTCCATGAAAGATGTGCCCACAACTTTGCCGAAAGGAATTGTAAAAGCCGCCGTTCTGGAACGCGGGGAAACCGAAGATGTTCTGGTGTACAAAGACAATCTGGACTTTCTTTCCGGTGAAGGAATTGTTGCAACCGGATCACTTCGCAGAAAAGCGCAATGGCTCAATCGTTTTCCGCTTCACGAGGTGGAAAATTTGCGTGGAAATGTGCAGACCAGGCTTCAAAAATTACAGAATCATCAATGGAACGGAGCTATTTTTGCAAAAGCAGGTTTGGAACGTTTAAATATTGATAATCAAAAATATACAGCACTGGATTGGATGCTTCCTGCTCCGGCTCAGGGTGCACTTTTAGTCGTTGCTTTGGAAAATGATGACTATTCTGTAAATGCCCTTTCAAAACTGAACGATCAAAAAGCGGACATCGAAACGCATATCGAAAGACAGTTTTTGAAAACTCTGGAAGGCGGTTGTACAGCACCGATTGCAGCATTGGCGACATTTGATGAAGAAGCTCAAAAAATTGTGTTTAAAGGAAATCTGCTTTCCATTGACGGCAAAGATAAAATTGAAGTTGAAAAAGTAATCGGTTTCAACGATTGGGAAAATGCAGGCGAAAAGGCCGCAAAGGAAATTCTGGAAAATGGCGGAAAAGAGTTGATGGAAAACATCAGCCGCGAACTGAAAAAATAAAGCCATGTCCGTTCGAGTTTTATCCACCAAAAAACTGAATCATCAGCAGTCTGAAAAATTCAGAAATTACGGAATTGAATTGATTGATGCAGATTTTATTCAAATTCAACCTGTTGATTTTCAATATAAATATGATGCGGATTTGCTGATTTTCACCTCTAAAAATGCAGTGAAAAGTATTGCGGAAAGTGAGTTTTATACTCTTTTAAAAAAAACACCCGCCGTTTGTGTCGGACATCAGACTAAAAAAATATTGGAGGATTTCGGATTTACCGTTTTGGAAACCGAAAATTACGCTGAAGAACTTGCGCAAAAGATTATAGCAAAATACAGCACAAAAAAAACGGTTCATTTTTGCGGAAATATTAGAAGAGCAGTTTTATCCGAAATGTTGCTAAAAAATAAGATCCATTTTGCTGAGTATGAAGTGTATAAAACTTTTATAACTCCACACAAAATGGATGAAAAATTAGAAGGCATTCTCTTTTTCAGTCCGTCCGGAATTGAAAGTTTTTTTAAAGAAAATTCCATCAGCAATGAAATCTGTTTTTGCATCGGAACCACCACGGCAGGTGCATTAACAGTGGATACAAAACAAATTCAAATCTCCCGGGAACAAAATATTGATGCGGTAATCGATGATTGTTTGAAATATTTTGCCCCTACCATTTAATATGATAAAGAACGATTTATTTTTAAAAGCCTTAAAAGGTGAAACCGTAGAACGACCGCCGGTTTGGATGATGCGTCAAGCAGGAAGATACCTTCCGGAATTTCGCGCGCTTCGCGAAAAATATGATTTTTTCACCCGTTGCAAAACGCCCGAACTCGCTGCCGAAATCACGGTTCAGCCGATCCGGATTATTCAGCCGGATGCCGCCATTTTGTTTTCGGATATTTTGGTTATTCCACAGGCAATGGGCATTGAGGTCGAACTTCAGGAAAATATTGGTCCGGTTTTGCCAAATCCGATTCGTAGTGCGGAAGATGTTGAAAAAGTCTTCATACCCGATATTCACGAAAGTTTGGGATATGTGATGGATGCGATAAAACTAACCAAGGAAATGCTGAATGATGAGGTTCCTCTGATTGGTTTTGCAGGTTCGCCATGGACGAATTTCTGTTATGCGGTCGAAGGAAAAGGTTCAAAATCTTTTGATAAAGCAAAAGCATTCTGTTTTACAAATCCCGTTGCTGCCCATCAATTATTGCAGAAAATTACCGATACCACGATTTTATATTTAAAAGAAAAAGTAAAAACCGGCGTAAATGCCGTTCAGATTTTCGATTCCTGGGGCGGAATGCTTTCACCAACAGATTATCAGGAGTTTTCGTGGCAGTATATCAATCAGGTTGTTGAAGCGTTATCGGAGGTTTCTCCGGTGATTGTATTTGGTAAAGGCTGCTGGTTTGCGCTCGATGAAATGGCTCAATCCAAGGCTTCTGCCTTAGGAGTAGACTGGACTTGCAATCCGATAACAGCGCGAAAACTTTCCGGTGGAAAAATAACACTTCAGGGGAATTTTGATCCTTCAAGATTATTATCGCCGATTCCGGTTATCCAGAAAATGGTGAAGGAAATGATTGATGAATTCGGAAAAGACCGCTATATCGCCAATCTCGGACACGGAATTTTACCGAATATTCCGGTAGATCACGCAAAAGCATTTGTAGATGCGGTGAAAAATTATCAGTCCTAAATCCTAAGGTGATGAAAGAACAGTTTTATCAATACATTCAACATCTACAAGATCAGATTACCGAAAAATTTGAAGAATTAGACGGTGAGGCAAAGTTTCGTGAAGATCTTTGGGAAAGACCTGAAGGTGGCGGCGGAAGAACCAGAGTGATTGAAAACGGAAAAGTTTTTGAAAAAGGCGGAGTGAATATTTCTGCGGTTCACGGTGAACTTCCGGATTCCATGAAAAAAATGTTTGGTGTAGATGAAGCCGATTTTTTTGCTTGCGGTTTAAGTTTGGTTATTCATCCGAAAAGCCCGATGGTTCCCACCGTTCATGCCAACTGGCGTTATTTTGAAATGTACGATAAGCAGGGAAATATCATCGATTCCTGGTTTGGTGGCGGTCAGGATTTAACGCCGTATTATTTATTTGAAGAAGATGCCGTTCATTTTCATGAAGTCTGCAAAAAAGCCTGCGATCTGCATCATCCGGAATTTTATCCGAAATATAAGGACGTTTGCGATCGGTATTTCTGGAATTCTCACCGAAATGAAGCAAGAGGAATTGGCGGTTTGTTCTTTGATTATTTGAAGAAAACCGATGAAATGACGATGCAGGATTGGTATAATTTTGTAACAGAAGTCGGGAATTCATTTCTTGAAAGTTATGTGCCCATCGTGGAAAAAAGAAAAGAATTGAACTATTCCGAAGAAAACCGGAAATGGCAGGAAATCCGCAGAGGACGATATGTGGAATTCAATCTGGTTCACGACAGAGGAACGTTATTTGGCTTAAAAACCAACGGAAGGATTGAGTCCATTCTCATGAGTTTGCCGCCGCATGTGCAGTGGATTTATGATTATCGGCCTGAACCTGATTCCGAAGAAGAAAAATTATTAAAAGTGCTTCAAAATCCTGTGAACTGGATTGAAAAAGTATATTAACCTAAAATTTTAGTTTAAAAAGAAAATGTTTCCATTACAAAGAGGTAGAAGATTAAGAGTAAACGAATCTGTAAGAAGTCTCGTTCGTGAAACCACACTGGAAGTCACTGATTTTATGTTTCCGATGTTTGTGTGTGAAGGTGAAAATAAAAAGATCGAAATTCCATCCATGCCCGGAATTTTCAGATATTCGCTGGATGAACTGTTAAAGGAAATTGCAGAACTCTACAATCTTGGAATCCGCGCGCTTAATCTGTACGTAAAAGTAGACGAATCTTTAAAAGACAATACCGGAAAAGAAGCCTGGAATCCCAATGGTTTGATGCAAAATGCCATCCGTGCCATCAAAAACAATTTCCCGGAAATCATCGTAATGCCCGATGTTGCGCTTGATCCGTATTCAATTTATGGTCACGATGGAATTATCGTAAACGGCGATATTGAAAACGATTCCACTGTTGAAGCCTTAGTAAAAATGGCGGTTTCTCATGCGGAAGCCGGCGCTGATTTTGTCGCGCCTTCCGATATGATGGACGGTCGCGTTCTCCGATTAAGAGAAGGTTTGGACAATGCCGGTTTCCAGAATGTGGGCATTATGAGCTATTCTGCAAAATATGCTTCCGCATTTTATGGCCCGTTCCGTGATGCCTTGGATTCCGCACCGAAAGAAAGTGAAGTGGAAGTACCGAAAGATAAAAAAACCTATCAGATGGATTATGCCAACCGTCTGGAAGCCATTAAAGAAGCCCTTTACGATGTGGAAGAAGGAGCAGATATGGTCATGGTAAAACCTGGAACCGCCTATCTGGATATTGTTCGTGAAGTAAAAAACGCCGTGAATATTCCGGTTGCCGTTTATCATGTTTCCGGAGAATATGCAATGGTAAAAGCCGCTGCCGCAAATGGCTGGATCGATCACGACAAAGTAATGATGGAACAGTTAATCTGCATCAAAAGAGCGGGAGCAAGCTTGATTTCTACTTATTTTGCGAAAGAAGCCGCGGTTTTGTTAAGAAAGTAATAAGCATGGACGATTTATGGGATTGCTTCGTCCTCCCTGCGGTCGTCCTCGCAATGACGGTGCATGTGCCATTGCGAGGAGTGAGGCACGAACGACGTGGCAATCTCATTGGATTTTAGATTTACGATTTACGATTTGGGAATTACGAAAGGACAAAGTCTCGTATTCTCCGTGAAAACCCCGTGTCGCTGTGGTTTAAAATGTTAAACACAACGACGCAACGGAATTTTTCAGGATGATATTTTGGCATGCAATTGAATATTCACCGCTTGCAAAAGAGGATTTTGGACTATTTCGTTACTTCCGCCACCGCTTTTATGGTTTCATCCAGATCATCATAGGTTAAAGCATCGGTAATAAACCAGGTTTCGTAAGAAGACGGAGCAATATAAATTCCTCTTTCCAGCAAACCGTGGAAAAATGCTTTAAAATCCGGTGTATCTCCCTTTCCGGCATCTTCATAATTTTCGACTTTTCCGTCGCAGAAAAACACGGAAATCATTGAGCCAACCCTGTTGATTACATGTTTTCTTTGGTTTTTAGTGAAAGCATTTCGCAGTCCGTTTTCCAGATATTTTGTTTTTTCTTCCAACCTCGAAAAAATTTCATCATCATTTTGAATGGCTTTCAGCATGGCTAAACCTGCTGCCATTGCCAAAGGATTTCCGGATAAGGTTCCGGCCTGATAAACCGGGCCAACCGGAGCCAGATAATCCATAATTTCATTGCGTGCGGCAAATGCACCAACCGGAAGTCCACCTCCTATTACTTTTCCGAAAGTTACAATATCGGCGTTGATTCCGAATAATTCCTGAGCACCTCCTTTTGCAAGTCTGAAGCCCGTCATTACTTCATCAAAAATCAATAATGCACCGTTTTCATCACACACTTTTCTCAGATTTTCCAAGAAACCGTTCACAGGCGGAACACAGCCCATATTTCCGGCTACGGGTTCCACAATAATGCAGGCGATTTCGTTTTTATTTTCCTGAAATAATTTTTCAACAGAGATTATATCATTGTAATCGGCAAGCAAAGTATCTTTTGCCGTTCCTTTGGTAACGCCCGGGCTGGAAGGAATACCAAAAGTGGAAAGTCCGCTTCCGGCGGCAATCAGAAAAGAATCCGAATGCCCGTGATAACAACCACGGAATTTGATGATTTTCTCTTTTCCGGTAAATCCTCGTGCCAAACGAACTGCGCTCATACACGCTTCAGTTCCGGAATTTACAAAACGGATTTTGTCGATATTCGGGACCATTTCCACCGCTAATTTTGCGATTTCGGTTTCGATTTCTGTGGGGGTTCCGAAAGAAGTTCCGAGTTTTGTTTTTTCAATTACGGCTTCCACCACCGGCGGAAAAGCGTGTCCCAATAACATTGGTCCCCAGGAATTGATATAATCGATGTATTTTTTGCCGTCTTCATCATACAGATAAGCTCCTTTTGCTTCTTTAATGAAAAGCGGAGTTCCGCCAACGGATTTAAAGGCACGAACCGGAGAATTGACTCCACCGGGAATATATTTTTGAGCTTCTAAGAAAAGCGCACTGCTTCTTTGATATAACATTTGACCGTAAAATGAAATTTAATTAAACATTGTTTTTCAGGGAATTTTTTCAGGCAAAAGAGCATCTCTTTTCATCCGAAAAAGAAAGTGTAAAATTAAGAAAAATAAGGGATTTATGCCTGATAAAACGTATGGAGAAACAGGAAAAATTCTTGCATACGAAATGCATTATTCATCACCAAAACCACGAAAAATAAACATAATGCCGTAAAAATTCCCGAAAGCATCCAAGCATTTTTTCGGTAAGCATAAAAAAGCCAGCCCAATAGTAAAGGTACAACGAAAATAAAATGTCCACCATAAATATATGCGGTATGCAATCCGAATTTTGCAACGCAATGAATCACCACATCAATTATAAATGAAAGCATTAAAATCTGAACCAGCGGATTTTTGAAATTTTTTATCCAGCTCCAGAATATCAATCCAAAAATCAAAGCAATTGCAGCATAAAGCAGCCAAGAAGAATAGGCTTCCATGAAAAGTGCTTTGAAGTAAAATGTTTTTTCTTTGTTGTGATAATCGCGGATTTCAAAACTGGAAAACAAAATGTTTCCACCAAAAAACCAAGACCAAATCATATCCCAAACCGGAATTTTATCGGCATTTGAAAATTTTTCATATTGTTGTTCTGCCTTGGAAAAAAACTTTTCGTACTGAAAATTCAAACGGTTTAAATAAAGCAATGCAAATACTGCAATGGATATTAAAACACGCAAAGTAGCATTTCCAAAATGTTTCCAGCTTCGGAAAAGCCCTTTTTCAAAAAGAACAGGAAGATACACTTTTGCAATATTGGTAACTGTCATTCCTCCAACCGAAATTCCTCCCAACGCTAATGCAATTCCTGAAATTTTTTCGTTTTTACGGAGTTTTAAAGCAGCATAATAATTAAAAATAGTGAGGAAAAACAGTGAATAGGTATAAGTTTCAGGAGTAAAAGAAAGCAAAATCGGAGTTACAAAAAAAGAAAACATCACCGTTAAAAAAATTCCGACAAAATTCGGAAGGCGGACAATATTTCGTAAATATTTGAAAATCTGAATATTCGTTAATGCGATCATCAGAGCACTGGAAAGCGAAAGCACCAATCTGAAATCCGTGTTCATTTTTCCACCTGAAATCCAAAGGGCAAAATTCCGAAGTGCATCAAAGAAATAATTGGAAAGCGGATGCCGTTCAAAACCACCGCCCGTTGTTACGATAGCACGATTATCAAAACTGAAATACGCATCCCAGGGAATTCTATTGTCGAACACAATCCGGTAATTTTCAGCAATATACCACGCCAGACTTCCATAGGAAATTATAAAAATCAGAAAAAGAACAAGTTCAATTTTGCTGCTCGGAAAAAGGGTTTTAAAAAAGTCTTTTATCTTGCGTTTCATCAATGCGGAATCTGGCGCAAAAATAAGCATTTACGAGCTACAGGAAAGCATGGAACATCCTAAAGTTCCGTTGAATTCCGAAGGACGTTTTACTGAAAACTCGGGATACATTTCCTGATACGGATTTTCCAGAGCATTCATCAGTCGATTCAAAAGTTGGGTTTCTCCGTTTTCAAGTTCTTCAATGCACTGGTACAGCAGATAGTTTCTGAGAATAAATTTCGGATTATTGCTTTGCATCAAAGATTGGGATTCTTCCTTTGAAATAGTATTTTTTGAAGAGCGAACCTGAAAATTCTGTAAAAATGTCAACAATCTGTCCCAATCGTTTTCGGTCGGGATATGATAAAAACAAGGCAGGAATAATGCTTTGGCATCAGAATTATCCCATCGTTCTAATTGGTTGAAAAACAAAGTGTAATCCAAATGAAGATCCTGCATCAGTTGCTGCCATTCGGTAAAAAAATGTTCATCTTCCGGAAGAAGGGAATCAAAACCGAATTTCCGGCAGAGCATTTCATCGTGTTTTTTCCAGAAGGTTGAAGAGAATTCGTTCAGCGTATTTTCCAGAAATTTTGCATCTTCAATCAAAGGAAAAATAGCATTGGAAAACTGCCAGAGATTCCACTGTGCAATTTGTGGCTGTCTTCCGAACGCATATCTTCTTCCGGGCAAATCGGTGGTGTTTGGTGTGAAATTCAGATCGTATTCATCCATCATCGAAAACGGTCCAAAGTCGATGGTTAAGCCAAGCAACGACATATTATCGGTATTCATTACCCCGTGCACAAAACCAACGCGCATCCAATCCACCATTAAATCTGCTGTTTTTTCGGCAACAGAAGCGAACCATTCTTTGTATTTATTTTCGGAATTTGAATTAATTTCAGGGAAATATTCTTCAATGGCAAAATCTGCCAGTTTTTTTAAATTTTCGGTTTCTTTTTGGGCAGACATGAGTTCGAAATGACCAAAACGCAGAAAACTTTCGGCGGTACGAATGATGACGGCACCTTTTTCATCTTTGGGATTTCCGTTGTACATCATATCCCGAACCACCATTTCTCCGGTTAATGCCAAACTTAATGCTCTGGTGGTGGGAATTTTGAGGTGATGAATCGCTTCGCTCATTAAATATTCCCGAACGGAAGAACGCAAAACAGCCCTTCCATCCGCATGTCTGGAATAGGGTGTTGCTCCGGCTCCCTTCCATTGAAGTTCTGCTTTTTTACCCTTTTTATTGGTGATTTCTCCGGCGTTGATGGCTCTTCCGTCTCCCAATTGTCCGGCCCAGTTTCCGAACTGATGTCCGGCGTATGCCGTAGCATAAGTTTTCAGGTGCTTAGGAAGATCCTGCCCGAAAAGGAAATTCAGATCGTGCTGATTTTCAATTTTACCCAAACCGATTTCTTCCGAAAGTTTTTCGTTGAAAATCAGGAGCTTTGCCTCGGGAAATTTTTCCGGATACACGGTGGAAAAAAGCACTTTCGGGGTTTGCCGCTGCATCGGATTATTGCTGAAATCTCCGGGAAAGATCTCAATAAAAGGTTGTTTGATCTGATCTAAATTCATATTTCAAAGGTCGTAAAAATAAAAACATCCCTTCAGTTTTATGAAAGGATGTTGAAAATATCGCAGATTGATATTATTTATTAAAGTCAATATCTTCTCCTGTATTCAGGTTTTCATTGACGGTGTTTTCTTCTTTTTTCACGGGTTTGTTTCCTCCGGAAGAATTGTTTTCCTGAACGGGTTCCGGATTTTTGATTTGATCCATCGTCCTCAATCCTCCATCATCACCGTAACCTCCGCCCAATCCCTGAAGATCGGAGCAGTTTCCTGTCCAGTTGGAAGGTTTAATGAATTTATCATCCGGCGAGATTCCAAGATCTTTATCAGCCCAAACTTTTTTCATGTAAATGGCCCAAATCGGTAATGCCATTTTTGCACCTTGTCCTTCTCCGGTTCCAAAAAAGTGTGTAGCACGGTCTTCCCAGCCTACCCAGGCTCCGGTTGCAAGATTGGGTACAATTCCCATAAACCAACCGTCCGAGTTTTCGTTGGTGGTACCGGTTTTTCCTGCAATTTCTACAGCTGCCGAAATACCTCTTCTTCTTAATTCTCCAGAAGCGGTTCCGTATGCGGTAACCCCTTTCATCAGATCAATCATGGTGTATGCATAGAGCTCGTTCATGACTTCTTTAATTTCAGGTTTTACTTCTTTAATTACTCTTCCGTTTGCGTCTTCAATTCTCCATACCATTTCGGGTTTTATGTAGTTTCCATAGTTTCCGAATGTGGAATAGGCGCCCAACATTTCATAAATGGTAATATCTGAAGACCCCAATGCAATGGTATTGTTTCTGGGAATATCACTGGTTACACCCAAATCTCTTGCGGTCTGGATAACAGCATCTACTCCTGTTTCCTGAATTAGCCTTGCTGCAACCGGATTCAGGGATTTTGCAAGTGCATCTCTCATGGAAACCATTCCGCCTCCACCAGAAACTTTCCAGCCTTTGTAATTATAGGAAGCATTGGAAATGGTGGAACAAGGGGTCATTCCCAATTTCATAATTGCAGTGGCGTAAACAAATGGTTTAAAAGTGGATCCTACCTGTCTTTTTCCCTGTTTAATATGGTCGTATTGGAAGTGCTGCCAGTTGATTCCTCCAACCCAGGCTTTGATTTCTCCTGTTCCGGGAACCATAGACATCAGTCCGGCCTGCGCAATCTGTTTGTGATAACGGATGGAATCCCAAGGCGACATTTCTACTTCTTCTTCTCCGTTCCAGGTGAAGATTGAAGTTTTCACCGGCTGTTTGAATTCCATAATAATGGAATCTTCCGGAACGCCCGCATTTTTAAGTTGCTTGTATCTTCCGGTTCTTTTTACCGCCTGCATCATTACACTATTAATCTGCTTTTCGTTGAGGTAATAGAAAGGTCTTTGCTTTCTTCCTCTTTGTTCGGCATCAAATCTTCTCTGCAAATCAGTGAGGTGTTCTTTAATGGCTTCTTCGGCGTATTTCTGCATTTTGGAATCCAGAGTGACGTAGATTTTCAGCCCGTCTTTGTAAAGGCTTAATGGTTTTCCGGTTTTCTTTTCGTATTCTTTTAAATAGCCATCAATTTCTTTTCTGAGGTAGTGTTTGTAATAGGCGGAATAGCCTTCTTCAACAGTTTTTACCGGATGATAATCAACTACAATCGGAGTCGAAAGTGCTTTCTGATAAATCGCATCATCAATATACCCGGTTTCTTTCATTTGGGAAAGAACGACGTCTCTCCGTTTTTTTGCACGATCAGGATTACGAAGCGGATTATTGGCTATTGGAGCTTCAAGCATCGCAACAAACATGGCTGCTTCCGGTAATGTGAGTTGATTGGTGTGTTTATTGAAATAAATTCGGGAAGCCATTTCAATACCGTTTGCATTATAGGTAAAGTCGAATTTATTGAAATACAAGGTGATAATTTCTTCTTTGGTATACCTTTTTTCAAGACTTACGGCAACGGCCCATTCTTTTAGTTTTTGAAAGGCTCTCTGAACTTTATTCTGAGAAGCAGATCCGGTGAAAAGAAGTTTTGCCAACTGTTGTGTAATGGTGGAACCTCCCCCTCGTTTTCCACCAAATACGATGGCTCTGGCAACGGATTGAATATCAATTCCGGAATGCTCTTTAAAACGCTCATCTTCTTTCGCCTGAAGTGCATATACGAGATATGGCGGCAATTCTTTGTAGGTTACGGGTTGTGTTTTTTCTTTTTCGAATTTTCCTAAACGAATGCCATCCGAAGACCAGATTTCGGAAGCAACATAAATATCCGGATTTTCCAGTTCTTTTACGTCGGGCATTTCGCCGAGAAAGCCTTCGGAAACCGCGAAAAAAAGTGCTGCAATCCCGATTACTGCTGCAATGAGTCCAACCCAAATAAATTTCACCCATCTTTTCCACCCTGTTTTTTTAGGGGTTTGTTTTTTGGGAGGCAGAGGAAATGTTTTTTGCTCTGCTGTCGTTTTGTTTCTTTTATTTTCCATCCCTTTCCTGAGGTTTTACGGATTCTATTTTTATACCAAAATCTTCAATTCCCGGCAAAGTGTCGTTTCGCATTGCCTGTATTGCTTTCAGCGTATATTTCCCGTTTTGTGGGAACGTATAATCTAATTTGTACTGGAACAGGATTTCCTTGGTGTCGCCAAAACCTTTTCCAATCCATTCGCCGTTGGGCTTTGCCATGGTATAGTTTAATGTATCTGTAATTTTTTTCTTGCTTTTGGAGTCTTCTAAACTTACGATAAGCCGAAGGTTGCTGTACGGATAATCATTATTGTTTCTTACCACAAATATAATGTTTTTCGGATGCTGAGCGTCTTCAATATTAAAATTGAAAATCTGAGCATTTTTTTTGTTCCACTTTCCGTTTAAAGCGTTTACATGAACGGCTTCACCGGAAGAGTTGCAACTTGAAAACAGCAATAAAACGAATAAAAGATGCAGAATCTTATTTGTCATTATTTTTTTTGGGTTGAAATTTATTCTTCGGATTGTTTTTGTTGCGGTTCTGGTTCTGATTCCGGTTTTGATTGTTGTTTTTTCTCGGATTTTCAGTATTCTGATTGGCCGGTTTATTTACCGGATTATTCTGATTTTTGTTTTCAGTACGGTTTTCTTGCTTGTTTTCGGATTTGTTTTCCGGGTTGTTTCTTGGGTTTTTATTTCCATTTTGGGAATCCCTTCTTTTCTTATTATTGTTGTTTTTGGAAGGGGTTCTTTTGCGCTCAAAACGGTCCACGCTGTTTTCCTGAATCAAATCTTTTTCTGCAGGAGCAAAGGTGTTTTTCTCAATCAGATCTTCGAGCGGAGCGGTTTTTTCACCTTTGGAATTCTGGCGGATAAGGTTTTTAACCACCTGAATATCAAGATCGTACCACGCCATGGAATGATCTACATATGCAAACCACATTTTCTTTTTGAAAACATCAATTTTTATACAGAATGCTTTTCCTTTTTCGGTTTCAATGGTGGTTGAAGTGGATGGGAAATCGTTCAGAACATCAAGATAGGAATCGAGTTCATAGTTCAGGCAGCACTTCAATTTTCCGCACTGTCCGGCCAATTTCTGAGGATTAATACTCAATTGCTGATATCTTGCAGCATTGGTATTTACAGATCTGAAATCGGTAAGCCAAGTTGAACAGCAGAGTTCTCTTCCGCATGATCCAATTCCACCGATTTTGGCGGCTTCCTGCCGGAAACCAATTTGTTTCATATCGATTTTGGTTCGGAAAGTGCCGGCAAATTCTTTAATCAATTGTCTGAAATCCACTCTGGATTCGGCGGTATAATAGAAAGTTACTTTTCCACCGTCGCCCTGAAATTCCACATCGGTAATTTTCATTTCCAGACGAAGATGTTGGGCTATTTTTCGGGCTTCAACTTTTACGCTGTTTTCTTTTTCGCGTACGCTTTGCCATATTTCTATATCTTTTTGATTGGCTAATCTATAGATTTTCAGCGGATTGTCTTCGCTTTGTCTTTTCTTTTTCATCTGGATTTTCACCAGTTCTCCTGAAAGACTTACGACACCCACATCGTGCCCCGGACTTGATTCTACTGTGACAACACTTCCGATATGCAACGGAAGGTGATTTACATTTTTATAAAACCCTTTACGATCATTCTTAAAACGGACTTCTACAAAATCTGTTTTGGAAGGGGATGGGTTGTTTATATTTGATAGCCAGTCGAATACGCTTAGTTTGTAACTGTTTCCACAAGTATCTACGCTTGCGCATCCGGTGCTGGATTTTGTGCCACATGAATGAGAAGAATCTCCGGATGTTTTGCATCCACAACTCATAATATGTTTTTATAATTAATTAAGTGCAAAGTTAAAATTAAATTTCAATACTGGTAAAGAATTATAATAGAGGTATTTCATTAGGGTTGGAAATAATGAAATTTAAGAAATTGAAAAAAATCATTTCGTGCTGTTTTTCATAGTTTTAGATCTTGTTTTTTTAGTCGTGTTTAAATAAAACAAAATAAATCATTATGTGTTGAATGGCATTGTTTTAAAGTTAACTTAAACAAAATCAATTTGTTATGTTTTTGTCAAAAATTAAACAGATTGTATTTCAGGCATTTGTTTAAAAACTTTATGATAATTTAACACCCGAACAAAAAATAATTTTATATTTGAAACATTAATACCTTTTTATGAATATGAGAAAAATAATTGTTACAACTGCAATTATGTCCGGAGCGATGCTTTATGCAGGAGGTTTCCGGGTGTCTTTGCAAGGAGTAAAGCAACTTGCGATGGCACACACCAGCGCACATGCCGAAGATGCCAGTGCCGCATTTTTCAATCCGGCATCAATGTCTTTTATCCCTGCGAAATTAAGTGTGGCTGTAGGAGGATTTGGGGCATTGTCTAAAGTGACCTACCAGAATCCTACAACATTACAGTCTTACGAAACCAACAGTCCTGTCGGAACTCCACTTTATGCGGCAATTACGTATAAAGTTGTGGATAATTTTTCGGTCGGATTTAGTTTTTCAACCCCTTTCGGAAGCACAATTGAATGGCCGGATGATTGGGCAGGGAAAGAAATGGTGCAGAGAATGCAATTGCAAGGATTTTATTATCAGCCAATGGTTTCGGTGAAACTGGCACCATGGGCATCTTTCGGAGCAAGCTACATCATTGCGAAAGGAAAAGTGGACTGGGATAAAGCGGTTACACAATTTAACGGCAGCATGAATATATTGGATGAAAAAGCATCAGGAAGCGGATTCGGAATTGGGTTTTATTTCCAGCCCAGCGAAAAACTTGATGTGAGTATTGCTTACCGTTCACCGGTTGATATGAAAGCGAAGAACGGAATCGCAACATTTAACGTTTCGCCAAGTCTTTATTCTGTAATGGGAATTGATGCAAACGGACAGGATGGTTTTACCGCAACTTTGCCTTTGGTGGATGAATATACAATAGGGTTTGCTTACAAAATCACTCCGAAATGGAAAGTGGCAGCAGATTTCAATTACACAGGATGGAGCGATTATGACAAATTAACGCTTGATTTTGCCAATGCTCCGGTTGGAAACCAGACCGATCCAACGGTTTTGGTTACGCCCAAAAACTTTAAAAACACGAAAACCGTTCGTGTAGGAACAGAATATAAATTTACCGATTTGTTTGCAGGTAGATTGGGATGGTATTATGATGAATCACCGTATTCCGATGAAAACTTCATTCCGGAAACTCCTTCCTTTGATTCAAATGTAATCACTGCCGGTTTAGGGCTTAACTTCGGTGCAATAGGCGTGGATTTAGCAGCTGCAAAACCGCTTCCGAAAAGCAGAGATGTTGCCAATGCATATTATAATTTTTATGGACAGGCCAAGGCAGAAGCCTGGTATTTTGGGCTTGGACTTCGGTATAACCTTATTAAATAGAATGTAATTATGAAAAAAATATTTATATCTGCACTTGCCCTGACTTTGCTTTCGATAACTTCCTGCCATACCGATTTTGAACAGGATATTACGGATGTTGTGGTTACAAATGGAGAAGCAGATTTCAGTAAATATGTAGCTCTTGGAAATTCCCTTACTTCCGGAATGCGCGATGGAGCATTATATATAGACGGACAAAACGAATCATATCCTGCAATGCTTGCCCAGCAGATGAAATTAGCCGGCGGCGGAGAATTCAAACAACCTTTGATGGCGGATAATCTTGGAGGGATCGCAGCGGTAAACTTTAAAGATAAAATGGTACTGGTTTCCAATAATGGATCTTTGGCTCCTTACCAAAATCCCGTTATTTCCGGAACCACAACTTTAGCCAGCATTTATGCACAGGGACCTTACCAGAATTTGGGCGTTCCCGGCGCTAAAGTTACCCATCTTCTTGCGTCAGGTTATGGAAATCCTGCAGGATTGGATCCAACCAATCTCACCGCAAATCCTTATTTTGTGCGTTTTGCATCATCTGCTACCACGTCAGTTCTACAGGATGCGTTGGCTCAGTCTCCAACGTTTTTCTCCCTTTGGATCGGGAATAATGATGTTTTAGGATATGCCACCACAGGTGGAGACGGAACCAACCCTATTACCTCCACAGAAGTGTTTACGCAAGCTTATACTTTACTGATAAACGGATTAACTGCCAACGGCGCAAAAGGAGTTGTTGCCAACTTGCCGGATGTAACTTCTATTCCGAATTTAACAACAGTGCCGTATAATCCTTTAACACCGGATAAATTTAATACTGCACCTGCCGGATCTCCATCCAATCAGGATGCCAACATTGATACCATAAACGGATCTTTATACGGACCATTGAAACAGGTGTTAACGGCCTTTGGAGCTGGAAACAGAATTCCGGATTTAATTTCTAAAACATCCGCCAATCCACTTTTAATTAAAGACGAATCACTAACCAATCTTGCACCGCAGATTACCGCAGCACTTACGCCATCATTAGGCGCTCAAACTGCAGCAGCATTCGGACAAATTTACGGGCAGGCAAGGCAGGCAACATCTGCAGATTTAGTTTTATTGACGACATCCGCTGTAATCGGAACCGCAGCAGCAGGAGTGCCGGAATCAATTAATAAGTACGGAATTTCTTATCCTTTACAAGATCAGCATGTCTTAAGAGGAAAATTTGCAGGGACAGATGGTGAAGTTGAAGAATGTACCGCAGCAGTAAGCGCATTCAACGGAATTATAAAATCTCTGGCAGAAGCAAAAGGTTTAGCCTTTGTAGATGCCAATGCAAAACTGAAGGAATTAAATTCGCAGTCCGGAATCCAATGGGACGGCGTAAAATATACCGCGAAATTTGTAACCGGAGGCGTATTTTCACTTGATGGAGTTCACCTTACAGGAAGAGGATATGCACTGATCGGAAATGAATTTATCAAGGCAATAAACAAAACCTATAAATCCACATTGCCGCTGGTAAATCCAAACCAATATTCCGGAGTTACATTCCCATAATTGAATAATAAAATCTGAAATATGAATTTTTAAAACCACTTGACTTTTCAGGTGGTTTTATTTTTTTAAATTTGTGGCAATCTAAAAAAAAGTGAAAAATGGCTGACCAGGCTACCTATTTATTTTCTACAAGAACCAGCAAAGTATTGGCAGAAAAAATTGCGCAGTACTATGG
Organism: Bergeyella sp.; assembly: GCA_031987605.1. Taxonomy (GTDB): domain Bacteria; phylum Bacteroidota; class Bacteroidia; order Flavobacteriales; family Weeksellaceae; genus JAFAGO01. The sequence goes on along the minus strand of DALZZF010000001.1, from coordinate 3,223 downwards.
AGAAGAGTTGGGTAAAATTAATTTTCAAATATTCAGCGATGGAGAATTTGAACCGGTACTCGACCAATCTGTTCGGGGAGGAAGAGTGTTCCTTATAGGATCTACATTTCCACCTGCCGACAATCTTCTGGAGTTGCTTCTGATGATTGATGCGGCGAAAAGAGCTTCTGCAAAGAACATTACCGTTGTTATTCCATATTACGGTTTAGCAAGACAGGACAGGAAAGACAAACCTCGTGCACCGATTGGAGCCAAATTGGTGGCGAATCTTCTTACGGCTTCCGGAGCCACAAGAATTATGACCATGGATTTACACGCCGATCAGATTCAGGGCTTCTTTGAAATTCCGGTGGATCACCTGTATGCATCTACCATTTTTGTGGATTATATTAAATCCCTTCACCTTGAAAATCTTACCATTGCATCTCCGGATATGGGAGGAGCAAAAAGAGCAAAAAACTACGCCGGATATCTGGGAGCAGATGTAGTAATTGCTTATAAAGAAAGGAAAAAAGCAAATGTAGTGGAAGAAATGTTCCTGATCGGAGATGTTACCGATAGAAATGTAGTATTGATTGATGATATGATTGATACCGCAGGAACCCTTTGTAAAGCAGCAGAAATTCTGATGCAGAACGGCGCAAGAAGTGTACGGGCAATGGCTTCCCATGGAGTGCTTTCCGGCAATGCTTATCAGAATATCGAAAATTCACAGTTGCAGGAAGTGATTGTAACCGATACAATCCCGGTAAAAACAGAACTTTCATCCAAAATAAAAGTACTTACCTGCGCTCCGCTTTTTGCAGATGTGATGAAAAGTGTGCACGAGCATAAATCCATCAGCAACAAATTCATTATTTAATAAAAAATTTATATCTTTGCAGACCAAAAATTTAAACATTTTATAATGAAATCAATTACAATTCAAGGTACAAAAAGAGAAAGCGTGGGCAAAAAGTCTACAAAAGCTTTACGTGATGCTGAATTAGTTCCTTGTGTTGTGTACGGAGGTCAGGAAACTTTGAACTTTTCTACTGAAGAAAAGTCTTTCAAAAACCTGGTATATACTCCTGAAGCACACACAGTAGCTATTGAAGTGGACGGACAAACCATTCCTGCTGTACTTCAGGACATTCAATTTCACCCGATTACAGACAGAATTCTACATGTAGATTTCTATCAGCTTTCGGATGACAAAGCGGTTATTATGGAAGTTCCGGTAAGAATTATCGGTCGTTCCAGAGGTGTTGTTGCCGGTGGTGTTCTTCGCCAGTCTTTCAGAAAACTGAAAGTAAAAGCAATTCCTGCAAATCTTCCTGATGAAATCGTGGTGGATGTAACTCCGCTAAGAATCGGAAATAAATTGTATGTAGGAGATATTAAATCTGATCTTTATACATTTGTGCATCCGGACAACGCAGTTATTGTGGCTGTTAAAATGTCTAGAAATGCAACTAAAGGTGCAGGAGACGATCATGATGATGAAGAAGGAGAAGCACACACGGCTGAAGCTGCAAGTGCAGAATAAGACTGAAAAATCAGTATATACAATAAAAAATCCTGTCGGTACGGCAGGATTTTTTGTTTTTTAATGAAATCTGAAATTGGCTTCGGGAAGGGTATTTTTTTTCAGAAACTCTTCATATTCTTGGGAAAGTTTTGCGCGCCCGAAAGTGTTTTTTCCACTCATACTTCCCAATCGTATTTTATCTTTTCCGTATTTTTTGTTCAGAATGTCCATCGCCTTCATAATCGGAAGGTGTTGGTTTTGAACATCTCTTTCGAAAAGGCTGATTAGCCGTGCATCTTCAGGAACAAAATCATTTACAACAACACCGGCTTTTTTGTAATGAAATCCATCCACAAAAATTTCATTAAAAAGAAGATTGGCTTCTTTCGCAATAAGAATCGAGGAATTGGTAGGATTGGAAAATACAGAAGTTCGGGAATTCCGGTATTCCCCAAGTTCCTTGCGAAAACGGTTGGTTTGCACAAACACCGTAATCATTTTGCAGCAGGTATTTTGTTTCCGAAGTTTTTCTGCACAATACAGTGCAAAAGTTTTCACGCGTTCGCGAACCTCTTCTTTCGCAGTCAGCATTTCCATAAAACTCCGGGTAACTGCAATCGATTTCTTTTTTGCGGGGCTTTCCAGTTCCAGTTGTGGAATTCCGCAAAGTTCATTTACAATTCTTATTCCATGGATTCCCATAATTTTCCGAACCCACATTTCCGGTTTCTGCAAAAGATCCCAGGCTTTGTAAATGCCGGAATCCTGCATTTTCGCCGAATATTTTCTGCCGATTCCCCATACATCTGCAATATCCAGCCATTTCAGTGCTTTTTCAATTTTTGATGGAGTATCTAAACGGTAAACCCCATTCCGGAAAAGATCCGGATCTTTTTTCACAATTCTGTTGGCAACTTTGCACAAAGTTTTGGTCGGGGCAATTCCTATGCTTACAGGAATATTGTGCTCACGGATAATCCTGTTGCGAATTTCAACACAATATTCTTCCAGATTCACATATTTGAATCCGTGAAAATCAAGGAAAAGTTCATCAATACTGTAGATTTCAGAATTTGGGGCATAGCTTTGAGAAATTTCAGAAACTTTCTGACTGTAATAATTATAGAGTTCAAACTTTGCCGAAAACACCTTCACATCGTGCTCTTTAAAAAGATTTTTGTACTGAAATGCGGGAGCGCCCATCGGAATTCCCAACGCTTTTGCTTCATTGCTGCGAGAAACCACGCAACCATCATTATTGGAAAGCACAACAACAGGCTTCCCTTCAAGCTGAGAATCCAAAGTCCGTTCGCAGGAAACGAAAAAATTGTTGCAGTCTACCAATGCATACATTGAAAAAAGTTTGATTTTTTAGGATGAAAGATTTATCTTTAAATCAAAATTAAGAAGTTTTTTTCTGAAAGAAAGAAGAAGTTTTCCACATTTCGGAAGTTGTAAAGACTTAGAGCCTATTTAAAATTTTACCGAAATTTTTAATATAGCCTCAGAAAATTATCTTTGCTAAATTTTGATGCTCTTTTGAGCGTATTTTCTACTTCCTATTTTTGATTTAGCCCGCTAAATCTGCAAACATGAAGCAAAAAATCCATCTCAAAAGAGCTATAAAATTTTTAGCAATAAAATTTAAATAGGCTCTAAGAGCCTATTTAAAATTTTACCGAAATTTTTAATATAGCCTCAGAAAATTATCTT